>CAMBRK010000005.1 GCA_945870185.1 Aureispira sp. CCB-QB1 | reverse complement strand
TCATCGATATTATATGATTGGCCATATCAGAGTGTTATTTTACTCTAATATAACTATCAAATCAACATCTTAAAGTGGTTCAGTTTGCTCCGGAATCACTGGTTCAGTTTGCTCCGGAATGAGTGGCTCAATTTACTCCGGAATACTCAGTATAATGCGGAATATGGGTTAAAAAAACATTTATGATTTTTTTTTATGATCCACATCAATTTCTTTGAAATTAGGTGTGAAAAAATAATTAAATATTATTAACACATTAAAAATATGCATTATATATAAAATTGGCATAATTTTTGTAACATTTACAGTAAATTGATTATTCTGGTCCCATCCCAAAACAGTGACCATTTATTAATGAGTAAACAATTTTGTCATGAAACAGAAGCCGATTTTGTTCTTATATGCAGTAGTCTTAATGACCGCTAGCATACTTTTCAGTAGATCTGATGTTTTTCAGATTTTTTCTACTAAAAATGAGGAGTATCATCCCAAAAACGTAAACCTCGCAGCACCTGACGCTATTAACTGTCCTGATCCGGTGGTTTTACCTGCAGATGCAAATTGTATGGCTGCAGTTATAGTCAATACGCCCGTTTCTTCTTGTGGCAATATTACAGCAATGTCCTACACATTACCCAACGGTACTTCAGTTACATTGAATGCACCATATCCTACTACCATTAATTTAGGTACATGGAGTTTTGGTACATATCAATTGATGTGGAATGTGAGAGATGATTGTCCACCGTTACCTACTACAGCTACATGTAGTCAAACCATAGTCATTGATAATCAGCCACCTACTATAGTTTGTCCTCCAAATGTTTCTGTAGGAAATAATTTGGATGGTCGTCGTATGTCTCCTGTTAAAAGGATGATGTTGACTCCAGTACTGGTACCGCAAGCCACAGCTACAGACAATTGTACTCCGGATTCTCTGATTGTCATTACCAACAGCTTTAATGGAACAGATGACGCTTCAGATGATTATCCATTAGGTACAACTACTGTATGTTGGACAGCAACTGACCTAAATGGGAATTTTGCATCCTGCTGTATGAATGTAGTCGTTTTTGACAATACACCACCTGAGTTGACTTGTCCTGATACCCTTAATGTCCCATGTGATGCACCGGCACCATTCCAGTTTTACCAACAGTTTTTAGCTGCAGGAGGGTCAGCTATGGACGAAACTATGTTGGACACAAGCACCTTTATGCACGTCATTGATTCTACTTTCAATATGACTTGCACCCATAGGAAGACCATTAAAAGATTTTATAAAATTGGTGATACCAACGGAAATATGGATACATGTTTCCAAATCATTAATGTCAACGATACAATTCTTCCCACTGTGATCTGCCAGGATTTGACTGTAAATTTAGAGCCTGATGGAATGGTGTCTATATCTCCAGCACAACTAAATAATGGAAGTACAGATAATTGTGGTGGGCCATTGACGTTTACATCCAATCAAACTTTTTTTGGTTGCAATGATGCTGTCACAAATAATGGTAAAGTCATAGTAGTTTTGACAGTAACTGATGTTTGTGGGAATAGTAGTACTTGTACATCCACCGTCATGGTAATGGATATGACTCCACCGACGATTACATGTCCAGCTCCAGTGACAGTTAATGCCAATGCTGGTGTTTGCCACGCCACAAACGTGGTACTTGGAAATGCGATTACGTCAGATAATTGTCTTCCCATGAATGCAACTGTTCCAAGGCTTAATGCAGTAGTAGTCACTGGGACAACCCAGTTTCCTGTAGGGACCAATACAGTAATCTGGACAGTCACAGATGGTAGTGGTAATACCGCAACTTGTGACCAACTTGTAACTGTAATTGATAATCAGAACCCAACGATAACGTGTCCTTCAAATATTACTGTAAACACAAATTCAGATTTATGTTTAGCTACCAACGTCAATCTTGGTACACCTTTGACCAATGATAATTGCGCTATACAATCTACCGTGGCTAGCTATAATGGAAATATTGTTAACAGTTCAACACAATTTCCTGTGGGTACTACAAATATAGTCACATGGACAGTCACAGATGTCAATGGCCGTACCGCTACCTGTACACAAAATGTAACCATTGTAGACAATCAAAATCCAACAATTACATGTCCTGCTTCAATAACAGTAAATGCAAATAATACTCAGTGCTATGCCACCAATCTATCACTTGGAACACCAATAACAGGAGACAACTGTGGTGTACAATCTACAGTGGCGAGGTTCAGCGGAAATATTGTAACAAACACGACACAGTTTCCGGCAGGAACTTCCAATCTAGTAACTTGGACCGTCGCCGATGTTAATGGCCTTACAGCAACTTGTACCCAAAATGTAGTAGTTGTGGATAACCAAATACCTACTATAGCGTGTCCAATAAATATCACAGTAAATACTAACGCAGGATGTTCTGCTACAAACGTAAACTTGGGAACACCTACAACTACTGATAATTGCCCTGGTCAAACATCAGAACCGAGATTAGGTACAACAATAGTGACGAGTACCACAACTTTTCCTTTTGGAAATAACACCGTCATCTGGACAGTTACAGATGCAAATGGAAATACTAATACTTGTGCTCAATCAGTAACTGTTGTAGATAATCAAAATCCAACTATATCTTGCCCATCAAATATAACAGTCAATTCTAACGCAGGGCAATGTTTTGCGACTAATGTAAATTTAGGTTCACCCATAGCTGCGGATAATTGCCCTGGACAAACTGTTACAGCAAGATTTAACTCAGTTGTTGTTACTCCTGCGACACAATTTTCTGTTGGAACCTCAAATATTGTAACGTGGACAGTCACAGATGCTGGTGGCCGAACAGCCACTTGTACCCAAAATGTTATTGTTGTGGATAATCAAAACCCTACAATCTCTTGTCCAATAAATATTACCGTGAATGCTAATCCTGGTGTATGTTTTGCAACAAACTTTTCATTGGGAGTGCCGACCACTACTGATAACTGTCCGGGGCAGACAGCTGTAGCCAGATTGAATGCTGTTGTTGTCACTTCAAGCACACAATTTATAGTAGGTAACAACACAATCACATGGACGGTAACTGATGCTTCTGGTCGTACTGCTACTTGTCAGCAGACCGTAACTGTAAGGGATACTCAAAACCCAACGATAACATGTCCTTCCAATCAAGAAGCTGGCCTTAATAATAACTGTATGCTTACCGTTCCCGATTTAAGAGGTTTGGTCACAAGAAACGATAATTGTGGTCCACCAACCATAACACAATCACCGTTGCAAGGTACTACGATAGCTTCATCACACAATCAGACACATACTTTTACTTTTACAGTGACAGATGGGGCTGGATTGACCGCAAGTTGTCCTATCACAGTGACCGCTAAAGATAAAATGGGGCCAGATATCGTGTGTAGACAACCCAGAGTCATCTCCATAAGTGACGAACCTGAAGTGCCTGCAGCATCCTTTGTGACATCTGCTGTGGATAACTGCGGAGGAGCACTTACCTATTCAGTAAGAAGAATGGGCAACATTTGTGGTGGTACTACCCTTGATGATTTTGGAAATTATGCGGTGTTTTGCTGTGATGATGTCAATCAAACCATCACTGTAATAGTTCAGGTCACAGACGAAAGAGGAAACTCCAATACTTGTATGACCACCGTCATGGTTCAGGATAAATTGGCTCCTACGATTACTACACCATTACCAGATATCAGCATCAGTTGTGAATATCTTTTGAATTTAAACAATCTCTCAGTTTTTGGAACCTTTGTACCTACAGGGGTAACTCCAAATAATATTGTGATCATTGATCCATATTTTTATAGACCATCAGGTATTGCTGGTCAGAATGGTATATATAATGATAACTGTCCAGGAGCAACAGTAACGTCGACCGTCAGAAATATGCTCAATATGTGTAATACGGGTCAAATCAAAAGAGATTTTGTTGTAACAGACAGAGGTGGTAATACAACTACATTTACACAAACAATCTTTGTCATAGATAGAGATCCACTAGATTTGGGTGATATCACTTGGCCACAAAAGGATGTTGATTTTAATAATTGTAACGTAGCCGACCCATCTCCAAGTATTACTGGCGCTCCAGTCATCAATAATGATAGATGCAGTCAGGCAGCCGCAACCTACAAAGATCAGACATTTGCCCATCCAATACATTGCAGATATATCAGACGAACATGGGAAGTAATCGATTGGTGTCAATACCAAACCAATACTCCCGGTAGCCCTGGTAAATTCACATACATACAGAATATTTATGTTAAAAATAATGTAGCTCCAGTGATAGGAAATAGAGTTTGCAGAGATACGATCATCTGTACAGGCAATATTTGTGAGGCAAAAGGTGTAACCTTTAACGCTACAGGAACAGATGATTGTTTACCAGTCACAATTAATTGGTCATACAAAATTGATTTGAATAATAATGGAGGTACACCAGACTTTATTGGTACTGGTGCTACTACAACTCGTGATTATCCTATGGGTGTGCATAGATTTACCTGGGAAGCCAAAGACGGGTGCAGCAATCTGGCAACATGTTCATTTTTGTTTACTGTGAGAGATTGTAAAGCACCTCAAGCAGTTGCTATGAATGGTTTGGCACTCAATCTGATGGCTGGTATGGGTATGGCAGATATTTGGGCTTCAGATTTCAATAATCAAAGTTTTGACAATTGCACACCCAATAATCAGTTAAAATACTCCTTCTCCAGCACTGTCAATAATACCAAACGGACCTATACTTGTGATAGTTTGGGTAGAAGGAGGGTTGAACTTTGGGTGACTGACTTAGCCGGAAACCAATCTAGAGCCATCACTTTTATAGAAGTGCAAGATAATCATGGTGCATGTACAAAAACAAGTAGTATCATGATTGCAGGAAATATTCACACAGAAGAAAAAGCCAAAGTTGCAGATACAAAGGTAAGTATAGATGGTGGCGAAACCGAAAGATCACTAATGTCGGACGAAAATGGAGCTTATCACTTCGATAATCTGGCTATGTACAATGATTATCAGCTTGCTCCTAGCAAAGATGGATCTTATTTGGAAGGTATCACGACCTTGGATTTAGTTATGATTCAAAGGCATATATTAGGTATTAAAAAATTGGAGTCGCCATATAAGTTGATTGCAGCAGATGTGAATAACAGCAAGAATATAACGGCTTCAGACCTCACAGAATTGAGAAAGCTGATTTTAGGTGTACAAGACAAGTTCCAAAATAATACTTCATGGAGATTTGCCGATGCTTCCTACATTTTTGAAGATATGAATCAACCATGGAATTTTGCAGAAAGCTTAAAATACGAAAGCCTAGATGCCAACATGACAACTTCAGATTTCATCGCCATCAAAGTTGGAGATGTGAATGGAACTGTCTCAGAAAACATAATAGGTAAAACCCAAAATAGAAGCCAAAAATCTGTAAGTTTGGTTATACCAAATACTCACCATATTACAGGTATCCATTCTATTCCTGTTGGGATTTCAGAAGATATTGATATTACTGGAATTCAGTTTACCTTATCGTTAGTCAATGGTGCAGAATATATAGGCTTAGAATCTGAAAACCTTCCGATTCAAACTGAAAATATCGCTCACTTTACATATGAAGGAAGGACCTTTGTTAATGTTTCCTACCATAATCATACTGGTATCTCACTCACAAAAGACCAAATTCTGTTTAATATTGTAATTTCAAATACAAAAAGTGCTTCAACTTTAGACCTTGTGAAACTTTCTAGCAACAAATTGAAGCCTGAAATGTACAACAAAGATTTAGAAACGATTGCTATGAGTATGAAGGTATCTCAAAATAATAAGGTACAAGACCAGTTCATAGCACAAAATACCCCAAATCCTTTCAGAGAAGAGACGATTATAAAGTATGCTCAGCAAAATGAAGGAGTTGTAAATATCACTATTTATGATGCTAAGGGAAGCGCAGTGTACAGCCAATCTAATCATCAGCCAGCAGGTGAAGGTCAGATATTGATCCAAAAAAATATGCTGAACGATCAGTATGGAGTATTTTTCTGTAAAGTCAAAACGCAGGATACAACTTCAGTGATTAAAATGCTCAGGATAGAGTAAGTATTGGAAGTTTTCTAAACAGGAGAGTATATAAAATAAAAAGGGTTGGCATCATTGCTAACCCTTTTTATTTTACATCAACTACAATTCAATTATATCTTAATAATCTTCTCAATCTGCATCACGGATCCATCATCAGATTGCATTTTTAGATAATAGATTCCTGGTGTTAAAATAGAAAGGTCTATTTGGTAATGTGGATCTTTGTTATACTCAATGATTAGCTCTTTACCTAAACTATTATTTAAAGATATAGTATAAGGAATGGAATTTTTTGATTCAATAAGCACAATATTTGATGTAGGATTGGGATATACGTGGTATTCTTTTGAATATTTGTATTCTGCGATACTGTTTGTAAAGTCAATGCCAAAATCTTTAGCATTGTAGGCAGCAGTGTAATAGTACATGTTATTAACTTGCATGGAAATTACAAGATCGTCTTGATCAGAAATTACACATCTTAACCCGTTTATTTTACTATCACTATCACCTGATCTGATAGTTTTATATTTTTGTAAATTTCCTTTATCATCCACACTTACTAAAATTCTACTGTAATCCACATCATTACCACTTAAAGCAAAATATAATTTTCCATTTTTCCTTCCTATGAACGTTATAGCTTGTGGAAAATTAATTCCATCTATTGTCAAAGCGTTAATGTAAAAAAGTTCATTGCCGTTTTTATCTAACGCTAATAGCCATCGTTTAATTTTTTGATTATCTAGGGTATCTGTAAAAACCATACTAAGGTACATAACATCATCATATATCCTTGAATTTACGAAAAAACCTTGTGCTGACTCAGGTGTTTGTATATACGGTGCTATATCTTTTTTGTATATTAAATCTAAACTTGTATCCATAAAATCACCTTTATCATTGATTCTAAATTTTAAAAGATGAGCATTAAATGGCTTAGTGCTATAATTTTCTTTCTGAATGGCTATACCGTAAAAATGATCATTATTGTCATTTCCTAATAAATTATTACCAATAGAGTAAAAAGGTAAGTCAGAAATAGTTTCACTTAGATATGTAAGTGATGAGTTTGTGATTAGATTTTGCTCATCAGTGATTTTGTCAAGTGTATATAATAACCCTTCTCCAGGTGTGAAATTACTACGAATATACCAGTCATTTTTTGCTTGACTTCTCACAAAAGTACCTACGATAGGTCGCCATCTTATGGTGTCTAGATTTTGATTGACTAGATGATTATTTATGCTTCCATTATTGTTGTTCAGGATTATAGTAGAAAATAATGATGGTTGTGGCGCTATCCACCCTATTCCACTGGTAGATGGGCTGCCGTACTTCCTAAAGCCTTTTAAAATGACCTGATTCAAATCCTGATCATAAAACATACCAGGATAGAATTCTTGATTGACTAGGTAGTTGTCATTATTAAGTGTTCTAGTCCAATTCATGATTCCAGTTTTTACATTTATGTTCTGTATAAGGTTACCATTTCTGTCACCTAGCCCCGTTGTACAATGATTATTTATGAATAACTGATCATTTACTAGTTGATGGTCAAAAGGAAAGCATATAGAAAAAGGTGTTCTGATATTAAGTCCAAAAGTATCCTGGACAAAATTTGAATCTTGAAGTATATGATACCATTTCGGAGTAAGATCATTAATATTTAACTTAGGGATTTCTTGTGCTAAGTTGTAAGTGCTAATTAAAGAGAGTAAAGAAAGTAATTTGACCTTCATTTTTGGTTTAGTTATTATTTTGTTAAAAGATATTGAAGTCCAAAATCTGCAATAGGCTTTGGACTTCAAATATATTTAATTTAGATTATTGGCAAGTTAATGCGCATAGGCTAATTGCATCACATTTAATTAATCCAAAGTCAGGATAAATTGTACCGCAATTGGCTTGATTAATCAAATTATAAAAAGTTGTTTGTCTTATTTGACCAGTTATTGGATCTTTACATAAATTAGATTGTCGTAGGCAACAACCTGTTCCACATGAAAGTCCCCTTGTCTGAATAAGTTGATTTTCACTTTGTATATATCTAAGACAGTATTGTTTGCATGCGTCAAGATACCAATTAAAAAATCTATTTTGACCAGAACCACAATTTAATGGATTTAAATTAAAATAATGTATTTCAAATGCATTATACAATTTTTTCTCAAAATTTAAAATAAAATCGGTTAAGACAGTACCACCTGCATTAATTGCATTTTGTAAGTCAATAGTATATTGAGGACAATTATAAGTAGTAAGAAAAAAATCACCTACGTAAGTCATAATAAAAGAACCTGAGCTACATTCACTCAACGTTACAGAAACTTCAAAACTGCATCCAGGATATCCATCCACATTGTTTAATGTAAATGGGAGAGTTGTGACATTTGGTGGAACACACTGATCTAAGATATTTGCACCACATCCAGGTCCTAAAACAATATTTCTAAGTTCTGTTTTTTCAATTTCAATTTTTTCACTGAGTTCCACAGGTTGACTACATGATGAAATGAAAAAACTAAATAACATCATAATGCATAGATTTTTATAATGCCTTAAAAATCGATAAGAAACACCAAAACTTCTAGTTGTGTTGTGTTGTGTTGTGTTGTGTTGTGTTGTGTAACATAATTGAAAGTTTAATATAAAGAAAATATAATTATCAATACAAAGATAACTTTTAATTTTTGAAAAACCGAAATTTATGGTCAAAATTTTTTAGTAAAAAAAACATCCCAGTACAAACGAAAAATAAAACTTGATTTATTAAAATATAATTTTGTATATAAAACAAATTTATGTAAATATCAGATTATTGTTTCATGGCAATCCTAAATAAAATTTTATACTAAGAATCATAAAGTAATCTATTAAAAGTCACTGACAAAGATACAAAAATTTCTACAATAGAGACTTTTTGTCATTATATATCAAGATTTTGTGTCATTTTGGCTTGTAATTCAAAAATGGTAAAATGTTTGATGTCTATACAATAAATATCCAAAATATAATTAACAGAAATGACATACGACAATTTTACCGTAAATGCGCAGGAAGCGATCTTAAAATCACAACAACTAGCCGGTTCATTGGATCAGCAAAGTGTTGATACAGTGCATCTTATCAAGGGAATCATGGAGACTGACCCTAAACTTGCGGAATTTCTCCTAAACAAAATGGGAGTCAATATTGCAATATTAAAACGAGATCTCAATGTTGAATTAGAAAAATATCCCAAAGTACAAGGTGGTGATAAACAATATCTGACCAATGACGCGAATAAAGCACTAGCCACAGCTAAAAAATTGTTAAAAGAGTTTGGAGATGAATTCATTACTATAGAACTCATGCTCTTAGGTATTATCATGGGCAATGACAAAGCGTCCTCCATTCTTAAAAATCAAGGGGCATCTGCAGATAAAATGAAAATTGCCATCAATGAACTGCGTAAAGGTCGTAAAGTAACCGATCAAAATGCGGAAAATCAATACAATTCTCTCAAAAAATTTGCTGTTGACCTCAACGAGAGAGCTGAAAGCGGCAAACTAGATCCCATCATTGGAAGAGATGAAGAGATCAGGAGGATTTTGCATATTCTTTCCAGAAGAAAGAAAAATAATCCAATACTCCTAGGAGACCCAGGTGTGGGTAAGACAGCCATAGTAGAGGGAATAGCTTGGCGTATCGTACAGCAAGATGTACCTGAAAACCTGAAAAGCAAAAAGATTTTTACCTTGGACATGGCTGCTTTAGTAGCTGGTGCAAAGTATAAAGGTGAGTTTGAAGAGCGACTCAAAGCGGTGATCAATGAGGTCATCGCATCAGATGGTGAAGTAATACTTTTCATTGACGAAATCCACACTCTGATAGGTACTGGTGGTGGTCAAGGTGCTATGGACGCCGCAAATATTTTGAAACCCGCTCTGGCAAGAGGAGAACTTAGGACTATAGGCGCTACCACCTTGGACGAATATCAAAAGTACTTTGAAAATGACAAGGCGCTCGTACGAAGATTTCAAACAGTCACCATAGACGAACCATCCGTAGAAGATACGATATCAATCCTACGTGGTATACAGGAAAAGTACGAAGTATATCACAAAATTGGCATATTGGACGAAGCGCTGATTGCCGCCGCTGAGCTATCACATCGATACATTTCCGAAAGAAAATTGCCAGATAAAGCCATAGATCTCATAGATGAGGCTGCTGCAAAATTGAGACTCGAACTAGACTCCGTACCCGAAGATGTGGACGAGCTTGACAGAAAGGTACGTCAGTTGGAGATTGAGAGAGAATTTATCAAAAAGGAAAAAGATGACAAAAAACTCAAAGTTATCACCGAGCAAATCGCCAACGCCAAAGAGAAACTCGATTCTATCAAAGCGGCATGGCAATCAGAAAAGGAAATCGTCGATACCATCCAAAATATCAGAAAACAAATAGAACAGCTGGAGTATGAAGCCCAGAAGGCTGAACGTGAAAGTGATTTCGAAAAAGTGGCCAAAATAAGGTACGGTGATCTCAAAGAGAAAGAAGCCCAACTCAAAGTAGCTAACGAAAAACTGGAGCAATTGCCAGAAGAGAGCCGATTTACCAATGAAATGGTTACTGCCAATGATATAGCCGATGTCATCAGTAAGTGGACTGGCATTCCTGTATCTAAGATGCTTCAAAGCGAAAAAACAAAGCTTTTATCACTAGAAGAAGAGATCGGCAAGCGACTTATTGGTCAAGGCGAAGCAGTAGTTGCTGTGGCGGATGCTGTCAGAAGAAGTAGAGCAGGATTACAAGATGAAAAGAAACCTATTGGGTCATTTATTTTCCTGGGTCCTACTGGAGTTGGAAAAACAGAATTGGCCAAAGCGCTTGCAGAAGTCCTTTTTGATGATGAGACAGCTATCACGCGCATCGATATGAGTGAATATCAGGAAAAACACTCTGTTTCCAGACTTGTGGGAGCGCCTCCGGGATATGTAGGCTATGACGAAGGTGGACAACTCACAGAAGCAGTACGCAGGAGACCTTACAGCATCATTTTGCTGGACGAAATCGAAAAAGCGCACCCAGATACTTTCAATATTTTGTTGCAAGTCCTCGATGATGGAAGGCTGACTGATAATAAAGGTCGTGTAGCCAGTTTCAAAAATACCATTATCATCATGACATCCAATATGGGTTCAGAAGTGATTTTGGAAAACTTTGAAGATCTCGATGCTTTAGGAGATAAACACAAAGCAGACATCATAGAGACCACCAAGGTGGAAGTTTTTGATTTGCTGAAAGATAATCTAAGACCGGAATTTCTCAACAGAATAGACGAAAAGATCATGTTTTTGCCGTTGTCCAAAGTAGAAATCAAGCAAATTGCAACATTGATGATTAAGAAACTGACCAAAAACTTGGCCAAACAAGAAATAGGTATTCATTTTGATGAGTCAGCGATGGATCTTTTGGCAGATTTGGGTTATGAGCCACAGTTTGGTGCCAGACCTATGGCCAGAGTCATCCAAAAAGAGATCATCAACGAGCTTGCCAAAAATGTGCTTAGTGGCAAGTTTGGTGCAGGAGATACCATCTATATCGGCACAGATGCTAAAGGATTTGTCTTCGCTTCAGAGCCCACCAATTCTACGTCAAAGCCAAATGTAGCAAAGGAGAAAAAGGACAATCTGGATAAGCTCACAAAAGCCACCAAAGACGTCAATGATCTGGTAAAGGATATAGAAGATGAAGACGATGAAGATAATAAATAAATAGATTGATTAGTGAAAAGGGTCGGATTGTTATTCTGGCCCTTTTTATTTTCAATAATAACAAATAAGGTAATTTTTTCGTTATACTATTTTTTACAAATTTTTTTATCGTGATCATGAAATCCATCATACTTTTACTCATCACCATTCTTGTTATGAATTTTGGTTTTTCACAATCAATAAATCCTGATTATGACCCACAACTCGCAGTAAAACTTGGGGCAGACGATTATGGTATGAAAAATTATGTATTGGTCATTCTCAAAACCGGAAAAGCTAAGATCGAAAACAAAGACACTTTGAATGCTCTATTTAAAGGCCATATGACCAACATCCAGAGAATGGTTAAAGAAGGTTTGCTTTTTGTGGCAGGACCTTTTGGTCAAAATGAGCTCGCTTACAGAGGACTTTTTATTCTGAATGTCAAAACTAAAGAAGAAGCACAGGCGCTTTGCGATACAGACCCAGCAATCAAAGCAGGAGTATTTGATGTGGACCTGATCCCTTGGTATGGATCAGCAGCACTAGGTGAGTATATCAAAGTAAGTGAAAAAGTAGCTAAGTTTAAGATGTAGAGATATAAATCTTAGTTATGAAATTTACTTTGTTTTATCAGATCATACTTTTTTTATTCCTTACCATTATTACCCAAATAGGTGGACTTGTATTTATTGTTAGTCAGATTATTTGTAAAAAAATTAGAAGACAACTTTTTTGGGAAAAAGCTTTCATTTTTACAGTATTATATTGTTTTACAACTTTTATTGTTGTACCACCTATAGCCTTAGTATTCGGAAGAGAAAGGGTGATTTCCAATAAAAATTTGAAGCCAGCGAATTATTGGACGATAATTTTAAATAGAAATTATGTGAAACCGGAAGTAAATAATTTATTAAGTAAAACATCCGACAAAATCATGGACTTGTCATCTAATATAAGGATTCATTACCTCGATGCAAACTTTCCTTTTATTGATGGTTTTCCATTGTTTCCGCATCTAAGTCACAATGATGGAAAAAAATTAGACCTTAGTTTTATTTATAAAGATGTAAAAGGTAATCAAACAAATTTATTGAAATCAAGGAGTGGTTATGGAATTTTTGAAGGACCAAAGGAAAACGAAGAAAATTTTACTTTACAGTGTAAAAATAAAGGTTTTTATCAATACGACTATGCAAAATTCTTTACCTTTGGAACAATCAATAAGGATTTGCAATTATCTGAAAAACATACATCAAAACTCATTTCATTACTTCTTGAAAACAATTTTTTAGAAAAGATATTTATAGAGCCGCACCTATCTAGAAGAATGCGAATTACCGATCAAAGGATTAGGTTTCAGGGATGCCATTCAGTAAGGCATGATGACCACATTCACTTTCAGATAAAGTAAAGTTCAAATAAAATTATCTGATGATATTGATATTTTTTTTAAAAATATAATATTTTGGGGTTGTACTCATAAAATATTATAATATTTTGGGGTTTTATTCTCAAATACAGCCCATTTAAAAAAGTAGTTTTTACAAAATCATTTACAGAAAAGTACCACCCAACTAAACTTATTAAAGTCAACAAAGAAAACTTTTGGGAGTATTTGTAACCCAAACCATTGATCCTACTCATAAGCATGATGATCACATTCACTTTCAACTAAAATAAAATACGCATTATTTAGTTATTAGAAATATAAGACATAACTTTGTATATCGTTACAATCTAAAATTCATCCTATGGGACTATCTTTTCATTATAAAGGCAGACTCCAAGAAGCTGCAGCTTTACCGCTACTTGTAGAAGAGGTAGAAGATATTTGCAAAACCCTAGGGTGGAAAGTAAATGTTTTTGAAACCCAATTTCCAAACCATGCTTTTCAGAAACCGATCAATGATCACGATTACGGAATTATATTTGTTCCACCCGAATGTGAGCCTATTTCATTGGTTTTCAATAGTGAAGGCAGATTGTTTAATCCTTTTTTCAGACAGTTGATGCAAGATGAAAATAGAGGAAATGTAAAAGTGATAACGGTAAAACTTGATTTGAATGATGAAAATCCAGAACCAATCATTTCTGAAGATGATGACAAGTTTGACCCATCAGATTTTGCCTTTAATATTTCTGTGAAAACCCAATACGCAGGAGCAGAAGCACACATTAAAATTATTGAGCTGCTTAGGTACCTGAGTGGAAAATATCTGGCAGATTTTGAAATGATGGACGAGAGCAAATATTGGGATACCAAAAATCCGGATGACCTTCATATCAAAATGGATAGCCTTAATATGATCATAGAAGCATTTAATGATATCATAAAGGATAAATCTATCCACAATCCCAAAGAGTTCCTGTCCCTGATTAGAATGCTAAAAGCCCATATCAAAAAGGATAAGGATGATGAGCCATTGGATTAACTAAACTTTAAAACTTTTAAATGAAAATAAAATGGAATGCCCCCGTGATTCTGGGTTTTGCTTTGATTTGTACAGCAATTTATGTTGTAGACAAATTTTTGATGGGAAATCTGATGCCCATATTTACAGTATATCCGCAAATCGACTGGACTAATCCACTATCGGTATCCGGATTAATAACCCATGTTGCAGGTCATGCCAACCTAGAGCATTTATTGGGCAATCTTACATTTATACTGTTGTTGGGACCTATTATCGAAGAAAAATATGGCTCGCAAAAGGTATTATATATGATCATGATCACCGCTTTAGTCACAGGAATCATAAATGTCATGTTTTTTGATACCGGACTGTTAGGAGCTAGTGGCATTGTATTTATGTTGATATTATTGGTATCCTTTACCAATGTGAGTTCTGGTGAGATACCGGTCACATTTATTTTAGTGGCTTTACTTTTCGTTGGAAAAGAACTTTTGCAAAGTGTCGAAGTCAATCAAATAGCTGAGTCTGCTCATATTATTGGAGGTGCATGTGGAAGTATATTTGGATTTAGGTCATCTTCTCGATAGCCAGCTTTTTGTTTATTTTGATAATTGCAAGTGATAAAAAAGAATAATTTCAGTTTTTGACTGTAATTTTGTCCCTGTTAATAAGAGTTTGAATGAAAGTTTTAAAATTTGGTGGCTCGTCTGTGGCTACTGCAGAGCGTATTATAGGCATATCCAATATTCTGAAACCCAGAATTGAAAGTGGTGAAAAACTAACTGTGGTATTTTCTGCCTTCGGTGGTGTCACGGATATGCTTATAGAGATGAGTGAGTTGGCTAGCCAGGGCAAAGATAAATATATTGCTTTGTTTCACCAGTTTAAAGACAGGCACAACGAAGCTGCTAAAGCTTTACTAAATGATGAAAAATATCTTCAGGTTATTGCTGATATTGATGAAAATCACGAAACCTTAAAAGACTTACTCAAAGGTATTTTTTTGGTACGAGAAGTCTCTCCTAGGACTATGGATTATGTCCTAAGCTTTGGTGAACGCAATGCCAATTATATCATTGCAGAAGCTTTTGCGGAGCGCGGCATACCCTCTGAATATCTCGATGCACGCAAAATTATCAAAACCAATAAGGATTTCGGTTCTGCTAAAGTAAACTTCAAACTTACTGACGAAGCAACACAAAAATATTATCAGGAACATGACGACAAAGTCCAGATAGTTACCGGATTTATTGGCTCAGATATCGGCGGGCTTACTACTACGCTGGGTCGTGGTGGTTCTGATTATACAGCAGCGATTTTGGCTGGCGCACTCCATGCAGAAGTATTGGAAATTTGGACGGATGTAGACGGTGTACTTACATGTGATCCTAGGAAAGTCAAACAAGCTTTCACCATACCTCAACTCAGCTATGCTGAAGCAATGGAAATGTCGCATTTTGGGGCTAAGGTCATTTATCCACCTACGATTCAGCCTGCGCTACGCAAAGGGATTCCTATTTACATCAAAAATACATTTAACCCAGAGTTTGGAGGTACTCGGATACATAAAGAACATGACGCAAGTTTCAAATCTACCATCAAAGGTATCAGCTCACTTGCAAATTTATCTCTGATCAGATTGCAAGGAAGCGGCATGATGGGAGTTCCAGGTGTATCAGGAAGGCTTTTTACCGCTTTGGGTAAGGAAAAAGTCAATGTCATTCTCATCACACAGGCATCGTCAGAACATTCCATAAGTATTGCAGTATCAGACAAAGAAGCCAAAAAGGCTATCGAAGCGATGGAAGATGAATTTGTCAAAGAAATAGAAGATGGTCTCATTGAGCCAATAAAAGCCCAAAAGGATCTTTGTGTGGTTGCAGTCATCGGAGAGCAAATGAAAAATGTCCCTGGTGTAGCCGGTAGGCTTTTCGAAGGATTAGGTAAAAATGGTATCAATATCATAGCTATTGCTCAAGGGAGTTCAGAACTCAATATTTCTTTTGTCATCAATAAAAGTGACGAATCAAAAGCGCTCAATGCGATTCACGATTCCTTTTTTCTATCGGATACCAAGCAAATTCACGTATTTATGATTGGGGCCGGTCTCATAGGTGGTACTTTGTTAAATCAGATGGAAGAACAAAAGGAAATATTGCGCAGCCAAAATGGTTTGGAAATCAAAGTCTGTGGTATCTCCAATACTAAAAAAATGATTTTTAACCCTAATGGTATAGATTTGCACCATTGGAAAGAACAGCTGATGGAAAGTGATCAGGTTTCTTCGCCGGAGACGTTTGTGGACAAAATGATTTCTCTTAATTTGGCCAATACGATTTTCATTGATAATACTGCGGATACAAATATACCGCAACTGTATGAGCGTATATTTAGGGCAAGTATATCAGTCGCTACGCCCAACAAAGTAGCCGCATCTTCAGTATATGAAAATTACCTCCATCTCAAGCAACTAGCCAAACAACACAATGTTCAGTTTTTATTTGAGACCAATGTGGGTGCGGGCCTTCCGGTCATCTCTACCATGCGCAGCCTCATCCAAAGCGGCGACAGAATCATCAGCATCGAAGCCGTATTATCAGGTTCGGTGTCTTTTATTTTTAATAATTTTGATGGCTCTAAGTCCTTTAACCAACTGGTAAACGAAGCCAAAATGCTCGGATATACAGAGCCTGATCCTAGAGAAGACCTTTCGGGTGTTGACGTGACGCGAAAGATCACGATCCTTGCCCGTGAAGCCGGATATTTGGTTAACACGCAAGATGTGACTATGCTACCGATTCTGCCAGATGCTTGTATGGATGCAATAGGTGTTGATGCATTTTTTGCCAGTCTAGAAGATCACAATAGCCATTTTGAAACCATGCTCCAAGTAGCAAAATCTCAAAATGGAGTGCTCCGTTTTATTGCAAAAGCAGAAAATGGTAAAGTCTCTTGTGGTGTCGAAACTGTACTACCTGATAGTCCGTTTTACAATCTGGGCGGCAGCGACAATATGATCGTATTCACCACACAAAGATACAGACAGAGACCTTTGGTAGTCCGAGGACCTGGCGCAGGTGCAGAAGTAACGGCAGCGGGTATATTTGCAGAAATCATATCTGCAGGAAGATAGCATGCCGTAAAATCTATTTTAATGTTTGGTATGGTCTTCTTTATATTTCAAAGAAAAGAAAATCCCTGCCGCAATAGATACAGCAATCAATCCTAATGAAAGACCTAAAGGTAGATGATAGTGATTGGCCAAGATAAGCTTTATACCCACATAAGTCAATATGACTGTAAGGCTGTACTTAAGATAATGAAATGAATCCAGCATATTTGCGACAAAAAAGTACATAGATCTCAGTCCCATGATAGCAAAAATATTGGAAGTAAATACCAAAAATGGATCTCTAGTGATCCCAAGTATAGCTGGTATGCTATCTAATGCAAAGAGTACATCTGTAAGTTCTATAAGTATAAGGGCCAAAAACAATGGAGTGGCTATGGTAAGACCTCGTCGCGAAATAAAAAACTTTTGCCCATCTATTCTTCCGGTCACTGGCATCAGCTTTCTGATGGTTTTATATACAAAAGACTGCTTTGGGTCGAATTCTTTTTCATCATCTGAAAAGACCATTTTGACCGCAGTAAAAATGAGGAAAGCTCCAAAAACATAGGTAGTCCAAGTAAATTTTTCGATGAGTACTACCCCGAAGAATATCATAAGACCTCTGAAAACCAATGCGCCAATGATACCCCAAAACAACACCCTATGCTGATATTTTAGTGGTATTTTGAAAGACTTGAAGATCATGGCAATGACAAAAATATTGTCTATACTTAGGGTCAACTCTATGATATATCCTGTAAGATATTCTATAGAAGCCGGTATTGGGTTTGTAGTCTTAGATGAGCCTTCTATCCAGCCATTGGCATAAATCAGATACACGATAGCACTAAATGAAATTCCTATTGATGTCCAGATCAGCGTCCACCTACTGGCTTCTTTATAGGAAATTTCATGGGCATTTTTATTAAATACTCCTAGGTCAAGTGCAAGAAAAATCCCTATCATCAGTAAAAAAAGAGACCAGATAAGCATTGTTTGTTAATTTTTATGTTGTAGAAAATGAAATTAATCCCTAATAAAATCAGACTTTAAACAGTTACACCTAAAATAATCTAGGTGCAACTGTGTACAAAGAAATTGATGTGATTTATGTTCCGAACACGTAAGCTTGATGCTATTTTTTACCTAGTTGGTTATTAATCTTTTTTGCCCAATCTATGGCTTCAAAAAGATCAGTACCCGGTTCTGTGTGTATCGAAGCATCAAAAACAGGAATGATTTTTTCATCCTTTTGGCCAGTAACAATGGATAAATACACTTTTTTAAGGATACTTATCTCTTGGTTGTGTGCTTCTGCATTTTGATATACTTTGCTGACTTCACATTTTACTATCTCATAGATGTCGATGATATGTAGATTTTCATGATCGGGAGATGTAAGATAGCACAGTTTGTTTTGTTTTTTGTCCATACCTATGACACCACTTTGCCATTGACCTGTGGTGTCAAGAGATAGACCAACCTTGGTAGATAATAATTTTAAGGTTTGGATTTCTTTTGTCTTTTTATTGCCTCCCAAAAAGAAATACAACATTGGGACGATCACTACTACAACGAGTAGTATATTTAAAATGATATTTGCCATTATTTTTTATTTTATAAATATGAATAGTTATTGATGAATCTTTGATTTATTCATCAAATGCGAGATGAGAATATTGATTATTAAAACCTATTTTTTAAATTTAGGTAATAGCCAATATTAGAATATTTATTTCCTTGGAGTTAGGATTTTTTACCAAAAGGTATGATGGGGAAAGATAAATCTTTTGATAATCAGATACAATCTACCTTTCACATCATAATCAAATATTGAAATACAATTTCTTGGCATTTGGACATTATAGTCAAAAATACCAAAGATTGCTTCAATAGAGATATCTGCCTGCAGTGGAGAAGAAGATATTTGTTGTATTTGAAATGGTGTGTAATTATTTTCGACAACATGGTAACTGTCAAAAATGTGGTTTTGGGTTATGGCAGCAGGTGCGATTTCAATTTTTGTAGTAATTTTTTGCTGCAGTACATATCCGATGGAAAACGAATAAGTCAGAAAAATTAAAAACCACACTTTTTTATAAGTTGCCAATATCGATGGAGATTTCTTATCTTTAAACGAAACATTCTTTAAAATAGTTTTGGTATGCTCTGATTTCTGCAATTTAATACAAAAAAAAATTAGTTCATCGGATATATTTTGAATTGTGTCGATATAATGTATTAATATTTGCAACTTTTTGTCTCTTTTGTGGTCTTTAATCCATTCAAAACCCAAAAGCGTTTTATGTCCAACAAGCAATGTAGTGTATTGGTAATTTTAGTCATCCTTGGATTTAGCTTTGATTTAATTAGTCAAGAAGGCAAAGTGAAAGGAAAAGTGATAGAAGAAAACAACCAACCTGTTTCTTATGCATCTGTAGTTTTGTATAATGCTTTGGACACCTCCATAGTAAAAGCAGAGACCACCGATGAAAATGGTTTATTTACTTTTGAAAACATAAAAAGAGGTAGCTATTTTGCAGAAATAGGCTTTATTGGATATACTGATTATAAAACGTATGTATTCAATCTTGAAGGAGTACTTCACACCATTGATGCTATCATGATGACCAAAGGACTACAACTCGAAGAAGTCACCATTAGTGCCCAAAGAGCTATAGTAGAAGTAAAGGCTGATCGCACGGTCTTTAATGTGCAAGGGACTATAAACTCAACTGGTGACAATGGCTTGAATTTACTTCGTAAAGCGCCGGGTGTATTGGTAGACAACAACAACAATATTTCAGTATTGGGCAGGGCTGGAGTCCTGATCTATGTCGATGGCAAAAGGATACCTCTTAGTGGAGATGACTTGTCTAATTATTTGCAAAATCTTACCGCAGAGCAAATAGACAAAATCGATATTATCTCTAATCCCGGTGCCAAATATGAAGCCCAAGGTAATGCAGGAATTATTGATATTAGACTTAAAAAAGATAAAAACCTGGGCGCCAACGGATCGATAAGTGGCACCTACGGGCACGGGAGATATGGACAAGGGAATCTCAATACCAATGGCAATTACCGTAACAAATGGATGAATACTTTTGGTGCAGCAGGATACAATCAAGGTATCAGATGGAATGAAATGATTTTTGATACCTATCAAAATAAAATCAGGTTGGATGAAACCAACAGGAGTACTGCAGATTATAATGGTTTTGATGGCAGATGGGGCACAGACTTTTTTATCAGTAAGATGCACACCATTGGATTTTTAGTAAGTGGACAGCAAAATTTTTCTACTGGCCTAAGCAATAATAAAACACTCATCTCACCGGAGTCCAATCCCACCAAAATAGACAGCATCCTTAGCGCTCCCAATACATCGGAGTCAGATAGAAACCAAATGACCTTCAATATCAATTATGCTTTTGAATCAGGAAAACATAGGGTAAATGTGGATGCAGACTACGGTCGATTTCGTAATTTTTCAGATCACTATCAACCCAATTTTTATTTTAATCCAACGGAAACGGATATCGTAAGTGAGCGTATCAACTCCTATGAAACCCCTGTAGATATAGACATAGCTACTTTTAAGGCAGACTACGAAACCAAACTTTGGGGAGGAAGTTTGGGTGCAGGAACCAAATATAGTAATGTCATAACAGATAATACGTTCCGTTTTTTTAACATAGAAAATAAGATTGAAACACAAAACAACAGACGTTCCAATCAATTTTTATATACAGAAAATGTATGGGCCGGATATGGAAACTACAGCAGAGATTTGAATGCAAAATGGAATGCATCAGCTGGCTTGAGGGTAGAGCATACCGATGCAGTTGGAGAATTGATCGCTTTTGTCCCGGACTTAGAAGAAGACCCAACCCAATTTAATTATGTCAGTTTTTTTCCATCAGCAGGATTGACATATCAGTATAAGCCCGAGCATGCTTTTGCACTGAATTATGGTAGGAGAATCAATAGACCAGATTATAATGTGTTGAACCCGTTCAGAGAGCAACTCAGTGAGCTGTCCTACGCTACCGGAAACAAAGCATTGGCGCCTGAATTCGTCAATAATGTAGAGTTGGGTTACACCCTGGAATACAGATATTCATTTAAACTGGCTTACAGTCTCACTACAGATCAGATCACCAGATTGATAGGCCCTGATGAGATAGATCCACGTGCAGGTTTTATTAGTTGGGACAATCTTGCTACCCAAAAGTTGTATAGTGCTAATATTTCATTGCCTGTAGATATCACCAAATGGTGGAATGCGTATATGAATTTTTCTGCTAGCTATACCGACAATCAGGCCGATTATGGTGATGGAAAGATTGTAGACGTACAAGCAGGTTCCTACAGTTTTTTCCAGCAGCACACCTTTAATCTGGGCAAAAAATGGAAAGGAGAGATATCAGGATGGTATTCTGGTCCTGGAGTTTGGGGCGGCGTATTTTTGTATGACCCGAGCTACAGTTTAAACTTTGGACTGCAAAGAAGATTTCTCAATGATAATCTCAATATCAGAGTCAGTGCAAATGACGTCACCTACCAAAGCGGTTGGAGCGGAGTATCCAGATTTAATGGTCAGGTAGGTGTAGGTCAAGGTAATTGGGATAGTCGCAGGGGCAGCATCAGTCTTTCATACGACTTGGGAAATAAAAACGTCAAATCCAGAAAAAGATCTACAGGCATAGAGTCTGAAAGCAAGAGGGTAGGAGGATAGTACCATAGCTAAGTATAAATGAAACACATATGTTGTTTCCATAGAATGAATTTATTCAAATTTACTCTATGGAGAATTTGGTAATATCAAATATTTTATGTATTTTTGCTTAAAATATTTGATATTACCTTGATATGTCTAAAACACTATATATACATGGGTTGGATGGTTTTTTGAGTGATGAAAAACGTACCATACTTTCCAAACATACACATGTTGTAGTCCCACGTATGGACTATAGAGCCAATCCACAGGCTTATTATGACTTGCTCACCATAGCAAATGAAGAAAAAGTCGACATCATCATCGGTACCTCCATGGGAGGATGTATGGGATATCACCTATCCTTGCATCTCAGACTGCCTTCCTTATTGTTCAATCCTGCGCTGCCATTTCGTAGTGTAGGCATTGACTTGCCCGCCATGGATAAAGCAAGAGATACCTACTTACGAGTGATCATCGGAGGTCAAGACGATATCATCGATCCCATACAAAATGTAGCCTGGCTCGCCACCCATGAAAAAGGAGATATGGACATTAAGTGGAGAAATACTTTGGGTCATCGGATACCCACGGGTGTGTTTGAGGAGGAAATGGATGCATTTTTTGGGAATAATCTATAGTTTTTTAAATAAAGTTCAATTTAATGAATTTTTAACAAACAAACAATTTATAATTTATGAAAAATCAAAAAGGATATTGGATAGAAATCACTAAATCTGATAACTTGATCCTGATAATTTTCGGATTTTTAGTTTACAGCCATTTATCATTTGCTCAGGTGATAAGAAATACTTCAGATCTTGAACTTAAAGGCAAAATTAAAAAAGTTATTATTAAGGAACAATTGGCAAATGAAGAATTAGGAGAAATTGAGCCCACTGAATTGTTAGCAAAAAATGTATATCATTTTTATGTAGATGGAAAAATTAAAAGTAAAAATTTTACTATTGACGTAGGAGGTAAAATTGATTTAACCCAAAATTTCAGTGAAGATGGTTATTTAATTTCAACGTACAGTTAAGGGGAATATACTTCGAATACAATCATTGATTCATTTGTATATAAATCAAACAAAACCATAGAAAAAAGAATTATAACAGTTGTTGATGAGTATTTTCAAAAATACAGAGATATTTTATTGCCTGAGTTTAATAAATAAATTACTGAATTTGATGAATTTATTAAATTACCCCAAGTTGAATGTGCGCCATAGTAAAACACACCCTTATGTTATTTTGCAAAATTCACAGATTGGTAAATTATTTAGTTATAGCACATATAATAAAAGACTAAAACTACATTTAGTTACTAGAAATTTTAAAGATCCTGCTATTAACAATGAATTAAGACAACTATTACAATCAGAAGGATTGAGATTTATTGAAACTCAGTGAGGATTTGATGTTTTCCAAGATATTGAAATGGAAAGAATTAAAATCTTATTTAATTGCTACTATCATATTATTTCAAAATAATTGATTTTTAAAAACTTGAATCCAAACAAATTCTAATAGTCATGACCCATTAAATCAATCCCATCCATGATCACCACCTACACGCAACTCATGCAAGAAATAAACGAATGTGCCGCTCTTTATCATCGTGAAGAAGAAGTGGACAATCTGGAAAACAGTGAAATGCTGAAGCTGTACATCATTTTTATAAATCTTTTTGGCCTGATTATGATGAGTAATTTTCCATACAATAAAACAGTAAAAACCAATGACACTTGACCAGTTTATTGCCCAATATGATTTTCCAGGTAGCATCATTTTGCTCGAAGGTAAACGTATTGTACCATTAGAAGACCAAGCCCATTTAAAAGCTTTGGGCCAAGTACTCGCTCAAAAAATGCAATATGCCACCTTCAGAAGTGGCAATGCCAATGGTGCTGATCTATATTTTAGCCAAGGTGTAGCTGCAATTAATTCCCAAAAACTGGAAGTGTTCATCCCATTTGATGGTCATCGGAGCAAATCCAATTTGGCAGGTCATACACTGAGTCTCGATCAGATAGACTTGTCATCCTATCCTGATATCGTCACCCTATCCGCACTCAATAAAAAGACAAAAGACCTTCTGAAAAGATACTTGGACGGTGAGCGAAACAGATTTACAGATAAAGTTGCATTTATTATTCGGGATACCATCAAAGTCATGGGAGTTCAAGGTCACCCTGCGATTAGCTTCGCTATATTTTATGACGATTTGTCGATGCCCAAAACCGGTGGCACAGGCCATACCATGGAAGTATGTGTACAATGTCAAGTTCCCTACATTGACCAAAGTATTTGGGGAAAGTGGCTGAGTGAGACATAATATTTTGTTATATTTGTGGTCAATTTATTTTTATGAGAATTTTGACCATTATTGCTATTGCCGCTTTGGTGGTTTCATGCAAATCTACAAAAATGAGCCAAAACGATATATTGTACAAATCTGACGCATTTACGCTTAAAAAAAATGAAGTCATACAAGGGAATAATCGTGCAGTAATACAGAGTGCAGAACATATCAGTTCCAATTATAAAAGCCCAGCCAGCGACAACTATTCCAGATTGGTGAGTTTTAAGTTTTCGATTAATGAAAAGGATAATGAACTTCCTTTTGGGGTAGATCATCAGGTTATCATCGGTGATACAGACTACCAATCACCTTTGATCACATTTGGAGAGATACCTACAAGGATTACTGAAAAGCCCAATACTTTTTTACGACCCAATCACACTTATACTTTTAGAGTAGACATGTCTCCTGTGATATCACAGTTTGACCAAAAAGGATATTATGAAACCTACAATGGTACTCGAATTGCAAAATCTGATTTTAAAGGTTTTTACATCGCGGGTAGTGCTGATCCTTTGAGTTGGGATTTTGTGGGTCTTGGAGGAAAAGGTTTACAATTAGTACATAGTGGCGAAGATCAGATATATACCATCACACTCAATATGAATCCCTATTCAGACATGCAGCAAGAAGTAGCGCATTGGCAAAAATCTTGGGATACATCAGATAAACCTATTTATAAGTCTGAGCAACCTATAGTAGATGCATTGTATAATTTGTCATTGGAAGAGGCAAAAAGGAATATCGAACCCGATAGTACACTACGAACAGGAGCCAAATGGAGCGGTGTATGGACCAGAGATATATCTTACAGTATATTTTTGGCCTTTGCCTATCACGAACCGGAGATAGCAAAAATCAGCCTGATGAAAAAAGTGCGTAGAGATAGGATCATTCAGGATACTGGTTCAGGTGGAGCATGGCCCGTATCATCTGACAGAACTACTTGGGCATTGGCAGCGTGGGAGATTTACAAAGTCACCGGAGAACGAGATTGGTTGGTGCAATCCTATGAAATCATAAAAAATACCTTAGAAGATGATTACTTCACCCTTGCTTCTACTTCAGGATTGTACAAAGGTGAATCATCGTTTTTGGACTGGAGAGAACAGACTTATCCAAAATGGATGAATAATGCAGATATCTATCATTCGGAAAACTTAGGAACCAATGCAGTGCATTACCAAGCTCATATGATTTTGGCCTCTATGGCAAAAATACTCGGTAAACCATATGCTGAATACGAAAGAAGAGCCGAAAAAATAAAAACAGCAATCAATGAAAATCTTTGGATGCCCCAAAGGGGATATTACGCTCAGTATCGATACGGGCGCAAAGATTTGATTAAATCTGATCGATTTGAGGCTTTGGGCGAGGCGCTTTCTATTATTTTTGATATAGCAGATAGTAATCAGTCTACATCTATTATGACTAAATCTCCACTTACATCCTTTGGAGCTAGTTGTATTTATCCACATATACCTGGCATACCACCTTATCACAACAATGCAGTATGGCCATTTGTACAGTCTTACTGGAATCTTGCCGCAGCTAAGTCTGGTAATGAGAAAGCTTTAAATCACGGGCTGGCATCAATATATAGAGCAGGAGGATTATTTCTGACTAATTATGAAAATTTTGTAGCTCATTCGGGCGATTTTAAAGGTACAGAGATTAATTCTGACCGTATGTTATGGAGTATGGCAGGTAATCTGGCTATGGTCCACAAAGTTTTTATGGGAATGAATTTTGAAGAAGACGGTATCACATTTACACCTGTGATTCCTAAGGCTTATGGAGGTACAAAGACTTTAACTGGTTTTAAATATAGAAATGCTATCCTGAATATCAAAGTGAAAGGGTACGGAAGAAACATCAAAACATTTAAGATAAATGGGCTAACATACCCAAAACCATATATAAATGCTTCATCCACAGGAGTTCAAAATATTGAAATTGAGCTTGACAATATCACCTTTGATCAGCAAAATATCAATGTAACATCCAATCATTTTTCGCTTCCTAATCCTGTAGTAAAACAACAAAATAGTATGCTACAATGGGAAGTTATACCTGAAGCAGTACAATATACAATCTATAAAAATGGTGCTTTTTGGCAAAATGCACAGGAGACTGCTGTCCAAATATCTGAGTCAGAAATCGCAGGTTACGCTGTTAGTGCTGTTGATAAACAAGGTTATGAGTCTTTTATTAGTGAACCCGTTTTAGTCTATCCTATGAATAAGGTTATAGTTTTCCCAATGGAACAAAGTGTACAAAAGTCAAATTTGCCTTATTCTGGATATATGAATGATGGTTTTATCGAAATTTCGAACGATCAGCATCAAGAAATTGATTTTACGCTAGATGTGCCAGAATCTGGAAACTATATCGCAGACTTCAGGTATTCCAATGGCTCAGGACCATGGAATACTGATAATAAATGCGCTCTTAGAAGCTTATATCACGATTGCCAATACAAAGGCATATTTGTATTTCCTCAACGTGGTACTGATGAATGGTCTGATTGGGGTTTTAGTAATCATTTACCTATCGTTTTACAGAAAGGACCGAATCGCTTTACATTAAAATTTGAACCTTGGAACAATAATATGAATATTTATGTTAATCGTGCCATGCTGGATTCATTTAGGTTAATTCGTGCTGAGGATTGATTTTTTATTACATTTGCAACTCAAAACACTTTTTATGAATAGGTCATTATTATTACTGATACCCATTTTTTTATTTATTTCTAGTATGAGTGGTCAGGAAGTAAATCAGAAAGGTTCTGCTATACAATATTCAGAGTTGGATGGTAGTTTAGTGCCAGCATCCATTAAGGAGGATTGGAAGGTTTCTCTGAGGAATTTTTCAAGTTACTTTCATAATAGTGACTTGCCTTTAGAAGAATATAAAAGACTCAAGGATGAAGCCAATCAAAGACGCCTTGCCCCAATCAAAAATATCACAGCTCCAAAACCTTTAAGTCGTACGGTAGCAGAATCACCGGTATTGATAAACAACTTTAGAGGCAATCTTAGAGGTGGCGGTATACCTATGGACAACACTATGGCTGTATCCAGAAATGGCTTTGTGGTATCTGCGATCAATTCCAATGTAATCTTTACATTACCTGATGGAACCAATACATTTACCAGAGGTTTTGCAGATTTTTTTAAAATTTTGGGATTAGGTTCTAGAATGTTTGATCCCAGAGTCATTTATGATCCAGAAACTAATAAATTTATCTTGGTAGTACTCCACGGTTCTGATCCTTTGAGTTCGCACTTGTGTATTGCTTTTTCTAAGACAGAAGATCCTAATGGAGAATGGAATTTTTATAAAATCAAAGGAGATTTAGCAAAAGATGGAGTTTGGTTTGACTTTCCAAATATTGCGGTAAGCAAAGACGATCTTTTTATTGGTGGAAATATGTTTACAGCTGAGAATGGCTATAGATATTCCATGATTATACAAGTGTCCAAAGAAGAAGGTTATACAGGACAGCTGTTACCTTTTAAATTTTTTGCTGGTATATCTGGAACACAAAATAGTAATGTTTTTAATCCCGTTCCTGCTATGTCTAGTTGGGAAACTTTAACACGAGAAATGTACTTTATTAGTAATGCATCTAATGGGTTTCATGTAAATGTTATCGAGGAGTCTTTAAAAAATAATTCTGAGATTAAAGCATTCAGATTTATCGGACCCACCATAAGTTATCCTCCAGAAGCAAGACAAAAAAATACAAAAGTTGCTCTAAATACCGGCGGAAATAGAATCAGATGTGCAGTTTATCAAAGTGGTATCATTCATTTTGCAGCACAGTCCAATACTGATGCAGGAGATGTAGGTATTTATTATGGTAGGGCCAATGTAAAAAACCGCACGGTTACTGCAGATGTCATTTCGGACCCAGAAAAAGATTTGGCATATCCAACCATAACTTCATTTGGTCAGAAAGAAGATAGTGACGTTTTTTTATTGAATTATACTTATGCCGGACAAAATGAATTTCCTGGCCAAGCCGTAAGAACACTCAGAGGAACTGGAAATGAATTTTTGTGGAGTGATGAAGTGATTTCAAAGTCAGGAAATACACCCATAGGCGCAAGCCAGGATGAATCTATAAGATGGGGAGACTATTCCGGAGCTTGCAGAAGATTTTTTAATGGAAGAGTGGAGAGTTGGATATGTGGTACTTATGGAAATAGTAATAGCCATAATACCTGGATAGGTCAATACTTAAGTTCAGATGATATGTTAAAACCTGTTAGTGAGTTTAAAGCTTGGCCTTCATCTACACAAATAGATTCTCTTATTACTTTTGCTAATATATCCAATATCAAACCAGATTCGATAAAATGGATTTTTAAAGGTGGTAGTCCTGAAATTTCGCATGACTCTATTCCAAAGGTTTCTTATAAAGAAAATGGAAAATATGATGTAAAGATGATTTATTATTACGGAGAGCAGCAGGATTCGTTACTAAAAACCGAATTCGTAAACATTTACACACCAGAAATAGCTCCTGTTTCTGATTGGACGGCAGATAAGGATACTATTTATGTAGATGATAGCGTTTTATTTACTAGTATGAGTTCTGAAAATAGTCAAAATCATAAATGGACTTTTATCAATGGTACACCATCATCGAGTATAGAAAAATCACAGATAGTTGAGTATAAAAAGAAAGGTACATTTCTTGTCTCCCTTACGGTAAACAATATTGCAGGAAGCAATACGCTCACCAGAACCAAAGCTATTACAGTCCTAGAAAAATTACCACCAACACCATCATTTAGTGCTCCTAAAACCAATATTTTGGAAGGTGAAACCATAAGCTTTACCAATCTTTCCAAAAATGCTAAAAATTATAGATGGACTTTTGAAGGTGGTGAACCACAGACTTCTACAGCTCAGAATCCTGTGATTAGCTACCCTTCGATGGGACTTTATGATGTCAAATTAGTAGTTGAGAATGATTTTGGAGTGGATTCTATGGTGATTCAGGATTACGTAAATGTCGGAGTAAGCAGTACCTTAAATTTAGCGCCAACTCAGCCGTGGAGCATATATCCTAATCCAGTAAAGACCTATGAAATGGTTACCATAAAGTTTGACATTGAGCAGAGCCAAAAGTATAGTATACAGTTGGTAAATAGTAGCGGTAATACTGTAAAAATACTTTATGATGATTTGGTTAAAAAAGGCACTAATGTATTGTCATTTAATGCCGGTATGCTGCACACAGGTATATATTTTATTAAAATCAGTGACAGTTTAAATAATCTGAAGACAGCAAAATTGCAGGTTGTAGAATGATGGTAATTTGACATTATTAATTTAGTTTACAGTAAACTATTTACTGTAAACTAAAAATGTGTTCTAAATTGAAAAAAAACTATTTAATCGTAGTATTTACAATTCAGAAATGACTTCGAAACCTTTATAGCTACCCGTAATAGCTAGTCCTGTTACCTTAATTGCAATTTCTTTTTCTTTTATCTTACAAGCAATTTCATTTATAGTGGCGCCACTACCCACAGCATCATCAATAATTAATACATGGTTGCATTTTTTTTGATGAGGAACAAAAAAAGTATTTTTTGCATTTGAAACTCGCTCAAATATCTTCGAAAGTGCTTTTTGTGGTACAATGATTGGGGTCTTTATTTTATCAATTTTTACGGATGGTATATTTAGAGCTAAGTACTTTTCGAGAAAATTCATGATCTGAATTTTTCTAGAAATGGTAGGTGGAACAAACAACACCGCGTCAATTTCTAAAGTTTGAGTTAAGGACAAAATTCTTTGTTTGACTTCTTTAACTATAATTTTGATTAGATCTTTATTTTGGCCTTGTTTTGCATAGTGCATAAGAGTACCAAGTCTGGTTTTTCCAAATCTTTCTATGGCATAAAAATCTAAATAATATAGTTCATCTACGCAAATATTGCCAATCCCTTTAGAAGTTCTAAGTTTTTCGGTGCCATTAATCAGTCCTGCTTCATTAAAAAAAGAATTATATTTTTCCTTTGTTTGAATAAATTCATCCACAGTTTTTATCAAAGGTAGATTCTGTCTTTCGCACCAGTACACCATTGCAGATAATCCTTCTAACTTATTTCCTAAGGGATCTATAGTTATGAAATGTTTATTTAGATACATTTCATTTTCATAAGTGATTATTTCATTAAGGCTTGATTTTGGGGCTTCTAGAGCAGAATAATATACTTTAGGAGCTATTCCTACTTTTACAATTAGGTTTTCTTCCTCTAGATCAAGGAGCACCCGATGTACATACTGACGTGAAATATCTAAAGCTAGAGTTATCTCGTTTACACTCATTTGGCTATTTTGTCTGATAATTTTTAGTATCTTATCTCTTGTCTTCATGGCACAAAGATATAAATTTAGTTTACAGTAAACAATTTACTGTAAACTAAATTTTGCAATGCCGCTGGAGAGATAGTTTTGTAACGTTAAATTTCTGCTACTAATTGATAAAAGTGGGTGATTTTAAACTTTGTGGCTAGTCATTCTTTTTTCATACAAGTAGATTCTTCAAAAAAAAATACCATCATCTGATTTTAAGATGATGGTATTTTCTTTGATTATTGTCCCCAAATGGTCAAAAATAATCGACTTTATTTGTCTCCAATTTTATCTTGTAATGCGGCAAATGATTTTTCCAAGCTGATCATATCTCTAATGATAAACATGGTTTCTTCCAGGTATATATCTTTTTTAAGATCTTTGATGAACTCATCATTTTTAGCTTTATTGGACTCATCAACATTAATTTTTGGAAGGTCGACACTAAGGTTTGATATTTCAAGATTAGCGATATCATTTTTCATGATATTTTCATACTTTTTGCCATCTTCCTTTCTCTTATCAATCATAGCTCGGTAACTATTGAGCTTGAGTGGATATTTAGATTCATCCCTTTCCTTTTTTAGTTTTAGAGCTCTATCTAGGATGAGATTGAAGTCATTGTTTTTAGATAAACGCTGTCTACTATTTTCAATGATTTTATTTTTATTTTCCAAAAGAACTACAGACTGACCGAACTTGGTTGCTTCTATTTCTGTCCAAGTCAAAGGATTGTCATATTCTTTCTCTCCAGTTTCTATATAATGATAGATGTCCGGAAGGATCACATCAGGTACAACACCTTTTAATTGGGTAGATCCACCATTAACTCTGTAAAATTTTTGCATGGTGATTTTGACATTACCAAGCGGCTTATATTCGTCATATCCATTACTGACTCTGTCTAAATCATAAAAGCGCTGTACTGTACCTTTTCCGAAAGTGGAATTGCTTCCTGTTATGATGGCTCTATTATAATCCTGCATTGCGGCAGCTATAATTTCGGAAGCTGATGCTGAATATTGATTGACCATAATCACGAGTGGACCATCATATAATACGCTTTTGTCTTTATCTTGGTGCAACATAGGCCTATCTTCTCTACCTTTTACTTGGACAATAGGTCCACTTTCAATAAAGAAGCCACTCATATCGACTACATCATTCAATGAACCACCTGAGTTATTCCTAAGGTCCAAGATGATCCCATTCACATTTTGAGCTTTTAGTTTTTTGATTTCATCAGCCACATCGGTAGCACAAGAATTACCACCATCACTTTCGAATGATGAGTAAAACTTAGGTAAATGAATGTATCCTATATTTTGAACTTTATTGGGAATATTGATCAGTACAGACTTAGCTTTACCATCTTCTAGCTGTACTTCATCTCTTTCTATAGCGACATCTACTACAGAATTATCTTTCTTTTTGATGGTCAATATTACCGTTGTACCTTTTTTACCTCTCACAAGTTGAACGACATCATCCACTCTCATACCAGTAATATCTACTGGCTCCTGACCCTTTTGAGCTACTTTTACGATGATATCGTTATCTTCTATTTTTTTGGTTTTCCAAGCTGGACCACCTACTACCACACTAAATATTTTAGTAAAATCACCATCAGTTTGTAATCTAGCACCGATACCTTCAAGTTTTCCACCCATATTGATATCAAAATCTTGCTTTTCTTTTGGGCTAAAGTAATCTGTATGCGGATCAAAGTAATTGGCAATAGAACCGAGATAGGCTTCCATTCGGTCAGACCTGCGAAGTTTTTTTACTCTGTCAAAAAAGTCGACATATCTCTTTCTCACTTCTTTAATCACCTCGGTTTTTAATTCTTCATCAGTCTTGAGTCCTTCTTTTACTGCTTTTTCTTCTTGTTCTTCGATTTTTTCAACCCATCTGGTGGTGACTTCCCACTGGACGATGTTTTTCCATCTTTCTTTTAATTCACCATCATTGGCAGCATATTTCATTTTATCAGGATCCGTTTCGTAATCACTGCCTTTTTCAAAAGCAATCTTGTCGTCGATGGCTTCAATAAAATATTTCTGGGCTTTTTCCATACCTCCATCTAGTAAAGGAAGTGACTCATTGAAAAACTCAAAAGTCAATCCATTGATTTGTTCGTCAAGCATGAGCTCATACTTTTTGAGTTTATCTACATCTTTTTGGTTGAGATATCTTTTGGCACCATCTATTCTTTCCATATAGGTTTTGAATACTGCTTTACTGAGTTCATCATCCACTTTTTTAGGTGTCATATGGGCATAATCAATCATTTGAATTAAACCTTTCAGTACCAAAGATTCCTTATCGTTAACAGGTGGTTGTGACTTCATTGAACCAAAAAAGTACAATCCAAATAAAGCTGCAATTACAAGTGAGCTTCTCAAAATCATCTTCATTATTTTTTTAAATTCCATTTAATACTTCCAAAATTATTCCACTTGAAACAATATTCAGGTGAAATTGATCTAACAATTAGCTTATTTTATTTTATTAATTGTGATAGATCTACATCCTAAACTCAAATATCGAAGAAAAATATTTATACTTTTCCGAATTTAACAAAACTATAACGCCATTTTAGACCAATAGATTATTTTAGCGGATAAGATTACTGATTGCTTGTCATATTTATCATTTTTGAAGTCAGCTCCTCTATAATATAAGAGCCCTTTACAGGATCGATAACTACGTTGAGTTTGGCTTCATGTTTGAATATATACATGACATTGATTAGTAACCTTACCATTTCTTTATCATCATTATTTTCTATGCACACCACATCGCACATACCTAGATATGCTGACATGAGTTTATAGTTTTCTATGATAAGTGGATGCAAATCTTGGTCTTCTTTCGAAACTTTGGAGACAGAAACGATTTTTAGGTTTTGACTAGGTTTTTTGTGTTTTTTCCATATCATACGCAAGGCTCTGAATTCAGCAATCTGGGCTAAAAAGTCCTTCTTAGGCTCCACCACAATGGTCATTTCGTCTTCGTTTGCCATCCAAATATTCGCTTGAAGTATTCGTTCTTTGAAGGTCCAGTCTTGTTTGAGATTTTTTGGCTTGGTTATCACTATGTTTTCTGGACTGTAAGAATTATTCTTTTGAAAGTATTCGGATAGATTTTGTTGACATCTTTCCAAATTTTCCCGTACCAACATCATAGTGTCCACATACTGCGGCTGTATATCATGCAACAAAGAGCTTATATCAGAGTCTCCATCTATCCAAAAAACCAATGATTCTACCCCAGAAGCTAGATGCTGATGTGCTATTTGATTGGCTTGTTTTACCTGTGAACCATCGATCATGATACCACATTTTGTACTAAAGTTGGCATCCAAAGTCAAGTCATGTTCAGGTGAAGATGTCAAAAAAGGATTTACTGAAAAATCGTTTTCTACCGAATATGCAAAATCAGCAGCTTGATATTTTCCTTTACTATCTAGATCTGCTTTCTGCATCCATTCATCTGTATTCATTTTTGTAAAATCGCTCCAATCTATCATGATATCATTTGTCAAATTAGCAAAACACAAAAATAGTATATTTAAAGATATTTCTATCCTTTTAACGATTTTTGCTTGATGTTCTTTTGTTGACATACAAGAAGGCTATAAGTTTATCTCTGAAAATCAAACAGTTTTGGATAATCTTAATCTATTTGACTTGACACAAGTTAGAATATTTTAAACTTTTGACCTGAGTACCTTGTTAGTTAACCAAAATCAGAAAAATATGGAAGCCGTAAAGTCGCCTGTGATGCTATATACTGAGCAAACACCTAATCCTGAAACACTTAAGTTTGTAACCAATAAAATGCTTTATCGGGGTACTGCAGACTTTAAAGAAGCGTCCTTTGCCGATGAATGGTCAGAACTTGCTTCTGCATTGTACAAGTTTCCCTATGTACGTGGAGTATATATTTGCAATAATTTTGTAACCATCACCAAGGAGTTTAATTATGCTTGGGAAGATGTTATGCTGCCCCTTAAGGAGTTTTTAAAGGCTTGGGTCACAGAAGACAAAACCATAGTCAATGAAGGATTTGAAGAAGCTATGGCTCAAAAAGATATCGAAGACAATCAACATATCTATGAAGGTGAAGATGGTGAACTCAATAAAAAAATCAGAGATCTTATTGATACGTACGTTAAGCCTGCAGTTGAAATGGATGGCGGTAACATTGAATTCAAATCGTTCCATAATGGTGTTGTTACGGTTATCTTGCAAGGTTCATGTAGTGGATGTCCTTCATCAACTGTAACACTGAAATCTGGTATCGAAGGTATGCTCAAGCGTATGGTACCGGAAGTGACTGACGTAGTCTCAGAGATGGGTTGATAACATTATAAAAGTATGAATGAAATCCAACTTTTGTCAATACATGAGCGTACCCTATCCATAGTAGCTCTAGCAGCGGCCTTTATTAAGGAAAATGTGGCGAAAGTCACTGACGAACATGTGGTAGAAAAAGGCACCAATTCACTGGTCTCCTATGTAGATCAGAAAGCAGAAAAAATCCTGATAAATGGACTAAGAGATATCTTGCCTCATTCTGGGTTTATCACTGAAGAAGAAATGACGGAACAAGGCCAAGGTACCTACACATGGATTATCGATCCACTCGATGGTACTACCAATTTCCTACATGCTGTTCCATTTTTTTCAGTAAGTGTGGCACTCTACGATGGAGAAAAAATATTGATTGGTGTAGTCCATGAAGTGATGTATGATGAGGTGTTTTCAGCTATTAAGGGTCAAGGAGCTTTCCTTAATGGAAATCCGATTGCTGTCACTGAAAGGAATCAATTTTATGATGTTTTAATTGGTACGGGCTTTCCTTACAAAACGGAGCATACCTGCGATGGACATTTTGCTGCCCTGAAAGACATCCTTGCTCATACAAGAGGTATAAGGCGACTTGGATCGGCTGCACTTGATCTTTGCTATGTAGCGTGTGGTAGATTTGGTGCCTTTTACGAACACACGCTCAATGCTTATGATATTGCCGCAGGTGCTTTGATTGTTCAAGAGGCAGGTGGATTGATCTCAGACTATAAAGGAGAAGATCGCTGGCTTTTTGAAGGTGAGGTATTAGCTTGTGCACCACAATTCAGAGATCGAATGCTCCAAGTTACTGCTCATTTTTGAAAATCAAATGGCTAAACAACATCAAAACGGTAAGTTGGCAGAAGACATCGCTGTTAAATTTCTTAGTGATGCTAACTATACCATATTAGAACGAAACTGGCGTTTTAGCAAAGCGGAGATTGACATCATTGCAAAAGATAAGGCAATACTCGTTTTTGTGGAAGTCAAATCAAAGACCTACTCCTACTACGGTGCTCCCGAAGAATCCATTTCCAGCAGTAAAGAGAGATTGATCATAGATGCCGCAGGAGTATATATGGATCAAATCGGCCATGATTGGGAAATCAGATTTGATATCATTTCCATACTCTTTGACAAACAAATGAAACCGACAATCTCGCACTTTAAGGATGCTTTTTATCCTGGTATATAGCTTATGGTACGGATATTAGCGTTCTAATTCTGTTATTTCATCAAATGGAATATCCATACCTTCTTTTAGCACATATACTCCATTTTCAAATGTGTACAATGCATATACTTTATTATATTCTTTGACTTCAGTGAATCCAATTGTATCCGTATGATTTGGTCCTAATTTATCTAATATTTCCTGCAGGCTTTTTTTTTCATTTCCAAATCTAAACTGGTTCCATTGATCATGTCTATTTTAAACTGAGTTTTTACCCATTTTATTTAAAGCACTATATTTTATTAATAGCCATAATAAAACTCTAGCAACTTTAGGTTTTTTGAGCATTCTCATAAAAGATAAACCGCTAAGCCACCATACTTTCTATTCGTAAAGACAAATATACATAAAATGTTTTATTAGCTTGACTAATAATATACCTTCACCACTAAAACTCTAATTTTATAATAAGGATCAATAGAGTTGCTCCGTTTGCTCAGAAACATATTTTTTTGCGAAAACACGTACTTTGCTAAACAATATCAGCACATTAAGTGTAGTGTCTTTTGTATTCCATTCTTTGCGCAAGCATTTCTTTTCGAAACTTCGACTTTGCACCAGCATACTTGTAGGATTAACACTGATCATAAAGAAGGCCTACTTAAAAATATTTACCAGCATGGCTTTCATTCTGGTCACACCTAATACAAATTAATGGCAAAATCGCAACAGACCTTTAATAAAGGCGAAAAAGAAAAAAGGAGAAAGAAAAAGATGGAAGACAAGGTAGAAAAACGCCAAGTTAGAAAACTAGAAAAGGAGAAAAACGGACCAAAATCTTTCGAGGACATGATTTCCTACGTTGACGAAAATGGAATTTTTCACAAAACTCCACCTGATCCGTCAAAGAAAAAAATAGTTAAAATCGAAGACATTGTCATTAGTGTTCCTTCGAGAGACCACGAACCAGTTGACCCAATCCGTCATGGTACTGTCAAGTTTTTCAATAATGAGAAAGGTTACGGTTTTATCATCGACACCGAAACCCAAGAAAGTCTATTTGTCCATGCAAACAGTGCTTATGCAGCTATCAAAGAAAACGACAAAGTGGTCTTCGAAATAGAGATGGGACAAAAAGGACCCACTGCTATTGGAGTAAAAATCGATAATGCGACTTAAACGATTTGATGATTAGATCTATCAGAAGTTCTTACACCTAATCCTGCATGAAGTCTATTGCCTAGTTTAGCCCAAAAATGGTCGTTAAACGTAATAAATGCTTTAAACCCGAAATATGCATTAGAAAATCTATTCCAAAGCTAAACTTCGTGCCTTTAGCTCGACAAGGTCTGCAAATCAGAATCCGCCGCGGCGGACAATTTATCTTCTGTATCCGTAGCGATGCTACGCTTTTCGAATATAAATAGCTGATTTACCTGCCCGCCTACCATGTAGTGGTCAGGCTGGTTGCACTTTAGCTTCTTCCCGCTAAAGCGGGACAGGCTATAACGAAGTTCTAACGCATAATTCGGGTTAAATGTTGGCACATAGTTTCATTCTCTTATAGCCCTTGCTTTTTCAAAAGACAAATTTTCAAAGAATCCATCTTTTTGTTACTCTACTGGTATTGAATATATATAGGTTTGGGATATAATCGGAGTATTTCTTTTGGTGACATCAATCTGTAAGGTTTTGACTTAATATCATTTTTATAGAATAGTTTGATGCCTGTAAACTGAACAGGATAGCCAGATACAAATCTTTTGTATGAATCTATTTTCTTAGCAGGGAAACCAAATCCGTCCATATTAATTACAACTTGGACTTCAGGAGTGGCTTTTATTTTGTTAGAATTTGTTACCATACCTTTTGTAAATCTGTGTATCACGAGAATTTTGGGAGGAAGATTATGTTTTTTTACCAATTTTGAAAGATAATCTATTGCAAAATTGATATCTTTTGCGTCCATTGATCCTATTTTTCGACCCGGAATAGTGCCATCCTGCATAGACCATTCAGGGTCTAGTCCAAGATGCACATCAGTTTTAATCAAGTATGGTTCCAATGTTGGCAATTCAAGAGGAACCGTACTGTGTCCCACTTGTATATCAAGAAATGTTATTCCATTGATCTTTTTTGCCAGAGATATTGCTTTTTGGATTTGAGTTTCTGACATTCTAAGTCTATAATTATTACCTTTACCTGGTTTACTTTGAGCTGTAGTGGCAATATAATGAATAGCTGGAATAACAGGTGTTAAAGTATCGGCGTTATTCCACACTTCAATTTCCGAATTCAATTTTTTTATTAACTTTTCTTCTGATAAGGAACCCAAAATACCCATATGTTTTGAATAAAAATTACCATAATAAGCCACAACTCTTTTAAAAGGTAATATAGCGCCTTCCAAAGGTATGGAAGATGATGCTGGCCATCTGGATGTTATGCTATCATGGGCAAGGGCCAGCATTCTTTTATTATAGTCCAACGTATCAAAGTAATCTTTTTCAATCAATAGACTATTGGACTTTTTGATTGTATCTAACTGTACAGGTTTTAAATCAGTTAATTTAACATTTGACTTGGCAGGTGCTGTTTCACATCCCCATAGCAGCAAGAAATAACTAAATCCAAAAACTAAGGGTATTACAAGTGTTGATTTATTCATCAGGAGTTGAAGTTAATTGAATGGCTTAACTTTCATTCCGGTTTTCCTTAATAAATTTATCACTCCATTTTCGCCCCCCAAATGACCAGCTCCAACAGCAAAAAGTGTCGGTTCTTTTTTAGCCATTTCTAGCATCAAAGGAATCCAATTTTTGTTCCTTTCAGTAAGAAGCTTATCTTCAAATCCAGACACATCACTTCCTTCTTCGGAAATCATCTTGACCATGGCATTGATATCTTGGGACTTATACATATCAGTCATTTTCTTGAACTCATCATCTCCTTCGCTGTCGTTTCCTTTTTGGATGGCTTCTACCAGCATTTTGGCTTGAGCCTCGTAAGGTATGGCATCAAATAGACTGATCTGAAATTCTATAGTTTCCAGACCACCAGAACTTTTACCAGAATTTTCTGCCATTTCTAGCAGCTCCATTTCGTAGGACTTCATCTTACCATTTTGCAATCCTCCTGGGTCCACATCACCAGATGCAAATATGGACAAAAACATAGGCTTCATACGTTCAAACATAAACAGTGGCAATCCTTTTTCTTGAAAGAAATCTCCTACAGCTTTGTATTCCGCTTCAATAAGCAAATCTTTGAGCGTTTTATCATCCTTCATGTATAGCTTATTCATCATACCCATAAGCTTGGACATATCTGACATCTCTTTCATGTCCAGCTCAAACACTACTTTACTTACATTGTCCAATGCTGACATTGTTCCCTTTGGTAAAAAATAATCTTTCGCATCTATTAAATGTATTGTACCAAATACATAAGAAGGTTTACTCAGTCCTGGTCCAGTCACCTGCCACAACAAAGATTTTTCTAAAGTATTAGAGTTATTGCCTAAGTTTTTAGAAGTTTTACATGAAGTAAGCTGAAAACTTATTAACAAAATACTCAATAGATATACGAAATGTTGATTATAATTGGTCATGAACAAGATTTATTATGAAAGAAAAACGAAGGCTAACTCAAAAGGTTGCAAAATACTTCTGCATCTAGTTATTCATCCTTTGTCTCAAAGCTTCATAAAGTAATATACCTCCAGCTACTGAGACATTGAGAGAATCAAAATCATTATACGCAGGTATTTTTACAACTTGATCTACTACTTCCAGTACTTTGTAATGTAGACCTTTATCTTCTGAGCCAAGCACCAAAGCAACAGGTTCTGAAAACTCACAATCATGTGGTTCTACGGCATCTTTGAGACTCGAAGCTATGACTATGATGCCCATAGCTTGTAATTCACTAACTAAATGAAGTAAACTACTTACTCTACACACAGGAATTTTCATGATAGCTCCGGCAGATGTTTTTACAGTATCTTCGCTGATTCTACCAGCAAAATTACCGCTGATAATCAAGGCGTGAGCCCCAAAGAAGTATGCGGATCGAGCGACAGCACCAATATTCCTTACATCTGTAACACCATCCATAACGACGATGAGTGGCTTTTGGCCATTGGATGTTACTTCTGCGATAATTTCTTTATAGTCAATATATTTTATTGGGGATATAGTAGCTACTACACCTTGATGTACAGCTTTGTATTTTGTAAGTTCATTTAGTTTTACTTCAGGTACTTTGGCCATCGGTATATTTTGGTCTCTGCATATATTGCGTATTTGTACTTCAAACTCACCTTTCAGCGTACTTAATACAAATACTTTTTCTATGTCCATGCCAGAACTAAAAGCTTCCATCACCGTATTTCGACCATAAATAACATCAGTCATTGATTTTTTAATTTTAAAATTCCCAAAGTTGCAAAGGTGCAAATTTTATATCAAAATAAAAAAAATGTCGTGGTTGATACTTTTTTTAAAAAAATAGGAGGCATAAAAAATTGTTTTAATACCTTTATGATTTAAATCATCATTTTTAACTAACAACATCTAAACCTTGATTCATGAAACAGCAATTTACTTTGTTCTTTCTTCTTTTGAGCAGTTTTATTTATGCTCAACAAAATGCAAGTCTTAAAACTGCTATTGATCACCTAGAGCAAAAATCTGAAAGTTGGCTCTTAAAAAAGTCAGATGTCAAAGACATGCTCATCAGTTCAGAAGTAACTACCGACAAAGGGATTACTTACCTTTATCTCAATCAGGCATTTAATAATATACCTTTAAGGAATGCTATGGCTACTATTATCATAAAAGATGGACAAGTAGTTTCTGATCAAAATAACCTTATTTCAGATGTGGAATCTAAAATAAATACAAAATCTAAAAAAGTTAACGCAGATCAAGCTATTTTGGATGCTGCCAAATATCTGAAGGTGGATGTAAAAGGAACACCCAATATGTCTAAAAGAACCAATGAAGGTAAGTTAATGTATACTTTCCCTGAATTAGCAAAGTCTCCCATTGCTGCTGAACTTAAGTATGAGCTTTCAGACGGTAAGCTTATTTTGGTTTGGAATTTAAGTATTGATATGATTAATAGTGCTGATTATTGGGATCTTAATATGGATGCCACGACAGGAGTTTACGTTTCCAAACATAATTTTACAGTTTACTGTCAGCATCATCACGACCAATATGCCAGACATGATGATTGTGCTATAAGGACATTTAGAAAGATTAGTGATCATACACAATCAGCTAATGAAGTCATCAGTGGAAGCGCAGCCGCGAAGTATAATGTTTTTGCTTTACCAGCTGAAAGCCCTATCCATGGTGGAAGAAAGATTGTAACAGATGACCAATATCCAGACATGTCACCATTTGGCTGGCATGATACTGACGGAAAACCAGGAGCGGAATACACAACTACTAGAGGTAATAATGTATATGCTTATCCTGATAAAAATGATGATGGAGCTCCTGATGGTCCTGATACTGATGGTGGAGCAGAGTTAAATTTTGATTTTCCTATGGATTTTGCCAAGGATCCAAGAGAAAGTGCTGATGCAGCAGTTACAAATCTTTTTTATATGGTCAATATGATGCATGACGTCACTGCCAAAGTTGGTTTTACAGAGGAGTTTGGAAATTTTCAAGAAACCAATTATTCTGGCAAAGCTGATGATAGAGATTATGTACAAGCACAAGCTTTTGATGGTATCACAAGACACGAAGCTGGCCAAACCGATCCATCCAAAATTAATAATGCAAACTTTTCGACCCCAACTGATGGTTTTAATGGTACGATGCAGATGTTTTTCTGGAATAATACTGGAGGTGCAATATCTATAGATGCACCAGACAATATTAAAGGATTTGTGGATTATGGTGTTGCTCAATTTGGAAAATTAATACCTTTGGATACTGAGGCGCCTGTAAAAGGAAAAGTAGTCCTAGTAAATGACGGAACCAATAATGCTTTATTAGGATGTAATCCTTTAAAAAATGGGACTGAAATCTCAGGTAATATAGCACTTATAGAAAGAGGATCTTGTGAGTTTGGCCGTAAAGTATGGAGAGCACAACAAGCTGGAGCTATAGCAGCCATAATATGTAATATCCCAGGGGCAGATAGTCCAGATGGTGAGTCAGCACCCGGTATGCTTGGTGGTGTAGATGGATCTAAAGTGACTATACCCGCCATTATGCTAAAAAGATCTGACTGTGAAAAGATAAAAGTAGCCATAGCAGCAGGTAATGTTGTAAACATGACTTTTCAGGAAAGAGGCAGTAAGGTTAAGTATCTAGATGGAGCTTTGGATAACGGAATCATCGCTCACGAATTTGGCCACGGTATTTCCAATAGACTTACAGGTGGAAGACTTAACTCTTCTTGCCTCACCAATAATGAACAAATGGGAGAAGGATGGAGTGATTACTTTTCACTTGTCATGACTCACGAACCAGGTGATAAAGGAACCGACCCAAGAGGTATAGGTACTTTTGCCGCAGCAGAAACTGCTACAGGTAGAGGCATACGTAGATTTCCATATTCCACGGATATGACCATCAACCCACAAACTTACAAAGATATCAAAGGTACTACAGCACCACACCCATTGGGTGAAGTTTGGGTGGCAGCATTATGGGATATGTATTGGAATTTTATTGATAAATATGGCTATAAGGCCGATTGGAACGACCAAAGTTCTGGAAATTATAAAGCTGTTTTTTTGGTAATGGAAGGTATGAAAATGCAAAGTTGTAATCCTGATTTCATCAAGGGGCGAAACGCTATTTTGAAAGCAGATTCTATTCACTTTGCTGGGGTCAATAATAAAATCTTATGGGAAACTTTTGCTAGAAGAGGAGTAGGCTTTTATGCAAAAGCAGGTGCCGATAGAAATGAAGCCATAGAAAACTTCGAAATACTTCCTACATTAATAGAAAAATTGAAGATTACCAAGGAAGCTACTACATCAGTAGATCCTGGTAAAGAAGTTACAGTAACTATCAATGCTATCAATCACATTCCTTCTAGACAATCTAAGGTAATCATTACTGATGAACTTCCAGATGGTATGACTTATGTATCTGGATCTGGTAGTATCCAGCCAAGTATTTCTGGTAATTTATTGACTTTTGATCTAGGCGATATGGATTATAAAAAGGAAGTCAAAATTACTTATAAAACTAAAGCATCAGAGGCCAACAAATCGTTGAGACTTGCTTATGAAAATTTTGATTTGGAAGCTGATTGGGAAACAACACAAGAAGAAGGTAGTGAATTTTGGGCTACATCATTTGATATTGCCAGAAGTCCTGAACAATCATACGCTATTTTCAATAGTGACACAGAAGGTGATGCATCATTGATTTCTGCATCATTTTCTGTTACTGGTAATTTTCCTGTTTTGAGATTCTGGCATAGATACAACACAGAGCCGGGAAATGACGGTGGTTTCTTAGAAGTATCTGTGGATGGAGGAGAATTCATAAGAGTAGACAGAAGTAAATTTATTAGAAATGGGTATCCAGGTCCTTTAGCTTATGGAACTTTAGCAGAAACCAATGTATTTGCTTTTTCTGGTAGTACCGGCGGTAATTTTAGTTCCACTCTAGTAGGGCCTTGGGTAGATTCTTATTTAGATTTATCTGATTATAAAGGCAAATCATTGAAATTTAAGTTTAGATTTGCAACAAACCCAACAGTGAAGCCAACAGCTGCTTTTTCGGGTTGGTATATTGATGACTTTGAAATTTTGGATATTTACAAATATGCTGCTCAAGCTTGTATAGCTGCAGAAAATGGAGCCGGTGAAAAGGCATGTACACAAGCTATTGAAACTATAGTTAATAGTGACGGTTTAGTAAGTATTGACGATGTTTCTGGAAATGATTACTTTTTGATGGATATCAATCCAAACCCAGCTTCGGATTATGCTGTAGTTAGTGTTAGCTCTCCAGTATCGGGACTTGCCAATATGTCAGTACTCAATATGGATGGAAAAGTAATAACTGAGACTACTTTGAATGTATCATCAGTACCTACACAAAAAACTATTTACACTTCTGGATTATCAGGTGGAATGTATTTTGTAAAAGTTCAAAATGGTAATCATATTTCTGTTAAAAAATTAGTGATAAGGTAGTTAATACTCATACCATATAAAGCATAATAAAGGAGCAAGTTCATTTTTTGAGCTTGCTCCTTTTTTTATTCTAATTTACAATAATGTGTAAAACCAATCTTTCGACTTTCTTATGGAAATAAAGCTTAAAGTGTATTGGGTTGGTTTATAGAAAAAAGTGTAGCTTTGTTTTACATAATGATTGTAATCAACTAATAAACAATATATTATTTATGGAAATATACATTTTATAACCCAAAATTACCCATACAATAAAATACTGCGCTAAAGACTTAATGCTACTTTTGTTTTAGTTTACAATCCAATCACCGAAAAATGAGAAGAATTAATTTCTTTTTATTACTATTTTTTTTCCAAATATTTTGCATTTCTGATATTGCAAAGGCAGGAAACATGTCTCAGGATGCCACGATCAGTTCAGATAAAAAATTGTTAGCTAATTTATCTGGAGTGATAGGGTTTGATCAAAATATCAATGGTATGATTGATGAATCTGAATTTCCATTATCAAATATACCAGTTTTACTTTTTACATGTAATGGACAATTTATCAATGCTGTCGTTTCTCAAAGCAATGGCTCGTTTGTTTTTAATAATGTTCCAAATGGAAGTTATAAGATTTACGTTTCTTTTGCTAATGCTGGAAATTTCTTTTCATTTACTACACAAAATGATTTTACAGACAACCACGTAAATGAAAGTGGTTATTCTGAATGTATTATTGCTAATGATGGTAGTTTTGAGTTGAATGCAGGCCTAACCATATTTCCCATCATCGGGGATCAAGTTTGGGAGTATCTTAATGGTAATGGCTTACAAAATGGAGATGAGCCAGGAATAGCGGGAGTGACAGCTGAGGCATTTAGTGATGAAATTCTGGCCGCTTCTACTACTACCAATAGCGAGGGGAGCTATTTTTTCAATACCTTACTTCCAGGAAATGATTATTTTAGGTTTTTAGCACCGGACGCATATATTTCTGCAAAATATTTACCCCAACAGGCACAAAACAGTAAGATTACACAAAATAATGGTTCTTTTACCACAGATGAATTTACAATACAAGCAGGCGGTAGTAATGCTTCAGTAGCTGCAGGTTTTTACAGATGTGCTAAAATAAGTGGGATCATAAATGAAGATATCAATGAAACTGATTCTTTGGATACTAATGAAAATGGTATCAATGGATTGAGAGTCAATTTATGGCAAATTGTAAATGGCGATACGTTGTTTTATGGTTTAACACACACATCTGTAAAGGTTGAGGCACCAGGTGATGATGGGTATTATGAATTTTGTGTGCCACCGGGAATATATTTTGTTGAGATAGATGATCAATTATTAAATAATTATTTGCCAGGAGCTCCACTTATGACAGATAATCCTGAAACTTTCAATCATTTTTTTGAAATTGAATATCTATTGTCATCTTACACTATAACTTTAGAAAGTAATGACAGCTATAGCAATATAAATCAGGGATTTTATTGTGCAGGGAAAATCACATCAAGAGTTTGGCGTGATACTGATCAAGATGGATTACAAGATATTGGAGAATCTCCTTTGGAAGATATTGTGGTACAGCTTTTAAACGAAGAAGGAATTTTGGTCAATACGGCCGTTACTGATAGCTTGGGATTAGTTACATTTGAAAGAGTCAGGAAGGGGACTAATTACTTGCACTATAGCATTGGGTCTGAGTTTATATTTACAAATGCATTTCAAGGCCCACAAAATATTGATTCAGATTTTAACGTATATTTAGGACCAGGTACTACACCATTACATGTTCTTAGTGATTGTGCCACTTTGTTAGGTATAAATGCTGGTGTAAGTCTAAAACCTTTGCCATTGTCATGGTTGAATGTTTATGCAGAAAGTGTTTCAAAGGATAAGAATAAAATCAATTGGGAAGTTGCAAAAGAATTTAATGTAAGCCATTACAACTTGCAAAAATCATTTGATGGTATTTCATGGACATCTTTCGGCAAGGTATTAGCATTTGGGACCCATGATAAGATAACATATAATGATGTGGACAATGAAGCTGGTCATAACTTGAGCTATTATAGGATTCAATCTGCAGATTATGATGGTTTAACATCATTTTCAGAAATTGTATATGTTACGAGAGACCATCAAAAATTCCAAATGATGGTCACCCCAAACCCTGCAAACCATCTTGTTGATATCACCATTGAAAACTGGAAAGAAGATGAATATGTAACTATTACGATAAATAATCAGATGGGCCAAAAAGTGATGGAACTTCAAAATGTTACAAACCATACTTTTATATCATTAGAGCATATATTAGATGGAGTGTACTATATAAATGTAAGATCTAAAGGTGGCTATTACAGAATCAGAAACTCATTGTAAAAAAGTAATAAAGTGCATCATCTAAAACTGATTTTTCAAGCATCATTAATTGCATTAGTCTTATTAACTTTTGCTGGTTGTAAACGTCATTCTGAAACCAATCAAAATATTTCAAGATACCAAGAGAAACATAGACCTCAATTGCATTTTTCCCCGGACTCTATGTGGATGAATGACCCAAACGGTATGGTCTACCATGAGGGGGAATATCATTTGTTTTATCAGTACTTTCCGGATTCTACAGTTTGGGGTCCGATGCATTGGGGTCATGCGGTAAGTAAAGATTTAGTCCATTGGGAGCATCTTCCCATAGCACTGTATCCTGATAGTTTGGGTTATATTTTTTCAGGAAGTGCAGTTATTGACCGTGATAATACGGCTGGATTTGGCAAAGATGCTATGGTAGGTATCTATACCTACCATGATATCCATAGAGAAAAAGCTGGTCGAATAGATTTTCAGACTCAAGGTATTGCTTATTCTTTGGACAAAGGAAGGACATTTAAAAAATATGAAGCCAATCCTGTGATCAAAAATCCTGGAATTAAAGACTTTAGAGATCCTAAAGTGATCTGGCATGTAGACACCAAAAGTTGGGTGATGGTATTTGCTGCTTATGACAAAGTACTATTTTATACATCGCCTGATTTGAAAACTTGGGCTCCATCAGGTGAGTTTGGCATCAAGGGTGATGACCGCCTTTGGGAGTGTCCTGATTTATTTCCAATCAAAGTGGAAGGTACTGATGAGCAAAAGTGGATACTCATTACCAGTATTCAGAAAAAAGGACCTAATGGCGGCACAGCCACAAGTTATTTTGTTGGAAAATTTGATGGTAAGACTTTTATACCGGATACCGATGAGCAATATTGGCTGGATTATGGAAAAGATAATTACGCATTTGTAACTTGGTCCAATACAAAAGAGATCATAGGTATAGGTTGGATGTCAAATTGGCAATATGCACAAGTTGTACCAACACAAAAATGGAGGAGTGCCATGACATTGCCTCGATCGTTGAGGTTAATCCAAAACGGTAAAAATTATCTGCTTACTTCTCAGCCTACACAATCATTGAGTACCATTCACCGTGAAAGTACTACCATAAATGTCACTAAAGATACTGTAATCCAAACAGAAATACCTGCCCTATGCAAAATAGACCTTTCATTCAGTAAGTCTGTCAAAGGTGATAAATCATTTGTCAGATTATCAAACTCTAAAAACGAATATCTGGACCTAGGCTATAATCACAAAAGCAATCAATATTTTATAGACAGAACATATTCCGGAGAGACAGCCTTTAATAATGATTTTCCTGGCTTGCATTTTGGTGAAATCTTATACCAATCTGATAAGATACTTATGTCAATATATTTGGATCATGCTTCTGTAGAGTTGTTTGCAGATGACGGTAAGTGCGTAATGACAGACATATGTTTTCCATCAGAACCCTTTACTAAGCTGACCATACACCATAGTAGTAATCTGTTGAGTGGATCATTTACTGAACTTTTAAGTATTTGGTAGCGCTATGCTATGGAATAATACTTTAAAACTTATACCCTAAAGTAAGCATCAATCTCGACGGTGTGTCTGCAAATGCATAATTATGACCACCAATAGTGATATGATCTCCAAATTTATCAAAATTACCTTCAAACATCAGGTCAAGTCTTAGCTTCCAAAGGTCAACACCAGTACCTGCTTGCCAACCATAGGTAGCGCCTTTGAATCTTTGATCATAGCCTTTGATATCTACCACATCAGATATACTGTTGATAAAAAAGTGTCCAACAACGCCTCCTTGAAAACGAAGTATACCTAGCTTTATTCCCGCAATTACAGGTATATCCATCGTATTATATTTTTCATTTTTTAAAGTACTGAATACTCCTGATGCACTATATGTTGTGATTTCATAAGAGACCTTATTGGAATTAAAAAGTAATGCAGGCTCTAGATATAATCCTAAGGCAGATAATCTTGTATATATACCAAAATGGTGTCCGTATCCGGCATCAGCAATATTCCATTTAAAATCCTGGTCGCCATTAGTAACCAAAATACCTTCATTAGCCAAGTCATAAGAACTTAATCCAGCTTTGACACCAAATTCAATTTGAGCATTTAATTGTGTAAGGAAGGATGCTAGAATAGTAAGGCTTAAAATAAATTGTTTCATTTGTATTGGATTTTATTTATTAATAAATGGGGCAAATTTGTAAAAAAATGATGAGATATACTTTGGATAAAATCAAATTGTTTGACTATAATTATCAGATTAACGAATATTTACTGCAAAAATGGTTAGATTTGCGATCAATTTAACTTTTATTTAACCCATTGAGTTAGTTGCAGATAAAAACAGTCAAGTCAAATATTGTTATATTATCTTGATTATTTAATGATAATTCATTAATGATAATTATAATATATCAAAAACAATGCCGATATGAATCTTAAAAATGTCGAATTCGTTGCCAGTTATCCCAAAGAGAGTGCTTGTCCTAAGGATATGAAGCCTGAGTTTGCGTTTATAGGAAGGTCTAATGTTGGTAAATCATCACTTATCAATATGTTGACAGGAAGAAAAGGTCTCGCAAAGGTTTCAGTTACACCGGGGAAAACACAGTTAATCAATTTTTTTGATATTGATAAGCATTGGCATTTGGTAGACTTACCAGGATATGGTTATGCTAGAACATCAAAGGATAAAAAAGCTGCGTTTAGCAAAATGATCAGAGATTACCTATCTAAAAGACGTCAGCTTTACATAGCATTTGTTCTATTAGACAGCAGGCACGAACTTCAGAAAATTGATCAACAATTTTTAGAGTGGTGTGGAGAAAATCAAGTACCATTTGCACTTATTTTTACTAAAGCAGACAAGTCATCTAAAAAAGAAGTGATATCCAATGTTGAGTCTATCCGTAGCGAACTCCTACAGACTTGGCACGAATTGCCTCAACATTTTGTTACCAGTTCGGAAACCAAATTCGGAAGAGAAGAAGTGCTGCAGTATATAAAAACGATATTGACACAGTCTACCCAAAACGATGTAGAAGTATGACCCAAATATACCCACATATACAACCAGAAGTAGAAAAATGGCCTGTAGCCATTCAAAGTAATAATAGAAGTAATTTCATTAAGGAACTCAATGATTTTGCATTTAATAACATCACTGTTGAACATGGGTCTAATTTATATGATTTAATTTCAAAAGCCATATATTTAGAAAATCAAAGAATAAAACTCAATCCTTGGAAGGTAGATCCACCTGATGAGAAGTCTTATTGGAAGACTATTTCTACAGATCTAGAAGCATCTTTGCAACGAGAAGACAAAGAAGATGTACAAATAGAACTATTAAAAAAAATTGTCAATAGGTATAATGAAGAGATTGTTGGTCACTTTAGCCCAAAAATCTTTAAGTTTTCAAGGCATTTTCTAACCTCATTTTTTAAAAGAATATTTTGTAAGTTTTTTGACACGGGTAAATGGAGATGGGGAAGTAAATCAGACTTGCAACAAAGAATCAAAGTTATAGGTGACGTTGAAAAAATCAGAGAACTGTTTAAGAAGGGAACAGTAGTTATCTTGCCTACACATTATTCAAATTTAGATAGTATCATGGTTGGATACGCTATGGATACCAATATAGGTTTACCATTTTTTTCCTACGGCGCAGGTCTAAATCTTTATAATGTAGAGATTGTGGGATACTTTATCAATAGATTGGGAGCTTTCAGGGTAGATAGGCGCAAAAAGAATCCTATTTACCTGGAATGCTTAAAGTCCATGACAGGATACTCAATTATTGACGGAGTCAACTGTATTTTTTTTCCGGGTGGCACTAGATCGAGAAGTGGTCAGACTGAGGATAAGGTCAAACTAGGTTTGATTAGTTCTTTGATAGAAGCCCAAAGAATACATTTGGAGCAGAATAATCAAAAGAAAATTTTTGTTGTACCGTTAAATATTGGATACCACTTTGTGCTTGAAGCGCCCCATCTAATTGACCAGCATCTGCAGCATGTGGGACGAGATAAATACAAGAGACGCAAGCAATTAGGACCTAGTTTTGGAAGTATTTATAGGTTTATTAGAGACATTTACACTAAGTCTTCAGAAGTATATATGTCATTTGGCGAACCTTTGGATGTTTTTGGTAATATAGTAGATTATGAAGGTAATAGTTTTGATAAATTTGGGAATAAGGTAGATACTAAAGATTATTTTACTTTTGACGGTGCACTTTCATCTAACAGTCAAAGAGAAAGTGTTTATGCCAAATTATTAGGCGAAACAGTGGTAGCTTCTTATAAGAAATTTAATGTCATTCTTTCAAGTAATGTTGTTGCTTTTACTGCATTTCATGTCTTAATGAAAGAATTTAAAGACTTAGATTTTATTCATTTGGTTAATCAAAAAGATCAAATTTATATAATATCTGGTGATGATTTTGAACAAAGTCTATCTATGATTGTAAAGTTAATAAAGGAGATGAACTCAAAGGATCAGGTTACGATTTCTGATGAAAACTGGGATGATATTTCATCAATTATCAATATTGGATTAACAAAATTAGGTATATATCATGGTTATCCTATATTAAAGAAAGAGAAAAATAATACTTTACAGTGTAGGGATATTAAATTGTTGTATTTTTACCACAATAGATTAATTAATTATGGTTTGGAAGAACTAATGGACTGGCAAAAACATTAAATTTAGAGGTGCTATGAATTATATCATTTTTGATCTAGAAGCATCATGCTGGCTTGGAAGACCTCCTCATGGTATCAATGAAATCATTGAAATAGGTGCTGTCAAAGTCAATGACTATGGAGAAGTGGAGTCAACCTTTATAAAATTTGTTAAACCAACTGTCAATCCTATACTTTCTGACTTTTGCAAAAAGTTAACATCGATATCACAAGCTGATATAGATCGTTCCAAGACATTTCCATCCGTTATCCAAGAGTTTCAAGATTGGGTAGGGATAGATGAAGATAGTTATACACTTATCAGTTGGGGAAAATATGATAAAGAACAACTGAAACAAGATTGCAAACTACATAACCTAGATGGTGAATGGCTAGAGTATCATTATAATTTAAAACCTGCATATAAAAATCTCAAAAACCTAAAAGATGAACCTGGGTTAAAGAAAGCAGTCAAAGCTGAAGGGTTCGAATTTACAGGGATTCACCATCGAGCTATCTCTGATGCAGAAAATCTGGCTAAAATCTTTATCAAATATTTTAAGGAGTGGCCTGTAGGTTGACTTATTCCTTTTTTTACAAAAGTTAATCAAACAAAAGATTAACTCATGATAAAAATAGTTGTAAATAAAAAATGCAGCTTAATTTTAAATCAAACTGCATTTTTATTATTTTCGATATACTTTTACAAGTTTATGAAATCATTTTTTTAACTAGGTCAGCTGCTTCTTGTAGTGCAATGGCCGAATGTACAGCCAAACCACTATTATCAATTAATTCTTTAGCAATATCTGCATTAGTACCTTGAAGTCTCACGATAATCGGAACATTGATGTTTCCCATATTTTTGTAAGCATCTACTACTCCTTGTGCCACTCGATCACATCTTACGATACCTCCGAAAATATTAATGAGTATGGCTTTTACATGACCATCTCTAAGGATAAGTTTGAAAGCTTGTTCTACTCTGGCTGCATCAGCAGTACCACCTACGTCAAGAAAGTTGGCAGGTGATCCACCTGATAGTTTGATGATATCCATGGTAGCCATAGCTAGACCTGCGCCATTGACCATACATCCTACATTACCGTCTAGTTTTACATAGTTGAGTCCATATCCTTTAGCTTCTACTTCTGTTGGGTCTTCTTCGTCAGTATCTCTCATCGCTTCTAAGTCAGGGTGACGGAAAAGTGCATTTTCATCCAAAGTGACTTTACTGTCTACAGCTATGATCCTTTCATCTGCAGTCTTTAAGCAAGGATTGATTTCAAAAAGAGATGCATCTGATCCCAAAAATGCTTTGTAAAGATTACCGATAAATTTTAAAAACTCCTTATAGGCATTACCACTGAGTCCAAGATTGAAAGCGATGTTTCTTTTTTGAAAGTCTTGTAATCCGATGTGTGGATCGATGTATTCTTGATGAACGAGATGAGGAGTTTGTTCAGCGACTTCTTCTATATTCATTCCACCTTCCGTGGAGTAGATGATGACATTTCGTTTTTTTTCTCTGTCCATAAGGATAGAGACGTAGTATTCTTTACATTTATCAAAGTCATCATAACAATCTTCAGCTATCAATACCTTTCTGACCAGTTTGCCTTCGCCTTCCATTCCGCCTGGTGTTTGTGGTGTTTTGAGCATCATACCTAGGATATTACCCGCATGTTGCTTAAGGTCATCCAGGTTTTTTGCAAGCTTGACACCACCGCCTTTTCCTCTACCACCAGCATGAATCTGTGCTTTAACGACACAAAACTGAGTTCCAGTTTCTGCTTTAAGTTGTTCATAACCAGCTACTGCTTCTTCTACAGTATATGCGATTTTACCTCTTTGGATGGCTACTCCATATGAAGCCAACAATTCTTTACCTTGATATTCGTGTAAGTTCATACCTTTGTTTGGTTTGCTGCAAATTTAAGGCTTAATTGTGGATTTGCAAAAGATCGTATCATAAAGAAAGTAAATTTTAATAAAAAGATTATATATGTTAGTTTTTGAACCATCAGCTAGTAATTTTTATAACTTTTTGATAACAATTAGGTAAGTTCAAGTTAAATAAAAATTAATCATCGTGTTTTTGTGTTACTTTTAGTCAGAAACTATAGTTTTGCATACAAGAACCCCATTATAAGAGGCACTTATTCCGGATAAAGTGAAATTTTATAACTCGGTGATCAACTTATCAAAATATCAAAACCAAACGTCATGAGAACAATACTTTACACTTTAATCATTTTAGTTAGTTTTTATTCATGTAAGTCAGTCTCCAAAATGGTGGAAAAAGGCGAATACGACAAAGCTTTTAATTACGCTATCAAAAAGCTGGAAGGCGAGCGAAACAAAAAGACTGAATACGTCAAAGCATTAGAGAAGGCATATTTTAAACTTCAAAGTGCATCCATTAAAGAAATTGAAAGGTATAACGCATCACTTAAACCAGAAAACTGGAGTAAAGTACTTAATGTCTATAAAAATATAGAAAGCAGACAAAACAGAATAGATGCTTTGTTACCTTTAGTAAGTGAAGATGGATATGTAGCTTCTTTTGATACCAAAAATTATCACAAAGAAATAGCTGTAGCAGAAGATAATACCTGTAACTATTACTATAATAATGCCATAGCTCTGATGGAGAGATCAGAAATGTCCAAAGATAAAATTTTAGCTCGCAATGCTTATGATGAACTTAAAAAAATTGAAAGATATAAGTATAATTTTAGAGATAGTGATGCGCTAAAAGATAAAGCACTTAAATTGGGTTTGACTACTATTCATGTAGAGATTAATAATGATTTGAGAGATTTTCATAGCAATGATATAGAGCGCAATTTGAGTGGTTTACCTTTGTCGAGATTGGATGATTTGTGGCATGATTACGCTTTTGTGGATCATAAAATCAAACCTGATTATATCGTAGTGCTTGAGTTAAGAGATGTATCCTTCAGTCCTGAAAGAGAACGAGTAAATACCTACTCTGAGACCACAGAAATTTTGGTCAAAAAAGAGAAAGTAAAGGAAAAAAGGGATACATCTTTTGTATGGGTTGAAAAAGAAGTGTACGAAAAAGTAAGAGCAGATATCACTGAAGTGTTTAGAGAAAAACAATCAGAATTGAGAGGTAATATCAGAATTATTGACCATCGAACAAACGAATCCATCAACAACATTCCCGTCAACGTTTTGCACAATTTTAAAGGTTATGGCTGTAAATTTGTCGGCGACGAAAGAGCGTTGACTCAGGAGAGCAAAAATAGGATGGATGGTTTTTTGGAAATGTTCCCTACTGATTTTAATATGGCAGATGATCTCTCCAATGCCTATAAAGATGTGGTGATAAATGAAATAAACAGTATTAAGTTTAACTAATCATAGCCACAAAGCTAAAAATCAAAGAGCCTCTCAAATATCAATCTGAGAGGCTCTTTTGTAGCGTGGGGCGGGCATGATCCGCCGACCTCGCGATTATGAATCGCGCGCTCTAACCAGCTGAGCTACCACGCCAATAGGCGTTTTCTTTTAAACGGCTGCAAAGATAAGCTCATATTTTGAAATACAAACAAATTCTGTTAATATTTTTAAAACACATCAAAAAATTAAACTCCGGTTTCTCCTATGTCACTGACGTTGATTTGACTAGGGTCTACGTCTTTTTTTACAAAAATAGAGACTATAGCGGCGAAGATGATTACACCAATTGCAGATTGTAGAATACCCAAAATCTGATTTAAAGGTGTAAATGCTTCTGATGTCTTGGTTTCTGCTTCCTCCATAGCTTGTTCTATTTGATCTTCTGGCAACCCAAAAGTCTCCATCATTGATCTGGTCATCTCTATGGTTTGTTCTGTAAGTTTATCTACTAACGAAGGATCTATAAGGTTCATCAATATTAAGCTAAAAAGTCCACTGATCACCATACCAGAAAATCCAGTTAAAAAGGTAGTTTTAAGTGCTTCTCCATAAGACAATGCTCCACCGTTGAGCTGTCTCTCAGCTTTTCCAGCTACTATCATAAAAATAATCATTGCGGCAAAAGATACGAAACTTTGTTTTCCAAGTCCTATAGGAAATACATAAAAGAAAATGATAGACAATAAGATGGAAGTGACTCCATAGAAGATTCCATATCTCAGCCAAACAGGATTAATGTTGTTCATTGTTTTGATTTTGATTGTTTTATAATGGGTAAAATTAGTGAATCTTTTTCAATTTCTGGCTCATCTTTGTCTAAAAAGTTCCTTACAATCATCCAATAGCTCCAATCTATAATCATCTGAGTATGGCATGCACAACCAGATTGATAAAGAACATCAACCAGCCTATTTTGAAAATTAAAATAACAGCTATACCTCAGATATCACCAGTTAATTCTAATTCTCTTTAAAATTCAAGATATGTAATGAGTGTTCTGTCCGAATATATACCGAACAATGCAAATCCAGAGATCAAGAGTTCCAATTGCCAGGATTCTTGTTGAAGTTTTTCGAGCCATTGCTTAAAAATATTCTTATTTTCGGGTGACTGATCTTGCATATTTGTTCTGATTTTGGTCAAAAATAAGGCAAATATTGATCTCCAAAAAAATTTATGACAATTTTGTGAAAATTGAAATTATAATAAAGTTGTTTCCTGATAGGTAAATTGATCGGGATGATCTGTATTATAGTGCAATCCTCGGCTTTCTTTGCGCATTTGCGCTGCTTTGGTGATCAGATATGCGATGGTGATCAGATTGCGAAGTTCGCAGAGTTGCGGAGAAATGATGGTGTTGTGATACAATGCTTCGGTCTCCTGGTATAATAAGTGTAATCGGTCCAAGGCTCTCTTGAGACGGACATCAGTACGCACTATACCTACATAACTGCTCATGATTTCTTTGAGTTCCTTTAGACTTTGGGTGAGTAGCACCATTTCTTTGGGTTCAGTAGTACCTTCCGCATTCCACTCGGGTATCGACTCTTCATAATGGATGTGATCGATATTTTTGATTAAATCCTGATGTATTCTATCTGCAAATACCAACCCTTCCAATAGTGAGTTGGACGCTAAGCGATTGGCCCCATGCAGTCCTGAACATGTGCACTCTCCTGCTGCATATAGTCGGGATATACTGGTGCGACCCATTTCGTCAGTCAATATACCTCCACAGGTGTAATGACATGCAGGTACGACGGGTATAAAATCTTTAGCAGGATCGATGCCTATACTTTTGCATTTGTCAGTGATATTGGGAAAATGATTGTAAAATGCTTCTTGGTCCAGATGGGTACAGTCCAAATACTGATACTCGTCTCCTCGGATTTTCATTTCATTGTCTATAGCTCTTGCTACGATGTCCCTGGGTGCCAAAGAAAGTCGCGCATCATATTTGTGCATAAATTCATTGCCATCAGTGGTCCGTAAAACACCTCCAAATCCTCTTACAGCTTCCGAAACCAAGAAAGATGGATTTTCTCCTGCAGGATTAAACAAAGATGTGGGATGGAACTGCATAAATTCCATGTTAGCTACACGTCCTTTGGCCCGATATACCATAGCAATACCATCTCCGGTGGCTATTGTAGGATTGGTGGTGCTCTTATAAACTTGTCCCGCACCTCCGGTGGCCAAAACGGTCACTCTGGCCAAGATCGTTTCTATTTCCTTAGTATTTTTATTGAGCACATAGGCACCATAACATTCGATATCTGGGGTAAGTCTAGTTACATTTCTACCCAAATGATGCTGCGTAATCATGTCAATGGCAAAGTAATGTTCATGAAAAATGATATTAGGATATTGCTTTGCTTTTTCATTGAGTGTTCGTTGAATTTCCCAACCTGTAATATCTTTATAGTGAAGGATTCTGTTTTCAGAGTGGCCACCTTCTCTACCCAGATCATACTCACCATCTTTATTTTTGTCAAATCTGGCTCCCCACGCTATGATTTCTTTGACTCTTTCAGGACCTTCTTTGACTACTATTTCTACAATATTCCGATCGCATATTCCGTCGCCGGCATCCAGGGTATCTTCTATATGTTTATTGAAGTTGTCTATATCATTGTCCCATACAGCGGCTACACCTCCTTGCGCATAGCTGGTATTGGATTCTTTTTCATTGGTTTTGGTCAGTACCATAATCTTGAGATCGGGTCTTTTTTCGGCCATACGGATCGCAAAAGAATATCCTGCTACGCCAGCACCTATGACTAATATGTCTGTATGTATCACGTTGTGAAAATTTAATGTTGAGTTAACAATGAAAGCAGGATTTAGGTTTGTATATCCATCATTCTTCTGTCCAGACCTTGCAGCCTTCAGTACAGTTGGTACATATATCTATTTGATTTCTGCCTACGAGCAATTGTGACCTGAAGTTTTTATAAGCAGTACCATTCCAGATTTCCTTAAATGTCCTTTCCTTAAGATCACCCAACTGATGCGTAGCATCTTTGTCAAAACAGCAAGGAACAACCCATCCATCCCAAGTAATGACACAAGCATGCCACAGTTTCCAACAATGATTTAGCAATTCGTTTTTGACCCGATAGGTTCCATCCTTTTGTTTTTTGTATCTCGAATATTTTTCTATGGTAGGAATCAATTCATTGCCGTGCTCATAATCATAAACCTGTGCCGTTTTTAGCTTGACTTCATCTACACCGATTTCTGCTGCCAAACGGGTTATTTCTGGTATCTGATGTTCATTGGGTTTTACGACTAAAAACTGGAAAATAATATGAGGTGTTTTGGATTTGAGTTGTTTTTTCCATTTGACTACATTTCTTGCACCTTGGAGGACTATATCCAGTTTCCCTTCTTTTCTGTAGCTTTCATAGACATCCTGAGTAGTGCCATCTACAGAGATGATCATCCTATCTAGTCCGGACTCTATAGTTTTACGGGCATTTTCATCATTGAGAAAGTGCCCGTTGGTAGAAGTGATCGTGTAGATACCTTTGTCTGTAGCATATCTGACCATATCCAAAAACTTAGGATTGATATACGGTTCGCCTTGAAAATAAAAGATCAGATAGGTCAGGTCTTTGTAGAGATCGTCAATGGTTTTTCTAAAAAAGTCTTCTTTAAGGTTTCCTGTTTCGCGGGTAAAACTTCTCAAACCTGAAGGGCATTCGGGACATCTCAGATTACATGCTGTAGTAGGCTCAAAAGAGATAGTCATAGGGATTCCCCATTGTACCGGCTTTTTCAGTATTTTAGTGATCTGATAGGAAAGATACAATAACACAATATTTGCCAAACGACGTAAAGTCAGTTTGCGGACAAAATGGAGTGTGTCATGTATGTAAAACTTTTTCAAGAAATATTTATAGGTTAGATTTGATACTCATATAAAATGCAAAGGTCACAAAATAGCAGGTATTAAGGTAAATCAACACATTAATTTATCCAAAGTTTTACGCATTACCTTCTACTTCATGGAAGGATAGATAAAATAGTTAAAAAAAGAAGGTCTTTTTGATCATTAAACCTAACTTTGCGTTCTAAATCAGAAAATGAAGACAAAAACATTACGTCAGGATAAAGTCAATGTCATCACCCTCGGTTGTTCAAAAAACCTGGTGGACTCAGAAAATATCATTACTCAACTCAAAGCCAATGATTTTGATGTGATACATGATAGTGATGATCAGGCCAATATCATCATTGTCAATACGTGCGGATTTATAGACTTGGCGAAGGAAGAATCTGTCGATACCATCGTACAATATGCGGAGCTTAAATCAAGAGGAGAAATCGATAAACTTTATGTAACAGGTTGTCTCTCGCAGCGATACAAAGATCAATTGGAAGTAGATATCCCTGAAGTAGATGCCTATTTTGGTACTTTGGAACTGCCCGGATTATTGGCAAAACTCAATGCTGATTATAAGCACGAACTCATCGGAGAGCGATCCTTGACTACACCACAGCACTTTGCTTATGTAAAAATATCAGAAGGCTGCAATAGAACATGTTCGTTTTGTGCTATCCCTCTCATGAGAGGTAAGCACATATCCAGATCTATAGAATCTTTGGTGACTGAAGCAAAACATTTTGCATCCATTGGTGTGAAGGAATTGATTTTGATTGCTCAGGAGCTAACATATTATGGGTTGGATCTGTATAAGAAAAGAGCTTTGCCGGAATTATTGGATGCACTGTGTGAAGTAGAAGGTATCGAGTGGATTCGATTACACTATGCATACCCCAGTAAATTTCCAAGAGAAATTTTTGATACTATGGCGATTCAGCCCAAGATATGTAACTATCTAGACATCCCGCTCCAGCATGCTTCTGATTCGGTACTTGAGAGAATGAAAAGGCAGACTACCAGATTGGAGCAGAAAGAACTCATTGAGTATGCCCGTACTGTAGTGCCAGATATAGCTATACGTACTACATTTTTGGTAGGTTTTCCAGGCGAGAGTGATGCAGAATTTCAGGATTTATGTGATTTTATCGAAGAGATGCGTTTTGATAGGGTAGGCGTATTCCAGTATTCTCACGAAGAAGACACTTCAGGTTTTCTTTTGCAAGATGATGTGGATGCTGAAACCAAAGCAGACCGCGCCAATAAGATTATGGAATTACAGCAATCTATATCATGGGATCACAATAATGCAAAAATAGGTAAAACCTTAAAAGTGCTTTTTGACCGTAAAGAAGGAGATTTTTTTGTAGGTCGAACCGAATATGACTCTCCTGAAGTGGACAATGAAGTATTGGTAGATGCCAAAACTAATTTTGTTAGAATCGGAGATTTTGCTCAAGTATACATCACAGATGCCGAAGAGTATGACCTTTATGGAAAAGTGGTTAGTATTTAATCAAAAATCTTCATCTTTAGGAAGTAGTATGCTTCTGCAATAGCACCAAAACCGAGATTGCGTCGGGCTATAGATGGCATATTTGATCCAGTAAAATCAAAGATCTTGGATGTATCGGCATATGTTTTGATCAAATGATCAATCAGTACGTACATCAGTTTCAATTCTTTACCTTTTTCTGTAGAGGCACAGATCAAGAAATAGATTCTTTCCTGATCTTCTATATAATAAGCCATAGCTTCTGGCTGTCCTGCATGATATACAGCTAAGATGTACCCATTTCGATGTATTAATGTATGGCTGATCAAATGATGTAATTGGGTATAAATATGTTTAATACTGCCTGATGGTTCATGATCCATAGCAAAGTCTAGGAATGCTTTTACTTCATGGATGTGCTTGATTTTAGTCTCAACTTGATTTGCAGTATTCAGATTTCTGGTGGTATTGCGATTATATCCTTTTTTTAGGATTTCATAAGGTGCATCTAAAGGCAGGATATGATTGGTCCTGATAGTGCAATGGCTTTGCAAACTACTTCCTATGTGCAGAGTCACTTCTGTTTTAAGATATAATTTGAAAGATTTTTGGATAGTGTCTAAGTATAAAACTGTATTATCTTCATCCATCATAAAGAGTCCCAATTGTTGACAAAGAGGTGGTGTGGTAATGTATGAAAGTAATAATTTTTTTTTGATCAATACAGGAAATATAGCATCATAATTTCCAATCACGATTCCCGTCCAAGCCCAGTCTGACATAGCATCCAAAAACCAGGTGTAAGCATATACCCTATTAAAAGGAGAATGCCTGACAACATGGTTCCAGGCATTCTCGTTGATATCTTTTCTGCTTAAATATTGAATTTTTACCTTATGCATCTTTATAGATACGCTCTATTTCTGCTGCAAATTTTGTAAGGATAACTCTACGCTTGAGTTTCATGGTAGGAGTGAGCTCTGATTCGCTACCATCATTTCTGATGGGTTCCCATGTCGTCGGCAAGAGAGCAAATTTTTTGATTTGTTCTATGTGGCTAAACTGTGGGTTGATATGTGTAATGATCTCCTGAAACTTAGCATTGACAGCTTTATGGTGTACCATGTCATCTAGTGATGTCCATGGGATTTGGTGCAGCTCACACCATGACTGAAGTGCTTCTCCAGCTGGAACAATCAGCGCAGAAACAAATTTTTGTCCATCACCTACTACCATAGCTTGTTCTATAAGAAAATCCTCTTTCAATATGGATTCTATTGGTGCAGGAGCTACATATTTTCCACCTGAAGTTTTCAGTAGTTCTTTTTTGCGATCAGTAATCTTAAGGTATTTTTTACCATTTGGCCCTGGTACAAAGGTACCTATATCTCCTGTCCGGAAATAGGTTTTACCATTAAGCTCTTTAAACACAGCTGCGGTTTGTTCTGGTTGTTTATAATATCCAAGCATGATATTGGGCCCTGCTGCTAGGATTTCACCTTCTCCTTCATTGTACTCACCTTCTGATCTATCTATGACGATGTCGCACATATCTAGAGGAACTCCTACAGTTCCTATTTTGTTACTACCATCATAATAATGATTGAGTGTCAAAACTGGTGATGTCTCAGTTAGTCCATATCCTTCTGTGATAGTAATACCTGCAGCTGAAAATACTCTTGCAATTTTCGATGGGCATGCTGCCGCACCAGTAGCGATTGCTTTAACATTTCCCCCTAATGCGGCTCTCCATTTACTGAAAATCAGTTTGTCAGCAATTTTCCTTTTTACTCCATCAAGACCGGAATATTTTTTTCCATGTTCAAAATCATCAGTCAAGCTTAGTGCCCAGAAGAATAATTTCTTTTTGACGCCTGTCAATGCAAGACCTTTATTAAAAATCTTTTCATATACTTTTTCTAAAAGTCTTGGTACAGTGGTAAAATAGTGAGGCTTCACATCCGCGAGATCCCCATTTTCTCCACCCAAATTGTCTGTACCTGTAAAATATATTTCTGTTCCTATATTGGTATAAACGTACAATACTGCTCTTTCAAAAATATGGCACAAGGGTAAAAAACTTAATACTCTTTCTCCTTTTTTAACTGGCAATAAATCGCAACAACTATTGGTAACACTGATGATATTTTGATGTGTGAGCATCACTCCTTTTGGGTTCCCGGTAGTACCTGATGTATATATGATGGTAGCTAAATCTTCAGTTTTTATCGTTTGAACTATGGATTCTACTTTTTCAAGATTTTTATCATTCATGAAGTCCAACCAATAAGGTCTACCGCCTTGCTTATCAAAGCAAATAATTTTTTTAAGACTTTCTACTTTGGCTTGAGCGTCAGATACTTTATCATATAAATCACCCATACCGACAAAACATACTTTAACTTCTGCTTCGTTCATGATATACTCATACTCCCGAGAGCTGATAGTAGGGTACATTGGCACTCCTATCGCTCCGATATACTGAATTGCCAGATCAGTGATGACCCATTCGGGCCTATTTTTATATACTACTAGTCCTACTTTGTCGCCTGTACTGACACCAAGATCTAATAGACCCGATGCTAGTTTTCTAGACATATCTATTACTTCTTTGGTAGAATAAAATTTCCAACCATTATCAGACCTACTTCCAACAAATTTTTCAAGTGGTCCATTGTCGTATTGAATATTAATGTAGTCAAATAACCTTGTGGCTTGCATAAAATGATTTAATTAAAAGAATTTGTTAATAAAAGGTAAAGATATAATATATGGTTAAAATAAAAAAATTGTTTATCATTTTTGATTAAGATTCTAATATTATTCTAATAATCAATTTTGTAGGGGGCACGTAAAAATTTCTCTAAAATTAGGTTTTGTTTTTTAGTTTAAGTTTATCTTTGTGGCTATGAGTGCAAAAAAAGTTAATAAAAATAGCCAACCTGAAATTATTTCAGTAGGTAGGTCCGGTTCATGGCAATGGCACAGTTGGTTTGTGTTTTTGATCGGTACATTATTATATGCCAATACATTGACCCATGAATTTACTCAAGATGATGCCATCGTCATCTATGACAATATGTACACCACACAAGGCGTTTCGGGTCTCAAAGGATTGTTTACCAAGGATACTTTTTTCGGATTTTTTAAGGAGGAAGGAAAAGCCAAGTTGGTTTCAGGAGGCAGATACAGACCGTTGACACCCGCTATGTTTGCTCTAGAATACCAACTCGTGGGCAAAAACCCGTTATTAGGTCATTTAATCAATATTTTATTATATGGATTTCTTTGTTTTGTGATTTATAGGTTACTGGCCTTATTGATTTGTCACAAAGATGATTCGGAATCCAAACGATTATTGATATTAGCTATTGCGCTTATCTATGCTGCGCATCCACTACACACTGAGGCTGTAGCCAATATCAAAGGAAGAGATGAGATTATGAGTATGCTGGGTGCTGTAGCGGCCTTGTATTACATCATCAAGTATGCTGATTTTGGATTGAAAAAGTATGTTGTATTGGCTTGTGTTTCTTTTTTTGCTGCCTTCTTGGCCAAAGAAAATGCGATTACTTTTTTAGCAGTTGTACCTATGAGCTTATACTTTTTTAGAGGTAAAAATATTATGGAATCGGCTGTAGCAGCTGCACCACTGCTCATACCTACTATATTATTTATTTTGATCAGGGCTTCTATTTTGGGCAATGATTTCGGAGGTACTCCCATGGAACTCATGAACAATCCTTATCTGAAAATCGTAGGCAACCAATATGTACCTTTTGATGCCGGCGAAAAAATGGCTACCATCATTTTTACTTTGGGCAAATATGTTCAACTCTTGTTTTTTCCACATCCATTGACCCATGATTATTATCCGAGACACATAGATATAATGAGTTTTGGTGATGTAGGCGTACTGATGAGTATGTTGCTTTATGCAGGGATTATTTTTTTGATTTACAAAGGATGGAAGAGCCGAAATATTGCATCATTTGGGGCGGCGTTTTATATAGTCACCTTATCCATTGTTTCCAATATTGTATTTCCCATCGGTACCAATATGTCAGAACGTTTTATGTTTATGCCTTCGTTGGGTTTTGCTATAGTGTTGGGTTATGGCATCCACCAATTTATATATCAACGAATGGGTAAACAAGCATTTCTGGTGGTTTTGGGCATTTGGATCGGTTTGTTTGGACTGAAAACGGTGACCCGAAATATGGTTTGGGAGAGTGATTTTAAACTATTTACTACTGATGTCAAAACATCCACAAATAGTGCAAAGATACTTAATGCAGCCGGTGGCTCCCTCACAGATAAAGCATATAAAGAAACGGATGAAGGAAAGAAGAAGCAAATGCTGGAAGAAGCATTGGGGTATTTAAACCAAGCCATAGAAATCCACCCGACATATAAAAACGCCTATCTCATCATGGGTAATGCTTATTATTATTTAAATAATTATGATGCAGCCATTACAGCGTATGGTAATGCTCTCAAGATTGATCCAGACTTCAAAGACGCCTTCACTAATCAAGCGATATCCCTAAGAGAAGCAGGAAAATTTGCAGGCGAAAAACAAAATGATTTGATCAAAGCTGAAACTTATCTGGTAAGAGCATATCAAATGAATCCTAATGATGCTGAAACGACTCGACTTCTTGGAGTGTTGAATGGTGTCAAAGGCAATCATACAGAAGCACTCAATTTTTTTACTAAAGTCGTAGCCATTGAGCCTAGTAATGCTGGTGCGCATCTCAATTTGAGCAATGCTGCCAGAAATGCTGGCGATGTGCTTAAGGCCGAAACACACTTAAGGAAAGCACTTGAGTTAGACCCTGAAATTGCCAACAAACAACGTTAGGAACAATATATAGCTTACAAAAAGTACAAGATACATCTTCAAAAACTTTTATCAACCTGAGTTGTGCGTTAGAACTTCGTCATAGCCTGTCCCGCTTTAGCGGGAAGAAGCTAAAATGCAACCAGCCTGACCACTACATGGTAGGCGGGCAGGTAAATCAGCTATTTATATTTGAAAAGCGGAGCACCGCTACGGTTACAGAAGAAAAATAGTCCGCCGCGGCGGATTCTGATTTGCAGACCTTGTCGAGCCAAAGGCACGAAGTTTAGCTTCGGAATAGATTTTCTAATGCATAATTCGGGTTCTAATAGTACATTGGATGTACAACTGAATCATTATTTAAATGGGTCTAAATTTAGGATATTTTAATTTTTAACTAAAAATTAAAAGACTTTTCTAATAAATTTGCGTCTTAAAAAAAATATAAACGCTTACTCTCCTCCTTAAATGTGTATATGAGATAAAGAGATAGGTATTTTAAGTTGCGGAAAGGATTATTCGACAACTGTAAAATAACAAAAATACAATGATTATTAAAAGATATAAATACGTCATATTTCATACTTTTGCTTTATGTTTAGTAATCCTAGATATCAATGCGCAAAGCTATCTAGAAAGGGAAGACCAGTGGGTAAGAGAGAAAATCAGCAATATGACTTTGGATCAGAAAGTAGGTCAACTCTTCATGGTCAGAGCATATTCTCGGGATAATCAGAATGAAGAAAAAATTATCAATGAATATATCACGAAGTATCACATAGGCGGTATATGCTTTTTTCAAGGGTCTCCAACAACTCAGGCTAGACTTATTAATTCCTATCAACAAAAAGCTTCTACACCATTATTTATGGGTATCGATGCAGAATGGGGTTTAGGTATGCGATTTCCCAATTCCACGATCTCATACCCCAAACAACTTTTCCTGGGAGCCATCAGCGACAATAAACTTATTTATGAAATGGGTAAGGAAATTGCAAGGCAATGCAAGTTGACAGGTATCAATATAAATTTTGCTCCAAGCATAGATATCAATAGTAATCCGTCAAACCCAGTCATTTATGATCGGTCTTTCGGCGAGTCGCCCCAAAATGTCACTGAAAAAGGATATATGTACATGAAAGCCCTCGAAGATCATGGCGTGATGGCCTGTATCAAACATTTTCCAGGCCATGGAGATACAGATGAAGATTCACATTATGATTTACCTATGGTCGATAAGACAAGAGAAGATTTGGATAAAATTGAATTTTTTCCCTTCCGACGTCTTTCAAGTCAAGGTGTAGGGGCCGTAATGGTAGGCCATTTGCATATTCCCGCTTTGGATAGCAGAAGTAATAGGCCTTCATCATTGTCTTATAATACGATCAAAAAAGTACTCAGAGATGATATAGGATACAACGGACTCATATTTACTGATGCTATGGATATGAAAGGTGTCACCCATTATTTTCCTAGTGGGATAGCAGAAGCAGAAGCTTTTATGGCAGGCAATGATTTAATCCTGCTCCCAGAAAACTTACCTAAAGCTGTACAAACTTTAAAGGATTATATTCAAAATGGAAAAATAAGTACCTCTAGACTTGACGAGAGCTTAGAAAGAATACTGAGAGCAAAGTATAAATTGGGTTTAAACTTCATTCCATTTCACCCAACAGATAATATACATGAGCTCCTAAACTCTAACAAAGCTCTATCTATAAAACAAAAACTTTCAGAAGCTGCTATCACTATAATATCTGACAAGGAAAATACTATTCCTATTCAAGAAATCGATGAAACTAAGATAGCAACACTAAGTATCAATGTGCATCAGCAAACAATCTTTCAAAATCGGGCAGCACAGTTTACAGTTACGAGAAACTTACACTTAATGCCCAATCAAATTGCTCAAGATTATCAGCAATATCTACAGACTTTAGCACAGTTTGATAAAGTGATCGTTGGAATACATACTAGCGGTAAGCAAAATGATTTCTCAAAGAATTTGCCTGATGAAACACTTAGATTTTTAAAGGAACTCAATAATAAAACAGAAGTAATCATTGCGGTTTTTGGGAGTCCATACATTTTGAAAAAGTTGGGATTTGCAAAAAACCTTTTGATCAATTATGATAACGATTCTATCACTCAAGATGTCACCATGCAATCTATCTTTGGGGTCAGTGACATCACGGGTAAGTTACCTGTTTCTGTCAACGATTCTTGGCCTGTCGGGCATGGCGAAGTAAGAAAAAGTTTAAAAAGGTTAGGCTACGCTTTGCCAGAGATGGTGGGCATGAGTAGTGATAGTCTCCAAAAGATAGACAGTATTATGAATGTGATGATCACAACCGGTGCAGCCCCCGGAGGTCAAGTATTGATCGCAAAAGATGGTAAGATTATTCACCAAAAATCTTATGGCAAATTGGCACCTGATGGATATTATGTCTCTGACCAAACCATTTATGATGTAGCATCCTTGACTAAAATCTTATCAACTACCATTTCAACAATGAAGCTAGTAGATCAAGGGAAAATCAATATTAATCAAACTTTGAGGCAATATATTTCAGGAATTGACACGACTGATAAAGCGCAGATTGTGATCAAAGATATATTAGCACACCACGCAAAGCTATTTCCATGGATTGGATTTTATGAGTCCACTGTTGCACCTTCAAAATCATATGGATATAATCCAAAATATTATAGTGGCATCATACAGAGCGAATATAGTGTACCCGTAGCCCGAGGGATGTTTATGCGATCAGACTACAAAGATTCTGTATATCATCAAATCTACACCAGCAAACTCAGAGAATCTGACTCTTATCGATATAGCGATTTGGGTTTTTTTATGATGCAAAAAGTGATCGAAAACCAGTCAGGAACTGCCTTAGATCTATATGTTGAAAATAATTTTTATAAACCTTTAGGTCTAAGACATACAGCTTATAAACCCATTATGAGATTTTCTCAATCATCCATTGCTCCCACAGAAAAAGACGACTATTGGAGACTACAAACGATTCAAGGTTATGTACATGATATGGGAGCTGCTATGATGGGTGGTGTAGCAGGCCATGCAGGATTGTTTTCCAATAGTAAAGATGTAGCCGTACTCATGCAAATGCTGCTGAACAAAGGATATTATGGTGGTATACAGTATATCAAACCTGAAACGGTGGGTCTATTTACTACTCGACACCCAAAATCTACTAGAAGAGGATTGGGCTTTGATATGAAGGAATTGAACTTATCTAAAGCGAAAAGTATGTCTTCATTAGCACCAGCTGCTACTTTTGGTCATACGGGTTTTACTGGCACAGCGGCATGGGCAGACCCTGTAAATAATATCGTCTATATTTTTTGTACCAACAGGACTTACCCCAGCAGACACAATCAAAGTTTCAATAAGAGGGAATACAGACACAAAATACAATCCGTGATTTATAAGGCATTGGAAGGATATCAGCGAGGATATTATTGATTTGTTGCTGTTTTCTAAGGTTTGACCAAGCAAGACGTAACCCCGATCGTCGAAGTTTCTGCTCGATATTGGGCAGACAGGTCCAACTTCGATGTTGTTTCTGACCGAAATTAACTTATGCTGGCGCGAGTTTCAGTCTGGCTTTAGCCTGATAAATGCAATTGTGACTTACTTACCCCGTTCGGCTTAGGTTGCACCTACGTCGGAGTGTTGCCATGGCTGTGCCATGGTGCAATCTACGTTTAGGGGGTTTGTCTCAAAAAGTTTATTTAATACACCCAAGGTAATAGCCTCCATGTCCGATTAAGATAAGCTTCATGGTTTGGATTGTTTTTGTACTTAATAGGGTATGTTACTTCGATAAGTGGAATGCCGCTGATAAAAACTATCAATATTGTAATCCAAAGCGGACATAATATCAATAACCATTCGTATCCTGATATCAATGGCGCTATATAAAAAAAGATGGCCCACCACATGATCAGTTCTCCCAAGTAATTGGGATGCCTGATATATTTATATAGTCCTGATGATATGAAATTCCCGTTTTTATTCCCTGTCTTAAATACAAACTTTTGATGATCTGCAACTGCTTGGATGAGGAAACCTACCAACCAAAAGCTTGTAGCATAAAAATTTATCGAAAGATTTTCTGAATATAGCGCAAATATTGTGGGTAAGATTATTATAAATATACTCACAGCTTGCAAGGTCCAAAATTTCAAAAAACCAGTCTGACTGCTTCTGAAACTATCGAAACGGCTGTCTCTGCCCATCTTATGGATACGGTAAAACAAAAAACTTCCCAATCTCAGTCCCCAAAGCACTACCATCAATGCAAGTACTACCCGAGACAAGGACAAAGGTCCTGAAAGATACAAAAACCCTAAAGTGATGATAATAAAAGTAGCACTGTAACTGATATCAGTAAGATGATCAGATTGCTTTTTGTATGCCCATAAGTAACAGAGCATCTGCACCAAAAAAATGGCGATAAAAGTTATGATCCATATTATCATAGGTAGGTAACATGATAAAGCTCATTAAGTTTTATAGGCGGATTATTTTAAAGTTAAGAATTCTAATGACTATTCATTCTTCATTTAGATTATCATTTATAATTTTCAGTCGTAATCAAAATTTTTCACTCCATCACATAAAACAAAAATGTCCTATTTTCTAATGCAAGATTTAAGTGTTTATTGATATGGCTATAAGGCACAATTTCTCCATTTTTCATCAAAATCATAATTTCTTTATCACCCGTTTCGTAATGTTTTATGGTTTCTGTTTTTTCAGTAAAGAAGTAATGCGTTTCACTTTCATCTATACCGTATTTCTCCATAAATTTGAGTTTTTGGTCTGCTACAAGCTTGCGATTTACTTCATTATCTACAGATTTTACTTTAAAGAGTTTTCTATCCAAGAGCTTGCTGCATAAGGTTCTTAAAATGATGTCTGAATGATTGACCGATTTTTTGATCATCCATAAGATATCCATATCATCTAGTAAAACGAAATGGCGCAAAAAGTCTGGGTTTGAAAGATCACTTGATGAAGCTTCACTATTTCTTAAGAAATAATCCAACTCTTCTGATGAAGCAATCTTCGTGCCTTGTTGTGTCAAAAATCTGGCTCTTTTTAAAATAGAAATGAGCATTATCTCGGCACATACCACTGTTTTATGAAGATAAACCTGCCAGTACATCAGTCGGCGTGCCATGAGGAATTTTTCGATTGAGTATATACCTTTTTCTTCTATGACTACATGATCATTTACAACATTGATCATGGTGATAATGCGATCGTATCCTATAATGCCCTCAGCCACGCCCGAAAAAAAACTGTCGCGCGTGAGATAGTCCATCCTATCCGTATCTAACTGACCAGAAACCAGCTGGTGTAAAAAGGGTCTATGATAGGTACCTTGGAAAATTTGTAGAACCAAAGTGAAATCCATGTTGAGCTCTTCACCTATTTTTTTGATGATAATCAGGGAAATGCTTTCATGGTGTACACTAGCCAGTGTGTGTTCAAGCGCATGTGAAAAAGGGCCATGACCAACATCATGAAGCAGTATAGCAATACATACAGATTCGTACTCAGTATCTGATATTTCTATATCCTTCGCTTTGAGTGTTTCTATAGCTCTGCACATCAAGTGTGTCGCACCCAAAGCATGCTGGAATCTAGTATGAAGCGCTCCTGGATACACATAATGCGAAAGTGCTTGCTGTGAAATTCTCCGCAATCTCTGAAAATATGGATGATCGATGATTTCGTAGATACTATCGAAGGGAAATCTGATTAATCCATAAATGGGATCATTAAATATTTTCTTTTTATTCATCGTGCAAAAATATATTTTAATTCATTGCGTTATATTTTTAATACATTAAATATTTATGATTGATAAAATAAAAATTCTTTGGGCAGATGATGAAATCGACTTATTAAAGCCCCAACTTTTTTTTCTGGAGAAAAAAGGATACGAAGTTGTCACGGTAAGCAATGGCCATGATGCGCTGGATGTGCTGGATGAAGATAAACAAATAGACATTGTTTTTTTGGATGAAAGTATGCCTGGACTCTCTGGTTTGGAGACTTTGGCAAGGATAAAAGCTAAGCTTCCTAATATTCCTATCGTAATGATTACCAAAAATGAAGCTGAAAAGATTATGGAGGAAGCGATAGGCGCTCAGATAGATGATTATCTCATCAAGCCTGTAAATCCTAATCAAATCCTACTCACCCTTAAAAAAATTGTAGATAATAAAAGACTTGTTTCAGAAAAGACAGCAACAGACTATCAGCAAGAATTTAGGAATATTGCAATGGACATCAGTAGCAGTCCTGACCACGTGCAATGGGTAGATATATACAAAAAAATCATTTCTTGGGAAATTCGTTTGGACGAAAGTCAAAATACAGAAATGAAAGAGATCCTAAATATGCAAAAAGAAGATGCCAATAGAGAGTTTTTTAGATATGTGTCCAAAAAGTATATAGATTGGGTCAAAAAATCAGAGGGGCCACGCAAGTCTCATGAGATGATGAGAGAAAAAGTACTTCCTTTGTTATCGCAAGGTAAACCTGTGATCATGATACTGATGGACAATCTAAGATTTGATCAATGGAAAATTATAGAACCAGTCATCACAGAATTATATAAAATCGAAGAAGAAGATTCCTTTTATTCTATCCTACCCACTGCTACCCAATATAGCCGCAACGCCATATTTGCAGGATTGACGCCTGTAGATATCCAAAAGAGATTTCCGGAGTATTGGCTCAATGATAATGAAGAAGGTGGTAAAAATCTCAAGGAAGGCGAGCTTATGGTAGACCAAATCAAGAGGATTGTCAAAAGAGATATCAAATCTGAATATGTAAAAGTTACCAATGTCATGTCAGCAAGGCAGCTGCAGGACAATGCGCTCAATTTTCTCAATAATGATCTTACTGCGGTTGTTTACAATTTTATAGACATGCTTTCGCACTCACGTACTGAAATGGAAGTACTCAAGGAACTAGCAGGAGACGAAAAAGCATATAGATCGCTCACTAAATCATGGTTTGTCAACTCACCTCTTTGGATGATGATGCAAAAACTGGCAGAAAAAGATATTCAGATAGTCATCACTACTGATCATGGCACCATAAGGGTCAAAAATCCTTCTAAAGTCATTGGTGATCGAGAAACTACAACTAATCTGAGATACAAAACAGGTAGAAACTTGCAATATGATAAAAAGGATGTCTTTGAAGTACGCAACCCCAGCGATGCAGGTCTACCAAGTCCTAATATGAGTAGTTCATTTATATTTGCAAAAGAAGATCTGTTTTTCTTGTATCCCAATAACTTTACTTATTACAATAACTTTTTTAAAGATACTTTTCAGCATGGTGGCGTTTCCATGGAAGAGATGATATGTCCCATAATTAGGCTTTCTCCGAAGAAAATTTCTTAAGTTTATGGTAAATTTAAAAAATTGCTTGTTGATGGTGACTCTTATAATTGGGACTCGGACCGGTACGTCAGGTCAAAATCATAAATGGGAGCTAACTTCAGAAATTATGGTTGCTGACAAAATCGAGATACCCGGTGAAACATTTGTAAGAAAAGTTCCTCCACTAATTAATTTTAATGTGGGCATGACTTATCTGATCTCGCAAGAGAAAAATTATAGTTTTAGAGCTGGAATATCTTGGGTTTCATATGGCAGTTATTCAAGCAAAAATGATTTTATAGACATTGATACTATTTTTGTACTTCCTAACGGAACCCTTATAGAATATCCTGCCACGATAACAGCATATGTAAGAAAGCATTTTGTTGAACTCCCTATGGTTACAAAATACCAATGGCAAAAGGGGCGATTTACTCCATTTATTCATCTTGATATAGTACCGCAGCTTTATGTTCAAGATAGAAGGGTTCAGGAATCTGATAGGGCAATATTCAACTTTAATGGGAAGGAAAAGGATCCTGATACTCGTAAATTTAACATTGCTTTGGGCACGGGAATAGGTACTTATTATAAGCTAAGCGAAAAACTCAGTCTGATGGCCAATATTTTTACTAGGGGACAAATATTATCTAATAATGGTATCAGGTCAAAAAATTATTTATTGGGTTTTGGCACTAATCTTGGAGTAGCTTTAGACATCTAGTGATAAAAACTGATTAGGGTTTTGTAATCAATGTTTATATTTCATGCATTTTTTTGCCTTCCAAGTTTGAATAGTTGATATGTTTTGCTTCGCCAATCATTTGATTTTTATAGACACTGTTATGCCCAGAAATCAAATACGAAACGATACAGGCCATAGCAACATATACACCACATTCAGTGCCAAAAAGTTCCATAGCCATAATGGTACATGCTATCGGGGTGTTGGTGGCAGCTGCAAAAACGGCAACGAAACCCATACCCGCCATCAATCCCGTAGGAAGCGGGATGAAGTAGCTCAATGCACTACCCAAGGTAGCCCCTATAAAAAATAGTGGTGTCACTTCTCCTCCTTTGAAACCTGCTCCTAGGGTGATGATAGTCAGTAACATTTTGATAGCAAAATCATAGGTTGGTAATGGTGTTTCAAAAGACTGAATTATGGTAGGGATACCCAGACCGATATATTTTGTAGTACCCAAACCCCAAATAATCACCACCACCACTATACCTCCAATTAAAGGTTGCAATGGTGGGAAAGATATTTTTTCTTTAAATAAGTCACTAGACTTATGCATCAATTTACTGAATAAGGCAGCACACAATCCGAATAAAATACCAGTGATGATGGTATAAAATAAAGTCAATAATGATATCTCAGGTATAAAATCGATGTGATAATAAGTATGCTCTGCCTGCCAAAATCTAGTGGTGCTGTCTGCAATGATTGCAGTGATAATAGCAGGAAAGATTGCGTTGTATTTGATATTTCCGGACATAAAAAATTCTAATCCAAATATAGCTCCTGCTATTGGTGTGCCAAATACTGAACCAAATCCACCAGCAATGGCAGCTATGATCAGTGTTTTTCGGTCTACATTTGAAAGTTTTAAGGGATGAGATAACTGATCAGCTATCGCTCCGGCCATTTGTAGGGCAGTACCTTCTCGTCCCGCAGAACCACCCAAAAAATGGGTAACCATGGTTCCCAGGTAAATCAATGGAGCCATGCGGAAAGGGATCTTTTGCTGAGGCAAGTGAATCGTATCTATTAAAAGGTTACTGCCATCAATAGTTTTATTTCCATAATAATGATACAGTAAGCCAATCATAAACCCACCCACAGGTAAAAATGCGATGATCCATAAATGATTTTCTCGATACGCTGTAGCCCAATCTAATGAAATTAAAAACCCTGCCGAAGCACTTCCTATTGCAACTCCAACCACTAGTCCGATTGCTGTCCATTTCAGGATATAGGGAATAGCAGGATACTTAGCAAAAAATGTATTCATTAAATCAAGAATGTTTATAAGATTTGAATTTCGACGTCAATGAAAACAATGCCAATAGGTAAAATATCCATTATTTTGCTAACATAGTTTAAGGAAAATATTGATATACAAATGTGGCCAATAGCTCTGAATTTCTAAACATTTTTGTCTCCTTAATCAATCCATTACTATGATAATGGTTTTCAGTAAGTAATTTATCACCTTTAGATAAAGAAATCCTGAATCCATCTTGGTTCATAAAAGCATTGGTTCTGTAAAAAAACTCTTGCGTATCTCTTAGTTCTTCTTTGAAAAATATATTTTTTTCTGTCATAAACCATTTGGGACTCATCCTATCCGTTACCCATATACTTTGTGTTCTTTTATCCTGGCTCCACCTTTTAATGATGGTAGATTCGATGAGTTCATTTTTCTTATGGGTCGTTTTTTCTTCTTTAATAGTGATGATATCATTTACAGGATCAAATGTATAGGTTTTTCTTTCGAAACTGTTTTTTTGATTACTGTTTTTAGGTTTTAGAAAGTACTGTTCAGTTTTTTCCAGCACATTTTCTGTATTATAATAATAATTTTTTATGGAAGACATTCTCCCCGAAAGGTAAGTTTTTTCTGTTTTTAGCCTATTATAGTCCATATAATCATAGGTTATCCTGAATTCTGGATTTGTAGTTTTGGATTCTGATATAAGTGTATCGTTAATGTAAGTTACAGTCCGCTCCATTATAGTTCGACCTAAAGTATCATAATAATTTTCGTAAGTTTCATATCCTTGTGCATTTACACTGCGAATAGAGACTAAAATAGAGTCCATCTTTGTTTTATTGGATGGTGACTTTAATAAGAATTTTTTTACCGTTTTGATATTGTTACTCTTCAATGCTTGCGCTTGTTTATTGTTTGATTCTTGGCTGTATAAGGTGATACTTACCAAAAGGAAAGAAATTAATGTATAAAAAATCTTCATATCCTTAACAATTTCAAATGCCTAAAATTTTATCTCTTATAAATACTGAAACCTAAATGGTTTAATAATACTGCTTATAAACTCCATCAAGTATCAATTCATACTATCAAATCGCCATTTTCTACCGTTGGATTCAGAAAAACAAACAATGCCTTCGCTTATATTGTAATAAACTAGGTAAGTGGCCACAGTGTTTGGCAAAGGAATGTTTTGAAATACGGATTTAAACTCTTTATTAAAAATCTTGATTTCATCCATTTTTCTTAAAGTTTCAACAAATCCATCTGTAGAATTTTTTTTATCGATGGTCATATTAAATATCGGAAAAGTGACAGTTGCATCTGCTTTTTCTGATATGGCTATTTCAACTTTATCCACGATCTCTTTCTTGGGAGACGCTTTATCAAAATCATTAAATATAATAGCTTTGAGTAATAGTTGACCACCAACTTCTTTTAGGGTATAAGTAATGAAATTGGCATCCATACAATTGGTGACCGTTTTATTTTGGCCGACGTTAGGGTCGAAAAATGTAGAAGTATTGACTACTTTAGCTTGACTGTTGCTAAAAGTAACTTCAAACAGTTTGGTGATGCCAAAGGAATCTTTAAAAGTGATATTTTTTATTCCTTTATACGGAAATGCATCTATGGATGAAGAGCTAACTTCCTTTTTACCATTTTCATAAGTACAAGTAATTGTTGTATTGCCATCCTCCTCAGTGTCAAGACAAGAGAGTAGACTGATACTTATGGCAAAGGCTAGAAAAATTCTAAATTTTTTGTGCATTGAAAATTATTTTTTTATTCCTTAAATATTTTGACTTGAATTTCATTTACTTTTTTTCTATATTCATTCCAATCGTTAGCTATGAAATCATTAACTTTACTTACACAAAGGCCAGTAACTTCTTCTGCATTATTCATGGCTAAAATGGCATTTTTTTGAGGCGCTGACCAGGAACTACCTATATAATTATTTGCAGTATAAAGCACACTATTAAGTTGGTCAGGATTTCTTTGGATACCTTTTACATTTTCAGGTCCGACAAATAGATTGATTAGTGAATCCAACTGTCCGTTTAATTTTTTATGAATTTCTTTAAACGATTTCTTAGTGGTATCAGCTTGATTTTCCAATAATTTATCAACAATAGCTATAGCTTTTTTAGCATCCATGAGCTTGTCAAAGGATTGTTTTGCTTTTTCAACCAAAACGGCATGGGCATCAGTGGCCATCCTGATAGCTTTCAAATCATTCACTGAATACGGAGCCCTAGGGTCGGGCTTTACTTCCACCATTATAGAATCTTTCTGACTTTCAAACTCTATAACGGCTTTATATTTGCCAGGTAAAACTTCATTACCACCAGGTAAATCATCATCTTCTTTGGGCTCTGTTCTAGAAAAGTATCTGATTCCATCGACTTCCAATCCCCATGTCAGTTTGTTTAGACCATCACTTATTTTTCTATTTATGCTTCTTATTTTTTTATTGTCAGTATCATAAATAGTAATTTTAGCTTTTGGTCCTTTAGCATCTGCTTCTTTAGTTTTTGTTTTGTCTTTAGCGGGTTTTTTCCAAACATTAAAAGCGATCTTATCATAAGCCATATTGTCGCCTTTAAACTCTGCTTGTCCGCTGAATCTTACTCCATCGTATGATCTGTAACTGACTAGATACCCTGAAGGAGAAAGCATAACATCAAAATTTCTTTCAAGCATTTTTTCGCCTTTCTCGGCAATCTCTCTTAATGGCAGTATATCATCCAGTATCCAGAAGGCTCTACCGAAAGTACCTAAAACTAGGTCGTCTTCTACCTTGTGAATTTTCATATCATTTACTTGTACCTGAGGGAATCCTTTGTTCCAATGATACCATTTTTTTCCTTTATCAAAAGAAACATAAAGTCCCGCATCTGTTCCCAAAAATAGTAGATTGGGTTGAATGTGGTCTTGAATGATACTTAATACGAAACCTTTGATCTGACTCTCATCAGCTATACGAGTCCAACTCTTGCCATAATCAGATGTGTAGTAAGTATATGGTGCGTAATCATTTCTTCTATAATTGTTTGCTACAACAAATGCTTCTGCAGGATTGTATTCCGATACATGTATTTGTGGTATCCAGCTAGCTAGTGGAAGGCCCTTAAGATTTTTATTGAGGTTTGTCCAAGTTTTGCCGCCATCAGTGGTTAGTTGTAGGTTGCCGTCATCAGTGCTTACCCAGATGATGTCTTTATTTAATGGACTAGGGGCAATCGCTAAAATAGTAGTGTGATTTTCTGCATTGGTTGCGTCCATGGTTAGTCCACCACTGATATCAGCTTTCTGTTTTGAGGTATCATTAGTAGTCAGGTCTGGAGATTTTATAGTCCAAGTTTCGCCACAGTCATCTGAGTAATGCAGAAACTGGCTTCCAAAATAGATTCCACAATCTTTAAAAGGATCTTGGGCGATGGCAGCATTCCAGTTATATCTTAAAGTTACTTTAGAGTCTGGGTGATTAGGTTTTATAAATCTGGTTCTCCCAGTGACTCTATCATAAAAACCTACATTGCCTCCTTGCGACATCGCGTAGCCGTATCTACTATCTTTACGGTAGGGTACCACATCAAAGCCATCCCCAAAATACAATTCTTGAAAATCATGGTTTCGGATACCGCCTCTTTTGAGCACTGCTGAAGGTCCAATCCATGATCCATTATCTTGCATGCCTCCGTATACATTATACGGGAAATCATTGTCTACATTCACATGATAAAACTGACCTACAGGTATGTTACCTGCGAAATACCAGTTGGCACCACCGTCTCTGGATATGGCCAATCCGCCGTCATTACCATCAATAATAAAATTTGGATTTTCTGGATGAATCCACAAAGCATGGTGATCTGGATGGACATCATTACCGTAGTTTGCTATTTCTCTGAAAGTCTTTCCACCATCTTCGCTCATAGATAGATAGGTATAGACATTGATGATGCGGTTTTCATTTTTAGGGTCTACATATAGTTCAGAATAGTAAAATGGTCTGTCTCCAATATTTTTGGAAGAAACGAGAGTCCATTTTTTGCCTCCATCTACTGATTTATAAAGTCCGTTTTCTTTTGCTTCTACCAGTGTGTAAATGATATTAGGTTTATTAGTGGCTATAGCTATACCTATTCGACCTAGTTCTCCCTTTGGAAGCCCATCTTCATCAGTTATTTTTTTGAAATTTTCTCCACCATCATAAGTGATATATAATCCTGATCCTTTTCCTCCTGAATGAAAATACCATGGTTCTCTTTGGTGCTCCCACATAGATACGATGAGCTTATTTGGATTGGATGGGTCGACTACCATGTCGGCTGCTCCTGTGAGATCATTGACATAGAGAATTTTTTTCCAAGATTTTCCACCATCCACAGTTTTGAAAACACCACGATCAGTGTTAGGTCCCCACGGCGAGCCCAACGAAGCTGCGTAGACTATATCAGGGTTATCTCTATGCACTATGATTCTATGTATGGTTTTTGTATTTTCCAAACCCATTCTAGTCCATGTTTTACCACCATCTAGCGACTTATAAATGCCATTACCAGTATTGAGGGAGTTTCTTGGGTTTCCTTCTCCGGTTCCCACCCATATTTCAGATGGATTTTTTTGATTGATTTCAATGGAGCCTATCGCTAATGTGGACTGTTCATCAAAGATAGGAGTCCATGATGTACCGCCATTTTCTGACAGCCATACGCCACCTGAAGCAGCTCCTACAAATATTCTATCAGGATTTGATAAGTCTACATCGATAGCAGTAATACGACCACTCATACCCGCAGGACCAATATTTCTAAATTTCATAGCCTTAAAGTCATCAGGATTGAATTGTCCGAAAAGACTTTTAGTAATAAATAAAAATGATAGGGCGAATATGCCTATTCTAATATTGCAGATCATAAATTACTTTTATTAAATGAGATGCAAAATAAATCAAAAACCATATATTATTATATTTTAATAGTCATCAAAAATATTTTTAATGAAAAATACAAGGATAATGGTTTCATAATCCCCATTACTATAGATTTTACATGCTATATACCCATAAAATATGATTACCTATTTTAATTTAAACTAATGCATTAGGCTTAATTTAAATAGTCTTGTCTTTTGTAGAGTTTATTTTCGTCTGGAATTAGTACTATTATTACTATGTTTGCTTTTGTTTTGCTGATTTTTTTGATTTGGATTATTATTTGTCTTTTTCTTTTTTACTGTAGCAAAAGTATTGACATTATTATTGGGTGTATTACTTTTTGTGATTACTTGTATGGTATGGTCATCTTCTACAGATAGTCTATTTCCTGACATTACTGATAAATCAGAAATGATGATATCATCACTGACAAAATGTTCTTTATTCCAAGTTCTAAAAGACAACTTCATGTAAGAAAGTATAGTTTCTACATATCCTTTCTTGATAGGTCCGTCTTCCATTTTCAGCGCTTTGTCTATCATTACTCTGATATTATATCCGTAATGTCTCCAATTAAACTGATGCTGAGGGTAGTTCACCCTTTCGCCCTTAAATACATTATCTTCTGGCGTTGGATTATCACCGTAAGGATGGTCAACATCCAGGCTATAGTCGGCCATTCTATATACATGTCTCCACAGCTTTTGCTTATATTCGAGCAAATTCCTTGTCTGTGGATTGAGTTGATTGATTAACTCTACAATCTCTTCTATGATTCGTTGCCTTTCTTCTTTTGTCTCTACAGATTTTGCATATTCCACTAGTTTTTGGACACTTCTTCCGTATTCAGAAAACAATAACTTATCTCTAGTCGAGTTATATTCTAGGCTCAATATTTTTGCCATAAAATTGGGTTTAGATAAAAAATGATTTAATTATTCTACAGTAACAGATTTCGCAAGATTACGTGGTTGATCTACATCACATCCACGCATAACTGCAATATGATAGGCCAAAAGCTGTAAAGGAATAACCGAAAGCAATGGAGTTAATGGCTCTTCTGTTTCAGGTATTTCTATACAGTAGTCTGACATTTCTTTTATTTTTTCATCGCCTTCAGTTACGATAGAGATAACTATGGCTTTTCTGGCTTTTACTTCCTGAATATTACTTGCTACTTTATCGTATGCTGATTTATTGGTCGCTATGATGATCACAGGCATATTTTCATCTATAAGGGCAATCGGTCCGTGTTTCATTTCTGCGGCCGGATATCCTTCTGCATGAATATAAGAAATTTCCTTAAGCTTGAGAGCACCTTCGAGTGCTACAGGGAAGTTGTACCCTCTACCCAAATACAATGCATTGGATACATCTTTAATCTCACTGGCGATGAATTTAATTTTTTCATCTTGTTGTAAGACTTTTTCCACTTTTTGAGGGATACTCTCCATGGCATAGGCCAACTGTCTGAAATAATCTTCTGAAATCGTTCCTCTTTTATGTCCTAAATTCAAAGCCATCAAAGTAAGTACTGTAAGTTGGCTTGTAAATGCTTTCGTAGATGCTACCCCAATTTCAGGACCTGCATGCGTGTATGAACCACAATGTGTGACTCTGGCTATTGACGAACCTACCACGTTGACTATTCCGTAAATTAGCGCTCCTTTTTCTTTGGCTAATTCTAAAGCGGCCAAGGTGTCAGCTGTTTCACCAGATTGAGAAATGGCTATGACTACATCATCCGCATTAATAATCGGATTTCTATACCTTAATTCTGAAGCATATTCTACTTCTACGGGTATTCTGGCTAGCTCTTCTATGATATATTCTGCTACAAGTGCGGAGTGCCATGATGTACCACATGCAGCAAATATGATGCGTTTGGCATTCATGATTCGATTGATATACTGCTGCATACCACCTACCAAAACCCATCCATCGTGTGCATTGATTCTACCGCGCATACTCTCTTGTATGGTCGTAGGTTGCTGGTATATCTCTTTGAGCATAAAATGGTCATATCCTTCTTTTTCGAGTTCTTCCAGTTTTAGGTCCAACTCTTGCACAGTAGGTGTCTGTACTTCATTGTGGATATTGATGATTTCATAGTGGCCATCTTTATGTATAGTCACTATTTCTTCATCATTTAAATAGATGACTTTATTGGTAAATTTGATAATAGGGGAGGCGTCTGATGCTAGAAAGTATTCCCCATCTCCGATACCCATCACCATGGGACTTGATTTTCGGGCACCTACAAGGATGTCAGGATTTTCTTTGTCCATCACTACGATAGCATATGCTCCTACGGCTTTTTCTAAAGCTTTTCGTACTGCTTGGCTTAGGTCAAGATCATATCTGTTTTGGTATTCCTCTATCAGATGTACTAATACTTCGGTGTCCGTTTCGCTTTTGAACTCATGGCCTATTTCTAAAAGTGCTTTCTTTAAGGTGGAATAATTCTCTATAATTCCATTATGAATGAGCGCAAGTCTTTGGTTTCCGGATAAATGCGGGTGAGCATTAATATCATCAGGTTTACCATGAGTAGCCCATCGCGTATGACCGATGCCCATAAATCCAGTTACATCAACTTCTTTGGCTGCATTTTCTAGTTTTGATACTTTACCTTTTCGCTTTACGGTTTTGATTTCTCCATTCAAAACTGAAATTCCAGCACTGTCATAACCTCTATATTCTAGTCTTTTTAGACCTTCCAGAATGATCGGATATGCTTGTTGTTTGCCTAAATAAGCAACGATTCCACACATAGGAAATAATAATTTTTAATTTTTAGTATAAGTAACTATTAATTTTACCGGGAACTTACTGTGTTTGGCACCAAAAAGCGCAGTTCTGCTAGGATTTTCAGCTTCTGTAATGACCGATAGAAAAATCTCAGAGAGATATGATGCATTGTTGGACGATTGTTTGATATGGTTTGTCACATTGAGTACATACTTTTGTCCATTGGCATCTTTGGTGAGTGTACCACCAAAGACAGGAATAAAATTAGAATTTCCTCCAAGGGATTGAGCAATATCGTCTATAAAAATATATTCACCTTTTTCGTTGAGTCTAGTTGCAATAATTTGACTTGGAGCCGCAAAAGTTCCATTTTGACTAGGAATATCAGCTACATATATTTCCAATTCAGCTTTATTGATTAATTTGTCTTTTAAGCTACTTAAGTCATTGAACTTTATAGATGTTTTAACGCCACCTATGCCATGGATAAAAGTCAACGAATCTCCTAAAGTTGGTTGGGTTATAAAAGTTTCGACTTGGCTTCCACTTCTATCATGAAAGTAACTATTGATTGTAGCACGGTCTATAGGGAATTCATAAACTTTTTTGATAGTATCTTTGGATGTATAGTATAAGATTAGTTTATTGACTGGACTTGTTGCATCTAATGATGTATTATTAAAGTTAAAACCATAAAGTAATGGTTTGTTATCCGTGGATTTGGATGTGATGTACACACCTTTCATAAATGACCTGAATGCCGTGTCAGATTTGGCAGCACTTTCATTGGCGATTAGGGACTTGCCAAAATCATCTCTCAGTCTCAAACGGAGCTGTGGTACTTGTTTTACTTCTTTGCCCGTAATATGACTGGTGATACTCACGGAATCTTTGGGTTTGATTTGGGTTGTTTTGGTTGTCAGGGGAAAACTTACAAAGGGAAGTTTTGTATCGGAATAATATATATCAGTAACTGTACTACTTTTAAATTCACTTTCTAGTTGGTAAACATTAATTTCCTGATTTCCAGTTTTGTTGCCATATGTAGCCAAAGAGTCATAAGCCATTACCAAGACTAACGAATCAAATCTTACATTTTCGTCTGTATGATACGATGGATTAGCATTTGCATTAAATCTAAATTTTAAAAATAATTCTGCAGATACTTTACCATACAATGGATCATTTTTAATTTCACCTAATCTATACAATCCAGAGTTAATAGCGGGATTGTGCGTCGAAAGTCGCTCTCCTGGTACTGTTTTAGTAGAGAGATTAAAATTATGGACTACTTCTATATTTATTTTCTCATCGTCAAGAATATCTGATCCAACCAATATCGGATCTTGACAGCCCAATACACACATTAAAACAGGAATAATTAAAATATAAACTTTAAAGATTAAATTTTTTACTTTCATTTTACTCGTTTTCGTTTCCTTGAAGTACATTGTTATAAAATTCTAGAGTGGATTTAGCCGATGTATCTACTTCTTCGTGACTTAGCATCATGGGCTTTTCCAAAAGGTCGCTATACATCTTAACGACGTCATCTTCTGTTTCGCTTCCTGAGATAATTCCATCTGAGAATTTTATTGCACCAAAATCAAGGTTTATCTTATTTTCTTCGTTAATAAAAAACGAAAGATCTTCTGATTCTAAGTCATTTATCGCTGCTATTTGCATAAATTTAGAATCAAACGAATCACTCAGTTCATTATTGTATAAAGAGTAAATAATTTTTGCATCATTAAAAACTGGGTCATTTTTATAGGCATGTTTCATGTAGAATGGAATCAAACTCGTAATCTGACCATGTAAATGAACAATATCAGGAGACCAACCAAACTTTTTCACTGTTTCCATCACACCTTTGCAGAAAAAAACAAGCCTTTCTTGATTATCATTGAATGGTACTTCTTCTTCGTCTGTAAATACTGCTTTTCTCTTAAAAAATTCGTCGTTATCTAAGAAATATACCTGCATTCTAGCTCCTGGCAGTGATGCCACTTTGATAATCAATGGATAATCTTCGTCATCCACTATGATATTCATTCCAGAAAGCCTTACTACTTCATGCAATCGGTGTCTTCTTTCATTAATAATACCAAATTTTGGCATCAAAATCCTAAATTCATAATCATCTACACCAGCAAAATGGGGTATTCTTCTTGCTATTTCTGAAAGGATAGATATTTCTGTATAGGGATTAAGTTCTTGTGTGACGAATAGAACCTTTTTTTTACTCATGTTGCCAATGTATTGATCCACTAAAAATCTATATTTTGAATATATAATTAAATTCTAAATAAAGACTTATAATTAATAATTAAAAAATGCTCGCAAAGATAATACAAATTTTACACTATTTTCAAAATCTATTAAACTAATAATTTAAAATAATTGAAAATCAACTAAATAGCATTTTTTTTGTAAGTCATTTTCATGAATGTTATCCATATTATCCTTGATGTTTAAATACTCGAAATGTTCTTTTGGTATATTTTTTTAAAAAAAATAGATAGAATTTATCTTCTTATCAAAGCAAAAATTTAACTTTGAGTTTAATTTTTAAAATAAGAAAAATCATGGCCAAATATATGTGTATGGATACCCTAAAGTTTTTACTTTTTGATGTCCATAATGTCGAAGAACTTTTAAAGTATGAAAGATTTGCTGATTTCGATCGTGAATCATTTGAAATCCTACTGGAGTCTGCTAAGTCGTGGGCGGATCAGGATTTCTATCCTTATTACAGGGAGATGGACGAGAAGCCAGTTTATTATAAGGACGGAAAAACACACTCTCATCCTATATTAAAGAAGATATTCGCACACGCAGGCGAAAATGGATGGCTAGGTTCTTATTTTGATACCGACGATGGTGGTATGCAGATGCCATTTTCTATCTCTAATGCCACCAATCATATTTTTGAAGCAGCCAACAATAATATTCCTGGATATTTGGGACTTACTTCCGGGGCCGCACACCTTATCGCAACGTATGGAAATGAAAAGCTAAAAAAACAATATATCCCTAATATGTTATCTGGAAAATGGGGCGGTACTATGGCACTTACAGAGCCACAATGTGGTAGTTCACTATCCGATATTGTGACTTCTGCGACACCCGTTTCAGAAGGTGTATATAAAATAAAGGGTCAAAAAATCTTTATTTCTGGAGGCGATCATGAAGCAGCTGATAATTTTGTACACCTTACTTTAGCCAGGATAGAGGGTGCGCCAGCAGGGACTAAAGGCATTTCACTGTTTGTCGTGCCTAAATACAGAGTCGCTGAAAATGAAAGCCTACAATACAATGATGTAAACGCGGTGGCGGATTTTCAAAAGTTGGGTCAACGAGGATATAGTACTGTCCATCTAGTTTATGGTGAACAAGATCAATGTTTTGGGTATTTAGTTGGGGAAGCACATCAAGGATTGAAATGTATGTTTCAGATGATGAATGGCGCCAGAATAGACGTAGGCATGACTGCAGCATCAACTGCATCAGCAGCATATTATGCATCTCTACAATATGCCAAAGAACGTCCACAGGGCAGAAAAATATTGAACACAGGCTCCAAAGATGTCACCAAAGGCCAAACGCATATCATCAATCACCCTGATGTGCGAAGGATGCTCCTTCTCCAAAAAGCCATTATTGAAGGATCATTGAGTCTTTTGGTGGAATGCTCTAAGCACAGCGATATCGTACATTGCGACACAGGGGAAAACAAAGAAAATCATAATTTATTGCTTGAACTGCTTACACCTATAGCCAAGACGTATCCTGCTGAAATGGGTAGAATTGCCATAAACAATGGTTTGCAAGTGCTCGGTGGGTATGGATTTTGTATGGATTTCCCTCTACAACAATATCTCAGAGATATCAGAATCATGAGCATTTATGAAGGTACTACAGGTATTCAATCACTAGACTTATTGGGCAGGAAAATTCCAATGCAAGGCGGTAAATCTATGCAATTGCTTACAGCCATGATGACGAAAACGATAGATGAAGCTACTTCGCACGATTCTCTAAAGTTTTATGCTAGCCAACTTTCTGGTGGAATGCATGTCATACAAAAAGCATTGGAATATCTGATGCCTTATGCTATGAAAGGAGACTACGAAAATTATCTTGCCGATGCTACCATATTTATGGAGATGGCAGCAAATGTCATCATTGCGCATCAATGGTTAAAAATGGGCATCAAAGCGCAGCAAGCTTTAGAGTCTGAGCATAGAGTTTGCGAAGTTGAGTTTTATGAAGCCAAAATTCATACGATGAAGTTTTATTTTAAGTACGAATTGCCAAAAATCTCTGCTTGTCTTGAAACTTTAACCCATCAGGATAAGTTAACATTTGTAGATAGCGAAAAAGAGTTAATTTTTTAAAAACCTAATAAATATTTTCAATGAATTTCGAAACCATATTAACCGCAGTTACAGCACAAGCTGCTAATGTTGCACCTTTTGGAGCAAAACTTAAATTTGTCATAGGCGATCAAGTAATACTTATTGATGGTACAGGTGACTCCAATATTGTCTCTCAAAATGATGAGGAAGCTGGCTGCACGATAAGCACGGAAGCAGATACATTTATGCAACTGAAAAATGGAGAGCTCAATCCCATGATGGCCGTCATGACCGGAAAAATCAAGATAAAAGGAGACATGGGCTTGGCTATGAAATTGCAGTCCCTGATTCAGTAATATTCTAAACTTTTAGATTAGATTAAAATTAAGCCTTGCTGGGATAAAACATTCAGCAGGGCTTAATTTTTTATAAACTATCAACTTACTTCGGCGCCACTATCTCCATCAATATAGCACTGAGTATAGCGCCATAAGTACCTATGATATACCCAAATATAGCCAATAGCACACCTACACTTGCCAGCGAAGGATGAAATGCAGTAGCTACAATCGGAGCAGAAGCGGCTCCACCTATATTGGCCTTGCTGCCTACTGCCAAAAAGAAATATGGTGCACGTATGATTTTGCCTACGATGACCAATAATAAGGCATGAATAGACATCCAAATAAGGCCTACTACGATCAATCCCGGATTACTGACTACTGATTTTAAATCCATTTTCATTCCGATTGATGCCACCAAAATATAAATAAATATGCTTCCTATTTTACTGGCACCGATACCTTCATATGCTTTCATAGGGGTATAAGATAGTACCACACCTAAAATGGTAGCTACAGTTACCATCCAAAAAAAAGGATCTCCAAAAGTACTCATCATGGATGATTTGTCCCCTATGGATGGTACAAGCGAAATCAAAAAATCTGGAAGTACTATGCTTGACCAATGTGAAAAAGCCACTGCCCCAAATACAACACCCAATAGTATCATGTAATCTTTAAGTGTGGGCACTTTAGTAACTGATGCCGTATAGTTCGATACTTTTTCTTTTAAAGCTTCGATAGATGAGTTGTCAGCTTTAAACCACTTGTCTAATGCTTCTTTTTTACCAATACCAAATAGTAAAACGGCCATCCATATATTAGCCACCACGATATCTACCAGTACCATAGCGCCATATTTTTCCTGATTATATTGGTAGATTTCCAGCATAGCGGTTTGATTGGCACCACCACCTATCCAGCTACCAGCCAAAGTTGACAATCCTCTCCATACCGCATCAAATCCAGCACCACCTACAGTATCGGGTGAGATAGCAGACATGATCAGGATAGCTATAGGACCACCTAAGATCACTCCTACTGTACCCGTTAAGAACATAATGATAGCCTTACTTCCCAATCCAAACAATGCTTTGATATCTATACTCAATGTGAGCAGAATCAGAGCAGCTGGCAATAATAACCTACTTGCTACTTTGTATACAGATAGTTTTACCAATGACCCTTTACCTGTTTCGTCCAACACAAAATTGCCCGATGCATCTACAGCATGCCACTCAGGAGATATGATATTTAAAGAACTTAAAATGGAGGGTAGCAAATAACACATCAATAATGATGGAAAGATGACATAGAATTTTTTCCAAAATGCATGGGTATGAGAAGATGTATAAAACACAAATGCCAAAAGCATCATCAAAATACCAAAGACAACAAAATCATCTGTAAAAACTGGCGGTGATTTAAGATTAGTATCCATTTAAGTTAATTATGGACGCAAATCTATTAAAATAATCCAGATATTAAGAAATTATCCTAATATCTTCCTACCATGATAATATTGGAGTCCCGTTTTCTCAATTAAATAAGGAAGATTTTCTGGAGTTACTTTCCCCGCAGCTATGATTTTAATGTAGGAGCCCGCGGTGGATTGCATGGATTTTAAATGGATCAAGCCTTCTACAGCAGTTTTCGCACCACCTGAAGTAAGTATAAATTTAACATTAGAGATAATCATGAGTTTTTTGACCTCATCATTTAAATGGGTACAAGAGTCTATAGCTTTGTGTATGGTCACGGGTACTGGAAAAGCTGCTTTGCACAACTGGTATATTGTGCCAATATCTAATTTTGTTTCATTTTCATCTTCCAAGACAGCACCGAAAACAAAGCCTTCTATCTTATATGCCTTTAATCTCAGAATATCAGCTATCATATGATCCACTTCATCTTTAGAGTAGATAAAATTACCTGCTCTAGAACGAATCATCACTTTTACTGGAATTTTTACAGATTTAATGGTTTCTAGTATTAAAGTATCACTTGGTGTCAAGCCGTCTTGAGCAAGATGACTGCAGAGCTCTAATTGATGTGCACCATTGTTAGCAGCACTTATAGCTTCTTCAACGGTTTCTACACACGCTTCTTTTATGATTTGAACTTGTGACACAATATATTTATTACAAAAAAAAATATCAGGCAAAAAAAATGAGGTAATACAAATGCATTACCTCAACCCTAACCAAATGAAACCAAATTGTTTTACTTAATGTAAAAGCTGTGCAAAGATAATGTAAAAAAATTATTTGACAAGTGTTTTTTAATTTTTATTCAAAATAATATTAAAAATATTCGTTTTTGAAAATTTATTGATAATAAAAATAGATGTTTTGCCAAATATTTACGCAGTTGTATGAATTGGTTTGTGAAACAATATTTATTGCAATAGCCTATTGGCGTAAGAATATTTTAAAAAATTATCTTAGGTACAAAACAATATTATGAAAATATTCAATTATGCAGTTTTGCCCTTATGTTTAATCTATACTATTCCATATGGATGATCATATTTTTTCAATTTTACTATTCAATAATTTGGTATATAAATGTATTTTAAAATAATATATAGCTCCAAAATTTGATATAAAATTAATTTTCTTTTAGCTTTGTCTCTTCTAAAATTAAATACATTGAAGTACAGCTTTATTATTTTCATTAGCTTGTTAGTGGGACCGCAAGGGGTATTCGCTCAAGATGATGATGCGCTGATGATTAAAAAAATCCATAATCAAGCTCTAGAAAATGGTAAATCATTCGAATGGCTCAAGGAACTTTGCCTTCAAAATCCTGGAAGAATAGCGGGATCTGATGCTTATATTGGCGCTACGGCTTTCACTAGAAAAAAGCTCGCCAGTATACCAGGAGTTTCTTCGTATCTTCAAGAATGTACAGCAAACTATTGGAAAAGAGGCTCGAAAGAAATCGCCTGGATGACCACCAACGGTAAAAAGAAAGTACCCTTAAATGTGCTTTCTTTGGGCAACTCTATAGCTACTCCTATAAAAGGACTCCAAGCTGAAGTCATAGAAGTGCAATCACTGGATGAGGTAGAGCGTTTAGGAAAAGAAAAAATACAAGGCAAAATTGTTTTTTTTAATAGACCTATGGATCCTACTTATGTTAGGACGTTTGGGGCATACGGTGGAGCAGTAGATCAAAGGGTTTATGGTGCATCCAAGGCAGCAGAATATGGTGCAGTTGCGGCTTTAGTAAGATCTATGACCACATCTCAGGATGATCATCCGCATACAGGAGTGATGGTTTATAAAGACACACTTCAGAAAATTCCTGGCGTAGCTATCAGCACCAATGATGCAAATAAATTGAGTAGGTTATTAAAAAATGGAAGTGTTTCTGTGTATTTAAAAACAGATTGTAAATCCATGGGTAGTAAGCCAGCGCCTTCAGTGATAGGCGAAATCAAAGGCAGCGAATTTCCCGATGAAATCTTGCTTGTAGGTGGTCATCTAGATAGTTGGGATGTAGGTCAAGGAGCACATGATGACGGTGCAGGATGTGTTCAGTCTATGGAAGTGCTGAATATCCTTCAGTCTATAGGATACCAACCCAAGAGAACCATCCGATGTGTACTGTTTTCCAATGAGGAAAATGGTCTTGCAGGTGGCCTGACTTATGCTAAAATCTCCAATGCTAAAAAAGAGTTTCATCTAGCCGCTTTAGAATCAGATGCCGGAGGATTTTCTCCCAGGGGATTTAGTTTTGAATCGGATACATCGGTTTTTAAAACCTATTACAAAAAAGTAAGTCAATGGTTGCCGCTGTTAGAAAGTTATGGGTTGCAGTTTGAAATGGGTGGATCAGGCGCCGACATCAGTCCATTGAAGTCTCAAAAAGGTTTACTTATAGGTTTAAGGCCGGACTCACAGAGATATTTTGATTTTCATCATACTGCTGTAGATAATATAGATGCGGTCAATAAAAGGGAATTGGAATTGGGGGCTGCTGCTATGGCAAGTCTCATTTATCTTATAGACAAATACGGAATCCAGTGAATATCATCCAGAAAGAAATCATCGAAGTAGGTGACCTTAAGTTTGTAAAGTATATCGACGATAAAACGATCGAAGCTAAAGTACAGGAAATAGCAGATAGCATCAGAGAAGATTACCATGAAAAATATCCTATGTTTTTGGTAGTGATGAATGGTGCATTTATATATGCTGCTGATTTGATACGCAAGCTTGATTTTCCTTGCGAACTCAATTTTGTAAGAATCAAATCCTATCATGGTACCGAAAGCACGGGAAACATTGATATCTACATGCCACCCAATATTGATCTCAAAGATAGACATCTCATCATCGTAGAAGATATCATTGACACGGGCAATACTATGGCCGCTTTTATCCCAGAACTTGGAAATTATGGTCCAGCTAGTATCGCTCTATCTTCCATATTGATAAAACCAGACGCTCACCTACACGATATCACGACTCAGTATCCAGGATTTGTGATACCCAATAAGTTTGTCGTGGGATACGGTCTAGACTATGACGGTATGGGCAGAAACCTCAAAGATTTATATCAGCTATATCAGGAATAATCACAGAAAAGCTCATGACACCACAGGAAAAAGCCAAATGGATCGTTGAAAAAATGATGTTAAAAGATGCATTTTCACAATGGTTGGGCGTCAGGATTTTGGAAGTAGGTGTAGGGTGTTGTACCTTATCAGCTGAGATCAGACCTGACATGGTCAATGGTTTTGGTATATGCCACGGTGGTATTTCATTTTCACTAGCCGATAGTGCTTTTGCATTTGCCAGTAATAGTCATGGCGTCCATGCCGTATCTATAGAAACATCCATTTCGCACATCAAAGCGGTAAAAGTCGGAGATATTTTGACCATGACCGCTGTAGAAAAGCACTTAGGAAAGAGTACAGCTATTTATCATGTAGAAGTAAAAAATCAGAATCAAGAGACCGTAGCACTATTTAAAGGTACGGTCTTTAGGACTGGGAAGGTGTGGGAGTAAGAGTTGGGTTTTAAGTTGTGACACATATATAGAACTTCAGATGGATCATATATCTCGATTTCTGAGACCTATTGTTACAAAATCGTTAAAACTCTGGTGATTTATTAACTTTTTAAGTACTTTTGTAGTTTAGATATCATTAAACATAGCGTTCATATGAGTAGAATATTGGTATTTGTATTTTTTTCGATAGTATTACACCCTTCATCTCTTTTTTCACAAGGTATCACTTTTTTTGAAGGATCATGGAAAGACGCTATGGCTAAGGCCAAAGCAGAAGATAAGTTGCTTTTTGTGGACGCTTATGCTAAGTGGTGCGGGCCATGTAAAGCTATGGCCAAAAATGTATTTACCAAGCAAGAAGTAGGTGACTTTTTTAATGCTAATTTTATCAATTTAAAATTGGATATGGAAGAAACGGATGGTGTCACTTTCGGACATAAGTATCCCGTGAGAGCATACCCAACTTTATTTTTTATTGATGGAGATGGCAAAGTGGTAAAAAACATTACCGGGGGCCAGCAACCAGACGGACTCATAGCATTGGGTGGTGAAGCCATGAAAAAAATGGACAGAAGTTCAAAGTTTGAAGAAAAATACAATGCAGGTGACAGAAGTTATGACTTGATGTATAACTATGTAAAAGCACTCAACGCCTCCGATAAGCCAAGCCTGAAAATATCTAATGAATATTTGAATTCCAATCCTGAAATCACAGAAGAGCAAAGATTAAAATTTATTTTGGAAGCTGCAGTAGAGTCTGACTCAAAGCTTTTTGACCAAGTGATAGCTAATCAAAAGAAAATCATGGCCATTTCGGGAAAGGAAGCATTTGCAGAAAAATGTAAAACAGCTCTAAGCGCTACGGTAAAGAAAGCCATAGAATATGAAATGGAAACTTTACTTTCAGAAACACTCTCTAAAGCCGACAAACTTATACCTGACGAATATGATACTTTCAAGGCAGAGTCCAACATGAAATATTATAAGGTAATGCGTAACGAAAGTAGATATATAGATTCATATCGTGATTTAGCCAAAAAAAATAATAAAGATGCTGCTAAGCTAAAAGCCATAATTACTGACATCATTACGAATTTCAAGGACAATAAAATTATGGTAGCCGATGCGGCTAGCTATGCAGAGAAAATGTATGATCTCAATGAGTCTATTGAAAATTTGAATATCTATTGCTCTGTGATGGTTTCTAACCAAGAAGTGGCAAAAGCTTTAAAAGTTGTAGAAAAAGCAAAATTGAAAGCTGAAAAGAAAGGTGAAGATCTGAATAATTATGACGGCTTGATTAGATTTCTAAATTCTAAAAAAGTATAGTATTTTCTGTGACTAAGGCATCCAGAGAGCGTCTATAATGTATATCTTTTAACAACAAAATATCAACAAAATGAAGAACTTTTTTTACATCTTTTTGGTCTCTTTCTTAGTAATCAACATGGGGCAATCTCAAGATGCTATCGAACGTAAATCATCTATGAGTCTGGGCTCACAAAATGGTTTTTTTATTGAAATTCCTGGAGCTGATGTCAAAAAATCTGAAAAGACTTTTTATGAAATCATGAAAGACTTTGGAAAACTAAAGGAGAATAAAAAAGCTAGAGAACATTTTTTAATGGCAACAAAAATCCAAACGATTAATGGATCTTCGCCGGTGGATTTATATGTAAAGTTTGAAGAAGGAAAAGGTATGGCTACAACCTATATGTGGGTTGACTTGGGCGGAGCATTTGTCAATTCCAATGATCATGCTTCACAAACAAAGGCGGTAAGGCAGTTTTTGTATGATTACTTTATTGCCGTAAGAAAGAAAGTTGTCATGGAAGAAATCAAAAGCGAAGAAGATAAGTTGAAAGACCTTGAAAAAGATCTTAAGAAACTGAAAGAAAAAAATGATGATTTTCATAAAGATATAGAAAAGGCAAAACAAAAAATATCCGAATCAGAAAAGAATATTGAAAAGAATATAGTAGATCAGGAAAACAAAGTTAAAGAGATCGATACTCAAAAATCATCAGTAGAAAAGGTGACTGAGAAACTCAATAACTTAGGCAAGAAGGATTAAAAGAATTTTATGAGATCATATTGATTTAAATTTTTAATCAGAAAAAGGGATGTTTATAGTTGGTAAACATCCCTTTTTTGTTAAAATTTACTTATAAATGTCGCCCAAGAGGTAATCAGTTAAATATATTATTGTAATTTTGGAGTTTAATTGTATTTTTGGCGTTAAAATCACTTTATAATAAAGTTATGATAAAAGTAAGAAGTAATTTTTATTTACAGATATGCCTTGTGTTGAGTATTCTTGGATGCTCTACTATGGTACTTCAAGCTCAGGATAAATTTCACAGACTCTATCCTGCTCAAAATGATAAAAATGTGCTCAGTTTGGATGCTATTCAGACTAAGGACGGGAGTTATATTGCTTTGCATGTCGAATTGGAAGAGCAAGAAAACCCACAAGATACTATTTATGGTGATACACTGATTATCACAAGTTTCAAACCAAAAGGTGATGTCAATTGGTCTAAATCTATCGCTTTATCTAGTAGATATAAGAATTTTAGTCCACGATTTGCATCACTGGCATCATTGGTACAAGCCCAAAACGACTCTATATATTACACCCTTGTAACTTTCCAAGATAATCTTCCAGTGAATCTTATGGGTTCATTGCATTCGAATGGCAATCTTGGATTTTTAAAAGCTATCGGAACCACAAATAATAAATCGGACAATTTAGGTCCATCGACTTTATTGGTCAATTATAATAAATCTTTGTTTCAAGCATTTAGTGGTGTAGTGGACAATGAGCAATCTATTTTTATCAGTAAGAAAAGTTACAGTGGAAATTCAGCCTGGACTAAAAGCTTAAATACTACTAAGGGTAATATAAAATTGAACGAAACTTTTTTAGGATTTGAATATGCGGATGATACCACTTTTATCATGACGGGAGTGTCAGATTCCTTAGGCACGAAACCTTTCTTGGCTGTTTTTGATACTTTGGGTAATCCGGTAATGAGCAAAAGCTATAGCGATTTAGATTTCGATGCAAGTGCACCATTTGCCTATAATGCTCATAAATTTAGTGATGGTAGTTATGTGCTGACAGGTTATCTTTTTGAAGTTGTTCCACCTTCTACTTTAGTCAAAGGATTTATTATCAAAACTGATGCTGCAGGCAATGTAACCTGGTCAAAAAAAATAGTCGTAAATCAAGATGATATGACTATTATAAAACATAGTATTATTGATAAGGACAATAACATCGTTTTGGCAGGAGCTAATTTTAGTTTTGCAGACCAAAAATTTTATCCATTTATGCTTAAAATGGATAAATCAGGTAAGATACTTTGGAAAAAGAAATATGATCGAACCGATAGTTCTTTTGATTTTACGGGATCCTTATTTCAGACCCGTGATAATGGATATGTCTATTACACTACTAGCTCGAAAGATGATTTGACAGTACCTTCATTTATTAAAACCAACAAAGAAGGACAGACTGGGTGTGAGATGGACATGACAGAAAATATACTGGTAGATAATGCTTTTAAAGCAGATACATTGGTTTGGAAAGTATCTAATGCTACTGATTTTAGTAATGACCTTGTGGTTAAAACAAAAGCTCACAACTTTGAAGTACCCGTATTGTCCTTAGCTGTTAAACCGTTTTGTCCCAATGAGCCTATAGATTGGACCTTTGATGCAAAAGTGGATGGTGCCACCGCTTATAAGTGGAGCGATGAGTCAACAGCTGATACCCTTAGAGTATTTAAGGAAGGTGAGTATTCAGTAATGGTCACCATAAACAAGGATGTTTGTTTTGTCCTATGTGATACTGCAAAACTAGAAAGATATACCAAACCACAGGCACAGATCAATCTAAGTTTGGGCAATTTCTGTACTAATGGCAAACAAACGCTATCATTGGGCTATCAACCCGGACATCCAAATTTAAAAACCATCAATTGGTCTACAGGAGAAAGTGCAATAGGAAGTATAGAAATAGCAACACCAGGAACTTATAGTGTGACCATAGTAGATGAATGTAATGAGACTGCTACTGCGTCGATCAATGTAGGTCCTTTTCCGCAAAAGCTTAATGCAGCGACCATATCAGGCAATCCAACTGTAAATTGTATCAGAGGAACTATCAGTGGTTTATTGACTGCTTCTGGTAATGCAATGGGCCTTGGAGATATGACTTATAGATGGAGTACAGGTGCGTCTACGGCAGCACTTAGTATTAATGATAGTGAAGTTGTGACCTATACAGTCACAGTGACGGATGTTTGTGGTACTACAGCTACGGCGACTAAGGTAGTGGAGTTAAAAGGAAGTAATAATATTAGTGTTAGTATTAATAAAGAAGAATCATTAAAATGTACTGAAGGAAAGGTAAGATTAAATGCAAGAACCAGCATATTTTCTTCTAATTTAAAATATGCTTGGTCAAATGGTCAAAGTACACAGGTGTTAGAATTGGAATTTAAAGAAAAACCAAAAGAAAATAATTTAACTTATATTATTACTGTAACTGATGTATGTGGAAATACTTCAACCGCTAGTCAAATAGTAGACTTTGACTTTAAAGCGTTAACTGATCAATTTCGAATTGATACTATTAGTCCTGTTTGTCAGCCTTTAACCTTAATTTTAAACAGAAATCAAACAATAGGTGGTTATTTATTTAAATGGAGTAATGGAAGCACCGCAAGGGAAATTGAAGTTTTAGAAATTGGAACTTATTCCGTTACAATAACAAGTAATTTTTGCAATAATGATATAATAAAAGATAGAAAAGTAACTTCTGAAGATATCGGGACCCGAGACTTAGTCTATGCCAAAATCTTTTTTCCAGACGGAACTTTAGCGGCTAATCAAGTTGATACAACAAAAGCTTACAAAGAAGCTGAAAAGTACAATCGTACTTTTGGTCCAGTAAATCTACCAAAATACTGCTTTCCAGACATTACCGAATACGAACTTCACGTATTCAATAGATGGGGACAAGAAGTATTTGTCAGCAACGATATATTTATCGAGTGGGATGGGAAGTATCAGGACCAAATTGCGCCAACAGAATCGTATCTATGGGTGGCTAAATACAAAATTTTAGGAGTAGCAAAAACACTAAAAGGAAGTGTCACTATGCTGCGGAAATAGAGACTCGAAATATAAATTAATAAGCCTGAATATAAAAATTCGGGCTTTTTTATATCTAAAATTTCATTTATCATGATTCAAAAAATAGAACACATCGGAATCGCAGTCAAGGACCTCAATGCAGCAGAAGCCATTTATGAAAAACTTTTGAACAGGCCTGCGTACAAACGAGAAGAAGTAGCTTCTGAACATGTATTGACATCATTTTTTATGTCGGGACCCAATAAAATAGAGCTATTAGTAGCTACCGACGAAAATAGCGCTATTCACAAGTTCATAGAAAAAAAGGGTGAAGGTATCCATCATATCGCATTTGCAGTGGATGATATCTATGCGGAGATGGATAGACTCAGGTCTGAAGGTTTTGTCCTACTCCATGAGCAACCCAAAAAAGGTGCAGATAATAAATTGGTTTGTTTTGTTCATCCCAAGTCATCCCATGGTGTACTCGTAGAGTTATGTCAGGAAATCCAAGAGGAAATATAATTATGGATCTCAGTCTTTTGGAATATCTTTGGGTGATGCTCGGAAGTTTTGTAGCTGGAGCGATCAATACTTTGGCAGGTAATGGCTCCGTGATCACCTTAAGTATTTTGACAGATTTAGTAGGCTTACCCGCAAACTTAGCCAACGGTACCAATAGAGTAGGCGTTTTATTGCAAGCCGCAGGAAGCAGTTCTGGTTTTGCAAAAAGTAAATTGATAGATCTATCCGCTTCCAAAGACATTGTTGTCTTGACTGTAATCGGGGCAATTTTAGGGGTATATACGGCTACTATTGTTTCTAATGAGCAATTTCTCTTTGTCTTTAGATATCTTATGGTATTCATGCTGATCGTCATCTTGGTCAAACCGGAAAGATGGCTTCATGATGCTCCCAGAACTAAATTGCCCATCTGGGTGAATATACCTGTATTTTTGGCATTGGGATTTTATGGCGGATTTATACAGATGGGCATGGGTATTTTTTTTCTGGCTATATTGGTCTTGGTTTCGAAATATAGTATCATGCGGGCCAATGCTATAAAAACCATAGTAATCATGATCTATACGACGATAGTACTGGCTATTTTTGCTTGGAAGGGTTTGGTCTCTTGGGAGGCTGGTTTGATTATGGCCTTGGGCCAGACTGTAGGAGGCTACCTAACAGCTGCCTATGCTACCAAAATTCCAAATATTAACCTTTGGGCTTATAGACTTTTGATATTTATCATTATATTTGCCATATTGACACAATTCGGTTGGATAGATTTTTAGGTTAAAGTTGTTTAATCGTTTAAAATGTAATGCCTGTCTGCTGTAAGGTTATGAAGGCAGATTTAAGGTGTAATGTTTAATGTTTAATTTTAAAATAGTACTTATGAAGTGGTTTCAATATTTTACACTGTTACTAGTCACATCGATGATAGTTTCCTGCAGGACATCTGCTACATTGATCTCAGATCATATATTAAAGGATCCATATCTTAAACAAATTGCTCAGGATCCCCAACATGAGGTACAAATATTATATACTAGGATAGATAAAAATACTAAAAAATTAACCACATTTAAGTTTAATATCAATCCTGATCAATATTTTTATCCCGCTAGTACAGTGAAAATGCCAGTAGCTATCTTGTCGCTCCAAAAAATCAACGAACTCAATCAAAAAGGATTGGATATCAACAAAGATGATATCATGATGCATGCTGAGTTGAGTACATTGTTAAAGCCTGCTTTCAGTGATACCACGACCCTGGATAGAAAACCACGAATCAGCAGATATGTAGAAAAATTATTTGTAGTGAGTGACAATGACGCCTTCAATCGGCTCTATGAATGGCTAGGCCAAGACTATATCAATCAAAGCCTGCACTCTATTGGAATCACTGACAAATCTATTATCAATCATAGATTGGCTTTGAGTGGACTTACGCAAGAAGACAATAAAAAAACAAATAATATACGTTTTTTTAGAAATGCACAGTTGCTATATAATCAACCAGAAATGGTTGCAGTATATACTTGGAAACATCAAGCCAAGAATGCCATCAAAGGATTGGGTTTTATAGACGACAGGGATAGTTTGGTGCAGTCACCATTTGACTTTAGTCATAAAAATTTTTATACTATAGAAGATATGGACGCTACATTAAAAAGGGTCATCATGCCTGAGAACTTCCCTAAAGACCAGCAGTTCAATCTGACTTCGGATGACTATATTTTTTTGAAAAAATGTATGTCAGATTTACCAGCTAAATATGCTTTTTATCCTTCATCTGAATATTACGACAGCTATGTGAAGTTTTTTATGTTTGGAGACAGTAAAGCGTCCATTCCAGATCATATGAAGATTTATAATAAAGTAGGTACAGCTTACGGTTACTTGACTGATTGTGCCTATATTGAAGACACTAAAAACAATATTTCATTTTTTCTGACAGCTACCATTCATGTCAATAAAAACAACATTTATAACGATGGTGCATATGAATATGATGAAGTAGGCCTTCCGTTTCTGGCTAAATTGGGTCAGGCTTTTTATAATTATGAGTTAAAGATGAAATAATAAAGATTTGTTTCCCAATGGAATTAATTTTGTAAATATGTTGTTTTCAAATCTTGACAATATTCGTAAATTAATTTACTGCCATCCAGAGTCAGCATTTTATCAATCGAGTCAAACGACTGCTCCAAAGGGTGTAAAATAGCAGATAGACCACCTGTGGCAATGACTTTATAGGGTTCGTTTAGCTCAGTTTTCATACTGTTAAGTATCTCGTTGACTAATCCTACATAACCTCTTAATACTCCTGCTTGTATAGCTGAAGCTGTATCATGTCCTATCACCGAAGGAGGCATCTCTAATGATACCAAAGGTAATTGTGCAGTCTGAGAGGATAAGGAGTTGATTGCTGTCTTTAATCCTGGTGCTATAGTCACGCCTATAATACCCTTAATGGCATCAATAACAGTAAAAGTCAAGGCAGTACCAAAATCTACAACAATGCATTGATTTCCATACTTTTTGATGGCCGCATAAGCATTACAAACCAAATCGCTGCCAATTTCATAAGGGTGTGGAACTGCCAAGTCTAAAGCCTTAAAAATATCTGGACCTAATAGTAACGGAATGGTACCGGTGACGCTATATACAGCATTCAGTATGGCGTCATTCATATCAGGCACCACGCTACTTACCGCACATTTATTTACATCAGAATTATGTACTCCCCATTCTAATAATAAATTTCTCAATGCACTTTCATAGTAATACTCTGGTTGAAGTTCTTTGGTCTCGTATCTGAAAGAGTGAGCCCATTCAGTATTTTGATGTAAAGCTATTACAATATTGGAGTTACCTATATCTATTGCTAAAAACATGTATGCTATTTGTTATTGGTTTTTAAATCTAATCATCTAATCCTGAGTAATTCTTTGTAGATAATATCCCCTGATGTTTTCCACGAAAATTTATCACATTGGGGATACCCTTTTTTGATTAATCGCTCTCTGAGCGTTTTGTCTAGGGCTAAGCTTGTTATAGCTTTAGCAATATCTTCTGGATCGTGAGGATTTACTAATAACGCTGCATCACCCGCAACTTCAGGCATTGAGGTGGCATGGGATGTGATGACTGGCGTACCAGCTCGCATAGCTTCTAATATCGGGATTCCAAATCCTTCGAACAAAGAAACATAGGTGACAGCGACCGCGTTTCTGATCAGGATATATTTTTCTATTTCGGTCACCATACCCACATGAAGAATATCTGCTGACAACTGTATCATCTCTTTTATTTCATTGGTCTTCCATGCCATACGGCCAGCCAAGATAAGTTTATGGCTGTTATCTTTATTAAATGTATTAAATGCTTTGATCAGGTTTATTATATTTTTCCTAGGATGGATCGCTCCTATATATAAGAAATATGGCTTTCCATCTAGCTGCTGTTGAATAGATTCGGTCATCTCTGCTGTTAAAGAAAGTGGGATATGTTCTACAGCATTTCCAGCTATTTTTATATTTTCTAATGGAATGTCAAAATTACTGTGAATATCATTTTTGACATAATCAGATACGGTCATCAATGACGATGCTTGCCGAATATATTGAGGTACATATCTTTTATAATGCCAAAGTGATGATGCTTGTATCTGTTCCGGATAATGGACATAAGCCAAATCATGGATTACCATAAGCGTTGGCGTTTGGGTACGCAAACTCATATATCCATCTCCTGAATAAAAGACATCTATCTTGTACCACCACAAGTATAAGGGTATCATCAGTTCAAACCACCAATACCATAAAATCGGGTGACGGGCATGCCATGGTACAATCACTGACTCCACATTGGGAGGAAAACCAAAATCTACCTTTATTTTTCGGTCAAAGAAAAGAATAAATCTGTCATCAGGATGGGATAGGGCCATTTGCAGGGTAGTTTCGTAAATGTATCTGGGCATTCCTTCCATTTTATCACTGAGTAATAGCCGACCATTTACACCTATGCGCATGCCAAAAAATGATTTGAACTACAAAAGTAGCATTATTTTTGCTGTTGAACCAACGTTTTGTTCATTTTCATCGTCTTAATGGTATTGCATTTTTAAAGCATGATAAGTTTTTGCCAGCAATTCATCAATGCTATTATGCGAATATTAAATTTTCGTATTTTCTAGGTTAGAATTCTAAAATCCCGAAAAAGAATACAAACTACCCGAATAAGTGTTATCAATCTTCTTAGATATAGTCACACCTTTGCACCTTAATAATTTAAAATTCAAAAGAATTGATTAAAAAGATATTAGGTATAGCTCCTACATTAGAATCGGATGGCTCTTATAGCCCTTCAAAACTTGCTTTGAAATTGGCAACTAAACAAAAATCAGACTATGAGTCTATTGTTTATAAAAAATACCAGGGTAAAAAATCAAAAATACTTGTAATTTTTACCGAACAGAAAAACATGACAATGCAAAATGGCAAATTGTTTTCTACTGGTAACCATCCTGTTGAAGCACTATTGCCCATGATGCATTTAAAAAGCGCAGGTTTTTGTTTTGAAATAGTTACACCAACAGGGAAGCCCGTTGTTTTTGAAATGTGGGCATTTCCAGAAAAAGACGAAAATGTCAAAAAGTTTTACGAGGAATTCAAAAGCGAGTTTGAACAGCCCAAAAAATTACAAGATTTTGTAAACATGACTATTGTAGAGACCGAATCGTTTGCAGCTGTATTCATTCCAGGTGGACATGGCGCAATGCTTGGAATTCCTGAAGATAAAAATGTAGGTAAAATATTGTCATGGGCACATGAAAATAATCTTTTCACCATTACACTTTGTCATGGTCCAGGTTCCTTATTAGCAACAACGGCTGATAAACAACCTTTTCTTTATAAGAACTACAAAATGGCGGTTTTTCCTGATTCTGTAGATAAGATGACACCTAAAATTGGATATTTACCCGGACAAATGCTTTGGGGATTAAGTGAAAAACTGAAAAGTTTAGGTGCTCATATTGTGAATACAAAAGCAGATAAAACAGTATGCTTGGATAGGAAATTAGTGACAGGTGCCAGTCCTTTGGCTGCAAATGAACTTGGAAAATTAGCTGTAAAATCGTTACTCGAAAATTTATCATAATTTAAAATTCAAAAAAATGAACAATACAATATTTATCACAGGTGCAAGTAGTGGCATAGGAAAAGAAACTGCAAAGTTATTTCAGTTAAAAGGCTGGAATGTAATCGCTACGATGAGAAACCCAGAAAAGGAAACGGAGCTAAACCAATTAGACAATGTTTTGGTAGCCAAATTGGATGTTTTGGATTTGGATTCTATTCAAAAAGCTTTTGAAGATGGCATTCAAAAATTTGGAAGTGTTGATGTATTGCTGAACAATGCAGGATATGGCGCTTATGGACCATTGGAAGCATTTAGCAGAGACAAAATTATACGTCAATTCAATACCAATGTGATCGGTCTTTTAGATGTCACTAAGGCGTTATTGCCACATTTTAGACAAAATAAAAAAGGGATGATTATCAATATTTCATCTATTGGAGGCAAAATGACCTTTCCTTTGGGTTCGTTGTACCACGGAACAAAATTTGCCGTAGAAGGTATCTCTGAATCACTCAACTACGAAGTAGCGCAATTTGGCGGTCAAGTGAAAATTGTGGAGCCAGGTATGATAGCAACTGATTTTGGTGGCAGGTCATTTGATTTTAGTAATGACGAAAATATGGTCGAATACCAGAAAATTGTAGCTGCTTTGATGACAGCTATGCCAACCATGGCGGCAAATGCTTCTCCAGCCAGTGTTGTGGCAGAAGTAATATTTGAAGCTGCTACAGATGGTAAAAACCAATTGCGATATACAGCAGGTGAAGACGCTAAAATGCTCATCGAAAATCGCCAGCAATATGATGATGCGACTTTTATCGGTGGTATTAAATCCCAATTTGGACTTTAAAAACCACATCAATATGAACCCGATTTTAAGATATTTTAATGGCGAGAAAGCCGAGAGCTATATATTTATGATGGTAGGAGTCGTTGCTTTGGCAATGGCTCTCTATTTCATTTTTGGATTGAAGACTTCTTTTTGGAAAGGCGTTGCCATACCTTTTATTGTAGTTGCTTTGCTCGAATTTGTGGTAGGGTACACCATAGTTACGAGAAGTCAAAAGGATATCGCACGTGTTGAATCCTATATTCAGCATGCGCCACAAAGTATAAAAACCATCGAAATTCCACGCATGGAAAAAGTTTTGAGCAATTTTGTTATTTACAGATACGTAGAAATAGCATTAATCATTTTAGGCATTGTATTGATGTACAGTTCTATGTATGATACAATTTGGAGAGGTATCGGACTGGGTTTGTTTATCCAAGCCAGTATTGTTTTGTCTTTAGATTTTTTTGCAGAAAGACGTGGTCATATTTATTTGGAATATTTAAATCAACTCATAAATGTTAATTAAAAATCTAGATCAATTTTATTAAAAAAATATTAGCTTTACAGATATTTACAATACATTTATAATTAAAACTCTTCAATATCCTTGTGAAAATTGACAGCTACTAAGGAAAGAAAAAGTATCTTGGAAGATTTTTTAGCATTATCTTAATAACCTTATGATCCAATTAAAAACAATCGCAGACCTACATAATGTATTTAATTTAGGACATAGCCATCATCCATTGGTTGCTGTTTTGGATTTTAGTAAAGTGACCGAAAACGTGGAGGAATATTCAAAAGTCACCACCGATTTTTATTCCATCATGTTTAAAAACTATTGCAAAAATAACATGAGGTACGGCCGAAAAGCCATAGATTTTCAAGATGGAAATTTAATTTGTATCTCCCCAAACCAAACCATAGAAATGGATAATGAGGTAGTAGAAAGGGAAGATAAAATGGGTTGGGGATTGTTTTTTCACCCGGATTTGATTAGAGCAACCACTTTAAATAATAAAATAAAAGACTACACTTTTTTCAATTATGAAGTTTCAGAAGCGCTCCATCTTTCAGATAAAGAAAAAGGAATATTATATGAATGTGTACAAAAAATTCAAGCTGAATTGCAAGAAAATATTGATGTGCATAGCCAATACATCATTGTATCATCCATAGAATTGTTATTGAATTATTGTTCCAGGTTTTATGGCAGACAAATGATCACGAGAAGCCAAAGCAACAAATCCATTATTTCACAGATTGAAAGCGTTTTGACCGAATACTTTGCCAATGCTAAAATTAAAGAACAAGGCTTACCTACGGTGAAGTTTTTAGCTAACCATGTTAATTTATCACCAAGCTATTTGAGTGATTTATTAAAAAAAGAAACAGGCAAAAATGCACAAGAACACATTCACTTTTACCTTATCGAAGAAGCAAAAAATTATTTGATCAATACAGAAAAAAACATCAATGAAATAGCATATAGTTTAGGATTTGAATATCCTCAATATTTTAATAAACTATTTAAACAAAAGACTGGGCAAACGCCTTTGGAATATAGAAACTTAAATTGATGAGTGAGTTGTTATTCTATGAAATAGCCACAAGTTTTTCTTAATTATAAGAAGTAACATTTAGTAAAAAACACGCAAATTAAATAAGTTTATGTTATTCAATAATGTTTAGATTTAGAATAAAATTGTGAAATATATTTTAATAATCCTATTTCAATGCAACTTTCTTAAAAAGAAACAGTTTATAGTGTGTGAATATTCACTCACATACTATTTATGAACATCACAGAACGCCAATTAGAAATCATCCAAGCAGCAGGAAAGCTTCTCGCTAGTAAAGGATTGTCTGGTCTCACAGTCAAGACTTTGGCAGCAGAAATGGGATTTGTAGAGAGCGCATTGTATCGCCACTTCAAAAGTAAAGATGATATTCTTGTGCTCATGTTGGAGCATTTGTATCAAAATATTCAGGAAAGATTCGAACCCATTCTCGCCCAAGATGTGGATGCCAAGACTAAATTGGTTCAGATATTTGATTCACAATTCCGATATTTTAAGGAAAATCCGCATTTTGTCATCGTGGTACTTTCCGATGGACTTATTGACGAAAGTGAAGGTATGCGCAATCAGATCATCAAGATGTTTTTGTACAAAATACAAATCATCAATGAACTGATCAGTCAATATATTACTCAAGGAAAGATGCAATCTGTGCTACCTCAGGAAACATTAATCCATTTCCTTATGGGTGGATTCAGATTGACCATGTTTAAGTGGAAAACACTCAGATTTTCTTTTGACCTGGTCAAAGAAGGCAACCAAATGATCGAAGACTTTTTTACATTAGTTACTCAAAATGCTAAATGATAATATGATATATAAATCTTATTTTTATAAATCCTTCTCGCTGTTTGCTTTTACATTTTGTGTCCTAACTATTGGAGTGTCACAAGATGTGAAAAATTATGCATCTCTGGGAGAAGTATGGAAAGATGTCAAACAAAGCAACACCGCATTTAAAAATGCAGCAATTCAATCGAAACTAGCTGAGTTGGCCCGCAAAACAGCAATAGGCAACGTCATCAATCCACGGCTACCTGTTACTTTTACTATGCTGGACAATACAAGATTGCAAAACAACTTCATACCTGCGGAGATTTTTGGTGGTCCGGCTGGCACATTCCGAGAAGTCACTTTTGGACAACAATACAATGCTTTACTATCGCTACAGCCACAGTTTGACATCTTCAACCTATCCGCAATTTCGCAAATAAAGTCAGCTAAAATCAATCAGGAACTGACGGAAAGTCAAAACCTGTTGAATGAAAAGACCCTCTACGAAAGTGTCAATGCAACATATTATAATATTGTATCGCTCAAAAATCAACAAAAAGTATTGACCCAAAATATCGAAATTGCCTCACAAATCAAAGCTAAAGTCAATGATCGATTTAAAGAAGGGGTCATCAGAAAACAAGATGTCAACGAAGCGGAAGTCAATCTGATCGCCCTGCAAGATAAGTTGCAACAGTTGGAATACAACATTAGTCTTCAGGAAAATATACTTTCACTTTTTCTGGAAAATAAATGGAATCCTATGGTGGAAGAAAATTTGAATAGCTATGTTCTGGACAATGTACCTAACCCAACTTCGGGCAATATTCAATATAAAAATGCGATGTTGCAGTCCAAAATGTTGCACCAAGATATCAAAATACTCCAGCATCAATATTATCCCACACTTTCATTTACTTCCTCACTCAATTGGCAAAATCTGAGCAATGATTTCTTTTTTGCCAATAATTCCACAGGGATACATTACAACTTTATTGGGCTGAAAATTGGTTGGGACTTGCCCACGGTGCAGCGACTTTCGTCCATCAAAAACAAAAAATACCAGTTGCAAACCCTTGCAAATAACGAACTCCATATTCAAAACGAAACAAAAAACAAAGACCAACAACTGGCTTTAGAATACGAAAAAGCACAAAAACAATGGTCCAATTTTAAGTCCATCGCTGATCTAAAAGAAGATACTTATCAGAAATATCTAAACCAGTATAACGAAAACATTTTGCCATTAGACAGATTATTGACTTCCCAAAATGATATGCTCAATAGTCAACTGAATGTAGTGGTAGCATTGGCCAACATCGCCTTTGCAAAACATAAAATCATCATCCATAACCAATATTAATCAATTCATAAACAGCAGATTATGTCATCAAAATATATTTTTGTACTAATCAGTACAGCATTTTTATTTAGCTGTAATAATAAAGAAACCATCGGTGTGAAACCTGTGGTTCAAGACATTCGGGAATGGGTATTTGCACCGGGTCAGATAGAGTGGGACGATAGCTACAATCTCACTGCACAAACGGATGGCATCATACTGAATGTCAACTATGACATCGGGACAGCTGTAAAAAAGGGCAGTGTCATTGCGACCATTGACAATCAATCGAATGTCATCAATACAAGCACATCCTTAGATCAGCTCGTTATTACCAATGAAAATCTGAGTGCCAACGCTCCTGCATTGCTTCAACTCAAACAAAACATCTCATTTGCGGAAGCTAAGTATCAGCAAGACAAAGTGCAGGCAGATCGATATGAACGACTGCAAAAAACAGAAAGTATAGCCAAAGTCGAATATGAAAATGCAAAATTGGCCGCTGAAAATGCTCTGTCCAATCTCAATGCACTTAAAAAACAATACGATTTGCTTTTGCAACAAGCCAAACAACAAAAAATTGTCACCCAAGGCCAATTTAAAAATAATCAAGTCTTACAAAGCTACAATAAAATCACTGTCATCAATGATGGCACGATTATTAAAAAGTTTAAGAGCACGGGCGATTATGTGCGTAAGGGAGACATCATCGCCATGGTGGCCAACCCAAATAAACTAGAGATCGTTCTGACCATAGATGAAGGTAGTATACATCGTGTCAAAATCGGTCAGGAAACCAAAATCCAACTTAATACCGATAAGACCAAAACCTACACTGGTAAAGTTAATGAAATATTGACCGCCTTTGATAGCGCCAGTCAATCATTCGTATGTAAGATACTCCTGACGGATACATTGCCTGCTGCTTCCAATATTTTTGGGACACCACTAGAGGGCAATATTTTGGTAGGTGAAAAGAAAAATGCCATGCTGATCCCCAGAGAATATATGGGTTACGGCAATACAGTTTTGCTCAAAGGTCAAGACAGTGCAATTATCATCAAAACAGGAATCGTATCCACCGACTATGTAGAAGTATTGGAAGGTATTGCAGCCGATGATGTTTTAGCCCCATTAAAACCATAATCATGAATATCAATACAGATATCGCCACCACTTATTTGATCACCAATAAAAAACTCACCATGGTTGCGGTCATGGGCGTATTGTTGGGTATGTCTATTTACATATTTATGAATAGCATGTTGGTAGGATTTGACAGTACATCAAGTGAGTCTATATTTAAAAGTACAGCTCATATCAGAGTCTATAAAGATGATATTATTAGTAAACCATTATACCAAACTGATGGTGCAACTTCAGTCATTATCAATCCCAAAGTAGTCCCTGCTAGCAATACCATCATCAATCCAAATGAGGTTGTTGCTTTGATCAAAAAGAATCAAGATGTCACCATCGTCACACCACAAGTATCGGCCACCATCTTTTATAATGTGGGAAAAACCCAAATAGCTGGTATGGCTATAGGTGTCATTCCATCTGAAGCAGATATGATGTTCAATATCAAATCGACGATTGTAGAAGGTGATTTTGATAAAATGCAAGGAAATACGAATGCTATCGCCATAGGAAGTGGATTAGCTGAAAAACTAAGTCTTAAAATCAATGATAATATCAATATTACCTCATCCAAAGGGGTCAATCGAAATCTGAAAGTGGCTGCCATCTTTAAGACAAATAATAGCGTTATCGACAAAACAAAATCTTATATCAACATAACAACTGCGCAACAACTGCTCCAAGAAAATAATACCTATGTGACAGACATCAATGTCAATGTCAAAGAACCAGAAAAGGCTGCTAAGGTTGCCCCGGTACTTACGACTTTAACAGGTTATAAATCAGAAGGATGGAAGGAAGCCAACGAGTCCTTGATGGCGGCATTTAGAATGCGTAAAATAGTAATTACTTTTGTTTCTTATACAATACTCATCGTGGCCGGATTTGGGATTTACAATATCTTAAATATGACCGTCAGCCAAAAGATCAATGATATTGCCATCTTAAAAGCGATGGGTTTTAAAGGCAATGATGTGATTCGTATCTTTTTGACACAAGCACTTTCTATCGGTGTTATGGGTGTTGTAGGCGGTATGATCATGGCAGCAGTTTTGGTTGCTTTATTAAAAAAAGTATATATCGGTGGAGACATTGGATTTTTTCCTATCGATTATGAATTGTCAAAATTTATTCAAGGTGCTGTCGTAGGCATGGTCATCACCTTCTTTGCAGGATATCTTCCCGCGCGTAAAGCTGCTCAGGTAGATCCAGTTTCTATATTCAGAAAGTAATCCGGCCGATCGTCGAAGTTTCTGCCCGATATTGGGCAGACAAGTGTAACTTCGATGCAATATTTCCTACGGTCTCAGTCTGTTTCAATCCTGACAAGTCTGACCGTTAATGACGACATACAATCAGAACGATCTGAAAGATGAACAACCTGAACTTTAAAATTAATAATTCAAGGAAATGAATATTCTCGAAACAAAAAATATCAATAAATACTTTCATGATCCTGTGGAGTTTCAGGTGTTGAAAAATATATCTTTTGCTGTGGAAAAAGGAGAATTTCTGAGCATGATAGGCAAATCTGGAAGTGGCAAATCTACCTTGCTGTACATCCTATCGACGATGGATACAGAATACCAAGGACAACTCATGATAGATGGTCAAAACGTGACCGGACAATCCAATGATCAACTCGCTGCCATGCGCAATCAGAAAATAGGTTTTGTATTCCAATTTCACTATCTCCTGCCTGAATTTACTTGTCTTAAAAATATCATGATTCCTGCTCTTAAACTTGGCAAACATTCTAAGCAGGAAATAGAATCCAAAGCTTATGACAAACTAAAACTTTTGGGTCTTGAAGATCAAGCACTCAAACCTGCGAGCAAGCTTTCTGGTGGGCAGCAACAACGTGTAGCCATAGCGCGTGCACTCATCAATGATCCACTCTTAATCATGTGCGACGAACCGACAGGCAATCTTGACAGTAAAAATACTGCTATTGTTTTTGACACTTTTAAGGACTTAACAAGAAGCTTCGGTCAGACGATCATAGCTGTAACACACGATGAAGAATTCGCTAGAAATAGTGACCGGGTTATTGAGATGAGAGATGGAGAAGTGGTGAATAATTAAAATGAAGAAAAGGATGTTTAAACAATTCAAAACAACTTATCCAATTCCACCACTGCATCCACCGAGTCCATAGCGTATTCATTGGGTATCATGGTTTGGTGGGTGATGAGTGTCGTGAATAGTATTTTCCGGGTTTTGACAGCTGAGCGGAAAAGTGATTTTCTCATTGTGAGATTGGCGGCGTAGGCCTTATCGACCTTGAAAGGCTCTGAGTAATATTTACATTCACATAAATTGATGGTTTTATCATTGCGATCAATGATGAGGTCTATTTGAAATCCTTTATCCGTATCATCACCAATTTTTCTAAAGGTGGATACTTCTGTATAGACGGACGAGATGCCAAGTGCTTGTTTGATTAGATTGACGTTTTTAAAACATAAATTTTCGAAGGCATATCCTGACCATATTTTATAGGTTTGACTTGTGGCAGCCTTTGCCCAGTCGCTTTTGGCTGTTTTGCCAATTGAGATCATAAATCGATGGTAAAACAATGAAAACTCATCTACCAATTTGTATACTACATCTCTTTTTGATTTGCCGAAAGGTACGTAAGACTGCACAAAACCACAGATCACCAAGTCTTCTAGTGCTCTACTCATAGGTCCGCCTTCTTTTACTTTTGAGATTCTTGAGATCTCTGATCGTACGAGCCCACTGCTTGCGTTGGCGAGCGCTTTGACGATGGCTTCGTGGCTTTGTGGCTGATCAAAGATGGCTTTATAAAGATTGTTGTATTCATTTTTTAGGATACCTTGCTGGCTAAAACATAATCGCTGAACTGCCATCGTTGGACTTTCGCCTGGCTGTATTTGCTCTAAATAAAAGGGGATACCACCGAGCATCATATACACTTCTATGATGGCTTGTTCGGTATATCTGACGTTTCGTGAAAGTAAGAATCGCTTGGTTTCTGCTAATGTAAACGGCTCTAAGTGGATGGAGTGTGTAATCCTATTATGAAAACCACCACGATCATTTATTATGTTTTTTGCTATCCAAGAAGTGGACGACCCACATATGACTACTATAAAATGGGTATGTTTGGATAGATAGTCATTCCATAGATGTGCAAACATCTGTATGAAACCGGATTTGTGCGTACTCATCCAAGGTAGTTCATCAAAAAATAAGACATGTTTTCTTTTTCGTGAGCATGTATTGAGATATTGTTTAAATAGAATGAAAGCTTCTTGCCAGTTGCGTGGTGTGGTGATGATAGGTTTTTGCCAGTATTCTACCAGCTTCTCTGTAAAATTGATAATTTGGGCTTCTGTATTGGCATCTTGGATACCTGTGATACGAAATGAGAAGTACTTACCAAGTGCCTGGTCTATCAAATAAGTCTTACCTACACGACGTCTGCCAGTAAAGGCTACAAATGCAGATTTTTGGCTTTCTAAGATTTCTTGTATGTTTGTTATTTGTATTTCTCTTGCTATCATAATTGATGCTTTATAGAGACAAAGGTATAACAAAATATGGGTATTAGTACATTTATTGTTGTAATTATCTTATATTTTATTGAACATATTTACACTTAATAATATTTATCTTTGTAATTATCGTATATTTTAGTGAAGATATTTACACTTAATAATATTTATCTTTGTAATTAACGTCTAATAATTACGACTTATTTACAAAGATATTAAATATGCTAAAGGTTAATATAACGGGTGTCCAAAATTTATTATTAGAATGAAGCATGTTATCTTTTTCGCAATAATAGAGTCATAGAGATGGACGATGGAGAAGTGGTGTCTTAAACCATTTATTGTACAACTTCCAGTTTGTATCCCAAACCGTGTATATTGATGATTTTGATATTATCATCCAAACTAAGCTTCTTTCTAAGTTTGGAGACTAGGACGTCCAGATTTTTGGGCACTACCATGATACCACTTTCGGCCCACAATTCGTGCATGAGATAGTCTCTGTTTTGGACTTCATTCATACCATTTAAAAGTAGGGTCAGAAGTTTGGCTTCCTTCTCCGTCAGGGATTCTTTGTGGCTGATATGAAGCAGCTGCCGGTTTAGGATATCAAATTTGTAACTTCCTAAGTCCAATAATTCTTTATTTGAAATTTCTAAAGGTTCAACTATTTTGCTTCGTTGTTTGTAAAAATAAAATAAGGAACCTAATGTTAAAGGTAGCAATAGCCACAACCAATAACTTTGGTTGTTTTTTAGCATTGTAATTTCAAGTTTGTAACAACCTTTTGGCAAGTTCCTGCCTCCACATGGTGTAATGCTATCCAGTGATTGACTATACAAAAAAGACAAATAGACTTCTTCAGTTTCACAAGCCTTAAGTTCAGTTACAAAATCCCTGATACCTATTTTTCCTAGCTCCAGAGATGTTATATTGTACAATGAATCTGAAGTAATGTATATCGGTTTCTCAAAAGAAATGATATACTTATTTCCATCTATATTTTCTACAGGAAGTACTCGAGAAGTCGAATCACCACTTGATAGCAGCAATCTGTGACCAATTTGTCTGAGCACCACATGGAGTTCCTTAGTATCTGCTCCAAAAGATAGATTTGAAACAAAGATCAGGCAAACAAAAACTATATTTGTGATTTTCATGCTGCAAAATTACCTGAATCTATAATGAAAATGGTACGTTTTACCAATATTTACCAAAAAATTACCAAATATGTACGTAATTGGACTTAACTTAAAGTTTACATTTGCAAATAATTAATTTAGATATGCAAAACACATTTATCATTTGCTGCACATTTTTGATAGTTTCAACTTTGTCCTGCCGCAGTCAAAATCAATCAAATAGAGTAAATCAAATGGTTAGTACGAAAATTGAAAGTCCACTATTGAAATATACGAATGGAGTTCGTTCCATTTTAGAGGATAGTAAAGGAAATATTTGGTTTGGTAGTTACAACGAAGGATTGTGTTTGCTTCAAAATGGTGCACTCAGATATTTCACAACAGAAAATGGGTTAAGTGACAATCAAGTAAGGAGTATTTATGAAGATAAAAATGGAACCATTTGGTTTGAGTGTGGCATTGGATTAAGTACTTATGATGGACAAAATATGACAGTTTACAAAGAAAGAAATTATAATGTAGTAGATAAAAAGGGCTTTAGCGATACTGACTTGTGGTTTAAAGGCGATGAAACAGTTGGAAACAACAAGCTTGAAAAGAGTCCAGGAGTCTACCAATTTGACGGGCAAGATCTTTTTTATCGCACATTTCCAATTGAGTTAAAACCAGGGCAAGAAAATGCCTTCTCCATTTCTACACCTTTTATAAGAAGTAAAAATGGAAAGGTATGGTTTGGAACTTATAGTGCGTTGATTGCATATGACGGTAAGCAATTTGAAATTTTTGATAATGCCAAATTAGGATTAAATGGTACAACAGAATCTTTGCATATTCGATCCTTAATGGAAGATAGCAAAGGTAATTTATGGATTGGCAATAATTGTGGTAATAATACAGTAGGAGGTATAGGAGTATTTAGATATGATGGTAAAGAATTCATCCATTTTACCAAGCAACATCATTTAAGAAAAGATCTTATCAAAACTAGCTCTTTGGACAGAGTTTTCTCCATTTGTGAAGACAAGTTGGGCAATATTTGGTTTGGAACGGTTGAGTCAGGTGTGTGGCGCTATGATGGACATACTATGAAAAACTTTACCAAAAAAGATGGGCTAGATGGTGACATGACTTGGATTATTTACAATAGCAAAGCAGGTCAATTGTGGTTTGGTGGAGGGTCCAATGGTATACAACTTTTCAATGGTGAAACTTTTGACAGAATTTATTAGCGATATGATTGAGTACTTTAAGGATAGAAATAGAAGTCATCAAAAAATAGATTAAAGTAAATCCTGTATTTTACCAATAATTACTAAAAAGTTACCAAAATTTCGATAAAAGGAGTGTGCGCATACGTTACATTTGTATTGTAAAAATCATTTTAAAATTAATGAGACCGAAATTCAGTGCTTCTCTTATACTCATGTATTTGATAATATCAATACCTAATACACTGCATTCTCAAAACGCGAATGACAAAAAAATCCTGTGGACCGCAGATTGGAGTCCAAATGGGAAATATATAGCAATAGCAGGGAATACAGATACTTTAGTGATTTATCATAGTGAAAGTATGAAAATTTTTAAAAGAGTCCCTTTCAAAAGTACAATAACGCGCGTAAAATGGCATCCCAATAAAAATGTTTTAGCTATTACTTCACAAAATTCACTTGACAAGTCTTCTATACTTAATATCGATACAGACACAAAAATCGAATTGGAAGGCGTTTCTACGGATGGTGCAAGAGGTATGGATTGGGACGAAAGTGGCCAATATTTAGTAATTGGTGATAATGATGGGAAGATATCTATATTTGATATCAATGGAAAATTAATCAGAACATTTCACCACGAAAATACTAAAAGTATTACAGGATTGGACTGGCACCCATCCAAAGACATTATTGTAACCGTAGGTGATAAAATAAGGCTGTTCAATACCCAAGGACTTTTAATAAAAACCATAAAACATAGGCCTGAGGATGTTTTAATTCTTAGTGTTGCTTGGCATCCTTCAGGGGACACATTTGTGACCGGAGATTATGGAGCATCTAAAGACAAATCATTACTCCAATATTGGGATCAAAATGGTGAACTAATCAAAAGTTTGGATATCAGCAAAGGTGAATATAGAAATATGGTTTGGAATAAAAGAGGTGACAGATTGGCCACTGCAAGTGATGCCCTCCGCATATGGGATCGTACAGGCACCTTAAGACATGTAGGTACATCTCCCGACTACTTGTGGGGCTTGTCTTGGAGTCCTAGATCAAAGAAAATAATAACATCTTCTATTCAGCAACAGATCAGCATTTGGGACAATAAAGCACGAAACATACTGAGTATTTGACCAAAACTTTAAATAAAATATTAATCACTAAATATACATCATGAAAACATTAAATCTTTTATTATTATCGATTATGCTCTTTGTCAATTGTAGTTCTGTCAGTAAGGAGTCTGATACCAATCAAGGAAATACAAAACCTATAGACTTTACTGGAAAACTGTTGTTGTCAAATGATCAGGGCAATACTTGGACATCTTTGGATTCCTACATTTCTAAAGATATGAATATCATGTCCCTTTTTGCCGAGGGAGAAACCTTATCTATGGGAAGTGAAAATGGCATCATACAAAATATAGATTTAGCAGCACTTAAAATGGCATCGAGCGAAAATGTCATGACTGCTGTAATTAATAAAAATCCGGTCAAGGAAAACTGGGTTTCTGAAATATTTACTTTATCATCAGGACATTACACGCATGTCTATGGTGAAGGATTATTCAGAAAGGAATCCGGTAGTAAACTTTGGCAACCCACCTTTATCCCCGAAGGTATCCATGGAATCAGCAAAATGACAGAAGATACTCAAGGAAATATTTATCTGGCTTGTCAATATGGAGTATATAAAACGATGGATCAATGCAAAACCTGGGATAGGGTTTTCGCTTTAGGCTATGCCAATAATATCATTTTTCATAATGAAACTTTATGGATTGTAGGTATTAATGGTGTCCATCAGTCAAATGATCATGGAAAAACTTGGTCCAAAGTGACTAATATTCAAACCTTGCTAGATTGGCACAGTCATGATAGCAACGTCATCCGACTGTTTGAAAAAGAAGATAAATTATTTATCTTAAAGAGAAACGTTGAAAACGGTATGATGCTTACTGATACCGGTTTTGGCCTTATATATTCAGAAGATAATGGAAAAACATGGAAAAATCATCCTATGGCGCATCATTTGAAAGCGCAAAGCAATGTTCAAAATGTATTTTTTCAACAAGAAAACTGCTATTACACCACCAAAAACGCTCTCATGAAATCTGAAGATCAAGGTGTCACTTGGAAAAATATACTCACGATACCGCTTTCTGAAAATAATATGTCCTTCAGAGTACTGATCGCAGGGGATAAGCTCATCGTGTCCAAAGAAAATTTTGGTTGCTAAAGTATAATGTTTACACTTATGATTATCAATCGTTTTAGAATTCTAAATCGATTGGTAATCATAAATACTTGCAAAGGTTTTTAAAATTTTACTTTTTACATTCGCCTGTATGTACTACTTCAATACTTGCACAAGCAGCTTCACAGGCATTTCCATAAGTTTTGTTGTTGCATCCACACACAGGATCGTATTGTGCAGTACATACACAACCATCTTTCAATTTTTCAGTGCAAGTTTCATCTTTACTACAGCTCAATGTACATAGCGTGATGGCAATAATTGATAATGATTTATACATAAAATGTTTATTTTATTTTATAGACGAAATATCTGATTAAATGGTTGGTTTTAGGTCTACAATATATTTGATTGTATTTGTATTGCTTTATTTATGTCTTGGTAATCAACGATATAGGCGTGTTTAAGAAAATTGTATTTGGAATGGTGATAATATCTCCTTCTATTGATTTCAGGTGGACATAAAAATAAGTCAAATCAGTTACTTCTCCTTCAAGAGGCCAATCTTTATCTAGTATTTTGATTTGGTCACCTATATTCAGAGGATGATTAAAAAACAAAATAATACTTGAGGTAATGTTGGATAATATAGACCATTGAGCTACGAAAGCAATACCTAATGCAGTAAGGATAGTACCTGCATAAACAGCAATTTCATTTTGATTTAGACCCCATATCGCTGCAAGTAAAACCAATGCACCAATGGTAGTGAAAAGATGAATCGCTTTGACGATCATTTTTCGTCTAGGCCTTTGTAATTGAGTGTTTTTTAAAGTGTTGTTAATGATTATGTTAGTGATAAAATACAAAATAATATATATACTAACCACTATGATCGTTTCTATTATTTGAACCTTATTTGCATCCATATCTTAGAATATTTTATCATTAATCAGGGAATAATTCTGTCATTCTACCTGCAAAATACCATATACTGTAGTATGCTAATCTATTTTTTGCCACTAACTCCGTAAGTTTGACATTGGCTTGTATAAATGCTTGTTCGCGAGTGTTTATCAGAAATAAACTACTCTCACCCAACTCAAATAGTCTTCTTTCTGCGTCGAGCATTTGACCATATTGACTTACAGCTTGAGTGTAAACATCTATTTGATCCAAAGTATTGCTCCATTCTGTAATGTAATTGTTGAGTTTAGCTTCCAATTCTACAGTTTTTTGTTGCAGGAGTAGGTCTGTATCTTGAATCTTTAAATTAGCTAGCTTGACATCTCCCCGTTCTTTGCGCAGGAATAAGGGCATTTTGAACTCCAATCCCCATTTATAATTGTTGATATTATAATCCGTTATCGTCCTACTCCCCAGCGCTTCCGAAAGTGGATTATATTGAACATGGAGACGAGGTTTGAGTCTGTCTTTTTTTAGCTTAAGGTCTATATCTTGTTGAATGAGCTTATTTTTTAATTGTGCTAAGTAAGGGTGTGTATTTATGTCCATGCTTTCGATGACGGTACTGAGATCATCATCCATATTGCTCAATGCAAATTCTCTGTCGACTGGAATTTCATCTGAAATATTATTTGCAGGAAGGCCATCATCATTCCATTGATAAGTGTTGAGCAAATTTTGAGTTTTGTTGAGGTCAAGAGTAGCTGAAATTAGCGCTAATCTAATATTTTGAACTTGGATTCCTGCTTCTATAGTATCAATACCAGGACGATCACCATTGGCGACATAGTTTTTTACGGCATCAAATCGTTGCGAAGCTACGTTTTCTGCTTCCTGAAGGATCTGCAGTATGTTATACGCTTTAAACCATTCCCAGTATTGGTATGAAGCATTAAACATGATTTCGTTTTTGATATCTACAGATTCTAATCTGCCCACTTCTACACCGATCTGTGCATCTCTAATGGCTGCTCTCCGTTCATCGATGAGCAAGCCTTGTCCCAAAGGAATGGATATGCCTGCATAAACCAATCCATTGTCAGGCGTACTGTTTTCAGGTCCTAGGAATACCCCTCTGTTTAAATCATAACCTGTCTTGAAGTCTATACCATAATAGGTAGGTATTTTGAGTTCTCCATTGGCAAGGCTATAATAATCCTTTCCTCCAAAATATTTTTGTTGGACATTACTGTTTAAAGATGGGTCAAGTTGTCCTCTTGACTTCATAAGCTCCGCTTTTGCCACATCCATACGCATATCTGCCCGCATGGTCATTGGGTGATTTTTGAGCACGTTACTCAAAAAGGTTTTTGGATTTAATACCTTAGATTGACCTTTCAGACTATAGAAAGCATGAAACAATAAAAGAAAAATCAATCCAATATTCCTATTTTTTATGATATTACTTTTTATTTTCATTACCGGTTTGATTTGAATTTACTTTATAGTAATCAGGTGGAAACCCATTGATCTGTCGCCAGACCTCATACCACACACTCACATTTTTAAGTAAAGTGATCGTCTTCACTCCTGCACCTACTCTCAGTTGTTCGGGCCATTGTGGGCTATTTTCAGCAGGTATGACCAATACTCTGTATAGTTGGTTGTCAGATGTAAAATTATCCATAGCCAAGACCTTACCCTCGAAGGTACCAAAAGATACACCTGGCCATCCTGAAAAAATAATTGCTGGCCAACCATCGAATTGGATCATAACTTTCTGACCTTTCTCAAAGAGTGGTAGATCGAGCGGTTTGATGTACATTTGAAGCGCCAAATCATATTTTGATGGCATGATGCTTACGATTTCTTCACCTTCTTTGATCGTTTCGCCAAGTCCCGTCTGCCGAGCTTGGGTGACATAACCATCCTGTGGAGCCAAGATATAATATAATGAAGTACGGACTTCATAGCTATTGTATTGATTTTGAATTTTATTGATCGCAGCTTCGGTATCAAACTTGCCCGAAATAGCTGAAAACTTATCTGAATTGGCTTTTGCTATTTTATCTCGGTAATCCGCCTGAATACTATTGAGCTCTATGCGGCTATTAAGTAATTCGTTTTTGGTGGTCAGATATTTGTTTTCTTGAGATATTAATTTTGCTTGTGCATCTTGCATTTTGACTTGTCTATTTTCAAGATCAGTCAGTGATCTCAGTCCATCATCGAATAAAGTCTTGAACCTTTCATACTGTTCATTTGAGACGGTATAATTTACTTTAGATGCCTTAAGATCTATACTATCAGAAGCTACCTTTAGTTCATTTTGCCTGACTTTGTTTCTCGCTTGCTGTACCTTAAGATCAAGAGCAGTTTTTAGAGCACTGATTTGATTATCAAGTGCTTTGACTTTCTCTTCGTATGAAAGTTTTGAATATTTCTTGGCATCTATTTGTAATTGGGTATTGTCTAGAAGTTTTGGATCGAAATAATCATCTTTTACTTCCGAAATTTTTAAGATAGTGTCGCCTTTGTTTACAAATTGGCCTTCTACTACATACCATTTTTCTATTCTACCTGCTATGACAGATTGTATGGTTTGAGGTCTCTGCTCAGGATTAAGAGCGATGAGTTGTCCTTTGGCTCTTACGTTTTGTGTCCAAGGCATAAACAAAATTAAAATGAAGACAACGACCAATGCCAATATGTATTTTACAAGCCTGTTTTGACTATAGCTATACAATTCTTTTACCTTTCTTAGGGACTTAATTTGGTCATTTTGTATGAGATGGTTGATGGTTCTATCTGATAGATTTAACATACTTTCGGATTTTATTTATTAGAGGTAACATTAGAAACCATTCCATCATCGAGAGTGATGATTTTTTCTGTAAGTTTCATGATTTCCGGATCTTTTGAGACTATAACGATTGTCCTTTGATGCTTTTTATCTAAAATTCTTTGAAATAAGTCATACTTTTCCTTTTTCTCAATATTCTTAAAAATATCTTCCACTATAAGCAATCTAGGATTCTTTAAAAGATTTCTTGCAAGAATGATTTTTTGACTCACACTACCGGGCAATCTTCTACCTTGAGGCCCGATTTTGGTAGCATATCCGTTTGGCAATTGTTGGATGAACGATGTAAGACCCACTTGATCTAATAAATCGCCTATTTGATTGAGCTTAAAGTCACGACCCACTGTCAAATTTTCAAGTAAAGTTCCATTAAATATTCTGTCATCTGAAATACATTCAGCAATGATACTTCTTAATTCGGCAATATTGATATTGCGAAGAGGTATGTCATCATAGAGTATAGTCCCTCTTTGTGGTTCAAAAAACGAAGTCATAAGTTTTAATAATGTAGCTTTTCCACTACCATTTGAACCAGTGATACATACTCTCTCATTAGCTTCTATAGATAAATTGAGCCCGTTAAGACTGTATTCGCTATCGTCGGGATACTTAAAATAAAGCTCATTGATAGTAACAGAAAGCCCTTCAGGTTTTCTTAAGTCTTTTAAAGAATTTACATCTGATTCTTCTAGTTCCATGTCCATCACTTCTCCTATTTTTTCAATTGAGGTGAGCAAGTCGTAAATAGTTTCCATGGTGAGCAATAGTTTTTCAACAGAACTTATGAGCAATAACACGATGATTTCAGAAGCCACAAACTGACCTATGTTCATCTGCTGATTAAAGACCAAAACGCCACCTAAGATCAAAAATCCTGCTGCAATCAACAGCTTAAAAACTAAAAACAAATAATATTGTCGCATCAAAACTTTAAAATGCATTTCTCTTGCATCTAAATATGATGAAACCAATTCATCAGTTTTCTTTACAGGAAGTGAAGCATCACATGAAAGCCTGAAAGTGGTGTTGGTCCTTGCGACTTCTTCAAGCCAAAAGGCAACTTTGTACTTATATTTTGATTCTTTGATACTGGAGCGAAGACCTCTTTGAAAGATATAATTACCCAAAATAAAAACGATCAATACAACCAATATGCTAAATATTATAAAAAACGGATGGTAGAAGGATAGTAGGATAAGCCCAAACAAAATGAATAATGCTGCTGCGGTAAATTCCATCAAAACCTTGGCCACACCTTTTTGGATCGTAATGGTATCAAAAAATCGATTCATCAATTCAGGCGCATAGTGCTTTTCAAGCACATCCATCTTTATCCTTGGTATACGATAGGCAAAGTCAAATGCAGATCTTACAAAAATATCTTTTTGTAAGTCTTCAGTGATGCGTAATTGTACAATCTGCAATCCGCCACTAAATAAGTATCCTAAAAGAACTATAACTACAAGAAGAACCCAAGAAGCAGAAACTTCGCCACCTTGGATAAGATTGATGATCGCTTGTATACCTAGTGGAAGACTCAAGGCTATGATTCCATTGACAATGGCAAAAATATAAAGGTTTCTGATCGCTTTGCCATTAGGCTCCAAAAGCCTGAAAAATCGCTGTAAGGGTGTATACATATCTTTATTATTTTGAAATAGATAAAAGAGTCATTTGAGTGTAAAAATCATATATAAAATCTTCATTTTCATATTTATCTGTAAGCGAAGGAAGATGAAGTGAGAAATATTCTTGATGATGAATGCCTTCTATCATAGTAGATACTAGCATGTGCGGATATTTGTAAGTAGGATTGATTTCCAATATGATATCACTTATATTTGACACTATTTTTTTATAATTAAAGTAAAAACCAAACTTGTTGTTTTTATCCACATTTTTGATCATATAGGACTTGGATGATTCTAAGCATATAATTTTAAAAAGTCTATGAATATCAAGATGTTCATTTTGATAATTACCAGCATGCGTTAGTACGCTTATCGCATTTCGGAGTCTTTCGATGGCAGGTCGAATATTAGTGTTTTTGAGTGCCATTTGGTATTCTATCCAGCTCCAGTACCATGATGTCAGGTATATTAACAACTTGTGTTTGTTTTCAAAATACCGATAAATGGTAGCCTCAGTACTATTTATTTTTATAGCTAACTTTTTAAAAGTAAAATCCTCGAAACCCAAATCATCAATCATACCGATACTTTCTAAAATGATAGATCGTCCTAGGTCACTACTTGATGGATCTTTGATATAAATATCCTTATTGATATTGGGTGCAAAGCTAAATAGCGCAAAGTCCATAAAGGTAATATTTATTAATTTAATAGTAATACTATCATAATACATTTTAATACTATTAATGTTTAAGGGTTGTACTTAAATTTTTGTTAAAATTATTGGAAGTAATTTTTTTCCTTCAAAACAGCTATCTTTGTTTTTTTAGTTTTATTATTCAATTTTCAACTAAAATATCATGAGAAAATTAGCAAGTGTCCGCAAAATTTTAAACGTAATCGAACACACCAATGCTGAAAAACTTGGTATATACATCATCGAAGGATGGCAAGTGATAGACCAAAAAGGAAAATATGAAGCAGGTGATTTAGTAGTTTATTGCGAGATTGATAGTTTCCTTCCTGTAAAACCTGAATTTGAGTTTTTAAGAAAAACATCTTTCCGGAAAATGGGTGTATTAGAAGGCTTCCGGCTAAAAACGATCAGGCTCAGAGGAGAGCTATCCCAAGGACTTATTTTGCCTATTAGTGTTTTGGGCAGTGACCATTCATTTGAAATAGGTGATGATGTGTCTGAATATTTGGGTATCGTTAAGTATGAACCTCCAGTTCCAGAGCATCTGGCCGGAGAAGCTTTAGGGCTTTTTCCTGGATTTATACCCAAAACGGATGAAGAGCGTGTGCAAAATTTGGATTACCATACCTTAAAATCTCATCCTTATTTTGTAACGGAAAAGTTGGATGGTTCTAGCTGTACCATGTACTTTTGCGATGGTCATTTTGGAGTGTGCACCCGAAATCTTGAAATCAAAGAAACCGAAAATAATGGGTATTGGGGAGCAGCACGTAGGATGAAAATTGAAGAAATTCTGAACAGTACAGGCCGTAACCTAGCTTTACAGGGCGAACTCATAGGATACAGAATACAAAGCAACCCATACAAACTCAATCATACTGAATTCAGACTTTTTAAGATGTACGATATTGACAAGAAAAGATACATCGATATTCCTGAAATGTTAGATTTTGCCGAAACCCATAATATACCAGCGGTTCCATTGATTGATTCTAGCTTTTTATTGCCCAATACGGTACAAGAATTGCTGGCTATAGCAGATGGTATTTCCGCGCTGCATCAGGACGCAAAAAGAGAAGGATTGGTACTCATAGCACATGATAACGAAAACGTACATTTTAAAGTGATATCAAATTTATTTTTGGAAGGAGAACAAGATAATTTTTGAAAATTAATTCGACGTCTTCTTACTTTTGTAAATAATTTATTTGTATTTATACCCCTATAAAAATGGGGTTTATTTTCGTAAATGATATAAAATTTAAATTGTACCCCATGATTTAATGGGGTTATTATGTTCTTTTGTTTAACAAAACGAAATGAAACAAAATACTATACTTCAATGCCTTATCATGGGAATATAAGGTTTAGAAATCACATTTGACACCAAAATCGCTTGTTGGCTATTTTAAAGTTCGACCTACATTTGTCATCATATTAAACTTGTCAGGAAGATGAAAAAGGTAGAAGCGATAGTACGATCTTCAAAATTTGATGCTGTAAAAAACGAATTGTCAAAAATAGGAATCAACTTCTTTACTTTTTTGAAGTGAAAGGTTATGGACGGCAAGCTTCTGAACATATGGTGTACAGAGAGGCTGAGTACGACATTGGGTACATAGCTCGTAAAATAATAGAATTAATCGCAGAAGATACTCAACTAAAAAGGATATGCGATACTATCAAGAATGCAGCATATACTGGAGAAATTGGTGATGGAAAAATATTTATTACCCATATCGACGAAATCATTTCTATTCGGACTGGAAATATAAATGAATCAGCCCTGTAAAATATAAAAACTCAATACTTAAACCCGCATTATGCGTTAGAACTTCGTAATGAAGGTCGAAAGACCAACCAGCCTGACCACTACGTTGTAGGCGGGCAGGTAAAATAAGAATTTTCCCGAGCGAATCATACTGTGTGACGCCTTGGCGTTAGTCACCACTACCGCTG
>CAMBRK010000004.1 GCA_945870185.1 Aureispira sp. CCB-QB1 | reverse complement strand
GAACCGCCTTGGCTTTTGATGCGGTGTTTACAACCCTGATTTTCATGTCCAAATACCCCTTTAGTGCGGTAAATTTATATAAAAAAATCATTATAATACTGATATTCAGCCATTTAAAAACGCACTAAATTTACTGGGGACAAGTCAGGTGCATAATCCAGGTTTAATATAAGGTAAGTACACAAAAATAAAAAGCCTGAATACAACTAGTGTATCCAGGCTTTTCGAATATTTTTTAGTTATAACTAAATTTTATTTGCTAAGGTAAATCATCTTTTTAGTTGATTTCTGACCATTGCTTTCAACTTCGTAAAGCATTACTCCCTTTGCATCAAAGTCTTCAGCAGACAAAGTGATTTCATTTCTTCCTTTTGCATATTGACCAGAGATCGTTTTCAACACTTTACCAGTGATGTCAAAGATAGTCAAGGTAGCGTTACCAGCTTGTGGCAGGTTGAAGCTAATGTTAGTCGTGGTAGTGAATGGGTTTGGATTGTTTTGGTTCAATTCAAACGTTTCTACGCCTTTGTTTCTGAATGAAAGTCCTAATTTGATTTCACTTAAGTCTTGTGTGTAAGCTTCGGCTTTAGTGATATCTGATGATAACTTAACAGTGTTTGAAATTGTATTATTCGTAGTTGCTCTGAATTCGATAGTAAACAATACTTTATCTTTATCAATTGTTAGACCATTGACTTCGTTCCAACTGAAAGCAAGTTTACCTTGACCAGCCTGAAGAGCATTAAAGTTATTGGCATCTATCTTTATAGCACCAGACTCTATTTGTGTAAATTCTACGTTTTTAGTATCAAAGTTCAATGTCCATTGTGCACCAGCAACATTGATAAAGTTGTCTGCTGTGATTTGCATTTTTACTGTTTCGCCAGCTTCAAATGCTTTGTCATCAGTTGTAAGTGTCAGCACTTTAGAAGATCTACTTTGTGTAACTGGTGTGTTAGCATTTACTGTTGCAGATCCGTTTACATCTCCTACTTTTATTGCTACGAAATGATTTGTCATCATATCGTTATTGAAGTTGTCGATATGGACAGATTCTCTTACATTCCAGATAGCAAGTGGATCAGTTACAATTACTGATTTGTCTAAAAATCTCCATGAAGTATTCTTTGGCAATTCTGCGTAAATACCTAAGATCAATTTTCTTAATTCTGTAAGGTCAGACGCTGTGATATTTTTATCATTATTTACGTCTGCAGCCAAGTATTTGTAAGGTGATGTCAATTTGCTGATACCTAAAATATGTCTTTGGATCATTACTAAGTCCAAGGTAGATACTCCATTTAAGTGGTCAACGTTCATTTCAGGAGTAATCTTATAAGGTGCATTTTCTTGCATTCCACCAAATTCAAAATGTCCTTTATTGTCAGTCATATTTGCTTTTGACTCGTTGCTATTCATATTTTGCAACAATACGGTAACATTGTGTACCATTTCGTTTGATTCATTACCTATATCACCAGCAATTCTAGATCCTGAACAAGCACTTCCATTAGCCTGAACATTGAGTGTCACAGTACAATAGTCAGTATTGCTTGCTGCATCCCATACACTCATTTGCTCTGAATTTGCACCCAAATCATCACAAGTATATTCTTTTGCGGATGAACATGAAGCAGGTAACCATCTTTGATAAAGGCCACTTCTGTATCCTGCAAGGTGGGCAGCATTTGTTGTAGGCCACGGTCCGATAACTGCACCTGCACTTGTAAATAATACTTCAGTATTTGAAACTGGAGGTCTGAAGCCATTGAATGTATATCTTAAACCACAGCCTGTTACTGGACAATTGTCAGAAGATCCTTTGTCAAAATCTTTTGCCCAAATCTCCACAGATCCGCTAGTAGGCATCACCACTGTAGTCAATTGAGAAATACAATATGGAGTTGGTTTCTTTTTGTCTAATACTCTGAACGTGTAACTTATTGTAGATTGATTACCACACATATCTTCTACCACCCAAGTGATTCTGTGCGTACCCACTGGATAAGTTCCTGAAGCATCATTTGTAATACCTGTTAAGAATGGAGCTACTCCATCTGCATTAGGATCAATAGTATATGACCATCTCAACTGTGCTGCCGGCGTACAATCTGTAGCGCTATTTTTTAGATCTACAAATCCATTACAATTGTCACCAAAAGCATCAGTATCTGCTTTAGAAGTATTTGCTATGACTGGTTTGACATCTTCAGATACCTTGATTACTTGAGTATAAGTCCAGCTATTCACTAGATTAGTAGGTGCTGTAGGATATAAGATTCCGCTTGGGTCTCTATTAGGAGCAAACTTACACCAGTCTATCACTGTCCATTTTCTCAATATCTTGAAACAAACCCCATCAACAAATGGGAATACCTGATCTTCAAATGTGTAAGCTACTTGACTACAACCTCCTGCACCGATAGTAGGTATACCTGTTTTGCTTGGGTCTGTATCTATATTCATACAACCTGTAACTTCTCTAGGAGACGTAGGCCATGCTGTAGGTCCATTGTAAGGGGTGTTATTTCGCACGGTGATAGTTTGGGTACAAGTAGCTGTTCTGCCACCGTTATCTGTTACTGTAAATGTTCTGGTAATAACCCCTTGACCACAATTATCAATAGTACCTGAATTTCTCCAACTCATCCTTGGATCAGGACAATTGTCTGTAAAATATGGTGTAGATAGCGGAGTAGCACTAAATACTGGTCTTCCTAGTACAGTCGCAGATGTATCAGCTCCACAATTGATAGTAACACTCGCAGGGCAAGTAATAATTGGTGGTACTTTATCTTGAACATTTGCTAATACCATACAAGTATTTACATTTCCAAATCCGTCAGAAACTCTAAGTTCTACCATGATCTGTTTTCCTACATCAGCACAACAGAATCTAATAAAATCTCCGTATCCATCTCTTGGTAAATTGGCAGGGAATCCTGTAGCGATAGTATATGGAATCGCATCACCAGCACATGAACCAGCTCTTCTTACGTGATAAGTCACGTCAGTACAGTTGTCATGTGATCCATCATCAAAAGATTCAGCAAATACGATGGCAGCACCATTATTAGATAAAGTTACTACTGTGGTTTCATCACAAACTGGTACCGGTGGTGTAGTATCAACCACTCTAATTTCTGTAAATCCATATGAAATGTTGTCACATGCATCTTTAATAGTATATCTGATCCATGTACAACCAAAAGGTAAACCTGTAAGCTCCCATCTGCCATTTGCAAGTCTTTTAGAAAGTGTCTGACCACTTGCTTTAGTGTAATTTGGAGTAGCTGCAGGTAATCCGTTGGCTTCTGCTAAGGTAAATTCTACCTCGTATGTAACGGTATTACAGTCAAAAATTATAATAGGTAAAGATGCTATCCAGCTACCTGTACATGTGTAAGGGTCTGCATTTATCACTACAGAAACATTTGCTGTGGTTACTCCTGTAGTGTTGTCGTCGTTTACCGCAGCAACACACGCTTCTACAGCAGTAGTTACATCTGGCGGTATAGTGACTACAGGTCCTTTGCTATCTACAACTTTGATCACTTGATGACCTGTCTTTAACAAACCAGAACACCAGTCTAAAATAGTCCATGCTCTTAAGATTTTGTAACTCTTAGGACAGATGTCTAATTTAGTATCGCTATAGGTGGTATTTATTTTGCAAAGATTGTTGGTTCCTATGATAGGATTGTAGAATGTATCAATTCTGAATGAAGCCAAATTACAACCCAACATAGCGTATTGGGATTGCTCTTCAGGTCTTACTAAAGTACCTGCAACACAATCACCACCACCAGGAGGTACAGTTACAATAAATCCATTGATATATCCGGCAATATTATCATTGTCCCTAACAAAAGGCGCACCTGTTTCATCAGGATCTGGATAGCCATTGTTGTTTCTGTCCCAATTTGCTGTGGGAAATGGAATTGTAGGGTTTGATTTGTTTGGATTCCACAACCAAGTACCATCACATTCTAATACTGGTCTATGTCCCGGTAAACCATCATAGTTTTTAGGTACATGTATATCAGCAAGTGTGATTCTAGAAAACATGATTGTTCTCTCACAAATAATTGATAAATTGCCACTAGCATCTTTTGCTTGGTACTTAAGTACTCTTCTAGCTCTGAAGTTAAGGTCGCAATTAAGGTCCGTCATTACATCAGAAAGTAATGTAACCACTGGGTTTCCACCACAGTTATCTGTAGCAGTTGGCAGTGTTAGAGTTACTCCTGCCTGGAATAAAGGATCCCAGCAATCTACTGTGAGAGTAGGAGGACAATTAATAACAGGTGCTAACTTGTCTTCGATTTTAATGGTTCCCCAACATGAGTTGGCGCCTAACCATACCTTTACTTGTAGTGTTTGGCCCACATTTGCAGATGTTATCCAGCTGTTACCTGTTTGTCCTGCTGGAGGAGCCAAAGGCTGACCATTTAAGGCCAATACTTGTACAACATAATTACAGCCAGGAGTGACACCTTGTCCTTCCAGCATCATGTCTGCGGTGATTTCGACTATACAGTCTTCATCCATGGATACCTGGACCAGGTTGTTACATGCCAGAGGGCATTGAGCCTGAAGCCCGGAGTACCAGATTGTCAGCAAGGCTGACAGCATACTCATTTTGATAAACCTACCAAAACTAATGCGTTTTGTAAATGTAAATTTCTCCGATTTCATGAGATAATTTGATTTAATTATAAACAAAAAAATGATTCCAAATTTGATTCGGAATTAAATAAGAGAAAACTATTGCAAAAAGTGGCAAGGGGACGCCAGAGTATTAAAAAGTGGATTATTTAAATTAAGTTCAAAAACTATACCAATTGGTGATCCAATGAAAATTTAATCAATTTGACTGTATTATTAATACCGAATTTTTTCATGATTCTTTTTCGGTGGGCTGATACAGTTTGATCACTTATGAATAGTTCCTGGGCTATTACTTTATTATTTTTGTACTGAACTATGAGACTGAGAATTTCTTTTTCTCTTTTGGACAGTATTTGCTTTAATAAAAGTCTATCTTCAGAAACTTTTTTCTTTTCAGACGTAAAAGTCGATTTTTGCTTGTCATATTGAGGGGATAATCTAAGTCCTTCTGCAAGATAAGTTCTGCCTTCCATTACAAAATCGATACATTGTGTTAATTCCAATGCATGATTAGTTTTGAGAACATAACCATCTGCGCCTTTAATAAATGCATCTCTTACGAGACTAGGTTCGCCATAATTGCTCAACACAATGATTCTGATATTTGGCTGGGATTTTTTTAGGTCAGATATAATAGATGTGCCAAGATGATCAGCTAAAGCTAACTCAATGATCAATAGATCAATGGGAAACTCTGCAATTTTGTTGAGCTCTTCCAGATTGTGGGCTATTCCTGTTATCTTTATTCCAGAATACTTCCATTCTTTCAATATAGCTTGAATTCCTTCTGTAAACATCTTCTGATGATCAGCTAGTACAGCTCTCGTCGCCATGGGTGAAAATTAAGTGGTTAAAAAAAATAAAATTAGTGTAAAACAATAATCCAAATGAATAGAGACAATTTGTATGCCAATATTTATCAATTTTCTCTTAAATCGGCAAAATTTGAACGTACTTAGTGGAAAGGACTTTATAGAATACCAATTAAAAACCTACATAATAGTTCATTAAATATATTGTTTAATTGTAATATGTTTTAGTGGTTTTTTTTGAAAAAAATTGAGAGTTATTTTAATTTTTTTAGAATTCAGGATCTACTTGGATAGATAATGCAGTTTTTGTAATGGGATGGACAAATTCCAACATATCTGAATGTAAATAAAGCCTATCCATTCTAACTCCATATAGATCATCCCCTTTGATAGGTAAATTAAGTCCATCAGGATGTGAAGCATGTACCCTGAGTTGATGCGTTCGTCCAGTATGTGGATAGAAATACACTCTGTGTTCATCTCCATCAGATGAATTCCATTCCCAATAAGTTTTGGCTGGCTTTCCATACTGATCACAAACCAACTGTCGAGGTCTATCATCTAAGTCTACTCTTAGAGGTAGATTGATTTCTCCATTCTTTTCTTCAAAATCATGTTTTCCTTTGAGAATAGCCACATATCGTTTTTTTACTTTTCTTCTTATAAACTGTGCTTGAATGTTTTGATGAACAGCCTTTGACTTGGACAATACCATGAGCCCTGAGGTGGACATATCGAGTCTATGCACGATAAGTGGTCCACTAGCGTGTGGATAAAGCTGTCTTAATCTTGTGTAAACAGAGTCAGCTATTTCTTTTCCAGGCACGGAAAGAAACTCTGCTGGTTTATTGATCACTATTAAATAATCATCTTCATAAACAATTGGCAATTCCTTGCCCTCTGCTGGATTGATCAGCATAGGATTGTCGTCCATATCAATGCCTTCCAACATGTGAGACAAAATAGGTTTGCATTTACCATTACAAGCAGGATAAAAGAAACCATGCTTTCTAACTTCTGAAGTCGGAGATTTTCCCCACCAAAACTCCGCCATTGTTATAGGTTCTAGCTGATGCGTAAAAGCATACTGAAGTAGTTTGGGTGCTGCGCATTCACCCGCTCCCGCTGGAGGAGTTAGATCATCTTTTATCTCAAAAATATCGATAAGGTTTTTGGGGATACCGTCTTTATTTAAAAAAGCATATTTTTCAAAAAGTTTTTGCTGTAAATCAGAAGACATTTTTTTCCGTTTTATTTTCAGCTTATCTATTTTGGATTTAAACTCATTAAGTTCTTCTTCAGCTTTTTCTATTATGGCCTTCCATTGACTAGCTGATTCCTTTAGTTTGTAATGTTGGTAGATACTCCGTTTTTCCAAATCGGCGCACAGTTGTTCATATTCGGCTTTTGGCAAATGTTGTGATTTTGCTCTAATTTCTTTTCTTTTGGCTTTTTCAGCATTGTTCCACTCTTTTAATGATCTCATAAAACTTTCTGCTTCTACTTGAGTATAGTGTAGCTTTTGGACTGCGTCTTTATAAGCTTTAAGATCTTGGATTTTTTCTATTTCCCTATTGACAACATTGGTTTTGGCCTCGCCTTCTTTATAAAAACCTTCTGGATCTAAAACATCAAAAACAGGTGGAACAAAACCTTCATAATGATTGCTATTGCCCATTTTACCGGAGAATGCTGCCAAAAACCCCAAGGTACCCTCTTGGTTTTTGACAACCAAAACGCCAAACATTTTACCAATTCCCTGAGTATCATCAGACCCAAAGTGGTGCACCGTTTCTAGTCTATTTACAATATAATTTTGAAGTTGTTTCGCAGCTATTAATGCTAGTTGATGTGGCTCATAACAAAAAGGATAGTTAAATCTCTCAGGAAGAATAATCGAATCTATTACTTTATCAAAATGAATAAAGCAATGAATTAAATCTGAATTTTGGTTTTGCATAGGGCAAAGGTAAGTACATGCATGTAAAAAGCTTACTTTATAGCAGTTGATTTATTAATATTTTGGAACATTCAGTTTAAAATGTTTGATATGATCTCGATTTAGTTCCTTTTTTATCAAAGCATCCCATTCCTTAAATTTTCTTCTTACCATTTTTGTAAGGTCAAAGTAAATATTTTAATACACGAGATGTTCGGGATTATTATACAAATTATAATATGTTTTAAAGACATCCAAAATAGTTTTGGTTCGCCAAACTGACACTTTTAATCATACGATGTATATAATACAGTGAGAAAATAATTTTCAATTTTTTACGTTTCAAATATCTAAACAAACCAAAAATGAAAAACAGTTTCTTTATCCTGACTATGCTAATGTTTTCTTTAACATCCTGCATGCCCAAAGATTTGCCCACAGTCATCACTCAAAAACAAGATTACGCTTTGGTCAAACTGTCTCATGAAACAACCAAAGAAGAACTTAAAACCATCCAACAAAAGCTCGCTGAACAAGAAATTGGATTTAATTATGATGGTTCCACATTTTTTGATGATAATAAGCTCCAGAAGTTAAACTTGGTAGTTTCAGTTCCTGGTGGACATTCAGGGCGTACCTCAGCTGATATTGTTGCCATTCAATTTAAATATTTTGGTTTCCTTTATCAAAAAGGTGGCAATCCGGTCTTTAGGATTGGAGAAATGACAGGTATCTAAGAGCTACAGGAAAGCATAGAGCATCCCACTTTTTTTATGGCCCAATCTGGTCTTTTTTCAAACCAATGTTGGTACTGAGGTTGTTCGTCATAAGGGTTTTTCAAAAGTTGGTATAATTCATGTGTGACGCCATAATCACCTTTGTCGGCAGCTTCTATGGCAATTTGAGCTATGTAATTTCGTAGTACATATTTGGGATTGACTTTGTCCATGTCGATTTTTCTTTCTTCATTTGATATAGTTTCATCTTTGAGCCTGTCCAGATATTTTAGAAACCAACGATGCCAAACGATCTTAGGTTCTTCATCGTTTAGATCTGAGTATAAAGATTTTGAAATCACCCCAAAAGCTTCTACAGGTGTCATTTTGGAATTTATATCTGAAAGCAACCTGAAAAAGATAGTCATGTCAGACTGAGTGTCTTTCATGGTTTTGCTTAGTTCAGATATTAGCGCTTCATCAGTTGGTTGCGATGCTTTTAGTCCCAGTTTTTGCATCATCATGCTCAAGTGCCCATTTTTATAAGTGGTTTGAAAATTTTCTATGATATCTTTTAAAGCATTTTCGTCCAAAATGATCGGATACAAGGCGTTGGCCAATTTTAACAAATTCCATTGAGCTATCACAGGTTGGTTTCCAAAGCGATATCTTTTACCTGGTAGATCGGTAGTATTCGGCGTCCAATCTGGGTCATAATTGTCCATCCAACCATAGGGTCCATAGTCAATAGTAAGACCATGGATGGACATATTGTCTGTATTCATGACTCCATGTACAAAACCTACTCTTTGCCAGTGGATGATCATTTCACAAGTTTTGGTAGCCACTTCTTCAAAAAATTTCAAATATTTTTGTTCATGGCCATCTAAATGTGAAAAGTAGTGCTCCATCGTGAAGTCCGCGAGTTTTTTTAAATTTTCGGTATCTTGTCTCCAAGCAAAAAATTCAAAACTTCCAAATCTGATAAACGATGGAGCTACTCTGCATACGACGGCTCCTTTTTCATATTGGGCATTGCCATTATAAAGCATATCTCTGAGCACTTCTTCTCCTGTAAGTGCAAGTGACAAAGCTCTCGTGGTTGGCACACCCAAATGGAACATGGCTTCACTGCACAAAAACTCTCTGACAGATGATCTGAGTACTGCCAGGCCGTCTGCTGTTCGGGAGTATGGTGTTGGTCCTGCACCTTTGAGCTGCAAGGTTTGGATACCTGATTTTACACTTAGTTCACCCAGATTTATAGCGCGCCCATCTCCAAGTTGTCCCGCCCAATTTCCAAACTGATGACCTGCATACGCCATTGCATAAGGATTGCTACCATCAGCCAGTTTGTTTCCAGACATGATCTCTACAAAATGTTGGGTCTCACAAAAATCTTTGGACAATCCAAGGTTTTCGGCTATTTCGTCGCTAAAAATGATTAGTTTTGGGTTTGTCATACCTTTGGGTCTAACCAAGGAAAATGCGGCACTTTGGACTTGTCTTGGTATGTTAATATTGAACGGATCAGCAGGTAGCTTCGAAGTAAATATATTGGTAAATCTCAACATGATTTAAATAAATGATATGATGATATGAAGAATACCATTTTAAAAAATTAGTTTAAAAAAAGAGTCAATAATCCTATTTAAAGTGATTTGATAGTCCGGTTATTAATTTTGACATCCTGAACAACAGTGGCACCTTTGTATACAAATATTTCGGCATATCCTAGATAAGTACTGTCTCTTAGCATAATGTTTACTTTAGTTTCTGCTTCGGGAGCTTTACTTTCTTCCATGTAAAATCGGGTAAAGGGATACTCTATATGAACCCTATTTTCTTGAATATAAGCTACTTTGGCAGTAATAAAATGCTTAGTATCTTTAAAAGGTGATAATGATATATTTTTAATAATGGCAAAGCTGTCGATACCTTGAGCGATTTCAACATATATAGTCTCTTGATCTTTATAAAATTTACTATCTTTTATTACAAAAGTATCTTGGTCAAAACTTAAGTCAATGTATCTACCCAAAAAAGGGTCTGCAGGATCGACGGGTTTTACTTTAAACTTGTACTTAGTACCCGATACTACAGTTTTGTTTTTTTGGAAAATCATATTAGCAGGTACCAATAATTGCAAAAAAGCAACAAAAAGAAAGATCAGGATGAAAATGGATTTATTGGGCATCTTTGTTGAATTTTCTAATCATAAAATAATTGGTCACAAAAAAAGCAATACCTAGCAATGCAAAAACTAATCCACGTATCAGGTATGACATTTCAGTATCAAAAAATCGGCATAAAATCAAGATGGATATCATCAAAAGTCCAAAATTTAAAGACGCAAGACTTTCCTGTCGGATGCTTCTTACTATTACCATCAAACCCAAAGCAAAGGTTAATAAGTTGATAAAAAACGATGGATATTTAACATTCATGATGAAAATAAATGCAAATGGAGTGATGATGAGGAAAAAATCTAACAAGTGTTCTGCTTTGAATACTTGATTTGTAATGTAAAAGAATAAGAAAAGTACCGCATAGATCAAAGTCATCAAAAATTCTATAGAAAACACTATTTTTTCAATATCATATTCTCTGGAAATACCCTCCCACACATTGTCAAAACTCAATATGATCAAGATGATAAAGATACCTGCTTGTGATACGATACTGAAAGCATTGGCCCACGAGGGTGTTTTGTTAAAATAGTGACTTTTGCCCAGACTGTAAAAAAATGTAAATAATGCCATGTAAAGTAAAAACAATGTATATGCCGCCGTATTGGCCAAAGTGGCAGTACAAACAAGCAAAGATATCGCCACCACCCAATGATGAATAAAGGTAATATTGGATGTTGATTTTTCTTTAATCAAATATAAATAATGAGGCAAAATGGCAGCTAAGTATAGGTAATAGATGAAGTCTTTGTAATTGTCTGATGAATCAAACCCATATACCATATTATTGAAATAAGAAATACACAAAATACATAATATTGACATGGCTGAAGATCGGAGTACATAGATCACAGGTATCGACAATGCTGCCCAAGTCAGAAAAAAACTCCCTCCCGAATCTTGAATATGGTATATCTGAGCAATCAACGCCATACAAGCTCCTAAACTAAAAAACAGGAAGATGGCTGACGTTTCTTTCCAAAGAGGTTGATCTGATTTTCTCCATAATGTAAATCCAGTTAAGACATGAGAAAGTAAAAGAGGTAAAAATGCGATTCCTATTTTAGAATATTGGTGCATATTGTCCCAATTGTGTGCCAGGATGAGGATCAAAGCCAAACCAATCAACACTGCACCGATAGCAGCAAAAATCATGGTCAAAGTATTGGTATGACTTTTTTTATTGGATTGATAGTAAACTTGGATGTTTTTCGCCTGCTCTTCAGAAATCAATCCATTTGCTAATAGCTCCAGAAGATCTTTTTGGATAGACATGGTCGTTTTACTTTCTGACTAAACGAAATATAGAAGCATTTTGTTATAATCTAAAACTGTCATTAAATTCTACTCTTTGAAATAATTTCACTTACCTTTGCAAATCTAAAAATATATAAAATACCTACCATGAAATTTGGAACCAAAGTAATACACGCAGGCATAGAGCCAGATCCATCCACAGGCGCCATCATGACTCCTATATATCAGACATCTACCTATGTTCAGGCAGCGCCAGGAGATCACAAAGGATATGAATACGCAAGAACTCAAAATCCAACCAGAACGGTATTAGAAAAAAATCTAGCAGCACTTGAAAATGCTACAGATGCTATTTGTTTTGGAAGTGGATTGGCTGCTATGGATAGTGTACTCAAGCTTCTGAGCCCTGGTGACGAAGTCATAGCTTGCGACGATTTATATGGTGGCTCGTATAGAATCATGACGAAGGTTTTTGGTAAATATGGTATCAAGTTTCAGTTTGTCTCTATGGGTGACGTCAGTGCATTGGATGCACACATCACTGCCGATACCAAAATGATCTGGGTAGAAACACCTACCAACCCTATGCTAAACATCATAGATATAGAAGCAGTATGTAGTCATGTAAAAGGTAAAGGAATTATGGTGTGTGTAGACAATACATTTGCATCTCCATACCTTCAAAATCCGTTAGATCTTGGAGCTGATATCGTTGTACACTCGGCAACCAAGTATATCGGGGGTCATTCAGATGTCATACATGGTGTAGTAGTAACAAAAAATGCGGACATAGCGTCCCAAATCAGATTTTTGCAAAACGCTGTCGGTGCGGTACCTGGACCACAGGATTGTTTTTTGATCCTTAGAGGCATCAAGACGCTGCATATCCGAGTAGAGCGAGCATGTCAGAATGCAGAAAAAATAGCTCATTATTTACAAAATCATACTAAAATATCTAAAGTTTATTATCCTGGATTTGCGTCTCATCCTGGTCATGAAGTAGCCAAAAAGCAGATGAAAATGTTTGGAGGCATGGTTTCTTTTGACTTAGTAGCCAATAATGAAGCAAGTGCCAGAAAAGTGCTAAGTGGTACTCATTACTTTTCATTGGCTGAGTCACTAGGTGGTGTAGAGTCCCTGATCGGTCATCCAGCGAGTATGACACATGGATCGATCCCGAAAGAAGAAAGACTAAAGGTGGGTTTGACAGATTCATTGATAAGATTGAGTGTAGGTATAGAAGATGTGGTCGATTTGATTGAAGATTTAGAGCAGGCATTGGAGTTGGTGTAGCGATTGTTCTGTTTGATTATATTTTATATACTATGCAAACCATATTAATTCCACTTTCTATTTTATAAGATTTTTGCACAGAAAAGATATTTATAAATATTTTCCAAAATAAGTTACATGTCAGAAGCTCCGCAATATAATTCCATCAAAGAGTGGTCCATTGACGATCGGCCCAGAGAAAAAATGTTAGCTAGAGGAAGACAGTCTCTCACTGATTCTGAGTTGTTAGCTATCATTTTAGGATCCGGCTCTGTGGGCGAGTCAGCAGTAGATCTAAGTAAGCGCATACTTGGTGATCACAAAAATAATCTCAATGAGCTCGGAAAAATCACTATCAAAGACCTGGTCAAAAGATACAAAGGAGTCGGAGAAGCAAAGGCCATCAATATCATCGCTGCATTAGAGTTAGGTAGAAGAAGACAAGAGACGGAACCGTTACAGCGTACTGCGATCAAATCTAGTAAGGATTCTTTTGATTATTTATACCCACTTGTGGCTGATCTTCCTCATGAAGAATTTTGGATATTGCTATGCAACCGCGCCAATAAAATTATTCATACTCAATCTATAGGTAGAGGTGGAGTATCAAGTGTAGTAGTGGATGTAAAGTTAATTGTGAAATGTGCTTTGGAGCATTTGGCATCTACGATAATACTATGCCACAATCATCCGTCGGGGAACCTGAGACCATCAAGTGAAGATATCAATATTACCAAAAAACTCAAGGAAGCCTGTAATATTTTTGAAATAGTCGTCGCAGATCATATCATCATTGGAGATATGGCCTATTACAGTTTTGCAGATGAAGGCATTTTATGAAAGGAACAGAGAAAACATCTTTAGATTATGTATTGGTTGTCTTTCCATTAATATTATTTTTAATGTTTTTCATTCCAATGCATTGGTCGAAGTTACCACCATTTTTGCAGTTGCCGGGATGGGTATTTTTCGTAAGCGGATCGATAATAACCATAGTTTCTATTTTTAAACTAGACAATAATCTGACCATTTTCCCAACCCCAAAACAAGATGGTTTATTACTGACCAAAGCATTGTACAAATATGTTAGGCATCCCATATATTCAGGAGTTATTTAAGTATTTTTGGGTTTGGCATTGATATATTTATCAGTATTCAAGCTTGTGATATCTTTCTTTTTGATTATACTTTTTATGGTAAAAACTACTTATGAAGAAAAACAACTTAAAAAAAATTTCCTGAATATCGGGATTATAAAAACCGTACCGGAAGATTTTTTTCATATTTTTAAAAAAAATGATTAACAAGGGAACTATTTATTTAGTATGGTGGTTAAACTATCATACGGAATATTATATTTTGTTTTCTTTCTTTTTCTTCGCTTGAGTATTGTTATAATATTATTTTACAATTAAATATATAATGCCATGATGAATCAGGAAGTACGCACTATTATGACAAAAGATCCAATAGTAGCAAACCCAAATCAAACCATCGATGAAGTTGCTAATCTTATGATGGAGACTCAAACTCAGCAGCTTCCAGTTGTTCAGGATGGAAAATTAGTAGGAATGATTACTTCTTACGATCTTTGGAAAGCCAGTAGAGCAGGACACGGGTCGGATATGAACATCTCAGAGGTAATGATTAAGAAAGTGGTTCGGATTACACCTAAAGATAAAGTAGGCACGGCCGCAGAGCTATTTGCAGACAAAAGATTTAAAACTTTACCCGTCGTAAATCTAGATAATGAACTAAAAGGCGTAGTCACAGCATTTGATGTCATCAAGTGTGCGTTTAATGAAGAGTATCCACAACCTATACTATACCAAGACGTTTTTGCGCACTAATTTGATGATCATTTTCTTTTATTGTTAAGAAAAGTAAGCACTATTATCCAAATATGTAATGGTGCTAACTTTTTTATTTTCATATACTTTTGTTTTTCTATCCAAAAATATTTTTTACCTTTGGTCTAAATCAAACTAACAAAGCATAAAAAATGGATCATCAAAAAAATGAAATAGCTGATTATGTTCTAAAACTTATCAGTCAAACACAGCAAACCGTATTTTTGACCGGTAAGGCAGGAACTGGAAAAACTACTTTACTAAAGGAAATAATAAAAAATACCCACAAAAATACTGTAGTCGTTGCACCGACAGGGATTGCGGCTTTAAATGCAGGAGGAGCTACTATTCATTCTATGTTTCAGTTGGCGCCCGGAGCCTTTGTACCTGATATGGGATTTATACCTTCCACGGAGATGGAGCATAAATTTGAATCGCCGGCATCATTGATCAAAAAATTTAAAATGAGCGGGCAGAAACTTGGAGTTCTTCGGTCATTAGATCTATTGGTGATTGATGAAGTCAGTATGCTGAGAGCAGATTTATTGGATGCTATGGATTTTGTATTGAAAAGAGTCCGTAGGAAAGAGAGGCCTTTTGGTGGTGTCCAGCTATTGTTTATCGGTGATCTTTTACAGCTTCCTCCTGTAGTCAAGCCAGATGAATGGTCTATTTTGCAAAGATATTATCAGGGTATGTTTTTCTTTCATGCTCGGGTACTACAACATTCGCCACCTTTGTATGTAAAGCTTAAAAAAATATATAGGCAATCAGATGAAAGCTTTATCCATGTTTTGAATAATCTTAGAAATAATGTGGTAAGCAATGAAGATATACAATTACTATCTAAATTTGTAAACAAGGATTTTGATTTTAACAATGCTCCGGGTTATATCTATCTGACGACACACAATAACAAAGCAGACCAAATCAATAAAAACGCACTAGCTAAACTAACTACAAAGGAATATATTTATGAAGCTGAGATCGAAGGTGACTTTCCAGACAGAATGTATCCCATGGATGCAAATTTAGTGCTCAAAGAAGGTGCTCAAGTCATGTTTACCAAAAATGATTTAGCTCATGACAAAAGATATTTTAATGGAAAAATGGGTTTTGTTTCATCACTAGGCAAAGATGAGATCTTTGTACATTTCCCTGAAGAAAATCTAACTATAGAAGTAGAAAGGTACGAGTGGAATAATGTCCGATACAAAACTAATGAAAACACTAAAGATATAGAAGAAGAAATCATTGGTACTTTCGTACATTATCCTTTAAAATTGGCTTGGGCGATCACCGTGCATAAAAGTCAGGGTCTTACTTTTGATAAAGCAGTGATCGATGTGGCTGACGTATTTCAACCTGGTCAAGCATATGTAGCCCTATCGAGACTTAGGTCTTTGGATGGATTAGTACTCATGGATCATCTCCGTATGAATGGTATTCAAAATGCAGCAGACGTCATGCAATACGCAACTCAGGAAGCAGATGAGAAAAAGATTAAAGTCACGATAGAAGAAGGTACCGCTCATTATTTGTATCAGTTTGTCAGAAATGCTTTTGACATGTCTGGACTTCACTTTTTATGGAAAAAACATTTGGAATCCTATATACAAAACACTGAGCTAACCGAAAAAGGTAGATCTATGGTATGGGCACAGGAAAATGTAGCCCAACTTTCGTCAATTCTTGAAGTGTCTCAAAAGTTTTTGTCTTGGATAGATGTCCATTTTAACCAAAAACCAACTGATTATAGTCTTATTAATGTTAAAATCACTGGGGCTTTTAAACATTTTTTTGATGTTTTGGATCCTATAGTAATACAAGTTCTCGAAAAAATTGAAATTGTCAAAAGAAGTAAACGTTCCAAAGAGTATTTTGATGAGCTCTTTGAATTGGAAGAAGGGACGACTTCTATTGTTTTGAATATGAAAAGAGCATGCCTCTTGATAAAGACACATTTGGATGGACAAAACATCAACAAAGACGCACTTACAGATGATTTTGTAAAGTCTTATAGGTCTGGAAAACTCGAAAATGCCAAGCAAAAAGTCAAACATAGCAAGCTCCAAGTAATAGAAGATGAAGAAGATTTTTCATATTATAAAAGAAAAGAAAAAAAGCCAAAAACTGATAAAAAACCAACGGAAGAAGTCACATTTGAATATTGGCAAAAAGGGATGAAAATGGGCGAAATAGCCAAAGAACGCGTGGTTACTGTGGGTACCATTCAGGGTCATATGGCTCGGCTAGTTGCCAAAGGAAAAATCCATGTATCAGAACTTTTCACTTCATTACAAATCCAAAAATTGAGTGTGATTTTTGAAAACTATGGTGGAGAAAACCTTGCAGAGCTAAAAGAAAAAGCCAGTGATGACTTTACATATGGAGAATTGAGAATATTTAAAGCTAGCCTGACTGCTAGTGAGGGCTAAGATCTGCCGTTTCTAATATGGATAAAAGGGATAACTTTAAAATTTAATAACCAAAACTATAAGCTATTAAAACTAATATTATATTTGTGCGGAAAATCTAAAGACCATGAGTTCTTCCATTAAAAAGTTCATTATATTTATCATTGCCATGTCTGTCGGTGGTTTATTAGTAGTGGGTATAGAAATGGTGGTACAAAAGGTGATATCCAGTGTCGAATATATGGATACAAGAAAGTTGGCTTTGATTTTATTAGCCCATGGTATGGGAGCATTTTTATCTGGAGTGATTGTAAGTAAATTTACAATATCGGCGTCAAATATTTGGATTTGGGTCACTGCCCTGCTCTGGACACTAGGAGGTGTTATTAATATGGTATCTATACCTCATCCGTTATGGTTTTCTATTGCCGATACTTGTATTTATTTACCTATGACCATTTTGGGATCCAGAATTTTAGGACAAAGAGTGTAATAAATTTTTTCAATTCAAAACAATTAATCATGAACAACAAATTTATAATTGGCAGTTTGGTTGGTGGACTTATTGTCTTTATGTATCAGTTTATGTCATGGGCTTTGCTCAATTTGCATGCATCACAACAACAATATACCGATCAGCAGGAAAAGATAATTACTTGCCTTTCCACACACTTAAAAGAAGACGGTACTTATTTTATACCCAATGTGCCACCAGGTACCGCCAGTGACATCGCACAAAAACAAATGGAAGATAGCCAAGGGAGGCCATGGGCTATAGTATCATATCGCAAAAGCATGAATACCGGTATGAGCACCAATATGCTTAGAGGTTTTGCAGCAGATATTGTAGCAGTATTTTTACTTTGCTGGCTTTTGAGCAATTTTCATTATGTCAATATGAGAATGGCAATAATGGCATCAGTTGCCGTGGGTTTGATTGGATATTTGACCACAGAGTATTCAAATTCTATATGGTTTGAGTTTAATTCTTTACCTGATCTTTTAGATGCTGTTGTTTGTTGGTCATTATGTGGGATATGGCTCGGCTTTTGGATGAGAAAGTAATGATTTTTTAGGACAAAACAATTCGTTATAACCCAAGCCGGTTTTCATTTTTTTGATTGCCGGCTTTTTGTTTTAGCAATATATTAAAACACATATAAAAATTTAATAAGTATAACTATCTTTGTGTCTTGTAGTATCAAAAATATGTAGCGTATGGAATATCAAATGGTAAAAACGGAACAGAAGGCATTGGATATCAATCTCAACGATCCGATTTACGGTACTTTTGCTGAGATCGGAGCAGGCCAAGAGGTAGCTCGAAATTTCTTTCAAGCAGGTGCAGCTGCGGGTACGATAGCAAAAACCATGTCTGCCTATGATAAGACTTATTCTGATGCCATCTATGGATTAGAGCCATCAGGAAGGTATGTGTCAGAATCTAGGTTATATAAAATGTTGGATCATGAATGGCAACTCATAGAAGAAAGGCTTAAGGATGCCAGACCAGATGGAACTTTTTTTGTTTTTGCTGATACGGTACAGGCCATAAATTACACTCGAACCATTAAAGGTAATGGATGGATGGGACTTAGGTTCAGATTACAACCTAATGGTCCAGTCAATGATATGGTACTGCATGTCAAAATGTTGGATACCAATAATCGCTTGCAGCAAGAAGCTATTGGCGTTTTGGGTGTCAATATGATTTATGCTAGTTTTTATTATAATGATGAACCTGAAAAAATGGTACGGTCACTAGTGGACAATATCAAAGATCGAGTATCTATTGACTTGCTTCGGATCAATGGAGAAGACTTTAATTATTTTGACAAAAGATTACTTTCATTGTATCTAGTTAAAAATAAACTAACATCCGTAGCTATGTTTGATATCAATAAGAGCAGTATACACGCTTCGGAGTTTTTGTACAAGGAGTCATTGATGGTCATCAGGGGAAACTTCAGACCTCCTACGATTGTTACTCAAGATGTTATATCCAATAGCTATATTCAGTTTAAAGAAGAAACACAGCTCCCCGACGAAAAGCTAAATTTGATGATGGAAATGACTATGGAATATCTAAAAGGGCAAAACAAAGAAGTGGATGAAAAAGACTTTTTGGAAAGAGCAGACATGCTTTCGGCTTTAGGTCACAGAGTACTTTTATCTGACTGCGTCAATCATGAAATGCTTATAAATTATCTTTCGGATTACAAGATTACTAATTTAGGTCTAGTGATCGGAGCAAGAGAACTTTCTAACATTATTTCGGAAAAATATCATCAAAATCAAGACGGGAGACTTTTAGTAGCATTTGGAGAATTGTTTAGTCAAAACATAAAAGTATACGCCTATCCGGCACTCGATGAAATTACTAATGAGATCATCACAGCAGAAAATATGGAAGTGCCACAAGGAATAAAGTTTCTGTATCAGTATCTTTTAGATAGCAAGCAAGTTATACCTGTATTGGCTTTTAACAAAGATATCCTTCATATTTATCCTTCACAAGTATTGCAAGATATTCAACAGAATAAACCAGGCTGGGAAAACCATGTTCCGAGAGTATTAGTTGATATGATTATCGAGAAAGGATTATTTGGGTATAATGCATAAAACTTTTCCCTGTGTAGTTTTGTTTTTAAGGGTAAATCAAAGATAAAATCCATTGTAATTTAACTTAAAATCTAAGTATATTTTTATGAAACAAAATACCCAAATAGAATCAGCTATCCAAAATGGTTACTCATTCAATACAGGAGATTACTTTAATCAAGGACTTGAAATATTTAAAAAAAATCCCGGAGGATACATTGGATTTATTATAGTTTTGTCTATAATATCTTCGGTTATTAATATGATTCCCGTTGTAGGAGCCTTTATAAACCTTATTGTTAATCCACCTTTAACTGTTGGAATTGCCATGGGCGCACATAAACAAGAGTCGAAGGGAAGTGAAGAATTTGGAAACTTTTTTAATGGCTTTGACCATATTGTGCAGTTATGTATTGCCAATGTATTGATGCTTATTATCTATTTGGTTATTGCCAGTCCAATAATATTTTTGCTTGGATTTTCAGTTATAACAGCTTATTTTAGTGGAGATATTAATGCTTTATCAGAGACATTTACTCAGGTAACCCACTTAGGGATGAGCGTTCTTATAGTATTTTTTCTGTGCGCTTTTGTAGCCATTTCACTGAGATGGACAAACTATTTTATAGTTTTTTACAAATACGATGCCATAGAGGCCATAAAAACCAGTTGGAAATTGGTGAATAAAAATTGGTTTTCACATTTAGGATTTATCTTATTAGCAGGTTTAGCTTTCATAGGAGGTGTTCTTGCATTAATTATCGGAATTATTTTTGTGGTGCCTATAGTCTATGCCGCTGATTATGCTGCATTTTCTCATATCACAGGCCTTAATGAAAAAAGAGACGTTATTGATGAAATTGGGGAAGATCTAGTTTAAAAATATAAAAGATTTTGAATTATTTTTGTACCCAAATCTTGGGAAAACTGAGCTATATTCAGGTTTTACTTTTTTATTTAAATAAAAATCATCCAAAACATGGAAATCTTAAAAATTGGAATGATTTTTTCTATAGATACTATGGCAACATAAAAATCAATGTACTTTAAAACGATCATACAGGGCAGGTTGGAATTTGGGACGCAAAAGAGTTATGATAAAGTAACAAAGATGTTTCTCCAGCGATTAGAAACGTATTACAAAACCGATGTAATATTTAAGTTTGAAGATATTTTTAAAGAAGAAGAACTTTCTTTAGAGATACCTAGGCATGTAGTACAGGTTTCCGAAAAGGCTTTTAGAACCACTACAAATTTATTGGGCTATTGTGCTCAATTTGCTATTGCAGGGTCTATACGGGCTTGGATGATTAATGAAGGAGAAATTATGCATTTCGAAACTCTTGAACCTGAAAGTGATAAAGGAGCTGTTTTATCCTTTGTAAAAGGTAGAAAGCTGGTAAAAGTAATAGGTAAAGAACAAGAAGCTATAAATGCGTTAAGTCAGGCTATTGAAAAATATGACAGACATGCTCAAGCATATGAAAGAAGAGCTAAAGTAAATTTCCTCATGAAAAATTATCATGATGCGCTCAGAGATTATAATAAATGTATCGGGATAGATCCTAGCATACCTACTTCATACTATGGTAAAGCCAAAATCCATATGATCAGGGAAGAATGGAATGAAGCTATCGATAATCTCGAAGAGTCAATTAAAAAATCAATAGCTTTACAAACATTATATTGGAAGTCTAGAAAATTAAAAGCAGAATGTCATATTCAGTTAAAAGAGTGGCAAAAAGCTGCTTTCGACCTAAAATTGTTTACAAACAGAACTTTTGAAAAGGATAATCCTAATAAATTTTGGTTGAGATGGGCACATTATCATTATGGACTAGTATTGATGGAAATGGAAGATTATGTGGAAGCCATGAAAACTTTTGACAAAGCTGCAGAATGCCATGAAGTACAAGACGGAGTGTCCGAGGCGGATATACTTACTCAAAGGGGAATTTCTAAACAAAAAGCAGGTAAAAGTGGATATGCAAAGGATATCAAAAATGCAGCATCCAAAGGTAGCAAAAAGGCAAAAAACATCCTCAAGACTATTAAATAAAAGCTAGGAGGTTGTATTGAAAAAAATATAGGGCAGCACTGCGTACTTTACCGCTCAAAATTAATGATGGTAAGAATCCATTTTACTGCATAATTAGTTTTAAAATAAGCGTTTTATTTTTGGTTATTAAAATAATATTTGCTCTTGCCAAGTAGACAGATATGAGTAATATTATAGACTCTAAATAATTTAGGGTTAAATTTGTATGAATAAGGAAAATATTTATACTTTTAGCTCCAAAATAATCAAATTCAATATGACTTCAGCAACAGCAAACACCGCTCACCCTAAAGGACTTTGGGTTCTCTTTGGTACAGAAATGTGGGAAAGGTTCAATTTTTATGGAATGAGAACTTTACTTACTCTTTTTATTGTTCATGCATTGATGATAAGTGAAGAGCAATCATCCATAATTTATGGTGGATTTTTGGGACTTTGTTATCTCACACCAATGTTAGGTGGATTTATTTCCGACAGATTTTTAGGAAATAGAAACTGTATCATGATTGGTGGTCTACTCATGGCAATTGGACAATTTTTACTATTTGCAAGCGCTAGTACATTCGATACTAATCTTGATCTTGCTAAAACACTTTTATATGGAGCATTAGGCGTATTAATTTTCGGAAATGGTTTTTTCAAGCCTAACATTTCGAGCATGGTGACTAACCTATATCCAAAAGAAGAAAAAAGTAAACTCGACACAGCATTTACTATTTTTTATATGGGTATCAATGTTGGTGCCTTTTTAGGACAAGCGATCTGCCCTTACTTAGGCGATGTGGTCGCTGTTGACGGTACGAGAGATGTATTTGCTTTCAAATGGGGATTTTTTGCAGCTGGGGTTGCTATGCTCATAGGTACACTTACTTTCTATTTGCTTAAAGATAAGTATGTTGTCACTCCTGAAGGAAGACCTTTGGGTGGATTACCAAAAAATAATATTGCATCAGATTACGAAGAAGGAGAATCTCAAAAAGCCATCTTCTCCAATCAATCTTTGATGTTATCAGTTCTGGCTTTTATTGGATTAGGCCTTGTGTTTTACCATGTAGTCGGCCAAAACATGGTGTACTCTGCCATTTATGCTAGTGGGCTCACTTTAGCAGGATTAATCCTGACTGACACTTCTCTTTCAAAAATAGAAATGGATAGAATCCTTGTGATTTATGTAGTTTCATTTTTTGTAATCTTCTTCTGGGCTGCATTTGAGCAAGCAGGTTCATCATTGACATTTATTGCCAATAATCAGACCGATAGAAATTTTTTAGGATGGAATATGCCTCCTTCAATGGTGCAAATTTTCAATGGTATTTTTGTCGTCATGTTGGCTATTCCATTTAGTATATTATGGGATAAATTAAGAGCTGCGGGAAAGGAGCCCATTTCACCTGTTAAACAAGCTATAGGTTTGGCTACCATAGCTTTAGCTTATTTTATCATAGCTAATAATGTAAAAGATTTAGGAAATACAGGCTTATTGGGTATCAAATGGTTAATTTTATTGTATCTCTTACAAACGGTAGGTGAGCTTTGTTTATCACCAATTGGATTATCTTTAGTAGGAAAGCTTGCTCCAAAAAGATTCACTTCTTTGCTCTATGGTGTATTCTTCCTATCCAATGCTTCTGGGTATGCCTTAGCAGGAACACTAGGTTCTATCTTACCTGCTACGGGTGACAAATTCAAAACAGCAAGCGATATGGGTATAGACCTTCAAGGTGTTTTGGATAAAACCGTTAAACCTACAGCAGAACAATTAAAAATGCTTGCTGATAAAAACATTATGGATCATTATCCTTCATTTGCTGGATTTCAAATCACCAATTTATATGAGTTTTTTATGGTTTTTGTGATCCTTTGTGGAATTGCGGCAGTTTTACTTTTTGCGCTTACGCCAAAATTGAAGAAAATGATGCACGGAGTCAATTAAATTTAATTTTAATAAGATATAATAAATGAAGGACAAGGATCATCACTGAACTTGTCCTTTTTGATTACCGCAATAAATTATAATCAGAATAATATGATGACATTGGACCAAATTCAAAATTTCGAAGGCAAGTATCCTAAGCAGATATGGCCACTATTCTTTTCGGAAATGTGGGAGCGATTTTGTTTTTACGGGATGAGAGGCATGTTGATATACTTTATGGTCACTGAACTCATGCTCAATGATTCGGTGGCCAATCTTCAGTATGGAGCTACGCAAGCGTTTGTTTATGCATTCACTTTTATTGGGGGCCTATTTGCGGATAAAATATTGGGTTATAGAAAGTCTCTTTTTTGGGGAGGTTTATTGATGATTGCGGGTAGTTTGATTCTGGCTATTGACCCGAAAGCATTTTTCTTTTTTGGTATTAGTTTTACCATCGTGGGTACAGGTTTTTTCAAACCCAATATATCTACTATGGTCGGCCAACTCTATAAAGATGGTGACCCAAGAAGAGATGCTGGATTTTCATTGTTTTATGCAGGTATCAACATAGGTGCATTATTAGGAGGATATCTATGTATCGCCGTAGGAAAAGGAGAAATGTTAAGTAGTATAATCCCGGAAAACTTAAGATGGAATGTTGCATTTGGATTTGCAGCAATAGTGATGGTGATAAGTTTACTTACATTCGTCCGTACACAGAAGTCAATCGGGGAAATAGGATTATCACCATTGAGCCAACTCTCTGATGGCAAGCGTAAAATGATGGAATGGGCCACTTATATTGGTTCGTTAGTGATATTACCTATTATAATGATTATGGTCTCCAAGACAGAATATACAGATTACTTCATGTACACGATTGGACCATTAACTTTACTCTATATAGGGTACGAAATGATGTCCATGAGTAACTCAGATCGTAAAAAAATGCTAGCTGGGTTGGTTTTTATCCTATTTAGCATCATTTTTTGGGCATTTTTTGAGCAAAGTGGAGGATCATTAAGTCTTTTTGCGGCCAATAATTTGGATAATAAAGTGTTGGGTGTGACCCTTGACCCCAATGGTGTCAATAATTCTGCCAATTCATTATTTGTCATCATGTTTGCTGCCTTACTCGGTATAGTTTGGATATGGCTAGCTAAGCGAAAAATGGAACCCAATACTTTAATCAAATTTGGTTTGGCGTTTTTATTTCTAGCTGGTGGGTTTTATATTTTCTATAGTACGAGACTCTTTGCCGATGCCAATGGAGTCACTTCATTAGATTTGTTCACTTTTGGTTGGCTGATCATAACCTTTGGTGAGTTGTGTCTTTCACCTATCGGCATGTCAATTATGACCAAGCTAGCACCTCAAAAACTTCAAGCTATTATGATGGGTATGTGGTTTTTAGCAAGCGCATACGGACAGTATTTTGCAGGTATTCTAGGAGCAAATATTTCTGATGCCGCTGAAAATGCGGATAATGCGACCAAACTAACTGCCTACACTGACGGATATCTACAACTCGCCATCTATGCGCTTATAGCTGGTCTCGTTCTGATTGCTATATCACCATTGGTTAGGAAATTGATGCAGGAAGTTAAGTAAGTAGAACAAATTTTAAATACCTAAAGCAATTTTAGTTGGTGCAGTATAAGTATCCGATGTAATCACTGTAGTACGCTCTTTGTCGTCAATGACAATCATCAATCTTCCCTTGAAGTACCGATGTATCTCTGCTATCCAAGTCTTATTGATGATGTAAGATCTATGTACTCTGATGAAGTGCTCAGGGAGACTTTCTTCTAGTGTGCCCAATGATTTTTCACAAAGGTAGGTTTTGTTGGTAGCTGTCGATACCGTTACATACTTGTCATCAGCCTTGAGATGGGTGATATCTTCGTAGTCGATGAGTAGGATTTTTTGACCTGATTTTACGGCAAGAGATGTTTGTTTTGGTTTGCGTTGGGCATCGAAAAAGAGTTTGGCCATTTTTGCATAATCAGGTTCAGGCACTACATGTTGGAACTGACTTATTTTATCAATGGCTTTTTTGAACCGTAGATCATCAAATGGTTTGACTAAGTAATCTACCGAAAACACTTCAAAAGCTTGGACAGCATATTCAGCATAAGCGGTCGTGAATATCACCATCGGATGATAATCTAGCGCCTGTAATACCTCAAAACCATTCATATCTGGAAGGTGAATATCCAGAAAAACTACATCAGGCCGATATTTATTGGTCATTTCTATGGCCGTCTTCCCAATGTCGGCGTGGCCCAGCACTTTGATAGTACCTTGGTGACGACTCAACATCTGATCTAGGCGGAGTCGCGCAGGATATTCGTCTTCTATGATGATAGCAGTGTACATGGTAGCAAAGAAACAATCTTAAGGTGAGGTATCCAAACATTTTCTGACGAAACGGGATATATGAGAGTGAAATGGGTGATGGAAAGCAAATGTATGCGATTTTTAGGATGCTGCAGCAGAGATTAACAATATTTAAAATAGTGTAGGTTCTTTCACTTTATTAGTTGAAAGGTCTAATTTGTAATGAACAAATTTCTGACCTAAATGGAGTTAATAATTCATTTGTCATTAAGTTTATCCTAATTGAAATAAACTATTTTCCAATAATAAATAGCTAATGGCCATGGCAAAATTAGTGTATAAAACATAAGAATTTCTTCATAAGAATTCATATTCCTTTCAACATCGAAAACTTGCCAAAATATAAACAGAAGAATAAAGTAAAATAGGACGCTCATTAAATAAACGACCATTTTATCTTTAAATCCAGGATATTTTTCTTTGCAAAAAAAGTAACGAATTAGTGCACTACAAATTTGAATTATACCAATAATTAAATTGGTAAACATTAATATGCCAAAAGAATAAATAATAAATCCTTCAATGTGATAAAAATTAATAGTACTCATACAAAACTAATCTAAACAGTTTAGCAAAGTTATCATATTTAAATGAAACCTTGGAAGTTTAAACTGAATTTTAATATTCCTTTTCAAGCACCATTTCCACACACTTCTCTGGTTCATTGATAAAACTAATCGAGTGTCGCTCAGGGTAAAGTACTTTGAGTTTTTTAGAAATACTATTTAGCCCATATCCGGAGTGTAAATTATCTGCAAAAGGTGTACCACTATCATAAATACGAAGTATAAGTGACTTGTCATTTATCTCCGCGGTGATGCGAATTTTGATGTCATTTTCATATGTGTTGTATCCGTATTTTATTGCGTTCTCTACGATCGGTTGTAGCGTAAAAGATGGTATCATACATTCCATGACATCATCATTAGTCGGTAATTCTACTTGTAGCCGATCTCCAAATCTGATTTTTTCTATTTTTAGATACGACTTTAATATTTCTAGCTCTTCTGCTAAGGTTATCATTGGCTTTGATTTGATGTCGCTACATTGATCATAAAATTTAGCTAACTGGAGTGCCATTTCTTCGGTCTTTCGCGGTTCTGTGCGAGCTAGAGATGCAATACTATTGAGCGCATTGTAAAGGAAGTGTGGATTGATGCGAGATTGGATGGACGCTAGTGTGGATGAAGTTAAAGTACCTTCTGTTTTTTGGAGTTTGAATATTTTTTCTTTTTTCCTGAGATCTAAAATGTAGATTGTTAGATTGCTCATGAAGTTGGCTACGGCGAAGTAGATCCAAAACTTAAACCAACCCATTATATTGGAGAATTTACCAAACTCGTAAAGCATACCACCATTAAAGTCAAAGAAATCGAAATATATATAATTAAATACTGTGCCGCCGATCCATTCACTAAAGAATCCGAATGTAGCTATATAAATAAACTTTAAAAATTCCTTTCTACCAAACTCAAAATGTGAGTAGGTTATATTAAATTTTTTTAATATCCAAAATATTAAGAAGAATGTAATTAGATTTTTTGTAAGAAAAACATTAAATAGTGTTGCAAACCATTGTCCTGTAAAAACCCGGGCTACAAAAATAGAAGTAGCAATTATTGATATTATGGTAACAATATGGGTCTTTTTTGAAAGTAGCTCATTAAAGGTCAAAACAATAAGTAGAAGTAAGTAAAAGCCCATCATTATTCCACTATAAATCGGAAATACCAAACCAGAGGTCTGCTGAGTACTATTAAACCTTAACCTTCGGTAGCAGTAAATTTGATTTTGATCCATTAATTCTTGAAATTCACTTTGTTTTAAAATAGAAATGTCTTTTTGCCACCCATTTTCGTCATTAAAAATATCGCTTACCCATCTTTGATTGAAGTTCATTTGGTTTCCATCTGATGAAAATACAATTCTTTCCATTTCTTCTTTTGGTATAGAAGATGGCTTGCTTCCATACCTTATGCATATACGATGATCATTTGTTAGTCCTTCTACTTTAAAATACACTAAAGTTTCACTGCTTTTTTTAATAACACATATATCATTTTTTTCAGCATTTACATAATCAAGATTACTCTTAAAATAATGATGATCGTTTTTAACTTCGTCATTTATTTTATAAAAATCCCATAAAATAAATGAAAGACCAATAAAAATGATAATAGCTGTGTATATGTATGTCTTCTTCATGTCATTAATTTTTTAATATCAAGCACTATCTCCACACACTTCACAGGTTCATTGACAAAACTAATCGTGTGTCCATCAGGATAAAATCGCTTCAGCAAATCTTTAACTTGCCTGATTCCTTTTCCTGTTTCCATTTGATCACCAAAAGACTTGCCACTATCACAGGCAGATATTTTTAAGATGTTGTGATCCAATTTGTAGAAAGATAGCTTAACATTTGTGGTGTCTTTTTCCACGTCATAACCATATTTTACGGCATTTTCCACCAATGGTTGAAGCAAGAACTTGGGTATTTTGACACCAGAAACATCATCTGATACATCGAAAGCATAAGTCAGTTTTTCGCCCAATCGGATTTTTTCTACTTCAAGATATGATGTCAGTGCTTCTACTTCTTCCTTGATGGTGATCCATGTTTCGTCATTTCTATTGGTCGTATATCTGTAGAATTTGGCTAATGAGAGGGCAAGGGTTTCGGTTTTGTCAGGAGCTACGGGTGCCAAAGCGGCGATCGCATGTAGCGAATTATATAGAAAATGTGTATTGACATTAGCTTCTGATTGTAGCAGTGCATCTGCAGATACCTTTGCATCTGATGTGACGGCCTGTAGTTGTTTGGATTTGCGACGTAGAGAAGAAATATATCCAATGAGATTGTTTAAGAAATGGGCAGTTGCAATCATGAGCCAATTTTTGAAAGAGCCAGTAAATATCCAAAAAATAGTTGTTGACAATACTTCTTTGAACTCGTTAGATGGGTTACTAGTATAAAAAACATAGTTTACCGCTGACTTTATGACTATTTCGCATAATATACCCATAAAAATAATGGTGAAAAAATATAAAAACTGTCGTTTTGCAAAATTATAATTATTGAAGTACTGCTTGAAATGGGCAGTTAATAGAAATGTGATTACGTAACTTGTAAAAATATAGATTATTCCATACCAATCAGAACCACCATTATAAGTTGGACCTCTCAAATCATTTCCAAAAAAGTAGGAAAAAATTGAGATTCCAAAAATTGCCAAAATATAGTAAAACACATTTCTCTTTTCTGTGAAGAATAACTTTTGTAATTTTTCTGATATCCAAAAAAGAATAAATAAAATAAAAATTATAGGCAACAAGATTAACGGATCTCCCATAGCATAACGCCATCTTAAATCCCAGCCTAAATTTTCTGTCAAAAATGGGTTTTTCGATTCATTTTCTATATTTTTTGTAAAACCCATCGCTATATTATTACACAATATACCTTCAAGTTGATCTTGACTGTAAAGGGTAATTCTTTCATTAAAATTTTCATGATCATTTATGATCTCGTCAACCCAATTGGTGACCTTTGAGTAAGAAAAATTTCCAAAATTGTAAGAGTTTTTTTCAGTATAACTATCATAATCCAAAGTATTTGGTAAAATATCATTTCCTTTTCCATACTGTACAGCCAATTGACCATCATTGGTTATACCTAACACTTTAAAAAATGTGCTGACTTTTTGGCTGTCGATCACGATGTAAAAGTCATTTTCTTGAGCTTCTTGGACATTTAACTTAGTTACTTGTTTACCAAATTCATCGTATTCTACCTTTTGACTAAATTTTAAAGTTTCATTCCAATTTTGATTGGTCCAATATGAAAAATATAAATATCCACAAATTAAGAATACAACGGGCAAATAATAAAAAACTGATTTATTCATAACATCCATATTTGCCAACAAAGTAAAAACAAACTACTAAGTGTACCAAGCTAATTCCGATGGTTCGGTATATAATGGTGTGAAGTGGTTTTTTCAAGTGATTAATAGTTTTTTAACATAATTTTTTGATTTTGCCACCAAGCGAATGTCTAACAATCTTCGTTAAACCTTATGTTGGACCTAAATCTAGAATGTATTGTGTCATAAATTCTAGATATAGTACCTTTTTTAATGGTTTAAGGTTATCTTTGCACATTTTTAGAAATAAAAATTTTCATGTTGAGACATTTGTTTATATTTATGATCATGGCTGTAGTCGTCAGTCAAGCTACTTCGCAGCGTTTTGGAATACGCGCTGGATTAAATTATACTAAGTTTGATGGACCAACAGAGGCAGGAGTCAATGAAAAATTTTCTTTGGCCAATGGATTTCACTTTGGAGTTAATTATGCCTATAAGTTTGCTGATAAATTTTCGGTAAAAGGAGAATTATTATACACACAGATTGGTACAAAATATGCTTACGAAGGTCAATCATACTACAAAGTACCATTGGGAAGTGCATTTATAGCAAAAAAAGGCGCCACTAACATCACCATGAAGGTTTCCAATGCCTACATCAGTATTCCGGTAACGGTACAATGGGAAGTTTCGAAAAAATTGGAGCTATTCGCAGGGGCATATGCATCCTTTCTTATAGGACCTAAAGGGACAGGTACCATGGAGTTTGTGCATAGTAAAGATAGTCTTTTTTTCCAGCAGGGATTAATTCACAATTATTATAGGGATGAGGCTCGAGGATTTTCTAACCAATTTGGGCCATCAGTTTGGGTAGATGGTAAAGTCACTAGATTAGCCAAAGACGCTGGTGCATATTACAACTTAACAGAAGGTGAGAAAATAGGAAATTTGTATAGGGTTTTTGATTTTGGACTTACGGGTGGAGCCAACTATTTTATCAATAAAGGTTTTTATTTTGGACTCAGATATGACATAGGACTGAGAGATGTGACCAATGACGATGTTGATTTCTTGAGAAACTCCTATGACGAAGTCAACAATTTAGGAGTGAAAGCCAAACATTTTGATACCAATGTAGGTATTCAGGCATCATTTGGTTTTAGGTTTTAATTTATATTAACTGATATGTTGACAAGTGCTACATTGGAGTTTCTCCGGGATTTAAAAGAAAATAATAACCGGGAGTGGTTTGAAGCCAATAAAAAGAGATATCAGATAGTAAAAGCGGAATATCTTGGACTCGCCGATAGCTTGCTCAGTGAGATGAAAAAGTACGATCCATCCTTGGAAATGCTGACGGCCAAAGATTGTATTTTCAGAATAAATCGAGATATACGTTTTTCAACCAATAAGTCGCCCTATAAAACCAATCTGGGTATAGCGCTGCATCCTGGAGGTAAAAAAAGCATGTTGGCTGCATATTATCTACACATAGAGATAGGTCAGTGTTTTGTAGGTGGTGGATTGTGGATGCCCGAAGCACCATTACTATCTAAGGTCCGAAAGGAAATACATTATTTCTACCCGGATTTAAAAAATACTATTGATAATAAAGATTTTTCTAAAGCTTATAGAGATCTCGATATAGAAAGTGGCGCTAAATTGAGTAGACCACCCAAAGGATATAACGCAGAAGACCCTGCTATAGAATATTTAAAGTTAAAAAGTTTTACAGCCACAGCAAAGATATCAGATGCATTAATCACTTCTGAAAAACTAGTCCCTACGGTGGTCAAGTATTTTCAAGACATAAAACCTTTGTTGCAGTTTCTGAACAGAGGCATCCAAAGTGATGATGACGGAGGATTATAAAACCCAATCTTATTGAGTATGGAAGGACATGTATCTACCCATTTCGAAAATGGAATCACCAGTATAACATTTTATCATCCGGCACAAAACTCCATGCCAGGACATTTATTGGCCAAACTTGCGGAGGCAATCACTGCTGCGGGAAAAGATAACGATACCATATTGATCGTATTAAAGAGTGAAGGCGACCGTACTTTTTCTGCCGGAGCAAGTTTTACGGAACTGGCAGCCATCCAAGACTTTGAAACGGGCAAGAAATTTTTTATGGGATTCGCTGGAGTGATCAACGCTATGCGTAAGTGTCCCAAAATCATCATAGGCCGGGTACAAGGTAAAGCCGTAGGTGGTGGAGTAGGATTGGCAGCTGCTTGCGATTATTGTATGGCTACCAAGTATGCATCTGTCAGATTATCTGAGTTGGCTGTGGGTATTGGTCCGTTTGTGATAGGTCCTGTGGTAGAGCGTAAAGTCGGACTTTCAGCTTTTAGTCAGATGGCTATCAATGCTGACGAATGGCAAACTGCGGAATGGGCCAAGCAAAAAGGTTTGTTTACAGAATCATTCGAGACGTTGAAGCAATTGGATGATTATATAGATCACTTCACCAAAATTTTAGGCAAAAAAAATCCCGAAGCACTAGGATTGCTCAAAAAAGTATTTTGGGAAGGTACAGATCATTGGGATACATTACTAGAGCAAAGAGCAGAGATGAGTGGTAAGCTGATCCTGTCTGATTTTGCAAAAAATGCTATCAAGTCATTTTTAAATGCTTGACCAAACGTATTTATGTAATCAGGATTGAACAAATTGTTTAATTTTTTGTCAATCACTTATGACTTCTAACTTATTTTATGATTTCGTTTTTGTTGGTTCAGGGGCTGCAGGCCTACTGTGCGCATATAGGATGAGTCAAGATCCATATTTTGATCAAAAACGAATTTTACTCATAGATAAAGATGTCAAAAATACCCACGACAGGACTTGGTGTTTTTGGGAAAATGGACGCGGAGAATGGGATCAGATTCTATCTATGCAATGGAAAAATATCATTTTCAAATCGGATTCTTTTCATAAAACGATTGCTTTGGAAAACTATAGCTATAAGATGATCCGAAGTGGTGATTTTTATCGTTCTATTTTAAAGGTGTTGGAAAGTAAAAAAAATTTTGAGTTTTTAAATGACGACATCATTGCCCTTCATGATGAAAAAAATCAGCTAAAAGTAGAATGTAAAAATACAACAATAACTTGCAGTAAGGTTTTAAATAGTATTTTTGATCCTAATGTACTGGCTCAAAATCATTCATTCCCATACTTAAAACAGCATTTTATAGGTTGGTTTATCGAAACTGAAGAAGATGTATTTAACCCTGAAGGTGCTACATTTATGGATTTTACAGTAGAACAAAAAGGAAATACTCGATTTATGTATATCCTGCCTTTTTCAAAAAACAAAGCTCTGATAGAATACACCCTGTTTTCAGCAGATTTGCTGCAAGATGAATTTTATGAAATAGAGATTACTGAGTACATCAAGCAACTAGGAATAACTCAGTACAAAATTACTGAAAAAGAACAAGGCAACATCCCAATGACTTGCTATCCTTTCGAAAAATACAACTCAAAAAATATCATCCATATAGGCAGCGCCGGAGGATGGACAAAGCCTAGTACCGGATTTACTTTTAAAAGAATCACTGAATATAGTCAAAATTTGGTTGACTTTTTGAAGCTAAATGACGACCTGAGACTATTTTCAGTAAGATCTAGACATTGGTACTACGATCTGATCTTTATTGATGTATTATGGAGAGACAACAGTAAGGGTTCGGAGGTGTTTTCTTCTATCTTCAGAAAAAATAAGATTCAGGATGTTTTGAGTTTTTTGGATGAGAAAAGCAACTTTTGGACAGAACTGAAGATCATGTATAGGACATCACCTCGTTGGTTGTTTACCAAATCAGCTTTGAATAATATTAAGAACTTTTTTAATTGATTTTCACTCATCTAATACTGTAATCAAATATTCAGCTTTTTGCATGATTTCGGACAAATCTCCATATTTACCTGCGAATCTTGCCATTTCAGATTGTTGGTGCAGCCACTGATATAAGTGTGTTATCTCACCGCCTGCTCCTTTTTCTTTCATGATTTGTATGATGGATGATACTGATGCTTCGGTATTGGGGATATTGTATTTTTGTAAAATATATCCTGTGGTAGCCCATGCAATTTCTTCATAAAATGATTTGGCGTCGCCAGCTTGTAAAAATGACGATGCTTTCGCTAGCCTTTTTTTGGCAATGTTTCCAGCTTTATTGTTTTCTTCTATCTGATTTTTTTCTTGAATCATCGTTTTTCGCTTCCAAAAAATACCTCCTAAAGTAGCTAATATGATGCCTAACACAGCACCAATATGCCACCACGATCCCCAGGATTTATTTTTAATATTATGAACTTGAGTACCTTCTTTTATATATTTGGAGTAATCCTGATCACTACTGCTTCCGTCAGTGATATCACTATCACTTTTTACAGCATTGATGGTGAGTTTATCATTAACTACTTTTTGGTATTTATTATTTATGGGGTCGTAATAAGATAGCTGTGGTGTGATCGTATAAATCGTATCCTTTTGGGGTACAAATAGGTATTCATACTGTTTACGGACCAAGATTTTATCATTTTGGGTGACAATCTCTTCTTGGATAAGCGAAGGTTCGTATCCTTCAAGACCACCAGGCACATCAAATTTAGGAGCTTTTATGGTTTTAGGGTCTCCATATCCTTCAATGTATAAAGTTATACCAAATGCTTTGCCAACAGTTACAGTCGATTTTTGAAGTTTGGAAACCAAGTCTATCATACCTGCTGCTCCGCAAAAATCATTTGGGACTGGCTCTGGTAGGGGCAATATTTTTATTTTAACTGTGTTGGACTTGACGCTTACTTTTTTAGTCTCTCGGAAGAAAAAAGAAGATTGACCATTTTCTGTAGGAACATCTACATCCATGGTAAGAGGTCCCAAAGTGTAGTTTCCAGATTTTTGAGGGAAAAGGATTTCTCTTTTTACAACCTGGGTATAGTATTCTTTACCATTTATGCTTTTGCGTCGTCCAGGATCTCTGATGTCATTCAATGGTTGAACATAAAATCCTTCTTGATTGGGTGCGTCCACAATATTATAAGTTTCTATATTTTTTCTGGTATAGATTACATAATCTAGTATAAGCTGCTGACCGATATATCCCGTAGTAGCCGATACTTCCAAAACTAACGTAATGTCATTCTTCACTGTTGCAGGTTCGGCTTGTGATTTTGGGGATGATTTAAGAACTTCGATGGTCAATGTATTGGATTGAATAGTTTTTGAACCCAGTTTAACAGTAGCGGGACCAATTTTAAATTTACCTACTTTCGGCGCAAGCAGTAGATAATTTTGCCCAATAGATGACGACCTTTTGCCATTAATGATGGTCATAGACCGTGATGTAGAAGGAGGTTGTACCATTTCGAATGGACTAAGATCTGGCATTTTGATGTTTTCAGAATCTACATTTTCTAGACTTACTTCCAAGACAAAGGTTTCGCCTTCAGTAACCTGGCTTCTGTCAATCTGCATTATTAAGGGAGACGACTGAGCGAAGCTATTCACAGAGATAAAAGAAAAAAGCAAAAGGAATGTGATGCTTTTGGCGAGAAAATTCATGTTAGATTTTTTTTAGGACTCTTTTATTTTTTAAGCTTTCCTTTTGCGGTGATTGTCCATCGGTATTGAATTCTTTTCTGAAGGTCTGTTGCTTTCTATTCGTACTTCTGGATGCATCCTTTTGGTCCAATACTATGATGGTAATGATGTCAGTTTCTATGATATCTGCTTCGGAATTTAAATATGCACTTTCTATGGTCAAAGTTCCAGTGTCTTCTGGCATTAGAATGTAAGAGTATGATTTTTTTTGGTTTACTTCTCCATTAATGATGCTCATACTTGATGAAGTATTTGGTCCAGCCACAACCCTGAATCCAGAAAAACTGGGAGCTTTGAAATTGCCCGTAAGATTATCCATAATAAATTCCACTTTTAATACTTCATCTGTAAACATGGTATCTTTATCTACTTTTACAGTAAAAATGCCCTGCTGACCATATGTAAAGAAGTGAAATAAAAAAACCAAAGCAAAAATAAAAGATGATTTCATCATGCTAAATTTTTTTAAGAATGGACTTTTAAACAAAATATTTAACCATTAGGTTTAAGTTTATATTTTGTAAAGGAACTTAAATGTGGAGTGGTCTATTGCCAGTGGCTGCTAATGCTGCTTCCTTTACAGCTTCTGTATACGTGGGATGTGGATGTGATATACGTGACATATCTTCGGCACTTGCTCTAAACTCCATAAGGGCAACAGCTTCCATGATAACATCGGCAACTCTTGGTCCCACCATATGTACACCCAGTATTTCATCAGTATCAGCATGAGCTAGGACTTTGACCATACCGTCAGTATCCATACTTGCACGAGCTCTTCCCAATGCCTTGAACGGAAATTTACCCGATTTATAAGGTACACCTGCCGATTTGAGTTCTTCTTCTGTTTTGCCTACTGACGCTACTTCAGGCCAGGTATATACTACGCCAGGTATGAGATTATAATCAATATGTGGTTTGTGCCCAGCTATAGACTCAGCTACCAAAATACCTTCTTCTTCTGCTTTGTGAGCTAGCATGGCGCCACGGATTACGTCACCTATGGCATATACTCCAGGTACAGCAGTTTCTAGATGGTCATTGACTGGAATCCTTCCTTTTTCATCAGTCTGTAGACCTAAAGCTGAAAGATTTAGTCCATCTGTATAAGGCTTTCTACCTATAGCCACTAAACAATAATCTGCTTTAATGTCAAATGTTGTTTCACTATCTTTTTTCTTTACCGTAACCGTGCACGATGTTTTTGAAGCTTTCACGCCAGTAACACCATGACTCAAGTGAAAGATAACTCCAAGTTTCTTCATTGATCTCATGAGTTCTTTTCCACAATCGCTATCCATAGAAGGTAGGATTTTATCCATAAACTCTACAACTTCTACTGATGTACCCAGTCTTGCAAAAACAGAACCCAACTCCAAGCCAATGACACCACCGCCAACTACCACCATTTTTGAAGGCACTTTATCGATATTGAGGGCTTCGGTCGAAGTGATTACCCTATTTTTATCATAATTAAAAATTTCTGGAGTGATCGGCTTTGACCCTGTTGCTATGATGACTTTGTCTGTTTCTATCTGTTTTTGTCCATCTTTACTGTCAATAGCGATGATGTTTTTAGTCACAAAAGAACCTATACCTGTATACACATCTATCTTGTTCTTTTTCATTAGGAATTCAACACCTTTACAAGTTTGCTCTACTACTTCATTCTTGCGGGCTATCATTTGCTTCATGTTGACCTTGACATCTTTCACATCTATACCATGATCTCCAAAACGATCCACTGCATTGTGATAATGCTCGCTACTATCTAGTAATGCTTTTGATGGTATGCATCCCACATTGAGACAAGTACCTCCTAAAGTATTGTATTTTTCTATAATTGCTGTTTTTAAACCTAGCTGTGCTGCTCTGATCGCACCTACATATCCCCCAGGTCCAGATCCTATTACTACTACATCGTACTTCATGATTCTTACTTCTTATCCTTGGCCGTCTTTTGGTTTACGGTTTTTGTTAAAAAATTTCTTTTTCTTTTTATTATGGTTCGCTTGATTGTTGCCTGTTGGATTTGAATTTTCAGTTTCAGGATTGGCCTGAGGCGGTTTTACTCCAGCATTATCACCTTGTTTGTTGATGTTTTGACTGTTATTATTAGTCTGATTTGGATTGTTATTGGGTCTGGGTGGTTGATTAGGCCTAGTATTTTTTTGACTATTCTGGTTATTGTTATTTGGGTTACTATTTGGATTATTTTGCTGTCTTGGCTGTCCTTGTGGAGGTCTATTTTGACCAGATTCAGAAGGAGTATTTTCGTTTCTTGGCTGCCTTTGATCTGTTGGCCTACCACCTTTATTGGGCTTCTTTTTCTTATTTCTAGGCTCGTTTCTGAGTTCGATTTGACCTGTTACGTCTTCATAACCATGATCCATATTTTCATCATCAGGGTTTTTGACCAATTGTGCATTAACTTCTTCGGAAGCAATATCATCAGGAATGATTCCTTTTTTGTTCATTGCTTTGAGGTCTTTGGCTCGGGATGTGTTTAAGGAAATAAATACTCCTCGCATTTTGTCGTTATTTTCATAGACATAATACAAAAGACCTTTAAAAATATCTGTCTTAACTAGAACAAGGGTTCCTATTTTTGTTTTTAGGATGTCTGCATCTTCTGGAAAGTCTTCTAAAGCATCCAAGTAAGTATCTAGTTCATAATTAAGACAACATTTTAGCCTACCACACTGACCTGATAATTTGGTCTGATTTATGGCAATATTTTGATATCTTGCTGCTGCAGTATTTACAGACTTAAAATCTGATAGCCAAGTAGAACAACACAACTCTCTTCCACAAGAGCCAATACCACCAATTCGCGCAGATTCCTGTCTAGCCCCGATTTGGCGCATTTCTATTTTGACTTTAAACTCTTTGGCATATTCTTTTACTAATTCTCGGAAATCTACTCTACCTTCAGCGGTATAATAGAATGTGGCTTTTTTCTTATCACCTTGATACTCTACATCTCCTAGCTTCATATCTAAACCCATGGTACGGGAAATGACTCTAGCTCTTACCATAGTTTCTTTTTCGAGCATACGGGCCTCATCTAGTTTTTCTAGATCTCTTTCATTGGCTTTTCGTATGACATTATGGTTTACTCTCTCTTCTGAAGTAAATTTTTTCTTCATCTGCAGACGCACAAGTTCTCCTGATAGTGATATCCGACCTATATCATAACCACTTGCTGTTTCTACTACTACCATATCACCCGTTACTGAACGGGTCGATGGATCATTGAAAAAAAAGTCTTTATGTGAGCCTTTTTTGAAACTGACCTCTACAACATGATATGCCGATGGGTCAGATATATCTTTAGCAGAGATCCAATCATAAGTATTGTGCTTATTACAGCTTCCTGAAGTACAATGGCCTTTATCGCCACAACCTCTAGGAGTGCCATTAGAATCCACACTACAACTACTACATCCCATTTTATTGATCTTATTGGATTTAAATTTGCAAAGTTAACGATTTTATACGAAATGAATGATAAAGTCTTTTCAGATATTTATGTGCCATTAAAATTGAAGTAAATTTTGAAAAATATAAGATAGAAACAAGGTAAGCATGGTTTTTTCTATCTCCTTAGAATTTTACTTCCAAAACCTAGAATTAAAAACGCCTATATTTCCTACATGGTCTATTACTTCTATCTTAAGATCATGAGTTCCTGAACTACAATTTTTCAGGGGTATCTCTAGAATATCACTCTTTGCACTATATGGAGAGATCACAAAAACACCATCTATCCAGACTTTTATCTTGATATCGTCAGCATATCTACTTTTTACGGCTAGATTGTCTCTTACACTGAACCGGAATTTTTTTATTTTATGGGCTTTGGTAGAAAAATGGACTGGTTTTATGGTAGGGGCAATGGTATCATATTCAAGGTAATAGACTCCAAATTCGTCTATAGATGTCATGAGATAGCCATCTTTCCAGATACCTCCATAACTCACTTTACTACCGTTTTCCTTAATAATAATAGCTTTAGACAGATCCTTATTTGAAAGTTCAGGCTTGATCTTTATGGAGATGGGTTGTTTTATGGGCTCATACTTTTGATGGATGCGATATTGACTTTCTTTGCCACTTCTGCCTATAGTGTCTAGGGTGAAATCAATATTTCTAAATAAGCTTTTGGGGCCAAACTGGATAATAAGATTTTTTTGATACATCACCACACTATCTCCTGCTTCGATATAGGTGGATGATGGTAAAGGTGGCACATCTATAGTGTTTTGTTCGGTTCCAACAAGACGAAAAATTAAGGTTCTTTTATTTTTAAAATAATCTTCTATTTCTATCCTTATCTTTTTTTCTAATCTAGGATTTAACTCAATGATACCATCACCAGAGTGTCTCAAGAAGTCCATATCAGACCCTGGATATTTATAACATAAATAGTAAGTATTTCTATTTGTCTTTCGCTCTTTATAGTCATAAAAACCAGTCACTTGTCTGTTTTGGTTAAAAGAAATCTTATCCATGTGATAAGAATATGAAAGTACATCATCAACATAAAGATGAAAACTGTAAATCCCTTGTTTATTATGGCTGCCATCGGTACGGTCATACATTTGAATACTGACACCAGCCTGAAATGACGGAACTTCTATAGCATCAGAAAACTCAATTTGACTATTTGAAAGGTTTCCAAGCGATATTTTTCTTTCCCAAATTTTGTAAACATCACTGTTGAGTCCATGAATAGCGAGATTCAATAACGATGGCGGTGTTTTATCTAGAGTTTGTATGCCAAAATGTACCGGATTGATTGGGTTTTCAGACTTAGTATCCCGGATTTCAAAATGTAAATGATTACCAAAGGAATAGCCTGTATTGCCCATCACACCGATGATTTCTCCTTTTTTGACAGGTAATACTTGGGGATCAGGAAGTATATCTATTTCCCAAGATTCCAGATTCATTTGGTATTGGCGCACCACATTCGCTATTTGATCACTGAAGGAGTCTAAGTGAGCATAAAGAGAGGTGTAGCCTACTTCAGGATGATCTATATAAAGAACTAGACCATAGCCGTCAGGTGAGACTCTGATTCTAGATATGTACTCATCAGCGATGCTGTAAATATAATCTTTTCCTTTACCTGAAGGTTTGATATCTATACCTGCATGAAAATGGGTTTCTCTTAATTCACAAAAATTGCCAGAAAGGCGAAAATCAAAATCTACGGGACTCCCAAAATATTGACCATCCAAAGGATTGGGTGGAGCAGATTGTGCAAACGAAAAATTTAAAAAATGTATAAAGCCAAAGCATACAACAACTACAAATCTCACTAATACTATTTTTGGTTGAAAGAATTAATTTTGTATAATTTTTTTGAATATGAGCTCCATTTCAGTTAGTGCTGAAGATCCTGATATTTTTTCATGTCGAATAGCATCGGCAAAATGTTCAAAAAATTGTTTCACATCAGATTGGTTGAAGACTAACTGTTGTAATAAAGCTGAAGATCTCATAGAAAACCACCGTACTTCTTGCTCTGTTCTATTGGTATAAAAATTTCCAGATTTTAAAATTAATTGCTTGTAATCTTCTATCGCTTTCCATATGATATCAAATCCCATTTTCTCTGTAGATGAAGCCAGAATTACAGGACAAGACCAACCATCAGTATCATGATGAAAAAGTTGGATTGCTGTCTGATAAGAAATTTTTGTTTGCTTGGCAAGTTGAAGCTGAGGTCCATCCGCTTTATTGATCACAAAAATATCTGCATTTTCCATGATACCTCTTTTGATACCTTGTATATCGTCCCCTGCACCGGGCTGAAGTAAGAGTAAATTTATGTCCGTAATGAAATCCACTTCGGTTTCAGACTGACCCACACCTACAGTTTCTACTATGATAATGTCAAATCCCGCTGCTTCACAGAGTTGAATGGCTTCCTTAGTATAGGCGGCAGTTCCTCCGAGTATATTGCCTGTAGCAGTAGGCCTCACATAAGCATTTTCGTTAGTGGAGAGAAACTGCATTCTGGTTTTGTCGCCTAGAATACTGCCCATATTTGATTGGCTACTCGGATCTATGGCCAACACTGAAGGTCTATGTCCTTGCTGTATGAGATACATTCCGAAAGCTTCAATAAATGTAGATTTACCTACTCCGGGAGTACCTGTGATTCCTATCCGAATGGTTGATGTTGGAGTTTTTATCTTTTCAAGGATTTCTTTGGCTATCTTTCTTTTTGAAGGAGAACGACTCTCAACCAAGGTAATACACTCACTAAGTATAAATCGATTACCAGCATGCAAACCCTCCACATAGTAAGCAACATCTCTTACTGTTTTGGATTTATTTTCGTAATTGGGATTAATACTTTGCATATGATTTGATGGTGTAAGCTTATATTTGTAGCGTCAAAGGTATAAACTTTTATGCTTGTATAATAAGATGTAAATATCAAATTAGTTTCCAAGATACAATATAAGCAAGGATTTATGTGTTATTTAGGACTGTTTTGTATAAATGCAAAAGTTAAAAAATGAAATTAAGTTTATTCAGGTACTCATTTTATTTGATGTTAATATGGAGTTATTATTCCTGCGAAAAAACAGCAAAACCTTTGTATGATGTAAAGCTAGATGCAAATTTTGACTTTAGTAATGTGACATCAGGGAGTAATCTTATTAGAAACTTTGTCATCATCAGGGATATCCCCGTTTTTTATAAGCAAAATGCTGATCAAAGGGGCGTGGATACATCACGTATTTTGGTAGCGTATCCATCTTTTGGTTTGATAAAGTCACGTTTTGCTGACGAGGACATGGCTTTTATAGATGATGTTATTGTCAATCTGATCACTGCTACTGGGAGAAGGATTGAGATATACAGACTTGACTTTGTTCAATTTAATACAGGAAATGAAATCAGGATGCTCAGTCAGACTTTTGGAGGATTAAAAGCGGAATTGAGCAAAGAAAAGATCGATATAGAAATAGGATATAGGCTAAGAAGACAACCACCGCTTAATTTCAAAGGGAGAATCGAGTTTGGGTATGCTGTGTTTGAAGAAGAGTGAAGTTAAACAACAAATTATTCGAGAGAACCGAATGATGAACAACTCGACTGTACCAAAGACATCTTAAAAAATTGTAAAATTTTCCAAGTTTAAAAAGAAGACTAAACTTTATTTTACCTTTGCGGCGAAATTTAAAAATCAAAATCAATATATGTTGCATCAGATAGATCCATCAAAAACTACGGCCTGGAAAAAACTTACTAAGCTTTACAAACAAAATAAAGATACCCATATCAAGGAGCTCTTCGCTAAAGACAGTGATCGTTTTAAGCGGTTCTCCATAAAGTTTGAAGATATTTTATTGGACTACTCCAAAAATAATATATCGGAAGAAACGTTATCTACGTTAGTCAAACTGGCCAAATCCTGCAGGCTCAAAGAAGAGATCAAAGCGATGTATGATGGCGAAAAAATAAATGTCACAGAAGGAAGATCAGTACTGCATACCGCTTTAAGAAATAAATCTGGTCAACCGGTATATGTTGATGGTCAAGATGTGATGCCACAAATCAAAGCCGTAAAAGCAAAGATGAAAACCTTTACAAACCAGATTATATCTGGAAAGTGGAAAGGATACAAAGGTCAGGCCATCACTGATATAGTCAATATTGGTATCGGAGGATCTGACTTGGGTCCGGTCATGGTAACAGAAGCACTCAAGCCTTACAAATCACGTCTCAATGTTCATTTTGTCTCCAATGTAGATGCTAGTCATATTGCGGAAGTAACCAAAGGTCTCGACATGAATACCACATTATTTTTAATAGCATCCAAGACATTTACCACTCAAGAAACCATGGCCAACGCTTACACGGCTAGGCATATGTTTTTGGATGTGGCAAAAGACGAAGAACATATCAAGAAGCACTTTGTCGCCTTATCTACCAACAAAACGGAGGTAGCCCGATTTGGTATCGATACAGATAATATGTTTGAGTTTTGGGATTGGGTAGGCGGTCGATATTCTCTTACATCAGCTATAGGACTTTCTATTGCTTTGGCTATAGGTTATGATCATTTTGAATCTTTGCTTACTGGATTTTACAAAATGGATAGACATTTTCTCAAAACGCCATTGGATAAAAATATTCCAGTTTTGCTGGCGTTAATTGGAATTTGGTACACCAATTTTTACGGAGCTGAGTCTGAAGCTATCCTACCATATGATCAGTATATGCATCGTTTTGCAGCCTACTTCCAACAAGGAAATATGGAAAGCAACGGTAAGGCTACAGACCGAAATGGCAACCCAGTAAAATATCAAACTGGTCCTATCATTTGGGGCGAACCAGGAACTAATGGTCAGCATGCTTTCTATCAGCTCATCCATCAAGGTACGAGATTAATTCCATGTGATTTTATCGCGCCGGCTATTTCTCAAAATCCATTAGGCAATCATCATACCCTATTGATGTCCAATTTTTTTGCTCAGACCCAAGCTTTGATGCAAGGTAAAACCAAGGAAGAAGTCATAGCAGAATTTGAAAAATCAGGAAAAAAACCAGAAGAATATATAGATTTGGTACCATTTAAAGTTTTTGAAGGCAATAGACCCACCAATTCTATCCTGATAAAAATATTGGATCCTGAGACTTTGGGTATGCTCATAGCCATGTACGAACACAAAATTTTTACGCAAGGTGTGATATGGAATATTTACAGTTTTGACCAATGGGGCGTAGAGCTTGGAAAGCAACTTGCAGGAAAAATCATTCCAGAATTGGAAAACAATGCACCCACCAATGCCTTTGACAGTTCCACTAATGGACTCATCAATGCTTGGAAAGAGATGAAGAAATAGTAGAATTGTATTTAAATATTTTTGAGCATACTAACATTTTATCGAAAATAAAAGCGACAAAGTTTTTGTAATTATAAAAAACCGATTACTTTTGCGTCGCTTTTCGTAAAAAGAGCTTTGGTACCTTAGCTCAGTTGGTAGAGCAATGGACTGAAAATCCATGTGTCCCCAGTTCAAATCTGGGAGGTACCACAAAGGGATGGTTTCTTAGGAAATTATCCCTTTTTTCATTTAGTGGAATTCAATTTTGTAGATTAAAGCCTTTTTAAGCCTTACCAGAGGATAAATGCTTAAATTAGGATAACAGACTTTAGATAAAATAAATGAAAATCTAATAATAAAATTTTTAGTATATTTTTATAGCTACTACAAAGGGGCGAAAAATACAGAGGATGTAGCTTATTTTAGTACCATTATTGCATTTTTAGGAGTTTTAACACTCCATTATTTTACATTTGCGTCAGTTTTTATATGGGATGAAAATACGATATTGTTGTTACAAACACCTAAATGGCAAAGGTTTATATACTTTTATTTTTCATAATTAACCATTTTACTTGTTAATAAATAAGTTTTTTCCTGAATCAGAGATATTAAAACAATTGGAAATAGAGTCAAACTTAAAAAAGGTAGAATGTATGCATTTGGATATGCAGTTTTTTCGATTACACTTTTAATTATTAATTTATTGAATTAGGCATATAAATAATGCAAATAAATGCTTATATTTTCTACAAATATATCAATAAAAATGGAAGCAAGATTTAAAAGCTTATCAATATTTGAGTTTCAGGCTAAATTTGTAGATGATGACAGTTGTTTTGTTTTCTTGGCTGAATTGAAATGGAAAGATGGCTATCAGCGTCCAAAATACAAGAATAAAAATATTGCAAAGGAATAGATAAATATGAAAGACAATGTACTAAATGTGCCTATTTAGAAAGTCCCACGGCAGGGACTTTAATTCATAAACTAAAGTTTTCGATCCTTAAAGCATTTTAGATAATCTATTATGTTTGGACGAGTGAAAAAGGTATAGTTTCCATAGAGTTAAGTAGGAAATTGGATCTTAGAAAGAAGACATGTTGGCTCTTTAAACAGAAAATTATGCATGCAATGGCGAGTAGCGGCAATCACCCTATGCTAGGAAAGGTAGAAGTTGATGAGTTTGTTGTTGGGCAACAAGAAGATGGTGTTGTTGGTAGAAAGAATAAATCTAAACGATTGGTAGTCATTGCAGTATATAAAAATATAAAAGGAGCGAGTCGTATATATGCAAAACAAATTGATGGATCAACAAAGAAAAATTTGAAAACATTTATGGATGAAAATATCTCACCAAAAGCAGAAATAAAGACAGATGCATGGTCATCATATCGAAGTTTGGGAAAGGAAATGCCTAATCTCACTAAGGAAAAATCGAATAGAAAAGGGAGCAATTTTTCAATAATGCATCGCGTGATTATGGGCTTTAAATCTTGGTTGAGAGAAACTCACGGTCATGCTAAATACCTACAATATTACATCGATGAATACTGTTATAGATATAATAGGAACAAGATGAAAGAAGGTATATTTGACAACTTGCTAAATAGGATGATCCATCATGTACCAGTTCCTTATAAAGCTATTATTGCATAAATGCCTAATTCAAAAGAAATATTAACACCTGCAAAGGTAAAGTATTAAAAAATGCGTGTCAATCACATCTTCATGTGATATAAACTTAAAAAAGATTAAAGTCTACTTTTTGATTGCTATGCTATATATCTAATTAATGATACAAAACTACACCTAGCAAACTTGATGAAATAGTAAGAATCTCGCATTTATTGTTATTATCTAAGATTAAATTAGGGTTAAATAAACTCTCAGAAAACACACCGTACATCAATAAACATGTCAAATTGTCTACAATCTTTGTCAAAATAGACAAAAAAATAATTCTTTTATCTGTATTTTGTGTTTGGTATATAAATTGTAAATAAGTTGTATTTACAATAACAAAATTCATGTTTGATAAAAATATAATGGTGATGGATATGCAAGAGGAAGGGGATTTTATCCCCGTGTTTAGTATGGGAGATGATGAACTTAAATTTGATGATCAATATAAACTCACCATGCCTGTCTTGGCGCTTAAAAATACAGTCTTGTTTCCCGGTGTAGTCATTCCGATCACCGTGGGCAGAGATAAATCTATCAAAGCATTGCAGAAAGCAGACAAAGGAGATAAACTACTCGGTGTCATCACTCAAAAAGATATGGAAAGTGAAGATCCCCAACCTGATGGCTTGCATAAAATAGGTACTGTAGCTCGTATCATGAAAATCCTAAAAATGCCTGATGGAAGTACTACTGCTATTTTGCAAGGAAGAAGTAGATTTTCGCCGGGTGATTTTACCCAAAATGAAAAAATGCTTGAAGCACAGATTCATATTATTCTGGATGAAGTACCTCAAAAAAATATGGAATTTAACGCCATCATTTCATCTATAAAAGATCTAGCCAAAAGAATCGTTGAGCTATCGCCTAATATACCCAATGAAGCGCAGATGATGCTTCAAAATATAAAAAACCCTGGCTTCCTACTTAATTTTATCGCTTCCAATATGAATCTGGGAGTTACCAAAAAACAGGAGATATTGGCAAGTGGCGATGCTATGGAAAAAGCTCACCTCGTAATGAATGTTATGAATAGTGAGCTACAGCTACTCCAAATCAAAGACCAAATAGAATCCAAAGTAAGAGGGGACCTTGAAAAACAACAAAAAGATTATTTTTTAAATCAGCAACTGAAAACCATCCAAGAAGAACTAGGTGGAAATCCCCATGAAGAAGAGCTCAATCGTCTTCTTGAAATTTCGACCAAAAAGAAATGGCCTAAAGATGCCAAAGATGCCTTTGATAGGGAAATCACTAAAGCCAAAAGGATCAATCCGCAAATAGCAGAATACTCTGTAATACTCAATTATTTGGAATTGATGCTCGATTTACCATGGGATGAAGTTTCGAAAGATAATTTTAATCTTAAAAAAGTTAAAGCGGTTTTTGATCATGATCATTTTGGACTAGAAGATGTCAAAAACAGAATTATAGAACATCTTGCAGTACTTAAACTAAAAGGTGACATGAAAGCTCCAATTCTCTGTTTGGTGGGTCCTCCGGGAGTTGGTAAAACAAGCTTAGGCAAATCTATTTCTACTGCATTGGGAAGACAATTTATACGCATGTCGTTGGGAGGATTGCATGATGAGAGCGAGATACGAGGACATAGAAAGACATATATCGGAGCGATGCCTGGACGTATACTCCAATCCATAAAAAAAGCAAAAACATCTAATCCCGTATTTATTCTTGATGAAATAGATAAACTAGGTAAAGATTTCAGAGGTGATCCATCATCAGCATTACTGGAAGTGCTAGATCCGGAGCAAAACACTACCTTCCATGATAATTACTTAGATTTGGATTATGACTTATCTAAGGTATTGTTTATTGCGACGGCCAACTCTTTGTCTACGATTCAGCCCGCACTTCTAGACCGGATGGAGATTATAGAAATTAGTGGTTATTCAACTGAAGAAAAAGTAGAAATCGCTAAAAAGCACCTTGTTCCAAAACAGCTTAAAGAACATGGCTTGAAAGATAAATCTGCTATTCTAAATGCAAGTCTTTTAGAGTTTACCATACAGAAATATACTAGGGAGTCTGGTGTCAGATCTTTGGACAGATGTCTAGCAGGTATTATGAGGTCAGTGGCCAAAAAAGTAGCCTTGGAAGAGATCTACCAAGTAAAACTATCTGAAAAAGATATTACCGACGCATTGGGACCTGTCCGATTTGATAAGGAAATGTATAGCAAAGTTAATGTACCTGGAGTAGCTGTCGGTTTAGCCTGGACACAAGTAGGAGGTGATATTTTGTTTATAGAAGCAAGCATCAGTAAAGGTAAAGGAAAACTAACCCTTACAGGAAACTTGGGTGATGTGATGAAAGAATCTGCCACCACTGCGCTGAGTTTTATAAAAGCACATGCTGATGATTTTGGTTTATCCCCAGATATTTTTGAAAATACAGATTTGCATATACACGTGCCTGAAGGTGGCATTCCTAAAGACGGACCAAGTGCAGGTATTACCATGTTGACTGCCATCATATCAGCACTCAAGGAGAAACCTGTGAAGTCACATCTGGCCATGACAGGCGAAATCACGCTGAGAGGCAAGGTACTTCCTGTAGGTGGCATTAAAGAAAAAGTTTTGGCAGCAAAGAGATCTGGTATCACCGAAATTATGCTTTGTGAAGAAAATCGTCGCCATGTAGAGCAGATTACAGCGGATTATATTAAAGGTATAAAGTTTACATATATTACGGACATGATGAGTGTTGTCAAAAATGCTTTGGGAACCTTGAGGTAAATGATGGTATAAAACACTTCTTTTTAACATACTTTTCAAGTTAAAATCTTGTTAAATATCATATAAGTGCTATATTTACGCTGTTTTTGACGTTGGAATGAATGAAAATCAAATTGTAATACTTTCATCAGTTAAATAGAAATTATGAAGCCAGGTTTTATTGTTATGTTTTTGCTTTTTTCCATTTCTAGGGTTTATAGTCAACAAAAAGATGAACCTGTAAAAGTGGTGGAATTTTCTGGTAAAGTAGTTTATGAAGATGACAAAGGAAATCCTGCACCACTTCCCTATACCAATGTATCGGTCAAAGGGACCAATCGGGGAGCCTATACAGAATTTGATGGTTTTTTTGCATTAGTTGCTCTAGCAGGCGAAACTGTTGTATTTTCCAGAATTGGATATCAAACCGTGGAGGTCAAGATTCCAGAAAAATTGATTGCAGACCGATATACTTGGGTACAAATCATGACTGAAGATAATTATCTTCTACCAGAAGCAGTTATCATGCCATGGCCGAGCAAAGAACATTTTAAACAAGAATTTCTGGCCATAGATATATCCAATGAGCTTAGAGAAAACGCTATGGCTAATCTTGCGGACGAAAAACTTAAAGAAATAAGATACTCAGTACCTTCTGATGGACGTGAAACATCTAGTTTAGTGCTCAAGCAACAAGCTACTGACTATGTATATACTGGGCAGACTCGCCCTATGAATGTTTTTAATCCGATAGCATGGAAAAACTTTATAGATGCATGGAGAAGAGGAGACTTTAAGAAAAAAAAGTAAAAAGAAGAGCGTTTGCTTAAAGCTTATCAATTTAACCCCGTTGTTGTTAGGAATTGTGTAAAGGAGAGTAGTACCTTTGTCCTCTAATTAAAGGTATTCAAATGAAAATCACAGATTATTTTGAAAAATCCAAAGGACAAACTTTAGTCTCTTTCGAAGTTCTACCGCCATTGAAAGGAGGAAGCATGACAGATATTTTCAAAACTCTAGATCCATTGATGGAGTTTAAGCCTCCTTTTATAGATGTTACCTACCACAGAGAAGAATACGTTTACAACAAAAGGCCGAGCGGATATTATGAAAAGACAGCTATTCGTAAAAGACCTGGTACCGTAGGGATTTGTGCTTCCATCATGCATAGATACGGAGTGGATGCGATACCGCACCTTATATGTGGTGGTTTTAGTGTGGAAGAAACCGAAAATGCACTGATTGACCTTAATTTTTTGGGAATCAACAATGTCTTGGCGCTCAGAGGTGATGCTAGACAGTTTGAAGATAAATTTATTCCTGAACCCAATGGTCATAAATTTGCAGTAGACTTGGTCAAGCAAATCGACAATATGAACAATGGGATTTATCTAGATTCCAATATTGAAAAAGGTACTCCTACAGAATTTTGTATAGGTGTGGCAGGTTACCCTGAAAAGCATTTTGAAGCGCCTAATCTTGCTATAGATATTGAGTTTTTAAAGCAAAAAATAGATGCCGGTGCTAGCTACATTGTGACTCAAATGTTTTTTGATAATGATAACTTTTTTAAATTCAGAGACGCTTGTGTCAAGGCTGGAATCAATGTGCCCATAGTACCGGGATTAAAGCCATTGACCAAAAAATATCAGCTGAACTCCATACCACGAAAGTTTTTTATCAATTTCCCAGAGCCACTAGTCAAGGAATTGCTCAAAACTGACGACAAAGATGTCAAACGATTAGGCATAGATTGGTGTATTGCCCAATGTAAAGAGCTGAAAGCGGCTGATGTTCCTTGTTTGCATTTCTATACCATGGGAGATGTGGATACGACTTATAAAATCGTGGAAAAAATCTGATTACAGTACTTTTCACACCAGAAGATTTTAATTTGTAAAATATTACATTCAAAAAAGTGATATTTTCAATGCAGTAAAAATATTATTTTATACAAAGTAATTGCAATTCACTATAAAGCCTATCTTTGTATTAAATTTTAATATTATGCCACGTTTTTTATCTATAGTATTCATTTTTATTATTGCCTATAATACTGCATTTGCAGGGGAAGGTATGTGGCTTCCTCAACTACTCAAGCTCCTCAATGAAAAAGAAATGAAGAGTATGGGCATGAAAATCTCAGCAGATGATATCTATAATGTCAACAAGGGTTCGCTAAAGGATGCCATCGTTCATTTTGGCGGATTCTGTACTTCAGAACTGATCTCTTCCAATGGCTTACTACTGACAAATCATCACTGTGGTTATGGTCAGATACAATCCCACTCTACGGTAGAAAACAACCTCATTAAAAACGGGTTTTGGGCCAAAACGCATCAGGACGAACTACCGAATGCGGGACTTACAGCCACATTTATAGATTATATAGATGACGTGACTTCCAAAGCACTCCTTGGCGTCACACCTACATTGACCGCTGCTGAGCGCCAATCTATAATAGATAAAAACCTAACAGCTATTCGAGAAACCTACAAGCTGGAATCTTATCAGAATGTAATGATCAGGCCATTTTTTGATGGAAATCAGTACTTTGCCTTTGTCACTACCGTATATAAAGACGTAAGGTTGGTAGGTGCACCACCAGAGTCTATAGGTAAGTATGGATCCGATACAGACAATTGGGTTTGGCCAAGACATACAGGTGATTTTGCGCTATTCCGCATCTATGCTGGCAAAGACAATAAACCAGCTGAATATTCCAAAGACAACGTACCTTTTAAGCCTAAACACTTTCTTCCCGTATCTATGGATGGAGTCTCAGAAGGTGACTTTACTATGGTTTTTGGATTTCCGGGTGGAACCAACCAATATCTTCCTGCATCAGCCGTAACTCAGGTTCTGGAAACGCTAAATCCAGCCAAAATATCCATTAGAGAAACATCTTTGGGCATTATGGATAAATACATGAGACAAGATGAAGCTACCAAAATTAAATATGCTGCCAAGTATGCCACTATAGCCAATTACTGGAAAAAATGGATCGGCGAATCTATGGGACTCCAACAAACGAATGCGGTGGACAAAAAACTCAAATACGAAGCCGATTTTCAGAAAAGACTTGCTCCAGATAGTCCTTACAAAAATCTATTGTCTGACCTAGGAAAGCTTTATAAAGATATTGATCCATATGCTTTGGCCAATGATTACTACTCCGAGATTGTGCTTAGAAATGTAGATATCACCAGTTATATGGGTGTACTCAGAAGATTAGTCAATGCGTATGAAAAAAATGGAGAAAAAGGGTACAACGACATGCTACAAAGAGTAAAAGATAATACAGCAGGATTTTATAAGGATTTTGACAGTCAGATAGATCAGGAAAAAATGACAGTTCTATTGACTATGTATGTAGAAAAGCTGGACAAAAAATTTGTACCTGACTTTTTGCAAAGAGAAAACTTAGGTATGAATACTGCAGAGTCTTATGATCAGATGGTCAAAGATCAATTTCAATTGTGCAGTTTTACATCAGAAAAAGAAGCATTAGCCATTTTGAACTTAAGTCCTGATAAGGCGGTAAGTGCTATCAAAAGTGACCCTATGTATGCCCTTGCAGCAGGATGGGCTGATTTCTACAGCAAAGAAATATCAACTCCATATAACAACATCAAAAGGGAATTGGACCTCAAACTTGCCTTATATACCAAGGCGCAGATGGAAGTATTTAAAGAAAAAAGATTTTATCCAGATGCCAATAGCACTATGAGAGTCACTTATGGAAAAGTAAATGGTTATCAACCCAAAGATGCCGTCACCTATAATCCGGTAACCTATCTGGATGGCGTTATTGAGAAATACATACCCGAAGATTACGAATTCGACTTACAACCTAGAATGCTAGAGCTATACAAAGCAAAAGATTACGGTCCTTATGCGGATAAAACCGGAAAATTGCCCGTATGTTTTATTGGTTCTAATCATACTACAGGTGGAAACTCAGGTAGTCCGGCTATAGACGCTCATGGCAATCTGATCGGATTAAATTTTGACAGAGTATGGGAAGGTACGATGAGTGATATCAACTATGACGCTAATATTTGCCGCAATATTATGGTTGACGCGAGATATATCCTTTGGGTGATAGACAAATATGCTGGCGCAGGACATTTGGTTAAAGAAATGAAACTAGTAAACCCTAAAAAAGTAAAAAAAAGTAAAAAGTAAATGTGGCAATCTTATTCATTACATCTCCAATAGATGAAGGCATTTAAATCAAAATTAGTTATATTTATATTTTTACTGATAATAACTAATCTTTTATTTTCATTTGTTTCTACTAATGAAATATCAGGACCTGTCACTACCATTAAAGGAATCACGGTAGTAGCTCCTCCTAAAAAAATAGGTGCTCCAGCTTTCAAAAAAATTACATCTATCCATACGGAATGGGTGTCATTTGTTCCTTATGGCTTTATAAAAAAAGGGACTTCTGAAATCCGACATAACCTGGAATGGCAATGGTGGGGCGAAAAAAAAGAAGGCGTAGAATGCTGTGTGATGGAAGCCAAAGATCAAGGACTAAAAGTGATGCTCAAACCTCAAATATACATCGGTGGAGGCTGGATCGGAGATTTAAATTTTGACAATGAAATGGACTGGCAAAACTGGGAAAAACAATACCGAAAATATATTTTTGAATATGTGGATATCGCTGTAAAACATCAGGTAGAAATGCTTTGTATTGGGACAGAAATCAACCATTCTGTAGAGAAAAGGCCTCAATACTGGAAGACGCTCATCAGTGACATCAGAAAAAAATATAGTGGAAAACTTACCTATTCGGCCAATTGGGACCACTATCGAAAAGTGAGTTTTTGGAAAGATTTAGATTTTGTAGGTATCAGCAGTTACTTCCCATTGACAGATGATAAAAATCCGCAACTCACTGATTTGCAGCAGGAGTGGAAACCAATCTCAAAAACTTTGAAATCCTTTTCAGGTAAAACTGGAAAAAAAATATTATTTACTGAATATGGTTATATGTCCGTTGATGGCTGTGCAGGCAAGGTATGGGAAATAGAAAAAAATAAAGACCAACTCCAAATCAACAATAAAGCGCAGGCGAATGCTTATGATGCCTTGTGGTCATCTTTGTCTAAAGAGACTTATTGGGCAGGTGGTTTTTTATGGAAGTGGTTTCCTGACGGTATGGGTCATGAAGGATATCCTGAAAAAGATTATACTCCACAAGGTAAACCTGCAGAACTCATCATTAAAAAATGGTTTTATCACAATAGAAAAATATGATCAAAGTATTCAAAAATGCTGAAGAGTTATCATCTTCAATCTCGGGATTTAAGTCAAAAGTAAAAACGATTGGTTTTGTGCCTACTATGGGTGCACTCCATGATGGTCACTTAAAACTGGTCAAAAAAGCCAAAAAAGAAAACGACATCACTATAGTATCCATTTTTGTAAATCCTACACAGTTTAATGACAAGAAGGATCTCGATAAGTATCCCAGAAATCTGGAAGATGATCTTCTCAAACTCATGCCCACCCATGTAAATTATGTTTATGCACCTGAAGTATCTGATATTTATCCCAATGGCATGGAAGAAAGTGCTGCCATAGATTTAGGCGGTTTGGACGAGATTATGGAAGGAGCATTCAGGCCAGGACATTTTAAAGGCGTAGCTCAGGTTGTCAAAAGGCTTTTGGATATCGTTCAGCCCGATCATCTGTATATGGGTCAGAAAGATTTTCAGCAATTTACCATCATTGCACACATCATCAGAAAGCTCAGCATAGACACCAATTTGGTTGTTTGTCCTATCGTAAGAGAAAAAAATGGATTGGCCATGAGCTCCCGCAATGTAAGACTTAGTCCGGAAACTAGAGCCGCGGCAGGTATGATCTACAAGACGTTAAAGTATGTAAAAAAGCAAGTTTTGACCAAACCAGTAGAAGTTGTAAAGAGTCAGGCATTACGAAAACTAAAAACAGGACCTTTTGATCCTGAATATCTTGAAATCGTAGATGCACACACATTACAATCGGTAGTAGACTTTAGCCAACATGAGTATGTGGTAGCTTGTACCGTCGTAAGAGCCGAAGGTGTCCGTTTGCTGGATAATATTATTTTAAAAAAAGCCTAAGGACGCGTTACGTTATCACCAATTCCATATCTGTACGCCTTGTATCCGGATCTGCACCCAATATCCTTACCCTCACATTTTGGCCCATGGTCAACTCATCGCCTGATATTTTAGATTTTGCTTTAAGTCTGCTGGTAGGTACTGTAAATATTTCTCCCATGCTATCAAACGTGACTAAACCTTCTACCTTACTTTCTGGTAACTCTACAAAAATACCTTTTTCTATGATTCCGGAAATGATACCATCAAACTCCTGACCTATATATTTGGATATGTACAATGTCTGGAAGTACTTGGTAGACTCTCTTTCAGACTCTGCTGCTTTTTTCTCCTGATCAGATATATGTTTGGTTTTTTTCTCCAAGTTTTCTTTATCTCCTCTATAAATTTCTGTAAGATTTTTAAACAAAATCCTATGAACGAGAACATCTGAGTACCTTCGAATAGGACTTGTAAAATGGGTGTAATATTCAAAACCCAAACCATAGTGGCCAATATTTTCTGTTGTATAGACAGCCTTTGCCATAGTACGGATAGCCAATGGCTCCAAAAGTTTTAGCACTGGGTTTTCTATAGTAGCTAGAGCCAACCTATTGAATGATTCAGCAATTTGATCAGGTTTATCCATTTTAAAATGATAGCCCAATTCTTTGGCAAATAACGCAAAATCAGCCAATTTGTCGGGATTAGGTAAGTCGTGGACTCTATAGACAAAAGGTATCTCAGGCTTAGCTTTAGTTGCCATAAATGTTGCCACTCTCTTATTGGCCAAAAGCATAAAATCTTCTACCAACATATGGGCATCTTTTCTCTCTCTGACATACATACCTGTTGGTAGTCCATCTTCACCTAAGATAAATTGTACTTCCTCAGACTCAAAACTGATGGAACCTTCATCATATCTTTGCTTCCGCAGATGTTTGGCGATTTTATCTAGTAATAAGATTTCTGACACAAAAACACCTTGTCCAGTTTCTATTCGTTCCTGTGCTTCTTCATAGGTAAATCTTCTGTCACTATGAATGATCGTCTTACCAAACCACTCACTGATGATCTTGTAATCAGGATCAAAGATAAATGAAGCCGTAAAAGTATATTTATCTTCATGAGGATTAAGCGAACATAAATCATTACTCAGTTTTTCGGGGAGCATAGGACAGACTCTATCTACCAGATATACCGATGTAGAGCGTCTGAGAGCTTCATTATCCAATAAAGTGCCCTCTCTCAAAAAATGGGTAACGTCTGCTATATGAACACCTATCTCCATATTTCCATTTTCAAGATGTTGGATAGATAATGCGTCATCAAAGTCTCTGGCCGTTAGCGGATCAATCGTAAATGTAGTTATGGGTCTAAAGTCCCTGCGCATTAGGATTTCCTTATCTGAAATAACACCTGACATAGCTGCAGCTTCTTCCAGTACTTCTGAAGAAAATTCTGGATCAAAACCATTCGAAAACAATATGGACTGCATATTCAATTCAATGTCAGAGATTTCTTCCAGCACTTTGAGCACTTTGCCCCAAATGGCTTTATTTTGGCCTCTTCCATAAGATGTAATTTCTACTACTACCCGATCATTATCTTTACTACCTAATATGTCATTATGATGAACCAATACCTCCGGGTATATCCTAGAGTTGTCTGGCGTCAGGATAGCATAATTATTAAATATTCTGATATGACCTATCACTCGGGTAAGTGCTCTTTTTTCTATAGAGACGACCTTTCCCTCCGGTCTTCTTCGAGATCTACTTTCTATAACCGATACTGTTACTTCGTCCTTGTGGAGTGCTCCTTTGAGATTGTTCGAATGGACATAGATATCTTCAACACTTTCAGAATGTATAATGTAGGCGGCACCTGAGCGCGTCATATCTACAGTGCCTGAATATAATATTTCATCCTCTGTTTTTCGTCTTTTATGATTTTGGCCAGATGTTGCTCTCGTTTCCCATTTATATCTGTCTTCGGCTAGTTTTACCACTTTCCCTTCTGTCACCAGTTTCATCACTGACTGCCTGATAGATTCAGGAGGGTTGGCTACATTTATTTTTCGCGAAATCTGTATATTATTGTATCGGGTATTTGGATTTTTGGATAATAGTTTTTCGATTTGTTGTATCAAATCAGACTCTTTAAGTTGTCTTGGTTTTCTACTCATTATGTTTGTTTATCAATAATTTATAACAATTTAAATTTATAAAAAGTTCTAATGCAAAAATGCAAACATTCCCGATAAAGATTTTAACCATCCGATATGTGTTCCTATAAAGTATATATGATGTAAAAATACATAGCAATTTCAGTAAGTGTCTCAGGGTGCTAAATTATTTTTTTAAAAGTTAATCATCGTCAAAAATGTGAGCAGCAAGAATATTATAAATAAGTCTTCCTGCCCCATTATACCTCAAAAATCTCCATAAAACACCTGAAAACAAGGCAGTTGCAAATCATTTCGCCAGAGATCTACTACTTGATTTCTATCATCCAAGACCAATTCTATATAATATTTCCCTTCTATGTGATTCGTAAATATTTCCTTTTTGATGATAGCATCTTTCCTAAAATCTCCTGCCGCTCTCATGATCATCCTATCGTAAGATATACCATATCGCTCCAGCCAAGTCATCGTCTGTGGCTTAAAAGTATTGTCCCTGCCCGATGCCAAAATAATCTTGTATCCCAACTGATGATAATTTTTGACCATATTGACCACAGGAATATTGGGTAGATCTTCATCACACCTCGACGCATCAAAAGGGCTACGACCATTCATCAGACATAAAGTCCCGTCCAGATCGCAGATGATAGCTTTGGGTAGGGATGGGTCTTGGGTACGATACATTGGATGTTCTTTATCGTGTTTTGGCCCAGCAACAGTATCCTTTAAGATGTGCTGCCGATGCATCTTTAAAATGACTTCATCACCAACTTTTTTATCTCTTGACTTATCTCTCTCCAGACATTCATCGAGTGAAGCTTCCATTTCTTTTATTTCTACCTGAACTTGTTGGTTATGGTCAGCATTGAATTTTCTAACTACGTTTTTGATCCTTTCCACAGGTCGATCGCTCAGATTGGTATCATCGACGATCACATGTTTACCATTCGAAAGTGTTTCTATCAACATTAAATCTCTTACCTTCTCAATAAATTTTTCGTTATGATTTGTATGATGATTGTTGTCCAACATCACTCTGAGTTCGTCTTTATTGAGACGTTTTTATGCTTCAGGATTTTCATCCAAAAGTTTTCGGGCATAAGTGGACTTTCTACTTGCTAGTAATCCACGAAGTATAATTACTTTTTTACTCATTTTATATATTTCTAGTTTGTTATATTAGCTTCTCAGTTTTACCCATCCTAAATCCTTCCTTTAAAAATGGAAGGACTTTAAAGGCCCTTAAAGAGAATTCTTTCATAAATAAAAATTTTTAATTTTGTTTAAAGGACTTTTTAAGGTAATTCATTATTCTTCTATTTCAATATTCCTAAATGGCCGCTCATATTTAGGCTTCAACAACTTCCAGATGGTAGCATCGTATGCTCTTTCTCTGTACTTCTTAAATAATATAGCAGGATGTTGACTCGTCTGAAAATAAATAGCGGTTGCCTTACGGTCTTCTAGGTCTTTTTATTCGGCTTTTGCTTCTTCTTCTATTTTTCGATAGGCTTCCCAAAATTCATCAATTGTCGTACGTACCCAATTATAAAACTTATCGGGTACTTTATCCAACAGTTCGTCTATAGATTGGTTATCTCGCAGATGCTCCCAAATAGTTTTGGAAGAGACTTGTGTGATGATTCTGTGTAAGCGTACATACTCCGCAAACTTGATTTTAATTCTAAACCCATTATCAAATCGTATGATAAATCCTTCTTTATTCTTTATTTGCAACTGACGGATAATCTGCAAATCATTCAATCCGTCATATCTTTTGACTACAGGAAAACCTATGTCTATCAAAGGGGTTTCTACTACTGTTGCTATATCTACTTTTGCCAATAATATCAATTCTTCTTTATAACCATAGTCTATGACGATGCGATTTTCTGGATAAATAATCTCAAACAAATAGGTTTTGGTCTTGTCTAGCTTATCGATACTTTTGGGATATTTATCATATAAAAGTTCATTAGCTTTGATGGCTTGTTGGTTCATGAAGGATCCACGGGTAGCGATGTAAGGACGATCATTCCACCAGTACAATATACCCAAGGAGCCATCCATTTTATCGTACACTTCAAATGGCAGCGACGGAATCTGTTGATCTTGCACTTTACCATAATAAAAGAACTTAGTAAACGGTCTTGCCACAATCGTATAATTTTCATCCAATATCAATCCACTACAAAGTATAGTCACCTCATTCCACATATATTCATATTGCGTTTGAGCCGTTTAGTTGTAAATATACAGCGGTCGCTCTGGATGTTTGGTCATGCGAACGTAACCTGAAGATATCATTTCTTCTAACGCATCGTTGGTGAATGGAAGGTTTGTCATATTATTCGTTCATTATTTAATAACGACGCAAAGGTAAAAGTGGTGTGCGCAATCTTTTTTCGTAGGGAAAATTATTTTATTTTTCTCGTAAATTTACATGAAAGTTGTCAACTTTACATCCTTAGTCCAATGATAACAAACATTTGAAACTTATTTCTTTACCTCTTTGTTTTACCTAAAAAGTAATAATAAAATGCAAATCATCCTTGAAAGTCCTTATGATGAATATATAGCTAAACTCATAGAGAACGGTAATTTTCAAAATGCTGAACAAGTCGCACAATTTGCTTTGAATGAAAAATTTCAGTTTGACCACTGGGACGATCATACAATTTCATTGATCGAAGAAGGATTAAAAGATGTGGAAGAAGGAAGGTTAATAGATATTACAGTTGACTATAAAACTGAAGTAATGGAAGGTGCAAGAAAGAAATACCTAGATAATGATCCTATACCATCCCATATAAAGCCTTGAAAAATTACTTACTAAAGATTACTATTACTTAAAACTATCACTTATACAACTCACTCCTAATCTCCACCAATAATCGCTCCACCAATTTTTGATCCGGAGCCTTTGGAAGCGGACAATTAATTAAATTTTGATCAATCTCCTTCATCAAACTATCTCCATGGTTCATTAAGGTTTGAAACTCCATCACTCCACTCTTTATCGATAATAATTCGTCTCTATTACTTCGCCATACATTGATTTTTTGATCTGCGATGATTTCATTGGCCATTTGCAAAAGTCGAATGGTATGCATCATATTTTTGGAATCATAGTTCTTACCATGCGCAAGATTATTTTGATATCTTGTGTCATAGCCATTATCCTGAATGACGAAACAAAAAATCCAATATGGTCTTCCGCTTTGCTTCCATCAGATCCCCAGGCACGACTGCCGGATTCAGCAGCATAAAGGACCTTGACGTTTTTTTGAGACTCCAGGTCAGATAATATGTCTAGTATTTTCGATTTCATATTTTCATTTTTATAATAACCATGCAAAGTATGAATGGTGTGCGCAATGTTTTTGCGTTGGATAGATTATTTTAATTTCAGATAAACTAAAATATATAATTCAAAATATTTCACAATGTGAAACAAAGCCATTATCTATGTTGACATGAAAGTACATTTGATCAAGTTAAAGACCGTGCAAGACTAAATAAATGCAAATAAGAACTCCTTATTACATTTAAATGTTTGGGTGAGTTTGATAATCAACGCTGATTGGGAAAGGCCCCAAGACATTTTAAGTACTTTCAGTAGTGCTGATATTTTGGGCAAAAGTAGTGACCGTGTAGTTTTTAATATTGGAGGAAATAAGTATAGAATGACTTGTACCTATTATTTTGGTCAAAAAAATGTTCATCTATATATAAATTGGCTAGGAACACACGCTGGATATGATAAAATATGTGCCGAAAGTCAACAATTCAAAATTAATAAATATTAATCATTTTATAACAATGGAATACAAAATAATCAAATCGGAATCACAATACGAAGCATATTGCAACATACTTCACGAATTGGTCAAAAATCCTTTGACTAGAGATAGTGATGATGTGGAATTATTGACCTTATTGGTTGAAAAATGGGATAGTGAAAACATAAAAATTCAAGTTGCAAGCCCTATCGATACCATCATAGCACTGATGACAGAACACAAATTAAATGCCACTGAGCTTGGAAAGATATTGAATCTATCAAAGGGAACCATTTCAAAAATGCTCAACTATAACAAAGGTCTATCAAAAGAAACCATTAGAATGCTAGCAACACATTTTAAACTCAGTCAAGAAGTATTCAATCAGCCCTACAAGCTCGAAAATGATATAAATCGAAAAATAAAAAATGCAGCAGCGATGAATACAAAAAAACAAATTAAGCATGTGAAGCAGCCTGCTTGATGGGAATTTGTATTTTATTAATCATATCCGGAAGTTAATCAAAACTATAAATCAGTGTAAATATAGCAAAACAAAAACGTGAAACAGTAAAAGAAGCAATTTATTATTCCTACGCAAATTTAGCAATGGCTCATTCGGCATTGGTAGAATATCCGACTTCACCTTCTCTTGTGTAAAATTTATTTACATTACTTAACACACCTTTTGTAGGCATATTTATGATTTTCCATGTATCTCCAAACATTCCCGTGACAACTCTTTTACATTTAGAATGCAAAAACATTCCTAAAACTAACCCAATGTCATACATCAATATTTTGCTTTTAGGCGAAACTGGCATTTGCATAGAGCCTGACACGTCAAAAGGATGTTAAAGCAATGTATAAAAACAGAGATTTAGGATTAGGATTTAGAATCGATATTTTGGTGGATGATGAATTGATCGTAGAAATAAAATCCGTTGAAACGCTCTCCAATACACACAAAAAACAATTATTAACCTACCTAAGATTGACCAAAAAGAAACTTTGAATTTTAGTAAACTTCAATGACGAATCCATCATTGATAAAGAAAGCATTATCAGAATCATCAACACTAAGCAATACAAAAAGCCAGAGTGATTGACAAATATAAAATCTGTGCAATCCGTGGTATCTGCGAGATAAAATAATAAACCATCAAGCCCATAAACAAAAATGCACTCATCCGTTACAAAGTCCTGGACGCTTGTTTTCGCAATCGTCAACGAAAATGGACACTGGATATGCTGGTAGATAAAGTCAGCGATGCGCTTTATGAATACGAAGGAATCTCCAAAGGTGCCTCAGTACGCACTGTTCAATATGATATACAAATGATGCGCAGTGATAAACTGGGCTATAATGCCCCTATCATCGTGGTGGACAAAAAGTACTATACCTACGAAGACCCAAAATATAGCATCACCAATCTACCTATCTCATCTGCCGATATGCAACAAATGTCAGAAGCAGTAGAGCTCCTCAAACAGTTTAAAGGATTTGAGCATTTCAAAAATCTGCATGAAGTAATACAAAAATTGGAAGACCACGTCTATACCACATCCGGGAAGCAGGCCGCCATCATACATTTCGAAAAAAATGACAGACTTACCGGTATTCATCTCTTAGATCCACTTTATAAAGCCATTCAGGATAAAAAAGTGCTTTTTATCGAATACAAATCCTTTAAAGCCGAAAGTGCCAATGTGATAACTTTTCATCCTTGGTTTCTGAAAGAATTCAAAAACAGATGGTTTTTGTTTGGAGCAAAAGGCCAAACAGATCCAATTCTAAACCTGGCTTTGGATAGGATGATCCAAATGACAACCGCTGAAAGTCTTAAATACAGGCCATCAGTCATTTCATCCATTGATGAATATTTTAAAGATGTGATCGGAGTCTCTGTGAGTTTGAACGTAAGACCTGATGTAGTTCAGTTTTGGGTAGATGGAGCCAATGCGCCGTATATAGAAACCAAGCCCCTTCATCACAGTCAGGAAGTATTAGAAAAATACGAGGATGGATCTGTGCTTCTCTCTATCAAAGTACAGCTCAACGTTGAGCTCGAAAGAGAAATCCTGGGCTTTGGAGCAAGCATGAAAGTCCTAACACCATACCGACTGCGTAAAAGAATCGCTCACATCATCGCTCAACAAAACCAACATTATCTTTCCCAAGAGTAAACCCATCTGCACACCAATACTTAATTTCGGACACCAATCCACTTAAATTCGTATTCGTTTACAGGGTTGACCATTCTTTCTGATATTTTGAGTAGTCTGGCTGGAAGCTTTACTAAATAATCTCTTGATTTTTCACCTGCTTCATTAAGATTTCCTAAATGTTCGAGATTCCACTCTGTGACCAAATCCTGGAGTATGGTGGCATAATCCACTGCAGTATACACCCCTATACGCTGAGCAGCATCTGTAAAATGGCCCCAAAGACCACCTACATTCATTCCTGTTTCGCGCAAGAAATGTGCCGGCATGACGATTTTTTTACGCATCATATCTTCAAAAGCTACCAGGACTTCATTGACGTCATATTCAAATATCTTTTTTATAAATGCTATATAAGCCTTGGCGTGTCTCATTTCGTCAGCTGCAATGACACCATTGATCTTACTCAATAAGGAATCTCCCTGCTGTTTTGCGAGGGTAGCTACTCTGCGATGAGAAATATTAGTGGCTAATTCCTGAAAGCTGGTATATATAAAATTTCTGTAAGGATCTTGGCCAGTTTCGATTTCAAAACCGTCAGCAATGAGAAATTGTGTAGACTTTTCAAATTCTCTCATATTAACTCTTCCAGATAGATACAGATATTTATTTAATAAGTCGCCATGACGATTTTCTTCTGCAGTCCACGCACGTACCCAAACATTCCAAGGGTTTTCGCGGTCTACATCATGAATACCTTCGATCCTGCTCAACCAAGTCTCGTAAGTAGGTAAAGCTTCTTCTGTAATTGTATCTCCTACTAATACAGTCAGAACATCATAAGAGAGTCCAGCTGCTGCACTTTGTATATCTTTCACTTTGGAGAAAAAATCATCTTGTATAGCAGCATCAGGCAAAAAATCACTTGGTTGCCAGTTTGTCTCTATGGGTTTCAAAAAAATTTCAACAGACTCTGTTACAAAATCTGTCATGGCTCTCATTACCTCTGAACGAGCACCAAAATTGATTTCTATCAAATGGATATTTTTAATAATAAAAGCGAAGGTAACATTATTTAATCGGTAATTTATAACGTCTTATCGCCTAAAAAAATAATTTTTTTTCGTTTAAGTATAAATTGTACTTTATCAATAATTATTTTCAATTTTTGAATCTACGAAATAATTTTTTTATTATAACTTTGCTTGTACTTAAAAACATCAACCCTTATAATCTTTTTTGATATGTCTGATAAGTTCTTTGTTTTCAAATTGATATTCATATTTCAATTTTTTGTGCTTGTAAATACTTATACTCAACCATGGATAGATGAAGGGAAAGATGCTAATGGAAACATTAATTTTTTTCTTGTCCAAAAATCTGCTGATGATTATTTTAGTCAGATACCCAAAGATGAAAAGGGAGTTGGATATAAAGCATATAAAAGATGGGAAGAAAACTGGAAAGACAGAATTCTTGAAGATGGAACATTGCCAGATGCTGGCATCACAGAAAGAAATTTTTTAGAATACCTTCGCAGTAATAGTAAAGAAAATAGAAGTGCTGGAAATTCTAACTGGACAAATTTAGGACCAACAACGACAGTCGGAGGATATAATGGACTTGGAAGAATTAATTGTATAGCATTTCATCCTTCTAATACCAGCATCATTTGGGTGGGATCTCCAGGTGGTGGTTTATGGAAAACGACTGATGGTGGCACTGGCTGGTCCACTACGTTCGACAATAGCGTGGTGCTTGGTGTTTCTAGTATTATAATTCAACCATCCAACCCTGATATAATGTATATAGCTACAGGGGATGGTGATGCATCAGATACCAACTCTACCGGTGTTTTAAAATCAACAGATGGTGGAGTTACCTGGCAAACTACTGGGCTTAACTGGAATGTAACTCAAGGAAGGAGAATCAGAAAGATATTAATGGATCCCAATGATGAAAATATTATCTTGGCTGCTACATCTAACGGTTTGTATCGCACTACAAACTCTGGCACTTCCTGGTCACAGCTGGTAACTGGCAACTTTTTTGATGTGGAAGCCAATCCAGATCCAACCACAAATAGATTTTATGTAGCAAGTAGTAATAAGATTTACTTATCCACAAACAATGGAGCAAATTGGTCAGAAATCATAACGATAAGCAGTAATAATCGAATCGCCTTAGCGGTATCTCCAGGAAACAATAGCTACGTCTATGCACTTTGCTCCAATTCCAGTAATAACGGCTTTAATGGACTCTATAAATCAGGTGATTCAGGAGATTCTTACACGCTAGTTTCATCTACGCCCAATATCCTCAATAGTTCATCAAATGGGTCGGGTACAAATGGCCAAGGATGGTATGATTTATGTATCGCTGTGGATCCGACCAATGCCGAAATCATCTATACTGGAGGCGTCAATGTATGGAAGTCAATTAATGGAGGTACTACTATGACGTTGCGCACACATTGGTCTGGAGCTAGTGGTGTTCAGACAGTTCATGCTGATCATCACTGTATGGAGTGGCAAAACAATAACACACTTTGGCTTGGAAATGATGGTGGTGTATATAGAACAACAAATGGCGGTGTCAATTGGACAGATAGAAGCAATGGCCTTATCATATCTCAAATGTATAGAATAGACGCTTCACAACAGGATACAAAAGTCATAACCGGTCTCCAAGATAATGGAACCAAAGTTCGTAATACTTCTGGGTCTTGGGGTAACAATATTGGAGGTGATGGCATGGACTGTCATATCAGCCCTACCAATGCCAATGTTATGTATGGATCATATCAATATGGAAATTTTTCAAGATCGACCAATGGCAGTTCATTTTCATCTATGAGTATTCCCGACGCAAATACTGGTGCCTGGATCACACCTCTTGCCATAGACCCATCCAATACCCAAAATGTTTACGTAGGCTACAATAGAGTTCATAAATCTGCAAATCAAGGTCAAACTTGGACAACAATATCAAATAATATTAGCGCAAATGACCTTACCTTTCTTTTTGTAGCACCATCTAATGGCAATATATTATATGCAGGGACATCCTCTACATTATTAAGGTCTGATAACGCTGGAGTCACCTGGACCACCAAGGCCACTCCTGGAAATGGTTTACAGGAAATTGTAATTCATCCATCAAATCCTGACATTATCTGGGCAGTCAGATCTAACTATACAGCTGGAGCCAAAGTATATAAATCTATAAATGGTGGTACCAATTGGACAAATATCAGTGGTAACCTGCCCAATTTACCGGCAAATTGTATCATTTATCAGACAGGCTCTAACGATGGTTTGTATGTAGGTATGGATGTAGGCGTATATTATATTGACAATGATTTAGCCAATTGGGAACTTTTTAATACAGACTTACCAAACGTTAGAATCAGGGACTTGAAGATAAAATATAATACTGAAGAAATTTTTGTAGCTACCTATGGACGTGGAGCATGGAAATCACCACTAAGAGAGACATCCAATTGCGCTCCCATAAGCCAATTATCCATATATGATTTAGGTATTCAATCGGCTTCGATTTCATGGACAGCACCTCCACCTCCACCTACCAATGGATATGAATATGCTGTCACTTCTACTATAACGCCTCCACCATCAGGAATAAGTACAAACACCACGAACGCTGAAATTTCAGGATTAAACAGTAACTCCGTGTATTATTTTCACGTAAAAAGCCTTTGTGACAACGTTGCTTCTCTTTGGGTAACATCAGGCCCTCATATCACTCAAACCACATGTAATGATGTATCAACTGATACTGGTGGTACTACATCCAATTATTCAGATTTTGAAAATACAACTCGATATATTTGCCCTTCAGGATTGTATGAGCAAGCTGTCCTGAATTTTTCTAATTTTAATGTGGAAAGCACATGGGATGCCCTATATGTATTCAATGGAAATAACGTCACCAGCTCGATGTTCGCGAGCAACAACCCATCAACACAAGCTGGTTTTCCCGCGGGAGGATATTACGGAACTACAATACCCGGGCCATTTACTTCTACACACTCTAGTGGTTGTCTTACTCTCCAGTTTTTATCGGATGAATCTGCGACAGAACTGGGCTGGGAAGCCAATGTTACTTGTTTATGTTCTACTACGGTATCCAACCTAAACGACGATGGAATAAATTCTCTGCGAGCTGCCATTTATTGTACACCTCCAGGAGGCAGTATATCTTTTTCCTCAGCCCTTAATAATGATACTATTAAAATAAATAGTCCAATTATTGTTGACAAGAACCTTGATATTACATTTACAAATCAAAATATTAAAATACAATCTATTCATTCCGGACCTATTTTTGAAGTATTGCCCGGAGTAAATCTCAATTTAACGAATGTCAAGCTTATAGGCGGTACAGGTCCTACTAGTAACAGAGCAATTATAAATCATGGAAATATCAACGCCAATAATATAGATATTTTGGATACTTTGATGTCAACAAGTTTGGGCAATACCATTCAAAATTTTGGTGAAATAAATATTATTGGGAATTATATGATCAGGGCTAACTAATTTTAATCGAGATACTTCTTTCAATACCTGACATCCCAATATGGATTGCGTCTACCTGATATACTTAAGGTAATGTGTTTCTTCTTTTTACTGTTATATTCTTGGTAATCTGACTTTTTACCTTTAAGTTTTTTGGGAATAGGCAATGGGGGACTTTCAGGTTTTAATTCTACCTTACTAGCAACTATCTGGATGTCGTCTGTATTATAATCTAATGCCAGGATCAATCCTGGTAAGCCACTCATTCCTTCAGGACCACTCAATATATTCAGCTTATCAGTAAACCATGCGGTAATGATTACATTATTTACAGTATCTTTGGTTTCAGCTTTCATGCACACATATCCGGCTACATCTTTTAATTCATTCAAAATTTTCCATTTAAACTTAGGGATATCACCTTGCAAGGCGTAAAGTTTTCCTAGTAACTCTCGCTGATCGTTAGTGGTTTTTGTTTCAAAATCTCTAATGAAAACATCTTCATCTTCTCCCCAAGAGTAACCATAATTTTCGTCTCTTTCTTTGGCTTTGTACACAGAGCCTTTGGGATTATAAGTAAGCTCATAATCTTCCCCTTTATTATCATCATCATTTCCCCAACTGAGGGTGATTCTGTCTTTTTCTTCTTGTGAAAGATAAGGCATTTTTTTAGCAATATTGGCCCAACTATACTTTTTATTGTAAGTGATAACTCCTCCTTGAGCAGAAAGCATATAGGAGGACAAAATGAAGCAGCAGAAAAAAATGATTCTATTCACGTTTAAATTTTTTATTTGGTGATTACAATAAAATATATTTACCATTTACCAATAATCTCTTTTGGCTACAGACGATTTCATGCCTTTGATATTGTATGAAAAAGAGAGCATGACATATCTTGCCAAAGATAAAGTTCTGGAATCAAAAACTCTAGACACTGAGGTGGATTGATTGATTTGTATATTTTGATTGAGCAAGTCGTACACGGAGAGCCTGATTTCGCCTTTGTTACCTTTAAGAAACTGTTTGTACATTGACAAATTGATAATAGGTATCTTTTGCTCGATTCCAAATCTATCATTTTGAAAAATAGAATATCGAAGTGTGGAGTTCCAAAACCAACCTTTTCCCAAATTTGTATTGACGTCGAGGTTATAATTTTGGTTTATTATATTCTGATTTTGAGAAGTGTTGATATCATATTTAGTGGAAGAAAAACCAAAATTGGAAGAAACATAAATCGCTGTCTTTTCTAAAGGCGTAAAATCAAGATTAACACTTGGTGACCAACGCTCGGTGATAGTTTTATTGAGTACATCATTTACAAAAGCAAAAGATCGAGATCCTGATCGGCCCACATTAACCCTCATTTTGATCTTATTCCTAATAATCGGAAAATTGACCCCTGCATTGCTCCAGAGATTGGTACCGCCGCTATAATTTAAAGGTTTGGACCTTGTGACTAGGCTTTCATCTACTGTTTGCTCTGTAATGATTTGATCTTCAAAATAAGTATAGCTCATCCCTGCATTGACCCTAATACCGTCTGCTGGCCACGAGTGGTTAAACCATGTTCCGATGCGATGATTCAAGGTAGGAACGAGATCTGGATTTCCTTCCGTTATATAAAGTGGATTGGAAAAGTCCACTACAGGTAGTAATTGCTCTATCGATGGCTCGGATACATTGACTCCATAGTCCATATTTATCCAAGTATTTCGAGTGATACTTCCACTATATTCAGCATAGGGTAGCCAACGTGAAAATTGATTGTTGACTGTTCCTTTTAGTCCGTTTACATGGGGTGATCTATAGTCTCCTTGCAAATCAAAAGCTTGATATGCTCCTCCTAAAGTTACATTTTGGCCCTTATTAGAGTAGGTAACCATACTACCTGTTCTTTGATTGATGATATTATTGTTATAAATTCGACTCAAGAGATCATTTTGAACCAACTGTTCACCTTGTACTTGATCATTGACTAGTCTTATACCGTTTTCATTTCTCGAACTAAAATTGTGAAATACTTTTAAAAATATCTTCTTACTCAATGGTTCACTGATCATTGCATTGAGTTTTATGACATATTTATCCAAAGTATCAGCGTTAAATTGCCTTAAATTTAAAGTATCCTGATTGGAATTATCATCAATAAAAATATTGTCAGAAAATCGCTTTTGGTCGTCATTGATATCAGTTTTAAGATATGATGCATTAACACCTATCGACCTTCCAGCTTTTCTAAACTTTTTTCGCAAAAGCAACGAAGTATTCATCAATCTTCCAGATAGTTTGGAGAAATTATCAAAACTACTTTTACTGGTGAGTTGATTCTCATTTCTAAAAATAGTATTATTGCCTGTTTGTCCATTTTCAGAATTGACTAAGGCACCATCAGCAGTCACTATAGCAGTCAGAAAACTATCTATATCTATTTGATATTGGGTTTCAGCTCTATGATTAATACTTCCTTTATTATCTTTGTTATACCTATTATTATCTAGGTTGAATCCCGTCAAAAAACTACGAGTATCCGAAAAAGTCTCTACATCATTTCCTGTATTTTGAAAGAAATATCGTCCAGCAAACTTATTTTTCTTATGGTCATAATTATAATTGACTCCTCCTATGATATTGGTAGGAAACCCGCCATTATTACCAGAAAAAAAAGCATCGCTTACTTTACTTTCCAATCCAGAACCAGATCCTCCAAAATACCGGACAAATCCATTTCCAAAACCATAATCATAGTCATCATTATCATCCCAAGAGTTGGAACCCATAAAATCTTGGTAATCATCCCAAGAAAGGCCATTTCTGCCAGTATTATTAGCAGTACCCACAACTGAAAATTGGTTTTTACTATCAAATTTATTATAGTTTCCCTTGAGTTCACCACGTGATTGATCTCCGCCACCTACAGTAATTTTTCCAAAACCTCCTTTCTTAAATTCTTCTTTGAGTTCTACATTCATCGTTTTCTCTTCACTTGCAGTCGTCTTTCCTGTCAGCAATGCTTCTTCATCTTTTTTGTCAAATACCTGAACCTTGGAAACACCTTCCGCAGGTAAATTTTTTATGGCAAACTTTGGGTCATCACTAAAAAATGTCTTTCCATCTACGGTGAGTTTGGTCACGCCTTTTCCATCTGCCTGTATAGTTCCATCTTGACTCACATCAAGGCCAGGTAGTCTTTTGAGCAGTTCTTCCAATGTGGCTCCCTGAGGCACTTTAAATTGGCTAATATCATACTCTACGGTATCTCCTCTTAATTTTAATGGCGCTTTGGCTTCTTTGATAACGATCTCCATCAGTTCCTTGGCTATTTCTTCCATTTTGATGGTACCCAAATCCACGACGGTTTTATTGTCTGGCCTTATATTTATTGTTAGTGGGAAGTAGCCTATGTAAGATGTTTTGATAATACAAGTCTCCTCTCTTACTTCCTTAAATATAAATCTACCTTTATTATCTGTTTGAGCATACTCCAATAGTATAGAATCCTGATCCATGAGCATGACCGTTGCAGCTATTAAGGGCATCCCCGTAGTATCTGTAATGATACCATTGATATTATATTTTTGTGCCGATACATAAAAGCTACAAAATGTAAATAAGCAAAGAGCTAGATTTTTCATAATGGTCTTTAAATTTTTGCAAGTATGTCAATTAATTATAAAAATACTAAAAATATAATCTGTTAATTTTCATTTGTCGAAGGTATTTAGAATTTTGTAATATTCATTTTATGGTCATTATTTTAACTAAATTTTAACCTGACTTAAAAATTTTTAGCTATTCATTTTTGACATTTGTCGATAAAAACTGTCCGTTTGTATATAGTACTATCCTAAAGCAGGTACTAGGTATTGCCAAGTACTATTTATAGTTGTATCTTTGCAGTATCAAATCACAATTTAAAACAGATCATGATGATCATAAATCGATTAAAATGGAATTTAAATTAGAAAATACTCGTGCACAGATGAGGAAGGGTGTACTAGAAATGTGTGTACTCTCGATCATCTCTCAGGAAGAAGCCTATCCTACAGATATCATCAATAAGCTAAAAGAGTCTAAGCTTATCGTAGTAGAAGGTACACTCTATCCACTACTTAATAGATTAAAAGATGCCGCTTTATTGGAGTATAATTGGAAGGAATCTAAATCAGGCCCACCACGCAAATATTATCAAATAACCACAGATGGAGATGAGTTTTTATCAGGTCTTATTCAAACCTGGAACGAACTCAATCATGCAGTCAATCAATCACAAAACAATTCAAAAAATCAATAAGAAAATGAACAAGACATTTAATATCAATTTGGGAGGTTATCCATTTGCAATAGATGAAGACGCATTTAATTACATACAGCAATATTTGAATGCTATTCGTAAACATTTCTCCACTTCGGACGGATGTGACGAGATCCTGTATGATATCGAAGTACGTATGGCAGAGTTATTTCAAGAGCATCTCAAAGGTCGAGCTATCATTAGCATGAAGGAAGTAGATGAGGTAGTGACTGTCATGGGAAAACCTGAAGATTTCGGGGCAGAACCTATTGCGGAGCCTTATCAATACTCAGGCAAATCCAAAAAGTCCACTTCTGACTTAGGTACGGGAAAAAGACTCTTTAGAGACCCTGATGATCAAAAACTTGCAGGAGTGTGCTCTGGAATTGCAGCATATTTTGGAATTCAAGATCCTTTATGGGTGAGATTGCTTTTTGTGTTGCTAATGTTTACTGGCGCAGGAGTTATTACTTATATTGTACTTTGGGCCTTAGTACCCCAAGCGTCCAACACAGGAGACAAGCTCGCTATGAGAGGCGAGCCGGCTACCATAGAAAATATAGCTCGAGTAGTAGAGGAAGAACTCACTCAGCTAGGTGACAAAATCAATGAATGGAGCAAAGATCTAGGAAATAAAAAAAAAGGGGATGATTTAAATTCTGGATTTGCTGCAAAATCTTTCTTAAGCAGCAGTGTCAATGCTTTTGGAATTGCAGTAAGTGGATTTATACCAGCTTTAAGAAAGGTGTTTAAACCTATAGTCACATTCACAGCTATAGTTATACTTTCTATGTTAGGTATTTCATGGGCAGCATCATTCATCGGATTGACGATAGCTTCACCATTAGTTTTTGCAATGGGACCTACTTCTTCTATTATCAATATCCTAGGTATCGGCTCTTTGTTTTTCCTTGTTGGTCTGCCTATATTAGGGTTGATGCTTTCTGTAGCTAGGGCTGTTTTCGGATACAGGATTCACAAAAATGTAAAAACAGGTCTGTGGGTCATATGGTTTGTATCAATCTTTACGACCTCATTTGCTTCTATGAGTACTTTGCGCGAATTCTCTTCTTATCACGAACAAAAAATAAACTCTGTTCACAACATCTTAGCTGATGAAATTTCCATAGTGATGCCTGAAGAAAGCCTAGACCAAGCTTTTGGTGTTCATCTTGGAGGTTTTTTTACCGAAAAAGATGATCAATGGGCCATGCGTGATGTAAATTTTTCGATTGGTAAGTCTGCAGATGGTATGGTTCACATTGAAAAAAAGGTGACGTCCAAAGGAGATGACCAAAATCAAGCCATTGAAAATACAAAACATGTTAACAACGACCTTACAGTAAATGACAATGTAATTTCTATGTCAAGATATTTATCATTCCCTAAAGACAGAAAATACAGAAATCAAAGTATACACTATACCATTTTTATTCCCGAAGGTAAAAAAGTAAGATTTGATGACAATGCATTGTCCCGAATCAGAAGCAATGAGCATTTTAAAGAAGAATATTTTTACACCGAAGGTATCAAAGAATGGATGATGACCAAAGCCGGACTAGTATCTCCACAGTACGAAGATCTAGTTAATCATAAAAAAACAGTAGATATTGGTGCTTTTAGTAAAGTATTTATAGATCAAGTCAATGTTAAAATCACTAGTGGTAGTAAAAATTCATTGCAAATCCTTGGACCCAAAGAGCAAGTTTCCAAAGTCGTTGTAAAACAAGTTGGAGATGTCTTGACCATAAGTCTTGATGGCAATTACAAAGCTGTACATTATGAGATTGAAGATATCATCGTAGAATTGGCTATCAATAACAATGTGGACTTCATACAACTAGATGATGTGGATGATGCGACAATATCAGGTATCAATGATGACGTGCTCGATATCGTAGCTAGTGGTGACCGATATGATTGTGGGCTAGTATTTGAAGGTATTGTAAAATCTTTAAACGTTAGTATCTCTGGGCTGGTAGATGCCGAATTCATAGGAAATGCTGAAAATATGACCATATCATTATCCAAGAATGCTGACATCAAGGCGGATAAACTCATCGTAAATAACATGGAAGTAAAGTCAGACGGATCAGATCACTCTGATACTAAGATACATGTATCCCAAAACTTAAAAATGATACCTGCTGAACTCGATATAAAAATATTGGGTAATCCAAAAAATACATCCAAGCCTGAAGGAGAAAAGTTATAAGTTTTAAGCATAATCAAAAAAAGGTGAAGTTTAGTAAAAGCATTAAACTTCACCTTTTTATTTTAGAACGTCCTAACATGCTAAAAACTTAATTCAAATTAAAGTCTTTAAATATTGCTGTCTATCTTTATTTTATAATTATAGATGCTATATAACACTTTAACAGTTTATTACAACATAATTATGAAATAATCACCTATCTTTGTAATTATGAAGCAATACATAGCAAAATTGCTGGTTTTTTTATGTTTCATTTCTTTTACACCCATGAAAGAAATGATAAAAGTGCCTTTGTTATTGGTGCATTATTATGAACATCTCGATGAAAGGCCCAACATGACCATCGGAGAATTCCTAGATATGCACTACATGCAAGGTATAGTGTTTGATGCAGATTATGAAAAAGACATGCAGCTACCTTTCAAAGTAATTGATTTCACTAGTTTACCTTTATTTGTATTCAATGAATTTAAGGTATTGGATATTAGATCAAATGAAACTTCTTTTTTTGTAAAAACCAAGATTAACGCCAGTTATCGTTTTAACCTTTCTGATGCCAAAATCCAAGGCATCTTTCACCCTCCACGCTTTGTCTAAATATAATTTCTTAGATTGGCAACCTCATAATGTCCAAATTTAAAGGTATAATCGTTCAAGGTTACATCAAAATAATAGTTAGAAAAATCGTTGTTTAAACTTTCGACAAACTATTTATACTGCTTTAGGTATTTGTAATTTTATACTATTAAACCGTGAGTTGTAACATTTTCAGATAGATACTTCCATATAGGTTGCTGATTTTTAGTGAAAAAATTAATTTTTTAGACTAAATAATCAAATATGTTAAATCGTATTATTGAGTTTTCAATAAATAATAAGCTCATTATAGGCTTAATGACCATAGCATTGATTGCTGTAGGCGCGTACGAAGCCACAAAATTACCCATTGATGCTGTGCCGGATATCACTAATAATCAGGTACTTGTCATCACTCAGGCTCCTTCATTTGGGGCAACAGACATAGAAAGATTGGTCACCTTCCCTATAGAGCAGGCCAACAGTAATATCTCAGGACTCAAAGAAATCCGAAGCTTTTCGAGATTTGGCTTGTCATTGGTGACCATGGTCTTTGATGATAAGATAGATGTTTATTGGGCAAGACAACAGGTAGCTGAAAGACTGCAAAAAGTACAAACAGAAATCCCACCAGGAATCGGTATACCTGAGTTGGGTCCCGTAGCCACAGGATTGGGAGAGATCTATCAATATGTAGTCAAACCCAAAAAAGGATTTGAATCTAAATATGATGCTACTTCACTCAGGACGATTCAGGATTGGGTAGTACGTCGGCAGTTAATGGGCGTCAAAGGTATCGCTGAGGTTTCATCCTTTGGCGGTAAACTCAAACAATACCAAGTCGTTGTTGATCCCAATAAGCTCAATGCACATAAGGTCACCATCTATGATGTATTCGATGCCCTTGAAGCTAACAATCAGAATACCTGTGGTGGATACATTGAAAAAAATGCTACCGCTCTTTATATTCGTACAGAAGGATTGATTGGTTCAAAAGATGATATTGGCAAAATAACAGTCAAATCTGTATCTGGTACACCATTACTTATAAGAGACATAGGAGAAGTGACTGAGGGCAATGCTACCAGATATGGAGCCGTGACCTACAATGATCAGGGTGAAGTAGCCGGAGGCGTAGTGATGATGCTTAAAGGTGCGAATAGTAGTCTAGTGATCAAAGATGTGAAAGACCGTATAGATCAGATCAGGAAAACGCTACCAAAAGGTGTAGAAATCGAACCTTTTCTCGATCGTACCAAAATGGTCAACAATGCCATTAGCACCGTTACCACCAATCTGATGGAAGGAGCTTTAATCGTCATTTTCGTTTTGGTCATCTTTTTGGGCAATCTGAGGGCAGGACTTTTGGTAGCTTCAGTTATTCCATTGGCCATGCTATTTGCCATAATTATGATGAATATCTTTGGTGTCAGTGGCAATCTAATGAGCTTAGGTGCACTAGATTTTGGGTTGATCGTAGATGGTGCAGTGATCATAGTCGAAGCGGTGATGCATCAGCTAGGACATAGCAAACATTACCAAGGTATACAGCGACTGACATCCCATCAGATGGATACAGAAGTGAAGTATTCTGCAGGCAAAATGATGAATAGTGCCATATTCGGACAAGTGATTATTCTCATCGTTTATCTGCCTATTTTTACATTGGAAGGTATAGAAGGTAAGATGTTTATGCCGATGGCCCAAACAGTCGCTTTTGCACTTTTGGGTGCTTTTATTCTTTCTTTGACCTACATTCCGATGATGAGCACGTTGGTATTGAGTAAAAAATTGAAACATGAACTCAATTGGTCGGATAGGATGATGGTCAAACTGGAAATAATTTTTCAGCGAAGTCTTGAATTTTTTGTCAAAATCCCGAAGCTTATCATAACAGGAGTAGTTGTATTGTTTTTGCTCGCTGTATGGGTCATGTCCCGATTGGGTGGTGAGTTTATTCCTGCTCTAGAAGAAGGAGATTTTGCTGTAGATACAAGGGTTCTTACCGGTAGTAATCTGAATACCACAGTAGAATTTACCCAAAAAGCTGCCCATATTCTTCTGACACGATTTCCCGAAGTAGAAAAAGTGGTGACAAAGATCGGAAGTGGTGAAGTACCTACAGATCCTATGCCCATGGAGGCCAGCGATATGATGGTGATCATGAAACCTAAGAAAGAGTGGAAAAATGCCAAAACCTTTGACGAGATGGCCGAAAAAATGAGCAAGGAACTGGAAGATGTGCCCGGCATCACGGCAGGATTCCAATATCCAGTACAGATGAGATTCAATGAATTAATGACCGGAGCGCGACAGGATGTAGTGTGCAAGATTTTTGGAGAAGATTTGGACACTTTGGCTCATTATGCAAAGCATATTGGCGAATTGGTCAACAAAGTGGAAGGAGCACAGAATCTATATGTTGAAGCAGTGACTGGAGTGCCTCAGGTCATCATCTCCTATGACAGAAATGCATTGGCACAATACAATATAAGTATAGCAGATGTCAACAAAGCGGTCAACATGGCATTTGCAGGACAGAGTACAGGTATGGTATTTGAAGGTGAAAAGCGTTTTGACCTGGTCGTCAGGTTAAAATCTGAATCCCGTCAAAGTCTCGAAGATGCCCAAAAACTGCTTATACCTATTGGAAATGAGCAGCAAGTGCCGCTATCCAAACTGGCTGATGTCTCCATCAAAGACGGACCTAATCAGATACAAAGGGAAGATGCCAAACGCAGGATTATGGTCGGCTTCAATGTCAGGGGCAGAGATGTACAAAGTATCGTAACCGAATTGCAAACGAAAGTTAATAGCCAAATCAAATTTCCAGCAGGATACTATATCACTTATGGTGGAGCATTTGAAAATCTCAATCAGGCTAAAAACAGGCTCATGGTCGCTGTGCCGGTGTCATTGATTTTGATATTTATACTCTTATTTTTTGCCTTCAATTCCGTAAGACAAGGCCTTTTGATTTATTCGGCCATACCGCTTTCAGCGATTGGTGGCATCTTTTTCCTAGCTTTCAGAGGTATGCCATTCAGTATCAGTGCTGGAGTGGGTTTTATTGCTTTGTTTGGGGTAGCAGTGCTCAACGGTATTGTCCTTATAGCAGAGTTCAACAGGCTCAGGGAAGAAGGTTGGAAAGATCTGCGAAAGATAGTGCTCATGGGGACAAAGGTGCGTTTACGACCGGTATTGATGACGGCGTTTGTAGCCTCACTGGGATTTTTACCTATGGCTATCAGTAATGGTGCTGGCGCAGAAGTGCAAAGACCTTTGGCAACAGTGGTGATCGGCGGACTGATGGTCGCTACGTTTTTGACCCTCATAGTTCTCCCTATTTTGTACATTCATTTTGAAAAGAAGAGTGTAGAGAAGGAAGATATGACTGAATTGCCATACCATGAAAATAAGTAGATGGAATGATCATTCATTAAAAATTGATTCACAAAAACAAATAGTATGAACCTTACAATAAAAAATATCGTCTTTGTCTTTATCTGGTTGGTATCTTTTCATTTATCTGGACAGGAAATCATCAATCTTGATAAGGCCGTAGAAATTTCAAAAGCCAACAATGCCAAACTCAGGTCAGATGCCGGTTTGGTGAAGTATCAGCAGGCTCTGGTCAATACGGCCTATAATTTTGCACCGACGCAAATCAATGCAGAATTGGGGCAATTTAACAGCACCTACTTTGATACTGGACTGGGTTTTTCACAGACATTCAGTTTGCCGAAAGTTTATCAACGTCGGGCTGCAGCCTATCAGCAACAGGTCAAAACTGCAGAATATTATCTCAAGCTAAGTGAAACCGAGATCAGACAACAATTGGATCAGATTTTTATGGAGTATAATTATCTGACAGCTAAAGAAAGTTTGCTGAAAAATCAGGATAGTTTATACAACGCATTCGTACAGAAGTCACTTTTAAGATGGCAAAAAGGCGAAACAGATGTCCTCGAAAAAACAACAGCGGAGCAACAAAAACTCAACATCTCCAATCAAGTGTCCATGGTCGGCAAGTTGAAGGAATATGTCATCCTGCAGTTGAATTGGTATATCAATGACAATCGAAAGTATGTCCCACAAACCAATGGTTTTAGCATTTTGAAATACAATATATTTTACGACAGCCTGTCCATACAAAAGCATCCTGTACTGCAAATGACGGCACAAGAAATAACAACAGCGCGTGCCATGACTCAGGCAGAAAAAACAGCGTTATGGCCGGAACTCAGCGCAGGTTATAGAAATGTGAGCATTAGAGGTACAGGCGCGGACAATGTAGTTTATCAGGGTACCGACAGATTCAGTAGTTTTCAGGTCGGTGTAGGCATTCCGATATTCCGAAAAGGTATCCGAGCATCTATACAGTCTGCTCAAATGATGGAGGAAGTCAAAGCCACTATGTACGAAGCCAAAAAATCAGAAATCAATACTCAAATTCAAGAGAAATATGTGCTCTATAATGCAACTATGGCACAATTGGAACAATACGAAAAGAGTGCCTTACCCAATGCACGATTAATCCGTAGTGTTTCCGAACAACAATTTAGCAGTGGGCAGATCAATTACCTGGAATATGTCATGCTGACCAATCAGGCAATAAATATAGAAAGCGAATACCTTGAGCAAAAACGAAATCTTAATACACACATCATTAATCTCTATTATCTCACCAATAACCATTAGGTAGAACTAAAAAATATTTTATAAATATTTAAAAATCAATAAATAATGACAAGTTTTAAAATTAATATACTTATTCTTTTTTTCTCATTAGGATTATTTCATAGCTGTAAGCAAAAAGAAGAAACTCCAGTAGATACTAAACCTGTCGCAGCCGTAGAGTCAGTAGTTGATCTTACGGATGCTCAATTCAAGAACGCACAGTTGCAACTATCACTTCCTGAGAAAATGAACATAGGCCACGTCATATACCTTAACGGTAAAATAGAAGTGATGCCCGAGAATACCATCACCGTGAGCAGTCCCATGGCAGGATTTGTACGTCAGATCAAGGTGATGCCCGGCATGAAGGTAAGCAAAGGTCAGACATTGGTCCGCCTAGAGGAGAAGGAGTACATTCAATTGCAGCAGGATTATCTTTCTGCCAAAAATGCTTTAGGTTTTGCAAAATTGGATTTTGATCGTCAGTTAGAACTTTCCAAAAATCAAGCAGCCAGCGAAAAGGTATTGCAACAGGCTGATGAGAAAGTTAGACAAAATCAAATCTTGGTGAAATCACTCGGCGAAAAACTGAAACTCATCCACATCAATCCGGTGACACTTTCTGCCGATAATATGACATCACAGATAATAATGGCCGCACCCGCATCGGGCACCATAACAGAAGTAATAGTAAATAGCGGTAAGTATGTTCAAGCCGGAGAAGACATGATCCGGATCATAGACAATAATGGAACAAAGCTAGTCCTAAAGGCATTTGAGAAAGACCTTCCTTATCTCCAGCAAGGCCATAAGTTATTGGCATTTTCAAACGGAAAACCAGATCAAAAGATGAATGGAAAGATCGATTATATAGTCAATAGCATTGGCGAGCAAGGATTTGCCAATATCATTTGTTCGGTAGAAAGCCAATCTATGCCTTTACTGCAAGGCATGTATATGAATGCCGAGATAGAAGCACAACGAATAGAAAGCTGGACTGTTCCAAATGATGCCATCGTAAGCTTTGAAGGCAAGGAATTTGTCTTTGTGGAAAAGGGGAATCAAAGTTTTGAAATGCTAGAGATTCAACCAGGCCAAAAAGAAGCAGGAAGAACACAAATCATTAATTTTCAAATCTTTACAGGAAAAAAAGTTGTTACTAAAGGTGCGTACACATTATTGATGAAGATGAAAAATGTGGCGGAGTAATATTTGATTAAGGTATTTTAAATCAAAAAATATATGAAACAGTTTAAAAGTGATGTATCTCAGAAGAGCTTTCCGATCCGAGAGCAAGTAACGGGAGGGTCTATTAGAAGAGCCATTTTTGATAAAATCAAAGAATCTCATCCTGATTTTAATGAGTCATCTTATATTGCCTTACAAGAGTTGAATGAATTTAGAGAGCAATACATATCTGACTATTTGGTACAGGAACTCAAAGCCATCACAAATTTGGAGCATACAGTGATGAAGAAGTTTAAGGAAAGGACTACGATATCTGACAAACTTGAAGAAGATCAGGTGGAAGTACCTACATTTGGACAGCGTATGGCGGATCATGTAGCGACATTTGGAGGTAGTTGGACTTTCATTGGCTATTTTGGCCTTATTCTAGTTGTATGGATAAGTATTAACGTTGTTGTTTTTTATAACAAAGGATTTGATCCCTACCCATTTATTCTATTAAATTTAATATTATCGTGCATTGCTGCCCTTCAGGCACCAGTCATCATGATGAGTCAAAACAGACAGAATGAAAAAGACCGCGAACGATCGAAAAAAGATTATATGATCAATCTCAAAGCCGAACTCGAAATCAAAGCGCTTCACGAAAAAATAGATCATTTGATCATTTATCAGCAGGAACAATTGCTGGAGATTCAAAAAGTGCAGATAGAAATGATGAATGATATCCTAAAATCTATCAATAAAAGTTGAAAATGAAAAACCAAAACATTCAAACAGAGGTTGATGCAAGTTATCTGTATGGCATCCTTGCACATCATGAAGAAACTCCCGACGTGGCAGAAATCTATCGTCAGATGAGTGAAATTGAAAAAAGTCATGCACTGGCTTTTATGGCCAAACACAATATATCTTTAGAGCCTTTTCCTACACCTTCGGGCAGAGCTAAAATGCTGCAATTTACAGGCAAGGTGATGGGCTATGACTACATCCTTGGTGTGCTGATGGACACAGAAAAAAGCTTTTCAAACACAATAATTAATACCAGAAAAAAATTGATGCCTGATTCATCATCTATTTCCGATACTGCCCATGTAACCATATTGAAAAACTTACTGGACCATCAGACCAAAGGTAGCTGGATAGATTGTATTGCCACTAAGACACGAAGTCACAAAGTAATATCATTTATTCATCCATGTGTTTGGTTTTGTTTTTATGGCCTTTGAGCCTTTGTGGCAAAAAAAGATAACAAAGTAATTTATAATTTTTAAAAATATTTATCATGAATGACGCACATTTGCATTTAGTGTTTAATCACTTCCCGATCATCGTACCTATCGTTGGTCTTTTGATTTTAATAGTAGGTTTTTTTATTGGTTCTGATGTTGTCAAAAGGACAGCTTTGGGCGTGTTTGTTTTAGGAGCCATACTTACCTTTCCAGCCATGTACACAGGAGAAGGGGCTGAAGAAATTGCAGAAAAATTACCTGACGTAACCGACGCACTCATCCATGAACATGAAGAAAAGGCAGAAACCCTAGCCATCATCAATTACATACTTGGCTTTGTTTCTTTGATTGGATTTTGGGTAAATTGGAAACAAAAGTCATTTGCCAATTATATGGCAATAGCTGTCTTGTGTCTTGGATTGGCTGGTCTGTATTTCGGTAAAATGACAGGTACTTCAGGAGGAGAGATCAGACATACAGAAATCAGAGTAGGGTACGATGGAACACAAAACACTACACCTGCTAACATTGAAACAAACGGGGAAGATGACTGATCAGGTGACAAAACCATCTATCTCTGATTCAAAGTCTTTAAAACTCATGGGCAATCAGTTTGAATTAACGGCTGTCCATGAGTCTTTAGAAGTTTGTAAACAAGCAGTTGAAATGGGTATTTTGGAAGTCAGAAGAATTGAAGCCTTATTGACTACTTTTTCTGAAGATAGTATCACTGCATCAATCAATAAAAATGCAGGTCTACAACCTATTCAAGTTCCTGATGAAGTTTTTCATCTTATCGAACGATGCCAACGAATTTCTAATCTGACGCAAGGAGCTTTTGATATCACCTATGGATCGGTTGATAAAAAATATTGGAATTTTGATACCAAGATGACCCAATTGCCCGATCCAAAGATAGCCAAAAAAGCTGTGAAATCAGTTGATTATAGAAATCTAGTGCTTGATACCAAAGAAAAAACCGTTTTCTTGAAATATAAGGGCATGCGAATCGGATTTGGTGGTATCGGCAAAGGGTATGCAGCAGAAATGGCCAAAAAAGTAATGATCGCCAAGGGTGTAGAAAGTGGTGTAGTCAATGCAGCGGGTGACTTGACCGCTTGGGGAAATCAGATCAATGGAAGACCTTGGACGATAGGCATTGCAGACCCAAACCATAAACAAAACCTTTTCAGTCAGTTTGAAATCAGCAATAAATCTGTGGCCACCAGTGGTGATTATGAAAAGTATGTCATCATCGATGGGAGAAGATATTCACATACCATTGATCCCGTGACAGGTATGCCTGCACAAGGATTGAAATCTGTGACTATAATATGTCAAAATGCTGAATTGGCGGATGCCCTCACCACACCTATTATTGTCATGGGAAGAGATGCAGGATTGCATACGATCAACCAACTCAATGGTGTAGAAGCCATCATCATTGATCAAAATGACAAAATTTATTATTCAAAAAATATAAAGGTAAAATAATGAACAAATTTAAAAAAACAAGATCTTTTATTGCTTCCTTTGTGGTCATTGCTACCCTATTTCTTGCATCCTGTAGTACCGTCAAATCATCAGAAAAAGCCTATCTCAGTGACGGTGAGATGGCATTAGCTTTAAGAAAACTCGAGAAACTGGAGATTAATTTTCAATTATATAGAGAAGGCTCATCAGGCGCTACTGGAGGTAAAAGTGGCGGCGGCTGTGGTTGTAATTAATTCAAAAGAGATAAGATGTTAAAAATAAATTTAAGTTTTCTTGGGCTTATCCTATCCTTGGTGCAGATTTATGCCCAGAGTTTTGTCATAGACAGTACCAAGATATATAAGAAAAAGGCATTGAGTTTTGAAGAAGCGAATATCATGTCTTCATACTACCATCAAGAGGGCAATCATTCTGCCATCACAGGTGGCGTTGGGACCGAAAAACTCTCCGACTTTGCCAATGTCATTGATCTCAAACTCAACAGATATGATGGTCGTGGCAAAAAATATACTTATGGTGCGGAGTTTGGCATAGATTATTATACATCAGCATCGTCAGATAAGATCGACGCCAAGGTTTCTTCAGCATCATCTTCGGATGTAAGGTTTTATCCTTCTGTCAATTATAGTGTAGAAAATGAAAAAACGGGTGTAGGCTTTGGTGGAAACCTTGCTTTTTCGAAAGAATATGATTACACTTCTATAGGCGGTGGTTTTAATATTAATAAAAAGTCTAAAAGTCAAAATACCGAATTCAGCGCCAAGGCTAATGTTTTTTTCGATACTTACAGCCAAATAGTGCCCACGGAATTCAGGGCTAATCTACCCGCAAGGCAGCAAAGGAAGGGAGAAATTGGCAATGCAGCCAGAAATTCATTTGATCTATCCATGACACTTTCACAAGTGATGTCTAAGCGATTTCAAATAGCACTTACTTTGGATTTGGCTTACCAAAGTGGTTTGTTGAGCACACCGTTTCACAGGGTGTATTTTGATGACGGATCACTCCTGCGGGAGACCTTGCCAGGGACACGTTTTAAAGTTCCCATCGGATTGCGTGCTAACTATTTTGTTGGTGAGAAGTTCGTTATTCGGTCATTTTACAGGTACTATCAGGATGATTGGGGCTTGACGTCTCATACGGTACATCTCGAGTTGCCATATAAGGTAACACCTTTTACTTCAATAAGTCCATTTTACAGATATTACCGTCAGTCCAAAATTGATTATTTTGCTCCATACCAAGAAAATACATCAGGTACCGAATTTTTTAGTAGCGATTATGATTTATCTGGTTTTGATAGTCAGTTTTATGGTGTAGGAGTTCGGCATACTCCTTTCAAAACTATAGCCAACTTATTTGCCATAAGTCAGATAGAATTAAGAGGTGCTTTATACAACAGAAGTGATGGATTGTCAGCAGGGATTGTGACTTTTCATGTTCAGTTTAAAGGGTTTTGATTTCATCAGCAAATAAGTAAAAAAGATAATTTTATTTTATGACTGCTATTATACTGGATAATAATGAAACTGATGCACAGACATTGTGTACCTCATTAAAGGAAATGAATCCTGATATTCAAATAATTAATCAATTTAACGACTTGAAAATGTTTAATGAATTTTGTGATAAAAATTCAATCCAAGTTGATGTCGTTTTTACAGATATATATTTTGAAACTGTCAATATTTTTGAACACATAGATATAACAAAACTTACTAAAAACATTATAATCACCACTAATAATAAGGATTTTGCACCCAAAGCATTTAGACTTAATGCAGTCGACTTTTTAATAAAACCCATTCAGATTGATCATTTATTGGAGTCAATTCAAAAAGCAAAAAAAATGATGACCATTGAAGATGAAACCAAATTTTACAAGTATAAATCTCATTTTCAAGTTTCGATGGGCAAACAAATTATAAATATCAAGATAGAAGAAATAGAATACATCGAAAGTTCCAACAAAATGACTTATATCCATTTGATTTGTGGCAAAAAAATTCCTTCGATCATTCCATTAATAGATTTAGAAAATATGTTGGACCCAAAGATATTTATTAGAGCCAATAGACAAGTGATTTTTCATTTCGATGCCATTCAAACTATTGAAAAAACAAAATCTTCTAGATATTTAGTCAAATTAAAACATTGTGAAGGCAAGACGATCTCGCTGAGTGAAAAGAAATCAAAGATATTTAGAAAGTGGATGGATAGATGAGGATTGTTATAATAGAAAATTAAAATCTTTATTATAAAAGGCCGTTTGTAAAAATTAAAGAAATTAGGGTGCGAAATCTCTTATCAATTTTATGGTGACGCATTTTTATTTGACTATGACCTTCTGCCTACTCAGCCTGTCACCTGCTTGCAATTGGAAAATTAAAATCTTATGATTTCCAAATACTTCTGATGTATTGTAATGATGTGGACCAGAAGATAATTGTCCCCAATCGTATGTTTTCAGAAGGGTACCATTTATGTCAAATATGGTGAGTGTCACATCGGACGACACAGGTAAATCAAAAGAGAGATGAATGAACTCATCACTTGGATTTGGGTATATGACCATACCCAAACCATTTTTACTTTGTACGTTTACATCATGAACTGAGGAAGGACTGTTTTTAATGAGATTTACCTGAAATATCTGACTACTTGCACTGCTCTGAGTCCCTGTATTGTTAAAAAATATATTGGGTGCAGAGCTGCTGATGCCACCGTAGATATAACCTATTTTGATCGTGTCTGAGTTGATTTCATCGAGTTTTAGGACACCATTCTCATAACTTGGTATAGTAGATATGGGGATAAATTCTGAACCAGCACCTAACAACCCTGGCATAGTAACTGGCAATTTATACTCCGCCATACTGCCATCACTACTACGAGTGACACGCGCTATGGTATTGACAAAAGGTACGTTATCGTCTCGGGTTAATGTGCCATTTTCATCAAAATACTGCGCGATACCACCAAAGAACAGCGTGTGCATCTCATTGTCTTTTGCATTATATAAAGGAATATGGGCACAGTGATAATGATTGTAATACTGATTAAATCCAGGCTGAACAGCGTATCCATCACTATCTATATTGACACAAGTCAAAAACGGCAAATCTACACTCTCCTGAAATACACCCGAAAAAGCAGTCAATCCTTCTCTTCCATTAGGCAAAATCTGAGGTGCTACGTTGTAATCTCTTCTGTGCAATTGAGCTCTGTCATATATTTCAGGTTGGTGTGTTACTTTGAGCGTATTTCCATCATCTTCCACGGTAAATTTTCTGATGGCGTTGGTATATTCTTGTATGAATCCTGGCCCATTATTTGGTCCCATAGGATTGTATCTCCCGATAAACTTTTGGCCACCTACGAGATAAAAGGTGTCATATATTTTGTGGAGGTATCCGCCTGTGACAGCCATTTTGTCATCTCTAATTTGCCTAAAAAACGGTTTTATAGGTAAATCATTTACTATGGCATTAATAGTCTGTGGTATATTGATTGCTGTAAGATAAGGGTAAGTGATATGATCTCCTGCTGTGGCGCTATATCCATATCCACCGATCAGATAGAGGATATCACCTTCTTGGTAAAATTCCATATTTGTGGCGCTCAGTTGTTCTTTGATACTTGCAGGTAAGACATCGAGTGATGCTTTCCAACTTTGGTTGTCTGCAGGATCGACGACGATCAATTGGGTGTTGTGGCCAGCGATATCAAAACTAGCGAAGGGTTGTCTCCTGTGCAATCCATCCAATCGTCCGCCTATGATGAGCCATTTGCCTTCATGCTGTCCGAAGGCAAACGCTTGTAATCCACCTACACCTTCTACTTGTATAGGCGTGAGTTGTATGTCAAAAGGTGTGTTCTGAGCTTTGAAAGTCAAAACTGCAAAGAATACCAAAAAAATCGTCAATTTAAACCGAGACATAATGTTTTTTTTTAAAAAGATAAAAAAACTAAAACCACACCGAAGTAGGACAACAATGTGGTTTTAAATCCCTTGGGATTATTTACTACAACAACCTTTTTTACTTCCTTTCTCACTTTTACAAGTGCTTTTGTTATCGCCGCATGACTTATTGCCGCCACTACCTGCACAAGCTTTACCGTTTTTGGAACCACAAGATTTGTTGTCTTTTGATTTACAATTAGATGCAATAGATTGGCAATTATTTCCTTCTTCGTGGTCTCCGTTGATAATTGCGACGTATCTATCTTTATTAATGTACGTTGGTGTGTAAACCACATCCATATTGCCCAATTGTCTGCTAAATGCTCTCATGTGATTGCGTGAGCCACGGTTAAGATTGTCATAAACGCCGAGCAAATCTTTGTTAGTGGTGGCAGCCATCAGCTGATCCAAATCTGCAATATCCATGTCTTCGATGATGGCACCTACTGTGAATGCATCTTTGAGAGATTGGCTTCCTGTAGTGGTCAATTCTTGATACAGTTTTTGCATTTCAGCATTGGCATATTGGCCATTAGCAGCGATGTACGGATCTTTGATGTCGAACTGATCGAGCAATCCTTTGACCAAATCGCCATGTCTAGCATCGCTTTGTTTAATATTTTTGAATACCTGATGATCCCATTTTTGGTCCAAGAAAGTATAAACTTCAAAAGCTAGTTTTTCTTCTTCTCTCATTTTTACCAATCCAGCTTTGTCATTTTCAGTCAAAGTATCATTGGTCGTGACAGGAGAATGGCTCGGTATAAAAGCGGACATCATAAGTACGATGAAAATACCAAAAATCATTGTGAAAGGTCTCATTATATTTTGTTTAAAAGTGAATAATCAAATGTGTTTCAAAAGGAATACGCAAGACTTTCCATTTTCTTTCACTTATATGTATTAAAATTTGAATTGTTTCGAATATTGTCCCGAAGTCACAAAGAAGCAAAGAATTTATCGCATGATCACAAAATCACAGATCACCGGATCTCTATATCACTTTACACACTTCCCGGGCGCACCACCCCAAGGCCTTATCTTTTCTGCTTTGAAAGAAGTTTCTCCTGTCAATTTCCCATTTATCTTTATTTGTGTACCCATTTGCAAATCCAGTATTGGAGCCACAAATGCATCCGTTGTTTGGATAGTCCAAAGTTCATTTTTCCAATCTTTCATGGTGATACTCTCTTCATCGATCTCGACTATCTCTCCTGAAAGTGTTCCTAAAGAAGGTTGACTCCAGATGGCTGTTTTTTTCTCGAGTAGGCTTTCATAGGATTCTATATTGGTTTCAAATTTGTGTTCCAGCCATCGTGCGCCACCTGTTATAAAAAACATGGTACCGATAGCCATACTGATGCCCGTGCTGAGACTCATCCATTTGCCAAATGAGTACTTGTACGCCCTGCCTGTATGCATCACACTGACGATGGACCCACCAAGGAAGATAACCAATGTAGCCAACCATAAAATAGGTAAAACCACCAAAATAGACTCTAGCTTTGAGTGTTTAAAGTGTTGTAACATGTCAAAACCATTCACTGAAATGGCAAAAAGAATGATAGAAAACGATATGCTTCCCATGATTACAAATAGTGCATAACTCGCCCATTTTACCCATTCTTTATAGGTGAAAGTCCACTCAGGATGTTGTTGGATTTGATCATTTTTTATCTTGTCGACTATTTTTTGTGCATTGTTCATATTCGTATTATTTAAATATGGAATTATCAAATTTACCGGATGCTAGTTCTCTAAATGACTTTTTTGCCCTGTTGATTCTAGTAGCTACCGTGCCTTCAGGAATTTTTAGGATATCAGAGATCTCTTCGTAACTTTTATCTTCCAGAAATTTCAGGACGAGGACTTCCCGATATTCTAGTTTCAGCAAGGGAAGGATATCTTCTATGAGTTTAGATACCACATCTACATCTTCATGATTTATATCGTCGGCAGTGAGTAAGGTTTTGATTCGATCGTCATCTACGCTGACTACTTTATCTTTGGAGTAGGATGTTTTTTTGCGCCAAAAGCTGATGGTCTCATTGTGTACGATTCTGAAAATCCAACTTTCTAAAGTCAGCCGAGGATCGTATCCATTGAGGTTTTTCCATATTTTAATGAATGCTTCCTGCAGGATATCTTCTGCCTCGTCGTGATTGCTCTGAGATATTTTTTTGATATAACTGAGCAATCGGACTTCGTATTTCAACACCAAACAAACAAAATACTCCATATCATCCAAAGACAACCGGATTATCTCTCGGTCAGCCAAGCCATGACAGCGTTCAGTTTTAAAATTGGACATATAATTTCGACCTACATCTTACTTAATGTATATACGCAACAAGGTATGATATCTTTCATTTTGGATGGAGTTTTAAGGGAATATTTTAGAGTAGAAATGGAAAAATAGATCCATAAGATGTTTCTTACGACGCTTACTTTGATAGTTGTCTTGGTTACCAGAAGGTAAATCAATATTATTGCAGCTGCCTAAGAACTCACCTTAATTGGGCTTAGCATAAGCAGTATTAGTGACTAAGGATTGGTCTGTCAGTGTTTTTAAAAATTCGATCAAATCTGATTTATTTTCTGATGTAAGTTTCAATCCACCGGGTTGCAGGTTATATTGCATTAAAAAATCGACGGTAGAGCTATTTTTGACATGAAGATCATAATGTTCGATGACAGCTTCCAATGTTTTAAATCTACCATCGTGCATATATGGAGCCGTAAGTGCTATATTTCTCAAAGATGGTGTGAGAAATTTTGCGTTGTCTTCGTTAATCTTGGTCACTCGGGCCCTTCCCAAATCTGTAAAGTTTGCATCATTGTCCAGGCCATTATTCATATATTCATCATTGGTAAAGTTGGGTCCTGCATGACAGTGAAAACATTCAGCACCTTTAACTTTTCCAGTCACGTCAAACTCAGTAAAGAACAATAATCGCCCTCTTTCTTCTGCTTCTGTAAGTTTTTCTTTACCCGCCAAGTACTTGTCATACTTTGAATCATGAGATACGATACTGTGCATAAACTGTTCGAGTGCGAGGGAAATATTGGTTTCATCGATGGTTGCATTGACAAAAGCTCGCTTAAATTGGTCTTTATATTTTTTTTCATTGTTCAATTTGGAAATTACATTGGTCATTGTTTCGTTCATTTCCAAGGGGTCTTGAATAGGCATTAAAGCTTGATCTCGTAATTTTTGTGCTCGACCATCCCAGAAAAATCCGTTGTAATGCCATGCCAGATTGAAGATGGGCATAGCCTGTCTATCACCAAATTGGCCTTCAACTCCTTTGCTAAACCGGTTCAAATCAGAAAAACCATCCTTCTGTTGGTGACAAGAAGCACAAGATTGGGTATTATCTTTGGACAATAGCGTTTCATAAAACAACATTCTGCCTAGTTTGACTCCTTGATCTGTTAGCTTATTGTCCGAAGGTATATCTGGGGTAGGCAAACTACCATAACTAAATACATAAGGTGTAGCTTCAAAAGATACTGGACTTTCAACTATATCATCTGCGCAAGCCATTAAACCAAGTAGTAAATATATAGCTAAAGTGAAAAGTATCCATTTATTATTCATTCCTGAAGTATTTATTGTTTACGAAAGTTTGATCTGTGAGTGTCTTCAAAAAAGCTAACAAAGCTTCTTTTTCAGTTTTGGTCAAATCCAAAGGATGGATAAGATGGCTTTTGTTTTGATGTGGTTGGCTTCCAGAATTGTAGTGCTCAATGACGTCTTCCAAACTCTGAAGAGAACCATCATGCATATATGGTGATGTCAAGGCAATATTTCGCAATGTGGGTACCTTAAAAGTAGCATCGTCAGCGTCTAGATCGGTAAATCTTTTTCTACCAGCATCGTTATATTGTAAATAAAGCCCATTGTTTTGGAAAGTTTGATTTGTGAATAGAAAAGTCCCATGACAATTACTACATTGGGTTTTTTCTGAAAAAAATAGGTCCTTGCCTAAAGATTCCATCTCAGTAAGCTTTGCTTTTCCTTGGATGCTCTGATCATACTTGGAGTCACCACTGATCAAAACGCGCTCAAAAGCTGCAATCGATCTGGTAATCACAAAAGCATCTATTTCGGATCTACCAAATGCAGCCAAAGATAGGTCTCTGTATGGTTTGCTTTGGTTTAGCTTATCAGCAATCAGTAGTATGTTGGTATTAAATTCATTATGCTCCTGAATAGGTACCAATACCTGCATTTCAAGTGTTGGAAGTCCACCTTCTCTCAATAATCTTTTTTGATAAACCACATTGGCCAAAGTAGGCGCATTTCTAGTACCTAAAGCACCTTTGACTCCTAGACTTAAGGCAACGTCATCAGAAAAAGCTATATTGGGATTATGGCAAGAAGCGCAACTAATCGTACTGTCGGCAGACATTATAGGATCATAAAATAATTTTTTTCCTAATTTAATTTTTGCTTCAGTAGGAAGGTCTTCAAATGCAAGATCTGGTGCTGGAAAATGAGAAGGGATAAAATATGAATAATCAAATGTTGTCCCTTTTTCTTCCTTTACACAAGCAGAAATTATCAATAATACAAAAAGTACTATGAAAAATAAAAATTGCTTTTTGCCTGACCTAATCACAATTTGGGTTCTTTAATGAATAAAAAACTGCTTTGCAACTTTGCTATGACCATTGTATACAGTTATGATATAATTGCCGCTGATTTCTGTATCCAAATTAGTGGAATAATAAGAAGCATTTGTTGTTAAACTCTTGATCTCTTTTCCTGAAGTGTCGAAAATGGAAATGACTTTTTGATTTTCATCATGGTCAAAGTCCAATTGTATTTCCCGATTTTTTTGAGAGAATGTAGCGATAGAATCAAAAGATACATTCTCTATCGATGAAGTATTAGCAGGCGTAATAAATCCACCATTTGCAGCATTCAATAGGAGTAACTTATTTAAGTTGCCGCTATTGTGCTGGATCAGATTACCAGTCATTGCAATAGAATTGAACAATTTCCCATAATCAAGATTTATAACGATGACCTCTGAATCAGGATTATGATTTTCAGAAAGATTCATAATCGCACTGAACAAAAGCTGATCACCTAACCCATGAAACTGAAACATGTTTTCTGGTATATCGTCACCATTACTGTCCACAAAACCTTCCACAGCAATAAATCTGTATCCGCCTGCCCAGCCCCAATGCATATCTGGATTTTTAGGTCCCAAAGGGTGAGATGCCGGATAAGGAGATGGGTCGGCGTGATTGGTCTCTTTATCTATACCTACTTCCATGCTTAATTTGTTAAAGCCGAAATTGTGAGGATATTCGCCCACAGCATGTGTTTTATTAGGCTCGTATGCACTGGATAATACATAAGATTTTTCTATCTTAAAGGAATCCTGATCATTGGCAAAAAGTGTAACTCCGCTTAAAAAAAAATCTGCTCTAGTAATTTTTACTTTTTTACCATTATGGATACTAAATAACGTTTTGTCTAGCTCCAAAGGTGTCCCGTTTACTGTATGATTAAATTTAAAAGATAAATTTTTCATTTGCCCCATCAGAGGTAAAGTAAACAAAGATAAAATTGCCCATGTAAAAAATTTAGAATGCATATTTTTATTAATTTAGGTTTAAAGAAAATTTTGAAAATATCATTGATGTCATAAAGGTACTTATTAAGAAATAAAAAATGGTAATACTTTCATTATCAATAATTAAAAATTATTTTGTGTTGCAAAGGTTTCTTATTCAAATCTTAGCCACCAACATTAAAAAAAGTATAATCTAAGTTCAAATAAATACCATTGGGTGCCGATCTTAACATGGAACTATATAATTCCCGCCTATAACCTATATCTATTCTTGATTGGCTGTTGAAAATAAATTGGATGGACAGGATGACATCGATAAATGTTTTACCATTTTCCAATATGGTTTGACCCATAAACTCTAGCATCAAGTTGATATTGGTTTCTTTGAAGGTGGTGTACTTTTTGGGGTACATCAGCCCACCAACAGAAAGCGTATAATTTGATGCAGTGTTTCCTTGACTGATGGGGAATTCATAATCTGGCCTATTGTCCAATGCTTTTTCATAACTTAAAGATGTGCTGATGGCTACTTTTTTTATGAGCTGAGTGGCTACGATTCCGCCTTCATATCCCGTATTGTGACCCATGGTTTCTATTTGTTCCTGATGGATATCTGCTCTATTGAAGCTATATCTGCCAAAAGCTGCCATTCTAAAATGACTGTGCAAATCATCAATGGAATAGAATCTGTACTTTGCAAATACGCCAAAGCCTTCTGCATAAAGACTATTATTTCTATTGCTTATAAATGCCGACGTTCGTACCATAAGCGACTTATGGATACCATATGTGATTTCAGGCATAAAGTGATAATTATATCCAGGTTCGAAAACTTCTTTAAAAAGGGAATGACCCAATCTGACTCCAAGCGAACCAGTAGGAACATTGCTCGCTGGGTCAGTTACTACAAAAAGCTCCTGAGATTTTACACCATAAAATGAGAGTGCATAAATAATGGCTAAAAACTTCCTCATAATGATTGGATTTTTATGTGATAATCATCTTCGCTACCACCAAGGAATGTAGGTATTTTTGCGTGAGCCTTGGACAACTTTTTAAACTCTTTTTGTGTCACATAACCTTTATCCAAGATTCTAAAAGGTACATTTCCATTGAGCAACGATGGTCCTGATTCCAACACAATTAATGAAAAACCATCGATTTCAATTTTATTATCATTGGGTATGGCGACATTGTCAAAGCTCATGGTAACGATCATAGAACCTACAAAAAATCCTGCTTTTTCTACTCGTTCCTTTAATTTTCTGGGACTTATAGCCGTGTTTTCACTAATGTGTACAGTAAAAGTATTGGTATTGAGATCGACCCCTACACTATCTACTTCGGGAAGAGATTTGAGTTGCTTATTGATGGCATTAGAACACATAGAACAAGTAAGACCCGTTGCCAAGATTTCTACTTTTAAGATTTGGGCATTTATATTTGTAAATGTAAATGCCAACGCTGTTAATATGATAATAGATTTAAAGTTCATTTTTAATTCTTTTTGTTTTGATTTAAATAATTGGTGATTTCACTTTCTGTTGGGTTGATTAAGACCAACTTACCTTCTTTGTCAAATAAATAACTGGCTGGCAATGCATCTACTTCAAAGGCCTCTGCCGACTTCGCATCAAAACCTTTTGGATCGATATATTGGGAATGTTCCAATTTGTCTTTTAGGATGGCGGACTTCCACTTTTTCATTTCTGTATCCACTGAAATTCCTACAATTTCAAAAGCATCACCACCGTACTCTTTGTACAGTTTGACTAATTTTTTGTTAGCTTTACGACAAGGGGCACACCATGATGCCCAAAAATCTATCAAGAGCGCTTTTCCTTTTAAATCCTGAAGATTTACCACATCCTTATTGATACCTTGTACGGTCACATTAGGCAGTGGTTGGCCTATTTTCATACCTTGAGGAGTGAGGTACTTTTTCCAATCTTCTATTTGTGCTTTGATCTCGGCCACTTTGTCGTCATCGGCTAGTTCTAAGGCTCTTTCTGCAGCGGCTATGGCTTCTGGATAATGTTTCAATGTTGAAAATATTTTTGAAGTAAGTAGGGCATAGTTAAAATTATCAGGAGCAAACTTCTCTGATTGCTGAGACCAAATGGCTGCTTGGTTGAGATCTTTGTTTTGGTTTACATAATATTGGGCGCCTTTATTAAGCAATCCTGGATTGGTTGATTGGTTTACCATCAGCACTTCTTCTATTTGAGCCATGACCTTTCCGTCTGCCTTGCTTTTGAGAGGAATTTTGACAGAAGTATTTTCCCATCGCAACTCTAAAGAAGCCGAATAGTCAGCTTTAAAATCCACCAAATCCATAGTGAATGATTCTTGTACATCTTTAAAAGTAGATGGTTTGACTTTGATTCTCAATACGTCCTTCTTTTCTTCGTACCCAAAATCTCCGTGAAGGCTGGCATCTTCATTCAGTATGATGGTCCATTCGTTTTGGCTAGGAATGGAATACACCCCATATTTTCCTTTTTTTACTATTTTGTCTCCAAAAATGATGTCTTCACTAAAGGTGATTCTGGTACTTTCTCCTGCTCCAGTCCGCCACAATTCGTTGTAAGGTGCCAGGCTTCCAAATATTTTTCTGCCACGCATTTGAGGTCTAGAATAACTCAGCGTTACTTGTGTAAAACCCAATTGGTGTACCCAACTTGCATCAGGACTGGCAGGAGGAAAGTCTATCTGAGCATCTGCCATCAAGGGAATCAAAAATAATATAATCAAAATCAGTTTCATAAGATTATTTATTGGTTTTAGCAGGTCTGTCATATTGACAACAGCCATGAAGTTTATCATAAACACTATCTTCGGCTCTGTATTTTTCATTGTCATATCCTACGGTTGCGATTTTTTTGAGTACTTGATCTATGCTAGTTTTGGTACTATCTATAGTGATCGTTGCCATCTCTATTTTGGCGTCCCATACGGTTGTGGACACACCTTTTGCATTTCCAGCTTTTTCTATTTTCTTTTTACACATGCCACAGTTGCCATACACTTTAACTTCAGCAACTTTTAGATTTTTGGTTTGTGCAATACCTATGTTTGTTATAAATAAGGATAATACAATTATGATTGTATGCTTAAATAATGAGTTCATTTTATTGTCTTTAATATTGTTTAAAAATGTTATTTCAGAATATAAATACGTATAAATTAAACTTTGAAAATCGAAAGCTGTATGAAAAAATCATATACAACCCTTAAGAAAAAACTTAATTTAATACGATATCTGACCGTGAAATACGATTATGACTTTAGCGAAACGAATAACATATATACCAACTATGATATAAAATACCCGTATGTCAGAAGCCTAACATAAAAAAGACTGGTGGAGAACTCTTATATCTTCAGTGTAGAGTGGCGGTGGTTTGTACAAATGAAAAGATAAAGTTTTTTCATTTGAAGTAGGTAGTTCTAATAGTTCGAGATTAAATTTTTGCTCAACAATGGAAAACATTTTCTGTACAACATCAAGAACTATTTTTTCATAAGCTGTTGCAGCAACATTTAATTTATTGAAGTTAGACTTATCTTCGCAGCAAGGTTTTTTGTTGAGTATTGGTTGGCTAGAATTTGTACAAATCGGAATACTGCAAGTCTTTGCTTTTCTCTTCAGGCAGCAAGATTTGACTTTACTTTTGTGACAACAGTTTTCTGGTTTTTGAAAAAACCCTAAAGATGTACCTTTTTTACTACAAATATGCTCATAAACGGCTACTCCTATGGATGAAACCAAAAGATTTAAGGCAAGGATGATATGTAAAAATCTACTAAACATCAATTATCTGTGAGAAAAACGCAATTGTTAGCCAAATAGTTCATAAATTTAAATCTTGAGCCTACTTCGAAAAGTATAATTTTGCCACAAAGGCACAAAGATACAAAAAAGTATAAACTAAAAAATTATAGATAGTTAAATATATATGCAAATTAGAGTCTTAGAGACTTAGTAGCATTTTAACTTCTACGGTTTTTCGGAGTGGACTCAATCTTAAAATTTTAAAATATCGTTCTAAGCAAATCAATATGCTTTCTAAATCAATAAAAACTATACTTTTGCCCAGCAATTCATATACCAAAACTTAGTTTACTATAAACCAAGGCCATATGTTACTTTTTAAATACACAGCAGATTGGATAACTCATTTTGAAAGTATTAAAACCAAAATAAAAAATGCTATTGGTACAAATACTTATATCATCGAGCATGTTGCCAGCACATCGGTACCTTTGCTTGACGCAAAACCCATCATAGATATAGACATCGTCTACAAAACTCATGATGATTTTACAATAATTAAATCAGGGTTGGAAAAAATAGGGTATTATCACCATGGAAACCAAGGCATTGAAGATAGGGACGTTTTCAAAAGATCTAAAAGTTCTGATGATCCTATATTGGATACGATTCAACATCATCTTTATGTTTGTCCTTTGCATAGTAAGGCATTAGAAAGGCATATCCTAACCAGAGATTACTTGCGAAAAAATCAATGGGCAAGACTACAATATCAGAAAATGAAGTACGAAATGGCCGAAAGAGCAAATCAAGGCAGAAAGGTCTATCAAGTGCTCAAGGAAGAAAATATCAATGGCTTTTTGGACTCAATAATACTAAATGAAGGAAGCATTTAGGGTGATTCACTAACTGAGATGGAAAAAATCAAGCTAAAAAAATTCAACATTTATTGAATTATCTTTTGTTTTTTAGACATTGTGACATTATTTGCTCTGTAATGTTTACTGCAATATAGCAATAGCTCAAATTTTATCTTAGAATAACCATCGTCATCAAATGTACAACCAATATTTTTTCATCTTATCTTTCCTATTGGCAGCGACAGCCATTAATGCTCAAAATACCAATGACGTTAATTTTATATATACCCTAAAAAAGGCAACATCATTGATTAAAGTCGATGGTGACCAAGACGATTCCGACTGGTCATTAGCTCATGAAGCAAAAGACTTTGTGCTCAATGCTCCTGTGGATGTAGGCAAGCCCAAAAACCAAACCATGGTAAAGATGCTATATGATGATGCCCATCTATATCTGCTCGCCATATGCTACGATGATCCCAATTATGTGACGCAGACATTGAAGCGTGACGGATTTGGAAATAGTGATGAGTTCGCCTTACTCATAGATCCAGTAGGCAAAAAGACCAATGGTTTTGGTTTTGGCGTGAATGCTATGAATGCACAAACAGAGGTATTACTTTCAGTAAATGATGCGGACATATCTTGGGATAATCGATGGTATTCTGAGGTATCTCGCTATGATGACCATTGGGTAGTAGAAATGAAAATCCCATTAAAAAGTATACGCTTCAGCGGAGAAAATACGACTTGGAAAGTCAATTTTGGTCGTAGAGATCCTGGAAGTAACGAGACCAGTGTTTGGGCACCCGTACCCAGACAGTTTGACTTTGCAGATATCGGATATTTTGCTACCCTTCAGTGGCCAGAAGCACCTGTAAAACAAGGTGGAAATGTGTCAATGATCCCTTATGTATCGCTGCGAAATGATAAAACGATTGTGGGCAATGAAACCAAATTTCAAACAGGTGGTGATGCCAAAATCGCACTTACACCTGCTTTAAATCTTGATCTCACTACATTTTCTGATTTCTCTCAAGTGGAAGTAGATGCACAGGTGACCAACCTTACACGGTTTAATATCTTTTTCCCTGAAAGACGCCAATTTTTTGTGGAAAACAATGATATCTTTAATAACTTCGGACAGGGAGCAGACCAAGTTTTTTACTCCAGAACCATAGGACTCAATAATGTAGGACAACCCACTCCGATCTTATATGGAGCAAGAATTACGGGCAATATCCACGAAAAACTACGTATAGGCGCATTTAACATGCAGACTAAAGATGAAAATGGATCTGGAGCCAATAATTTTAGTGCATTTGCATTCCAACAAAGGGTTCTTTCAAGATCATCTTTCAGAGGGATTTTTCTCAATAGACAAGGATGGGCCGATGGAAGTATCAACAAATCAGATTTTGGGCGAAATGCAGGTGGTGATTTTGTATATACTACCAATGATGGAAAATTTCAGTCTTCAGTAGGTTATTTACACTCATTTAAAGGCAAAGAACTCAGCACACAAAATGGTCAACTTTATTATGGACTAAATTATAGTGGACAAAATTTCAGGGGATTTGTCAATGTACAGCATGTAGGCAAAAACTACTATTCAGACTTGGGATTTAATGGAAGAATAGAAAATTATGATCCTGATGCTAATGAAATAGTCCGAATAGGATACACCAATGTGGGCTCTATGTTAGATTATTACCACTATCCAAAACAAAGCAAAAATGTAAATTTCCACTGGTCAGGCCTTGAAAATTTTGTTTGGGTCAATCAGGATGGATCCGGACTCAATGAATGGTACACCAGACTCAGGCACTTTATTTTTTTCAAAAACACTTCAGCCCTCAGATTTAGACTCAATAATAACTTTGTTCGGTTGATCTATCCGTTTCAGATCACTAAACCAGCACTGCCCAAAGGAGATTACAACATGACTGAGTTTAATATTCAATACAATAGTGACAACCGCAAATCATGGGTGTATGACATTTTTGCTGTGACAGGTCAGTTTTACAATGGATGGAAACACACCTATCGCGCTGGCATCACTTACAGAGCGCAGCCTTGGGGAAATTTTCGTGTTGGGATCGAACACAATGACATTATATTTCCAGATGGATACGAAAGAAGAAAGATCACTTTAGGTACCATGAGAGCCGAAGTCAATTTTTCTACCAAGGTGTTTTGGACCACTTTTCTTCAGTACAACACTCAAGCGGACAACTTCAATATCAACAGCAGACTACAGTACCGATTTGCTCCTATGAGTGATGTATTTTTGGTTTATACAGACAATTATGGAATAGAAGGAGATTTTTTTAATAAAAGTAGATTTGTGGTATTGAAAGTAAATTATTGGTTGACATTGTGATGATTTATTTTGTCCTTTATAATAAAAAGTGAAGTTATATGAAAATAAAAATTTTAATTTTCGTGCTTTAATATAAGTTGATGTATAATTATTCTGCAAATAATTACCAAAAATACTTTTTTGTAAAACATGATATTGATCATCATAGTACTTTTTTGCTTTGGTGAGTTTGTAAATTTTAATAACTTTGCGAATCATACCTATCATAAAATGACCTCAACGGGACATAAAATCTATATCGCTTCCTTAGTCAGTATCGTGGCGGCAGTGACTATTTTTTTGGCTATCCAAGGTGCATCTTACTACGGTACTAGCATGGAAGAGCGGTTTTATCACGAAAATCACACCAACTTAAAACCCAACGGATTGGTGGGTCATGGTTTGGGCATCATAGGTACCTTATTAATTCTGATAGGTGTCTTTGGATATATGGCCAGAAAGAGGTTTCGATTATTAAGCAGGATAGGTGTTTTAAAACATTGGCTAGAGTTTCATATATTTTTATGTACCCTTGGTCCTATCATGGTATTATTTCATACAGCTTTTAAATTCGGAGGTATCGTTTCTATCAGTTTTTGGAGTATGGTGGCTGTGGTGGCAAGTGGCGTCATTGGCAGGTTTATATATTTGCAAATACCGAGGACAATACAAGGTAGGGAACTGAGTCTACACGAAATACAGGAAATAAAGACAGAGACCAATGCTAATATGGTCGATCATCTTACCAATTCTGCCATCAATATTGGTGAATTGATCAAATCTACAGCTATAAAATCTCCTGATCACTACCATGGGTTTAGTGGATTTTTTACACAATATGTAGATGAATTTAAACACAAAAACGCTATCAGAGCTAAATTAAAAAATGAAAATAAATCTGCCAAAGAAGTGAATCTTATATTGAATCTTGTAAGCATTGAAATGGCGCTCACACGCAAGATACATCGATTGGTCACGATGCAAAAGCTTTTTAGATATTGGCACATTGCTCACCTTCCATTCGCTTTGATCATGCTGATAATTATGATCATCCATGTCATAGTGACGGTTACTTTTGGTTATACCTGGATATTCTGATTATGATGGAAGAAATACTTATATATAGCATGGTTGGTTTATTGTGTGCATTGATTATGTATGTTTACATCAGGAAGTTAAAGAAAGAATCCAAGGATGTAGGCCAAAAAATAGAAATCGCCAAAGAAGCTGGTGCTTACGAACCGGTATCATTGTACCCATACATAGATGAAGACAATTGTATCAAAAGTGGCGCCTGTGTCATAGCTTGTCCAGAAAAAGAAATCATTGGTATCCGTAATGGTCGGGCCACACTCATCAATGCATCCAGATGTATAGGTCATGGTGCTTGTTTTCATGCATGTCCAGTAGAAGCAATTTCCCTAAAAATAGGTACTGAAAAACGGGGTGTAGATCTACCACACGTCAATCAAAATTTTGAAACCAATGTTCAGGGTATGTTTATAGCTGGTGAATTGGGAGGAATGGGATTGATCAAGAATAGTGTAGAACAAGGCAAACAGGCTGCAGAGAACATCTTTGATTCGGTTCAAAAAGGGCATAATGCGGATTACGATTTAGTTATCATTGGTGCAGGTCCGGCTGGTATTTCTGCTTCTTTACAGGCTAAAAAAAAGGGCCTAAATGCCATTACATTAGAACAAGACTCCTTGGGTGGCACCGTGTATAACTTCCCTCGAGCTAAGATTGTGATGACGTCACCCATGGATCTGCCAGGTTATGGTAAAGTCAAACTTTTTCAAACCAGCAAAACCGAATTACTGACACTGTGGCATGAAGCTTTAAATAATAATGACATTCAAATAGTGGAGCATGCCAAAGTAGAACACATAGGTAAAAAAGATGGCCAATTTTTGATTACCACTTTAAAAGGCGATACGTTTTTTGCCCATAGAATATTACTGGCTATAGGTCGCAGAGGCACACCAAGAAAATTGGGAGTTCCTGGTGAGCATTTAGAAAAAGTGACCTATAAACTCCTCGAACCCGAATTGATTAATGGTAAGCAGATTTTGGTGGTCGGTGGTGGAGATTCAGCTATCGAAAGTGCTTTGCTTTTAGCAGATGAAAACGATGTAGTATTATCTTATAGAAGTGAACAGTTCAATAGAATCAAACCTTTGAATGCTCAAAATATATCAAATGCCATGGAGGCAGGTAAGCTAAAAGTGATATTTGAATCCAACGTTAAAGAAATAACTGAAAATCATGTTCATTTAACGCTGAAAGATGGGTCAGCACTTTCTTTAGACAATGATTTTGTCTATATTTTTGCAGGCGGAGAATTGCCGACACAATTTTTGCAAAAAGCTGGAATTGAGATATCCAAAAGATTTAATTACACGATGTTATCACATAAAAAATAATCATTGCACAACTTTATAAAAAATATCTTCTTCACTAGAATCAGCTTGACACTCTTTATCGGGTCGTTAAGTATGGTAGCGTCTATGGCCCAAATATCGCCTGGAAAACTGACCAAAGCGCATTCATCTTTAGAAGGTATCAGTAATTGTACAGCTTGTCACGATCTAGGTGCTAAAATCTCAGAACAAAAGTGCCTAGACTGTCATAAACCTTTAAAAAATAGAATTGCTCAAAATAAAGGGTATCATGTATCCAAAGATGTAAAAGGCAAAGATTGTATAACTTGTCATAGCGAGCATCATGGCGTGAAGTTTGAGATGATTCGTTTTGACAAAAAGAATTTTAATCATAATCTCACTGGCTATGAACTCAAAGGTGCACACAAAAAAGTGAACGACTGTGCCAAATGTCATGCAGACGACCATATTGCCGATTTCAAAATCAAACAAAACAACAATACTTACTTAGGGCTTGATCCTAAATGCATCTCTTGCCACGATGATTACCATCAAAAAACGATGGACAATGATTGTGCGAAATGTCATAATTATGATACCTTCGCTCCGGCAACCCTCTTTAACCACAATAAAACGGATTTTCCCTTAACGGGTGGTCATGCCAATGTGGACTGCACAAAATGTCATAAAGTGGAACAGAAAAATGGCAAAAAATTTCAGCAATTTGCCAATACACCATTCAAAAATTGCAATTCCTGCCATAAAGACCCACACCATGGTAATTTCGGTACTGATTGTAAATCATGTCATAGTGTAGAGTCTTTTAGCAAGATGAAAACTACTTCTGTATTTAATCACAGTTTAACAGGTTTCAATCTGGAAGGCAAACACAAAACCATAGACTGTAAAAAATGTCACGATAATCGACCTGGTACTAAGGATACCTACAAGGAATTTGCAGGTAACAATAACATCACTTGCCTTACTTGTCATAAAGATGTACACGAAAGTAAATTGGGCAATGACTGCATCACTTGCCATACTCAACAAACATTTGGGATCAAAAATATTCCCAAAACATTTAATCATGATCTTACTGGATATGTTTTAGAAGGCAAACATACAGTCGTAGATTGTCGCAAATGCCATACCCAAACATACATGACCGCGCCTTTAGCACACGATGCTTGCAAAAATTGTCATCAGGACTACCATAAAGGAGATTTTGCCACTTTACCTGACAATGATTGTATTTCTTGTCATAATACTGCTGGTTTTGTAGGTAGTAGTTTTGATTTTGAAAGGCATGAAAAATCTGTATTTCCACTGAAAGGTGCACATCAGGCCACTCCATGTTTTGAGTGTCATAAATCGGTTGGCACTCAATGGAAGTTTAGGAACATTGGTAGCCAATGTATCGACTGCCATGACAATATCCATACAGGTTATATTTCAGAAAAGTTTATACCAAAAAACGATTGTGCTTACTGTCATAACAATGATAATTGGGCAAGCATAGATTTTGACCATCAACTGACCAATTTCAAGCTTCTAGGCAAACACCAATCCACTACATGTAAGTCGTGCCACTTTAAGGCTGTAGACAATAAGGCCACCCAACAATTTATAAATCTCGATCAGCAATGTGCTTCATGTCATGACAATATACATGGGTCTCAGTTTGAAGCAGCAGGTGTAACCGATTGTAAACGATGTCATGGTTTTGAAAAGTGGGATAGAAGCAATTTTAATCACGACAATACACGTTTTAAGCTCGAAGGTGCTCATGTTACAGTAGATTGCAATAAGTGTCACCAACCTACCACAACTAACGGTATCACGACTGTTTTATACCGAAATGGGAAGTTGACTTGTACGGATTGTCATCAGTAGAACGAAATTTAGATTTGTTTGGTTTATAAAATAATATGTAACGATCAGCGACCTTAAAAGTAGAATGCTATCAATGAACATAAATAGGAACGCCTTACAAAACCGCACATACAAAAAGAAAATATTTGACTATGTCAACAAATCACTTCGATATACCAGGTTTAAATAGTGATCAAGTTATACTTGCCAGAGAAAAATTTGGGCAAAATAAATTAACTTACAAAAAAGACAATAGTTTTATAGAAACTATAATACAAATCACCAAAGAACCCATGATTATATTATTGTTGGTGACTGCTTCAATATATTTTATTAGTGGGAAAACTATTGATGGTATCATTATGGTAGTTGCCATTCTTATTATCGCATCCATATCATTGTATCAGGATTCGCGAAGTAAAAATGCTTTAGAAAAGCTAAAAGAGCTTTCACAACCCAATGGTAAAGTCATCCGAAATGCAGAAGTCATCGAAATCAAAAGTGAAGATATAGTACTTGGCGACTACATCTTAGTAGAAGAAGGCTCATCCATAACCGCAGACGGATGTATTGTGTATTCCAGTGATTTTTCAGTAAACGAATCTATACTCACCGGTGAATCCCTTGCTGTTTACAAAAATAAAGACTATGAAAATAATTTTGTTTATAGTGGAACCATAGTAGCCAGTGGATTGGCCATTGCAAAAATTACCGCCATTGGCAACGAAACTAAATTAGGTAAAATCGGAAAGAGTTTAGAAAGCATCAACGAAGAAAAAACGCCATTAGAGATACAAATTGCTAATTTTGTTAAATGGATGGTTATATTTGGTGCCATTGTTTTTGTCATTGTGTGGGTCATTAATTATTGGAAGACACAAAATGTACTGAACAGCTTATTACAATCTCTAACTTTGGCAATGAGCATTTTACCTGAAGAAATTCCTGTAGCATTTACCACTTTTATGGCCTTAGGTGCCTGGCGCTTAATGAAGATGGGGATTGTGGTTAAGCAAACAAAAACTGTAGAAACCCTGGGCAGTGCTACGGTTATATGTATAGATAAAACAGGTACGATTACTGAAAATAAAATGAGTTTAGCTAAATTGTTTGTATTGAAAGGTAATAAAGTATTTAGTCCTGAAGATACATTAACTACGGATGATAAAGAATTGATAGAATTGGCCATGTGGTCAAGTGAGCCCATTCCTTTTGACTCCATGGAAGTGGCTTTACATCAAACCTACACCAAGGTAATACCCAATGATCAACGAACAAATTTTAAACTTGTTCATGAATATCCATTAGATGGCAAACCGCCCATGATGACACACGTTTTTTCGGATAACCATGGTAATAAAATTATTGCAGCTAAAGGAGCGCCTGAAGCTTTAATAAATGTTTCAAGTCTTACAGAGATGGAAAAGCAACATATTCATGAGGCTATCGATCTTTTAACAACGGATGGTTACAGAGTGTTGGGTGTAGGCGTTTCTAAGTTTATTGGTGATCATTATCCTGCCAGACAACAAGATTTACCCTTTGAATTTAAAGGAATAGTTGCTTTCTATGATCCACCCAAAAAAAATATCCAGAAAGTATTGGAAGATTTTTACGCTGCAGGTATCAAAGTAAAAATTATTACGGGCGACAATGCAGCTACTACCATTTCCATAGCCAAACAAGTAGGCTTCAAGGATTATGATAAAACCATTACTGGTGATGAACTGATGGAATTGTCTGAAAAAGATTTACAAAATCGAGTGTTGGATTCTGCAATATTTACGCGCATGTTTCCCGAAGCAAAACTGAAAATAATCAATGCTTTAAAATCTAATAACCAAATAGTGGCAATGACAGGTGATGGTGTCAATGATGGTCCTGCATTAAAGGCAGCTCATATAGGGATTGCCATGGGTAAAAAAGGAACAGAAATAGCAAAGCAAGCGGCATCATTGATCTTATTAGAAGACGACTTGTCCAAAATGGTTGATGCCATTGCTATGGGTAGAAAAATTTACACCAATCTTAAAAAAGCTATACAATACATCATATCCATTCACATACCCATCATACTAACTGTGTTTATTCCACTAGCTTTAGGATGGATTTATCCGAATATTTTTTCGCCCATCCATATTATTTTTTTAGAATTGATCATGGGTCCGACTTGTTCTATCATTTATGAAAACGAACCCATTGAACCCAATACCATGCAACAAAAACCCAAACCACTGACAACAACATTCTTTAATTGGAGTGAACTATCGATTAGTGTTGTTCAAGGTTTACTCATAACTGCAGGAACCTTATTTATTTACCAATATTCAGTAATAAATGGATTTAATGAAGCCCTTACCCGAACGATGACATTTACCGTTTTAATTACCGCAAATATTTTTCTAACCTTAATTAACCGTTCATTTTATTATTCGGTTTTGAAAACTTTACAATATAAAAATGATATGGTTTTATATATCATTTTAGCCACTATTGTTATAGTTGGAATCATACTTTATGTAAATCCTTTGACCACATTTTTTGAGTTTGAAACATTAAGTTTATCTCAACTTTTGATGTGTTTGACTATCGGGTTTATATCTGTTATTTGGTTTGAAATCGTAAAAATAATAAAGAGAGCAAAAACGAGTATAGACTAAAAAGATTCTTTAGAATAATTGAAACGTCCTGCATACTTTGTGTGTCATAGCGTATCAAGCTTACCCCGTTCAATGTAGGTTTCACAGATGCCTGGCACAGTTTATCAAGCTTAAGTATGACTTTGTGTGATCACCATGTTGCCGCGGCTGTGCCATGATTCTTGGTAGAATGATATACATTTTATACTTCTGCAGGATAGGAGTACAACATATCAAATATATGACCCTTTAGGTAATAGAAAATTTATCCCTATTTAGGCTTAGTAGCTTACCCAATATTGAAACTTGTAAATTCTTTGCCATTTTTCTATCATTCCTTCCCACTTCAGAATCAAAAAATACCATTTCAGAAATTTTAGTAATCAAAAATTTTACAATTTGATGACAATTTAGTAACTTTATGCTATTAATACTGTACTCGGTATTATCTAAAGTATTAATTGTGTTGAGGGTGATTACCTTGGTTTTGGTTGTTATGTTTTGTCAATTGGTTTTGGCGCAGTCACCTCATGGTAAAAATTTTGCTATCAATTGTGCTACTTGTCATCACCCTGAAAACTGGAGTTACCAACAAGATAAAGCTACTTTCAGCCACGACAGTACATCATTCCCACTCGTAGGCCAACATAGAGATTTGGACTGTAGATCTTGTCATCAGACACTGGAATTTAAAAAAGCTGAAAGTACTTGTATTTCCTGTCACACAGATGTACATCAACAAACAGTGGGAAATGATTGTGCACGATGTCATACGCCACAATCGTGGATCGTAGAAAATATCACCCAACTTCACGAACAAACATCCTTCCCTCTCATGGGAGTACACGCTACGATTGACTGCAATGCCTGCCATCAAAGCGAAAGTAACTCTAGGTATTCGCCTACAGGAGTCACTTGTATAGACTGTCATCGGTCCGATTATGTAAATACCCAAAAGCCTAATCACATTAAAAATAATTTTAGTAATGATTGCGCAGCTTGCCACGGTGTGAATGGTTCAGGATGGAATACGGATATCGTAGATCATAGTTTTTTCCCATTGGAACAAGGTCACCAAATTGCAGATTGTAAAGCTTGTCACCATGCTGAAGACTATGCTGTGATTTCTCCCAATTGTATTTCATGTCATCAACAAGACTATGACAATACTTTGGTACCCAATCACAAAAGTGCTTCATTTTTTACTCAATGTACAGACTGCCATACGCTCTCCGTAGGATGGAAACCTGTAAACTTTACAGAACACGATGGTCGTTTTTTCCCTATCTACTCTGGAAAACATAAAGGCGTTTGGAATGACTGTAATGCATGCCACACTCAGCCCAATGATTTTTCAGCCTTTACTTGTGTCGGCTGCCACATCAATCCAGAAACTGACAATGTTCACAATGGAATATCTGGGTATCAATATCAAGATGATGCCTGCCTAGCTTGTCATCCAACCGGTGATGCTGATATGGCATTCAATCATGACAATACTAATTTTCCGCTGACTGGAGCACATCGGACTACGGCTTGTATCTCTTGTCATGCATCCGGATATCAAGGTACATCCACAGCCTGTATAGATTGCCATACCACAGATTTCAATACCGCGGCCAATCCAAATCACGTGCAGCTAGGATTGACTAAGGATTGTGCTTCCTGCCATACTACACAACCAGGATGGAGTCCGGCCACATTTGCAGATCATAATTCTTACTACGCATTAAATGGGGCTCACGGAGTGATATCCAATGACTGTGCAAAGTGTCATCAAGGAGATTATAATAATACGCCCAATACTTGTTTTGGATGTCACAATACGGATTACAACGATGTGCAAATGCCAGACCACAAGCTTAATAATTTTGATAAGGACTGTACATCGTGTCATGGTGAAAATGCGTGGTCACCATCTACATTTAATCATGATGGCTTATATTTTCCTATATTCAGTGGTAAGCATAATGGGCAATGGTCTGCGTGCATGGATTGTCACACAGTCGCGGGAGATTTCAAGCAGTTTTCTTGTGTAGGTTGTCATACAAATCCTGAAACTGATAATGTTCATGATGGTGTTACGGGTTACAATTATGAAAATAATGCTTGTTTGGCTTGCCATCCTTCAGGAGATGCTGACAATGTTTTCGATCACAATATGACTATGTTTCCACTGACAGGCGCACACACCACTACGGCTTGTATCAGTTGTCATAGCGCAGGATATGCAGGGACTTCTACGCTGTGTGTGGATTGTCATACAACGGACTTTAACACCAGTAAAAATCCTGACCACCAAAAACTTGGTTTTAGTACAGATTGTATTCAATGTCATACTACAAATCCAGGTTGGAATCCTGCAACATTTGCAAATCACAACACATACTACGCTTTGAATGGTGCCCATGCATTGATAGCATCTGACTGTATCCAATGTCATAATGGTGACTATAACAATACACCCAATACTTGTTACGCATGTCATACCAACGATTATACTTCAACTACCAACCCCAATCACGTCCAATTATTATTTCCTCAAGATTGTGCTCAGTGCCATTCTGAGAGCGTATGGAAGCCGTCTACCTTTGATCATGATGGGAAATATTTTCCTATCAATAGTGGCAAACATCAGGGTGCCTGGAATGATTGTATAGAATGTCACAGTACACCAGGACAGTGGGCACAGTTTACCTGTATCACTTGTCATCAAAATCCGGAAACCAATAATCAACATGATGGGTTAGGTGGATATAGTTATTTCAGCCCGGCCTGTCTCGCTTGTCATCCAACGGGAGATGCAGACAATATTTTTGATCACAATATGACAGCCTTTCCGCTCACAGGCGCCCACTTAGATACGGATTGTATGCAGTGTCATGCTGGAGGATTTGAAAATACACCTACCAGCTGTGTAAGTTGTCACAATAATGACTTTATGGCAAGCGCCAATCCAAACCACCAACAACTAAATCTCACCACAGACTGTATCCTTTGTCATACGACTGTTGCAGGTTGGAGTCCGGCTACATTTACGATCCACAATACTTTCTATCCACTGAATGGTGCTCATGCGGCCATAGCTTCCGACTGTATAAGTTGTCATCAGGGTGACTACAATAATACTCCCAATACTTGTGTAGGATGTCACAATTCGGACTATACCGCAACAACAGATCCTAACCATATAGCTTTACAGTTTCCAACGAACTGTGCTTCCTGTCATTCAGAAAATGCTTGGTCGCCATCTACATTCAATCATGATGGACAATATTTTCCGATCTATAGTGGAAAACATCAGGGAACGTGGAACCAATGTCAGGAATGCCACAACAATCCATCAGACTATAGCCAGTTTACTTGTATCACCTGCCATCAAAATCCAGAAACCAATGATGACCACGTAGGTGTGAATGGATATGTTTATAACAGTCCAGCATGTCTGGCATGTCATCCGACAGGAGATGCTTCCTTTATTTTTGATCATAATACGACGGCTTTCCCATTGACTGGTGCACATGTTACAGCAGATTGTACCCAATGTCATGCTTCAGGTTTTCAGGGAACATCCACAGTTTGTATGGATTGTCACACCCAAGATTTCAATCAGGCTACCAACCCCAATCACATAGCATTGGGCATACCTACAGACTGTACCCAATGTCATACAACACAACCGGGCTGGAGTCCTGCTACCTTTGGCATACACAATAACTATTACGTACTAGAAGGAGCGCACTTATCTATAGCTGCCAACTGTGCCCTTTGTCACAATGGAAATTATAACAATACTCCGAATACCTGTATAGGATGTCATACAGACGATTTTAACAGTACGACCAATCCTGACCATGAATCTGGAATGTTTCCAACAGATTGTACTACATGTCACTCACAGACAGCATGGACACCATCCGTATTTGATCATGCTATTTTCTGGCCATTGACGGGCGCACATGCTACCATTGCGTCCAACTGTGTGGATTGTCATAATGGAAATTACAATAATACTTCATCAGAATGCGTCAGTTGTCATCAGGATGATTTTAATACTTCTATAAATCCAAATCACAGTAGTTTGGGCTTTACAACTAATTGTACTAGTTGCCACACTACTGATCCGGGTTGGAGTCCTGCTACTATGCCAAATCATGATAGTTATTATGTGATTGCAGGGGCGCATTTGGCCATAGCAAACAATTGTGCTGTCTGTCATAATGGTGATTATAACAATACACCGAATACGTGCGTAGGTTGTCACCAATCAGATTTTGCTTCAACGACTGATCCTAACCATACAGCACAGCAGTTTCCTAACGACTGTGTATCATGTCATAGTCAGGATGCTTGGTCACCTTCCACTTTTGATCATAACACGGTATATCCTTTGATAGGAGCCCATGCTACTCTAGCTAATAATTGTATTGCCTGCCATATTAATGGTAACTATACCACTACACCGACCACCTGTGTAGGGTGTCACCAGAGCGATTTTAACGCTACGACCAATCCTAACCACGTGACCAGCGGATATCCTACCGACTGTACTATTTGTCATTCACAAAATGCCTGGATGCCGTCTACCTTTGATCATAATACGGTATGGCCATTGACCGGTGGGCATGCTATCATTGCCAATCAATGTACTTCCTGTCATAATGGAAACTATAATAACACACCAACCACCTGTGTGGGTTGTCATCAGGGAGACTATAACACGTCTATAAATCCAAATCACGGAGCTTTGGCCCTATCTACAGATTGTACTACATGTCATACCACAGCACCTGGATGGAGTCCGGCAAGTATGCCCAATCATAATGATTTTTATGTGATAGCTGGAGCGCACATCCCTATTGCCAATAATTGTGTAGCATGTCACAATGGTGATTATAACAATACACCCAACACTTGTTTTGGATGCCACGCCACAGATTATAATACGGTTGTAAATCCAAATCACAGTGTCAATCAGTTTCCTACGGACTGCGCAAGTTGCCATAGCCAAAATGCGTGGGCGCCATCTTCATTCAATCACAATAATTATTATCCACTTACAGGAGCACATAATAGCATAGCTACAGAATGTGTACTTTGTCACAATGGTAATTACAACAATACACCCAATACCTGTGTAGGTTGTCATCAGAGTGACTATAATGGCGCTGTCAATCCAAATCATAGCAGTTTGGGATTATCTAATGATTGTATTACTTGTCATACCACTGCTCCTAACTGGACGCCAGCTTTATTCCCTGACCACAATAATTATTATGTATTGGCAGGTGCTCACATACCTTTAGATTGTATCAGCTGCCACAATGGTAATTACAACAATACTCCCAATACCTGTGTAGGTTGTCATCAAAGTGACTACAACAGTACGACTAATCCAAATCATGCTGCTGCTCAGTTTCCGACAAATTGTACAGCTTGTCACAGTCAAAGTGCCTGGACACCATCTACTTTTAATCACGATAACTTGTACTTCCCTATTTACAGTGGAAAACATGATGGCGAATGGAACCTCTGCGCAGATTGCCACTTCAATTCCAGCAATTATAATTTATTTAGTTGTATTAATTGTCATGAACACGATGATCCTGCAGATATGGCCGATAAACATGACGGAGTAAATGGATATCAATACAATAGTAATGCATGCTATGCGTGCCATCCCGATGGTGAAAAGTAAAAAAGTATGAAAAAGCGCTTATTATCAACCTTCTTAATTTTTATATTACCACTAGTTTTGGTGATGGGCCAAGGAATTAATAATGACTTACAAGGTGTTATCACCTACAAAAGTAGTAAAAATGTTTATGTTAAGTTTCTATCTACAGCTACTATAGAGGTTGGAGATACATTGTCCTTGCAGTATAATACTCAGCCTATTAAAGCTTTAGTAGTAAAACAAAAATCTACCACTTCTTGTGTGACAGAAAATATAACGGATATAGCCACAGAAATAGGCCAATCTGTTAATTTCCGATTTTCTAAACCAAGTGAAGTAATCAATGAAAACAAAGCAGATACCAAACCAGAAGTAATAGTACCTGCAGTCACCATAGATAGCGACCAAGATACAGTAGCGCAAATTGCTTCAAAAAATAGAAAACAAGTTACCACGGGCAGACTGACTTTTTCTACCAATGCTAGTATTAATCCTGATAATAACAATAATTTTCAACGTATTCGAGCCGCTTTTTCACTCAATATTCAAAACATGCATAAGTCTGCATTTTCGGTTCAATCTTATCTAACCTATCGTCACCGATATGGTATAGAGCAGCAAAGAGCAACAGATTTTTATGATGATTTTAAAATTTTTACTTTGTCGGTACAATATGCACCTACAGATAAGTATAGTATTTGGGTAGGCAGAAAGATGAATAACAATATAGCTAACATGGGAGCCATAGATGGAGTTCAGGCAGAGTATGTTTTAGGTAGATACATTGGAGGTGCTTTCGCAGGAACAAGACCCGATTTTACCAATTTTACTTTTAATAAAAATTTGCCACAATTTGGTGCTTATCTGGTGCGCAATGATAAAACAACCAACGGAATATCACAAACATCTATTGCCATTGCTGAACAAATGAATCAATCCAATACCGATCGACGATTTGTCTATTTCCAACATAATAATTCATTAGTTAAAAATTTGAATTTATTCTTTTCATCAGAGATGGACTTATATAAAAAAGTAAACGGTGAAACTTTCCATCAACCTCAATTGACCAGTATATATGCTTCTTTACGGTATAGAATCAGAAATAATCTTTCGCTTTCCGGATCTTATGACAATCGACGGAATATCATTTATTATGAATCCTATCAAACCTTTATAGATCAATTATTAGCTCAAGAGACAAGACAAGGCTTCAGACTACAAGCCAATTACAGCCCTTTCAAAAAGATAAATATCAACACATCAGCTTTTTATAGATACCAAGGAAGCAATGCAAAACCAACATCCAATTACATAGCCAATATCAACTTTAATAGTATCCTGAAAAAAAGTACCACAGCATCCGTAAATATCAATTTGTTGGAATCTTTTTACTTTAAAGGCATGATTTTGGGCGGTAGAATCTCCGATAATTTTTTTAGGGGAAAACTGAATACTGAAGTGAATTACAGAAATATTAATTACACTTTTTTCAATACTGAAACAGGCTTGAAACAAAATATAGCAGGAGTAAATTTTTCTATCAATGTAATCAAGAAAACCACACTAATGGCAAGCTATGAAGGGACCTTTGAACAATCGCGGGCTTGGCATCGTTATTTTATCACCATTACACAAAGAATAAAAAATTAAATATTCATGTTCAATAAAAATTTAGTGCTCCCTTTACTTTTATGGTTATCCCTTTTATCTTGCGAATCTAAGCCTAAGATAATTGTAGCCGATGATACGCCTATAGCAAGTGCTCCAATGCAAGAAAATAGTAATACACCCCAAGTTGCTAAGGGAAATGCTTCATCATATGCAGTTGACGTACATCAAGTAGTGGCCAATGAGATATTGCAAACAGAAAGATATACCTACCTAAATGTCTCTGAAGCGGGCAAATCTTTTTGGATAGCCACTGCAAAAACGGATGCAACAAAAGGACAAACATACATATATAGAGGAGGACTGATGAAAACCAATTTTGAGAGTGTAGAATTCAAGCGTACCTTTGATACCATCTATTTGGTAAGTAATATTATCAGTGCTACTGAGCATCCGGGAGGAAATATAAATGGTGCTGCTGCTGGACAAGCCAACATACAGTCAGCGAGCACGACAGGAACATTGCCTGTGGTTAAAGACGCCATAAAACTATCTGAACTGATGACCAATAAAGCAAAATACGAAGGCCAAGTCATCACTGTCACTGGTGAATGTGTTAAAGCAAACAATGGAATTATGGGCAAAAACTGGGTGCACATACAGGATGGCTCCAAAGATAAAGGCAAGTTATTGGACCTTACCGTCACCACTAACCTTAATATCCCCATAGGAAGTAAGGTCGCACTGAATGGTAAAATCACTTTAAATAAAGACTTTGGCGCAGGCTACAAATATGAAATCATTATGGAAGATGCAGCAGGGAAGTAGATCACAAATCACCTAATAATTCAATACATTGCATCATAAAAAATTGCTTTTACTCATTTTACTAATAACCTCTTCGATAGGTTGGAGTCAGTCTCCACATGGCGACAAGTTAAGATTTGATTGTGCAAAATGTCATAATCCATTAAATTGGACATATGACAAACTACATTCATCGTTCGATCATAACGATACCGATTTCCCACTTAAAGGGCAACATGATAAACTCGAATGTAGGACATGCCATGAATCACTGCAGTTTGAAAAGGCAGAGCATAATTGTTTTACATGCCACAATAACATTCATCAACAAACTGTGGGCAATGATTGTGCGCGGTGCCATAATGAAATATCATGGGTAGTCGAAAATATTACAAAAATGCATGAACAAACTTCTTTTCCACTCATGGGCGTGCACTCTATTATAAATTGCGATGCTTGTCATCATAGTGAAACAAATTTAAGATTTAGCCCCATCAATCCTGAATGTATATCCTGCCATCTTAACGATTATACATCAGCCAAAATGCCAGATCATACAGGGCAAAATTTTCCGACAGACTGCTCGTTATGCCACAGAATATCGGGTACGGACTGGAAAGCAGAAGGCATTGTACATAGTTTTTTCCCTTTGGAGCAAGGTCATTATATTAGTGATTGTACAAAATGCCACGTAACACCAATATATGCGGATACAAGGCCTGAATGTATAAATTGTCATCAGGTTGATTTTCAAAATGCAAAAAATCCTGACCATGCCTTGTTTCCACAAGAATGTAATCTTTGTCATACACTAGCCATTGGCTGGATGCCGGCATCATTTTCTAATCATGATAACAGATTTCCTATCTATTCGGGCAATCACAAAGGTGAATGGGATCAATGTATAGATTGCCATACAATTGCCGGCGATTATAATACCTTTAGTTGTATTCAATGCCATGAACATAATGATGCATCAAAACTAGCTAAAGAACACGATGAAGTCGGAGGTTATCAATTTGTAAGTACAGCATGTTTTGGGTGCCATCCTAAGGGAGATTAGTGTATTAGCTTGCATTAAAACATTGAATTTGATGACTTTAATCATGCGAATTGGTTAAAATAAGATTTAAATTTGTGCAGCATCTGATTATGATGACAAATTTAATTTTCATGTCAAATTCCATTTTTGTAAAATTTATAATTCCATTTTTATTGTGTTTTGGGTTAATGGTTTTTTTCGCCTTTTTGATAGATTATTTGCTCCATTTAGGAAATATATATTGGGTGGGAAAACATCTAGGTATTCCTGGAACTTTGCTTATCATGGGATCATTTGTCTATTCTGCTAAAAAGAGAAAACTAATAAAATCTGGCAATGCAAAAACGTATTTAGCTTATCATGAGTATATGGCATGGGCGGGATCTGTATTGATATTAGTTCATGCGGGTGTTCACTACAATGCTCATTTAGGCTGGCTTGCCACTTATATGATGATGATCAATGTATTTAGTGGCTTAGTAGGGAAGTTTATAATACGAAATGCAAGAGAGTCTATGAATGAAAGACGATTAGCTCTTGCCGCAAAAGGCTTAAGTGACGAATCAATTGAAAATGAATTATTTTATGACTCTATAACCTATGGTGTGATAAAGCAATGGCGTGTCATTCATTTGCCCATCGCTATGGTATTTTTTATATTATCCATCCTTCATATTATTACCATTATAATTTTCTCCTAATGAATAAGCTCCTTTTTTCAGGTGTAATTATTTTAGTTACTGTTTCTTTATTGATAGTCAAATTTCCACATACGTTGATTAATCCAGGAGAGCTAACAAATGGCCACCAAAAACTTAACAATGACTGCCTATCATGTCACAGTCCTTTCAGAGGCGTACCCAACACAAAATGTATTGCTTGTCATAATATTGATTCCATTGGGTTAGTAAAAGATAGTATTGATGTACAATTCAGTAAATCTATAAATTTTCATAAGCTTATTCCAAAACAAAATTGTGTCTTTTGTCATAGTGACCATAAAGGGATTGATACCACACAAACTATAGTTTTTGAACATACACTTTTAGATAAAACAACGATCCAGAATTGTTTGAGTTGCCACGCAAGACAAGAAGATAAGTTACATTCTGTTCTATCTACATCTTGCAGTAGTTGCCATACCTTTGAAAATTGGAAAACGGTATCTAGCTTTGATCATAATTTGGTCAATAAAAATGAATCTCAAAATTGCATCAGCTGTCATCAAAAGCCTAAGGATAAACTGCACGCAGCTATAAACGAAAATTGTTTAACTTGCCATAGCATTACGCAATGGAAACCGGCAACATTTAAACATTCATCCTATTTTGTATTAGATCAAGATCATAATACAGACTGCATTGTTTGCCATAAAAACAGTAATTTTGATACCTATACTTGCTATGGTTGCCACGAACACACACCAGCAAATATTGCGTCAGAACATAGAGAAGAAGGTATTACAGATTTTAATAATTGTGTTAGGTGCCATAAAAGTGCAGACGATGATAACATAAAGCGTGAAGGTAGATTGAATAAAAAGGATGATGATTAAAAATTATACATTTTATTTACCATTTCCCTACTTCACCATCCTCCATCTAATAAATGCTGCTATACTCAGCACTCCCAAAACTATCGCTGCATAGTACACTTGTGGTGGTACAGGTACTGGATCACCTGCGGCATATGAATGTAAACCTGACAGATAGTAATTGACGCCAAAATAAGTCATGATTACGGTGGCAAAACCAAATAAGGATGCAAAATTAAAGGCAAATAAACTTCTCAGTCCAGGAATAAATCTCATGTGGAGGATAAAAGCATATACCAATATCGTGACCAACGCCCAAGTTTCCTTAGCATCCCATCCCCAATATCTTCCCCAAGATTCATTGGCCCATACACCACCTAAATAAGTACCCACACTGACCATAAACAATCCACCTAGAAGGGTGATTTCTGAGATTACAGTTAAATCCTTGATGACCCGTTCGTTTCTATCTAGGTTGGATGCGGTGGTACATACCATCAGGATGAGATTGAGCATGCCGATCACAGCACCGAGCATTAAAAAGCCATAACTACCCGCTTCTAAAGACACGTGTATGGTCAGCCAATAGGATTTCAGCACCGGAACCAAAGGAGTGATCTCCGGATCTAGCCAACTCATACCGGCTACTAGTAAGATGGTAGCGGCCAATACTAAGGTTGCCGCCATTCCTCCCAATGATTTTCGGGAAAAAATAAGGCCAGCCAGCATGGTCGTCCATGAGATATAGATCATAGATTCGTATCCATTGGACCATGGAGCCCTACCAGATACATACCATCGCAATCCAAGTCCCAAAGTATGAAATGCAAAAATGGCTAATAGTAGAGAAAATGCAAGATTGGTATATTTGGTTACATTAAACCTACTGCTAAAAACACTAACAAAGAAAGTAGCTAAAAATACCAGACTTAAAAGTCCATAAATATTTCTCAATCTGCCAAAGACATTCATTTGGTTGAGCCATATTTCAGCATTTATTTTGGTAGGAGAAGGCAAAATACTACCAGAAACTTCCTGCTGAATGGCTGATATTTGATTCAGATAGTTAGCTGTTTCTGAAGAATTTGAGACATTCACTTGGCGCTTTTCCAGTGCCTGAATATATGAAGCAAAGTTTTCAAAAGCTTGTAGTGTTTTGGGATCGGGTAGCTTCATTTCGCGGATATCAGCAAGTGAGATCCAAGTGTTTAGCGGATCGCCGGGTACCGGAAATAATCGTAGGAGTCTGCCGGAAAACACCATATTGGCAATATTTATTTTTTCATCTACCTTGATGATCGCTTTTTCGAATGTACCTTGATCCTTGGGATTGACTGATTGGGCATTTCTGATTTGGTCTCGGAGTTTGTATTGGGCGTCATCTGTAAAAAATTGACGATAGCTCACCAGTTTTTCTGTAGTACCCAAAAGCCTGGCGACTTCGGGATGCGCGCCGATGTGTATCAAAGGTACATTTTCCCATTTGGCAGGATCCATCATCATAGAAATAAAGATTTGGTCTGACGATAAACCTGAAATAGTACTTTTTTTGGACAATTTCCTTAAAACTTCACTCGATAAGGTGTTTGCCGGTTTGAACCTACCATTGTGGTCCTGAACGATCATTTTGCCAAAAGTGGTGGCATCATCCTGGCTTACATTGGAAGCAAGGTTTTGGGCAGACAAATGGCTACTCAAAAACAAACAAAGTCCGATTATTAAGATAGGTGTTTTGGCTCCTTGTTGTTCGCTCATTCTTTTAAGTAAGCTGGAGAAGCGGCTGTTTTTACTAAAAAAAGTCATAGCCATTCCTATGGTCAATAAGATGTAGCCAATATAAGAAACCCAAGTACCCCAAAAATCATGGTTGACACTGAGGTAAGTACCTGCTTCGTCCTGATCAAAAGATGACTGAAAAAAGCGGTATCCACCATAATCCAAGATATTGTTCATATAAATTCTGAACGGCATGTTTACTCCATTGCCGGGATCTATGACTGTCACTTCACTGGCGTAAGATGATGGATTGTTGGTACCGGGATATTTGTCCATGATAAAATCTCTGAGTTGTATGCTGAATGGCACTTCCACTATTTTTGAGCCATAACTAACGGCCATCTGCGATTCACCAAAATTAAAAACTTTTGGCATTCCTTCCACACCTTTTTGACCTGTTAAGAAATTGTTTTGTACAACACCATTTTTAGCAATGGTCATCCTTAGTCCAGCCTTACTTTCGTTTTTCATTTTCTGATCACCTGCCACAATTGCCATAGTTGCAGATGATTTGAAATCTCCGATCACAAAACCTGCATTCCCCAAAACATACATAGATCTCAATTTTAATGGTAAGTAGTCAGAAGGTGGAATAGTATCAGTCTTCTGTGTGGCCATCACCGTTTGCACTACTGCCACATCTGTAGCAAAATATAACGAATCATTTCGCACGATCACATTAAAAGCATTGGGCATTAATGTTGGGGTAAAATTAAAGTTAATCCCGTTTATATTGACTCGATCTCCTTGATTTACAAATATTTCTTCTCGCCCTTGTTGACCAGCTATGACGACTTTCATGACTGCTTTTCCACCTGCTTGGTCAGTCAATTGTTCTTTAGGGTTGGGTATGAAGTCAGTGACATTGACCGCATAAACATCTGTGCCAATCTGATAAGTACCTGAAAACGAATGATTACCCAAAGTTGAAAAAAATACAGGCTCATCAAAAGAATAGGATTTGCCACCTTGGCTTACTTTAAAATTTAAAAATGTTTCGGTAGATAAAAAGGAGTTGGCAGCTTTACCTTCTCTGATGTGCATCATACCTTCATAACCAAAATATCGAGTAACTCCCGCACCTATGATGATGATGATAATGGCACTGTGGAACATAAGTGCGGCCCAATTCTTTTGTTGCACCATCCGGAATCTGAAAATATTAGCAACAATGGTACCACCAAATAAAACTAAAAGCAGCTCAAACCACCTAGCTTTGAAAATGACGTCTTGCGCAGAACTCGTACCAAAATCATTCTCTACAAAAGTAGCCGCTCCGATGGCAAAAGCAAAAACTAATAAGTATAGTCCTGCAGCGCTAGTGGAAAAAAGTCTGTTGTATATGAATTCTAAAATGTGTTTCATTGGCTAAATAACTATATTGATCTGCAAAAATAACCAAAATTAGTGAAAATTATTAAAAAGAAGACCCAAACGGGATATAATGAAGATGAAATCGATATAAGAAATAAAGACATGGAAAAAGAGTCTCAATTAAATTTGTGATTTAACCTTCCTGAATCAAAATGACTCATTATAAATTATCAAACTTTAATTTCAACTTCAAAGTTATCGATTTTTAAAGCATTAAATCATTAAAATGATTACAGTCAAATAACTAATGATATCAATCATGCTCATCTAATTTAGTAATGAATATTTTTACCGTGGATAATTGTACATTTGCATAAACGTAGAAGTAATCTGCTTTTATCTGACTTTAATTATAATGAATGGAATACATAGATTATTATAAAGCATTGGGTATTCCCAATACAGCTAGCGAAGCAGACATTAAATCTGCATATCGAAAATTGGCCAGAAAATATCATCCTGATCTTAATTCGGATAATGTGGAGGCCGAAAAAAAATTTAAAGAAATAAATGAGGCCAACGAAGTGCTGAGTGATGCCGATAAGAGGAAAAAGTATGATAAATATGGCAAAGATTGGCAACACGCAGATGAAATAGAAAAAATGCAACAAAGCCAAGGTCAGTCTCAAGGAAGATCTGGTCAAGCCTTTAGTTCAGGAAATTATTCCGGAGAGGATTTTGGGGATTTTTCTGACTTTTTTGGGTCTATGTTTGGTAACGAATCAGGCGGTCGAGGCCGTCAAACGAAATTTAGGGGACAAGACATTCAGGCAGGATTAAAATTGCAATTGACTGATGTATATAAAACACAAAAACAGACCATTACCGTCAATGGCAAGCAGATCAGATTTACTTTCCCGGCAGGTATCGATGATGGCCAAATAATAAAAATAGCCGGACACGGTGGTCCTGGAGTCAATGGTGGCCCTAGTGGTGATCTTTACATAACTTTTTCCATTGAAAACAATACTTCTTTTAAGAGGGATGGGGACAACTTATATAAAACAGTTGATATCGATCTTTATACTGCAGTTTTAGGTGGAGAAATTTTTGTTGATACCTTTGACGGAAAAGTAAAATTGAAAATTTCTGAAGGCACACAGTCTTCTGCTAAAGTAAAACTAAAAGGTAAAGGTTTTCCAGTATATAAAAAAGAAAATGAATTCGGTGACTTGTACATTATGTTTAATATAAAGTTGCCTTCGAAACTCATTGATAAAGAAAAGGAATTGTTTAGCGAACTTCAAAAACTGAGACAAGATGGAAACAAGCAATAAAGTACTATTACAACACTTTTGCCTACATCACGAAGTTGAATTGTCATTTATTGACTCATTACATGAATATGGTTTGATCACCATTGTCGTTTTTAATGATGATAAGTATATTTTAGCGGAAGATCTCAAGGAAATTGAGAAGATGGCACATTTTTACTATGAGCTAGGTATAAACATCGAAGGTATAGAAGTGATTATAAGTCTTTTGTTGCAAAATGACACATTGCGAAGAGAATTGAATAATGCACGCAGAAAATTACTAGCTTACGAATCTTCCTTTTAATCAAAATAGCTTACGATTTAATTAATATTTATGTCTGCATTTATAACGCTTACTTTCAGTCCGTGTATTGATAAAAGTACTTCGGTGGCCTACCTAGCTCCTGATATAAAAATGAATTGTTCGGATATTACATCAGAACCTGGTGGTGGCGGTATAAATGTCTCTAGGGCATTACATAAGTTAGGAAGTACATCTACTGCTATGTATGTTTCTGGTGGCTGCGCAGGAAAGCAATTTGATCAGCTCATGATGGACGAAAGCATAAATACTTTAGTGATTTCAAGTAAGCATGAAACACGAGAAAATATAATCGTAGTAGATAAGTCCAATGATAAGCAGTATCGTTTTGGCATGCCAATGACTCCCTTATCTGCCCATGAATGGCAACTGTTTTTGCATCATCTTCAACAAGCTAAAGATCTGCAATACATAGTGGTAAGCGGTAGTTTGCCTCCAGGTGTCCCACTTTCCATCTTTTCAGAGATATCAGCTATCGCAGTGGCTAAAAAAGCTAGGTTGATCGTTGACACCAAAGGAGATGCTTTGATTCGAGCAGTAGATGCAGGAGTATACTTAATCAAGCCCAATCTTAGAGAATTAAGTGCAATAGTGGGAAAAAAGGAACTTTTGTCACGTGAGATAAAAGATGTGGCTCGCAAGATCATAAGTAGTAAAAAATGTGAAGTAATCGTAGTTTCCATGGGTGAGGCAGGAGCCATGTTGGTTACTGCTAATTTTGCTCAACAAATAAAGCCTCCGGTAGTAGAAAGAAAAAGTACAGTAGGCGCCGGTGACAGTATGGTAGCAGGTATTGTTTTTTCATTGTATACTGGCAAAAGCCTATCTCAGGCCATCCAGTATGGTGTCGCTTGTGGTACAGCAGCCACACTCAATCTAGGTACTGAGTTATGCCGCAAAGAGGATGTCGAAAAAATTGTTCTTAACGTAGTAATCACAGACCTTGATTAAATATCTCTGGAAAACTGTGAAGTCCGAATAGTAAGAATATTTAACTCAATTTTTATGAACAAAACGGTTTACTTGTTCTTGTCGAAAACCAAAAAATTTCATGAGATTTTCTCTGATGACTTTATTATCTTCAATGATATGCAGCTATTTATGAAAAAATGAGAGTCACATTTTTATCTGTGCTCTCACTTCTTATTGATGTAATTTTTTTATTTTTTTAGATTAACTATTTTAGACATAGCTTATTTTCAAATTACCTCTTAGTATTAAATCCGAAGGAAATACCTAATCGTAGATTATTGCGCGAAGGTGAAACATATGCATTGATAGGGATATTAAGTTTTCCGGACCGTAGTGAATATCCTACGGCAATAATTACAGCACTATTCAATTTTAATTTACCTCTGCTATCTAATCTTTCAAAAGTGTTTGTTCCGACTGGAGTTAGGCCATCTACCAACTGCCATTGGCCATCTTTTTCGTAGACTTCGGCCTTTTTGACAAGGCTAAAGGTCGGTCCTATAGCAAACTCTAAACCATTCATATTGCTTCTGATGCCATTTAAAACAGTAAGGCTAGGAATGAACAGGCCTTGATCAACACCTGATACCATGGGTAAAATTTCAAGTAAAGCTTGCCACTTACCTTCACTTAAATATTGTCTTTCGAATTGGTATCCGATTTGAAAATAGTACGGTGATGAGTCAAATCCTCCTACTGATTTTGAACTTCTTAATATATTTGCATTTTCACCCGATACAAAAGTGTAGCCCATACGAGGTCCGGATAAATTGAGTGTTTGATAATAAGGATTATTGATAGCACTTTCGTAACTCTCCCGATTTGACAAACTGTTAACTATAAGTTTGTCGTTCTCAATACCTAAAAGATCATTTACACAAATTGAAATCATAGTATTGACCTTTTCAGGTATTACAATGAATTCTTTTACCACTTCTTTTTCTATGGTACCTGCTTTCAAATTTAGTAGCCTGATGCGTAGGAATAATGCATCGCCGAGTTTGTCAGCACTTCCACTTAGCATATAATCTACGCCAAGACTCTTGCCAGCATTAATGAGACATGATTTGCTAAAACAGGTAGCTGCAGTTACTTGTTCTCTTTGCAAAACTTCCTGAATTTCATAGCGGTCTATTATTTCATATTTGTTGTGTTTACTTATTTCGATCCTAAGTAATTCTGTAAGATCATTGGCCTGAATGTTTGTGTTCGTTGCGTCAAAACTTACTACAGCCATTCGTGGATTCTGTGACATTGCCATGGTGGCCTGCAAAATAATTAAGAACTGGAAAAAAAACTTTTTCATAATACTACATTTTGTTTGATTAATGAATAATGAATTTTAAAATTTAATAACACAAAGGTAGTATCAAAAGACTATATCAATTTAATCTGATTTTGCATATAAAATCAAGAAACAAAGTATTTATTACATAAAAGTATTATATTAAGTGCGATCTGAAAAAGTATTATTACAATGGATTAACTATATTTGAAATAAATATTATAAATTTGCACTGAATAATAATTTATAAAATTTAATTATTAAAATTAGATAATGGATACTCAGGATGCACTAATCAGATTGTGTAGGCAGAAATATGTGGGCGAAAGTTTTGCGCAAGACTTAGCAACTTTGCTCAACATCAACCTAGATGCAGCATACAGAAGAATGAGAAGTCAAACATTATTGACTATTGAGGAAATTAAATTGGTTTGTCGCAAATTCAATGTATCTTTTGATGCGGTCATGGATTATGAAAACAAAATGGTGCCCTTTCAATTTAATGCCATGTTCAAAGATAAGTTTCAGATCTTGGAATACCTGACCACTATTTGTAAGGCATTAGAAAAAATGACGTTATCTAAAGATGCCTTGATGACCATGACGGCTATGGATGTTCCATACTTCAGGCAGTTTGGATACAAGAGCCTGAGCCGTTTTAAGATGTTCTTTTGGCAAAGATCGGTACTTAATGTTGATGCTTATAGACATAAAAAATTTAATGCCGAAGAAGAGATTGAAGAATTTGAAGACTTAGTAGAAAAAATATTTTATTTTTATCATGGTGTGGACTCTTATGAAATTTGGGCACCGGAAACTTTGGATAGCACCATAAAGCAAATTCAATATTACAAGGACTCCGGTTTGTTTGAATCTGCCGAAGATTCAAATAAAGTGTGTGATAGCTTGGATGAATTGCTTAATAAACTTGAAAGAGAAGCAGAGACAGGAAAAAAAACTATATTAAATAGAAATGGATCACTGTCATCATCTTTTAAAATGTATCAAAGTGATATCTTCTTGTCCAATAATTGTATTCAAGCTTTTGAGGGGGATACGGTATACACCCATATCACATTTAATACATTTAACCATCTCATGACTTTTAACCCAGAATTTTCTGAAGAATGTAGTCAGTGGGTCGATCAAATGAAATCAAAATCTGTATTGTTGTCAGAAGTTTCCGAGAAACTTAGATATCAATTTTTTCTTACTTTACGTAAAAAAATAAATTTATTGAGAGTATAACATTGCTTTCGATGTATTCAATTTAAGTCATTGAACCAAATGACCTAGACGAATTTCATTCTTGGTGATTTGTTCTGAAAGTTGCTAGTTAACTACTCCAATACCATTTTGTCAATGATCAATTGGAAGGATTCCTTCTTTTTATTTCCGATCAAAATCGCTAATTCTTCAAAAGATGCACTGTTGTAATTGGGCAAATCCAAAGTACGTCCTCTAAAGGAAGGGTAGAGATCTTTCAAAGGTACAGATATCTTTTGCCATTCTCCTGATGTCTCAAAAGTGGTAATATA
>CAMBRK010000003.1 GCA_945870185.1 Aureispira sp. CCB-QB1 | reverse complement strand
CCCTTTTCCTCACTAGAAGAAATACTAGAAATACCATTACACAACGAAGAAGGGTATCATGACAATCCTGTAAAGAAAACGGTAACTGCTATTGTCATTGGTGCTGGAGCTAGGGGTACACTTTACGGTAGATATAGCCTTAAGTATCCGGATCAGTTAAATATTATTGGAGTAGCCGAACCTATCTCCATTCGAAACGAAAAATTTAGCACATTACACGACATAGCGCCACAAAACCGATTTAATACTTGGGAGGATGTTTTTAAGGTTTCAAAATTTGCTGATGCTGTGATTATTACCACGCCAGATAATTTACATTATGGCCCTTGTATGAAAGCTTTGGCTATGGGATATGATGTCTTACTTGAAAAGCCGATATCACCATCTGAAAAAGAGTGTCGAGATATATTGAACCTTGCGAAAAAAAATAAAAGAATTGTTGCTGTCTGTCATGTGTTAAGATATTCTGAATACTGGATCAAAATCAAAGATCTCATCGCCAATGGTACCCTCGGCCAATTGATCAGTATCCAACATCTCGAACCCATTGGCAATATCCACATGTCGCATTCCTATGTGAGGGGAAACTGGCACAATAGCAAAAAAACCACCCCTATCATCTTAGCAAAATCATGCCATGACCTGGATATTATCAAATGGCTTGTCAATAAACCAACCAAATATGTCCAGGCATTCGGAAATCTCACCTATTTTCGGTCAGAAAATGCACCGCCGGGCAGTACACCAAGATGTATGGATGGCTGTGCGGTGGAAGCTACTTGTCCTTACTCTGCATTAAAAATATATCATAGAAACAGACAATGGACTTATGTATTGGACTTACCTGAAGATCAAGAAAAACACGGTGATCATATTTTAAACAAATTGGCTACTACCAATTATGGAAGATGTGTATTCCGTATGGAAAACGATCAGCCTGACCATTATGTATGCAATATTGAATTCGAAGATCATACTACGGTCGCATTTTCGATGGAAGCACATGTCTCTTACGAAGGCAGGCGAACCAGAATTCTGGGTACAAAAGGAGATATTTCAGGGGATATGAAATCGTTTACCCATACGAATTTCGAAACGGGTAAATCAGAAGTGTGGGAACAAAAAGTCACTGATGGGCATGGTGGTGGAGATTTTGGTTTGGTCGCTCAGTGGATACATGCTGTGTCAGAACAAGATGCTTCATTGCTTTCTAGTACTATAGATGCATCGATAGAGTCACACATTATGGGTTTCGCTGCAGAAGCAAGCAGGCTTTCAAAAAAAGTAGTTCAAGTAAAATTGTAAACTTATTTTTTAACTCCTATAAAATAATCAGATTTTAGGACACCATCAGTATTTACGAAGCTTTCAAATTTCAACTCCTTTGAGTTTTCGCTGAAATTCAGGTTTAAAATAGCATTACTATCTGATCCTTTAAAAAAATGAATCAGATCACCTGACAAGTTTTCTGTCTTAATAAAATTCAATTCATGACCTACAAATTGAGATGTTGCATCCGTTACTTTGATTGTAGTGAGATTTTCAATTAAAACTTTGAATCCATTACTCACTCCTAAATTGCAAGATGTATCCACTGCCATGATGGGAGCGGAACAAACTTTACTTACTCCTTCAAAATTACCTACTATATTTTTAAAAGGGATAGCAGGCGTAACATTATCATCTGTTACACAAGACCAAAGGGTCAATAAAACTAAACAAAATAAAAACTCTAGTCTCATTAAATCAGTATTAGTAAAAATTAGCTATATGCGTATAGTAGCAATCATTGTGCCAATTACCATTCATCTGATCTAGCTGTGAATCAATTTTCTTTGTTTTCAAACATATAAAAACGTTTACCTAACAGGTTAAGTACGGCATAAATAGAAAGCATGGCCATACCATATTTGCTTACCGTGGCTAATTGCATAGAGGCTGCATCATCTACAAATAAAACCCTTTTGGAATAAATGCCGTATAATGCCCAAATAATCACTAAAGCGAAAGGAATGTCCTTCTGTTTGTAAATCATTACAATAGCTAATATAGTGGCTACAATGACCATAACTGAGGCCCAAGACCCTTGAAGCGCATCACTGCCTGTCCAACCTAGAGAAATAATCAAAGTCGTCACATTAGCGATGGAAGCTACACTAATCCAACCTAAATAAGTGCTAAAAAATACTTGGACAAACATATTATCACCAAATGAAAGAGGCCTTAGATTACTTAGTTTGGTATAAATGGTGCAGAGACTGAATAGCAGAAAAAACATGATCAACAAGGATAACGGTACTAGTTCGTAGTGCCAAGCGATGATCCAACCTGCATTGGCCACACAGTTACCAAAAAACCAAGGACCTATTGCATTAATGATATCCATTGACTGCTCATTCTTTTTATAATAATTCCAAGACTGATAAAAAACAAATCCAAGCATAAGCAAGTATATAATACCCCAAATACTAAATGTGAATCCTGCAGGAACAAAATAATTGTTATATGCATCCGATAATTCACCGGTGGTTTTATTGTTAAGGGGTAGACTTACGGCAAGAAAATTGAGCGTTAATGCCAAAATAGTTCCCACAATATTTAAAGTAACGAAGAGTTTAGGATTTGCGTTTTTCATTGATTTATTTTTAATAATTAATGCTTAATATTTGGGGTTCAAGTTACAATTATCAGGATTCATGCTTTATGTCTTCGGTCTATTGGGGCACAAGTTACAAACTTGCGCCAGCAAGGTTTTGTTGTGACGAATTTTAAATTCTTATTGTATTGGGGCACAAGTTACAAAATTGCGCCAGCAAGGTTTTGTTGTGACGAATTTTAAATTCTTATTGTATTGGGGCACAAGTTACAAAATTGCGCCAGCAAAGGGTTTGTTGTGACGAATTTTAAATTCTTATTGTATAAGGGCACAAGTTACAAACTTGCGCCAGCAAGGTTTTGTTGTGACGAATTTTAAATTCTTATTGTATAAGGGCACAAGTTACAAACTTGCGCCAGCAAAGGGTTTGTTGTGATGAATTTTAAATTCTTATTGTATAAGGGCACAAGTTACAAACTTGCGCCAGCAAAGGGTTTGTTGTGATGAATTTTAAATTCTTATTGTATAGGGGCACAAGTTACAAACTTGCGCCAGCATGGGTGCCAGCATGGGTCTTAAATAAAAGCGACAATTTAGGTTTGTTGTCGCTTTTGTTTTTTAAATCAATTCAAACCTCGCTTTTTCAACAATGGATCGATTTTGGGTTCTGCACCACGGAATCTTTTATAGAGCTCCATAGGATCAGCAGAGCCACCTTTTTCAAGGATGTTTTTTCGGAAAGACATAGCGGTTTCTTTATCGAAAAGACCTTTAGCTTTGAAAGCTTCAAACGCATCGGAATCTAATACTTCTGACCATATGTAACTATAATATCCAGCTGAATAGCCTCCGCCAAAAATATGATTGAAATAGGTACTTTTGTATCTAGGGATAATCTCATTGATCAAACCTTTGGAATCCATACTATTTTTTTCAAATAATGCGACATCCTGCTCCATAGCTTGAGTCTGCGTATGGAAATCCATATCCAGGATAGAAGCTGCCAAATACTCTGTGGTCGCAAAGCCCTGTCCATAAGTACCCGTACTCTTAATTTTTTGAATCAGCGCATCAGGAATGACTGCTCCCGTTTTATAATGTTTAGCAAAGCTTTTTAACACTTCGGGTTCTGATGCCCAATTTTCCATGATTTGGGATGGCAATTCTACAAAATCCGTAGGCACATTCGTACCAGCTAATGATCCATAATTAACATGAGAAAGCAATCCGTGCAAAGCATGTCCAAACTCATGAAAATAAGTAGATACTTCGTCAAACGTAAGTAATGCAGGGGTATCACCCGTAGCTTTGGTGAAATTGCACACAATAGATATCACCGGTGGCACTCTTTTGCCATCTTTCATTTTTTGATCACTGTATGATGTCATCCAAGCACCGCCACGCTTGCTAGCGCGTGGATGAAAGTCCATGTATAATATCCCTACAAAGCTTCCATCTGCATCATTGACTTCATAAGCCGTAGCTTCAGGATGATAACTAGGAAGATCTTTCCTTTCCTTAAAGGTCAATCCAAAAAGTTTTTGTACAGTAGAAAAAACACCTTGATGTACATTTTCAAGACTGAAATATTGCTTAACTTCGTTTTCGTCAAGATTGTATTTTTGTTGCCTGATCTTTTCAGCATAAAATCTCCAATCATGCGGAGCTAGTTTGAATCCCCCTTTTTCGGCATCAATAAATGCTTGAATCTCCTGAGCTTCATTTTTTGCTTTATTGATGGCTGGTTTCCAAAGATCCTGTAGCAATTTGTTTACATTGTTAGGGTTTTGCGCCATTTGCTCTTCTAGTACATAATGCGCATGTGTGGCATATCCAAGTAGTTTTGCTCTTTGGACTCTCAGGCTGACCACTTTTTTTATGATTTCCTTGGTATCTGTTGCATTATTGTTATTCCCTTTTTTTTGCATAGCATCCCAAATTTTTTCTCTGAGACTTCTGTTTTCGGCATATTGTAAAAAAGGCATGATGCTAGGGTTTTGCAAACTAAAAAGCCACTTGCCCTCCATCTTCGCTTCTTTAGCTGCATCAGCCGCTGCTGAAATCAAGTCATCAGATAAACCTTTCAAGTCTTCTTTTTTATCCACTACCAGTTTAAAGTCATTGACTTCAGCCAAATTGTTTTGACCAAACTTTACCGCAAGCCATGACAATTCTTCATTGATCTTGGTGATGGTCTCTTTTTCTTTATCATTAAGTAATGCTCCGTTTCTGATGAAAGACTTATAGGTCTTTTCAAGCAATTGATTTTGTTCTTCATTCAATTTAGCGCTTGCTTTATTGTCCCAAACAGCCTTAACCCTATCGAAGAGTTTTTTATTTAATGAGGTATAATCACTATGCTTGGCCAAAACAGGTGCCATATCTTGAGAAATCTGCTCTAAAGTATCATTGGTGTGTGCACCGGTCATATTGAAAAATATACTGGATATCCTGTTGAGCATACTACCGGTTTTGTCTAATGCCACGATCGTATTTTCAAAATCAGGTGTTTCTGTCGCATTGGCAATGCCATCTATTTCCTCTTTATTTTTGGCCATAGCAGCTTCCATAGCCGGTTTATAGTGTTCATTTTTAATCAAATGGAAAGGTGGAACACCATAGGGTGTATCAAATTCGACCATAAGCGGATTATCCGTATTTGTGGTTGTATTCATTTCTTTGTTTTTACAAGAAAATATTAAAAATAAAAATAATGTGTAAATAATTAATTTGTGGCTCATTGTTATGATATTTGATAAGTTAAACGGATACTTCGGCTTTGATATGAGGATCCGGGAAATAGTCTGATAAAACAAAATCTTCGAATTTAAAGTCAAAAATAGACTTAACTTCAGGATTCAAAGACATTTTGGGTAATGCTTTGGGTGTTCTTGAAAGCTGTTCATTGGCCTGATCGATATGATTATTGTATAAATGTACATCACCAAAAGTATGTATAAACTCCCCTACTCCGAGATCGCAAACCTGTGCTACCATCATAGTCAGCAATGCATAGGAAGCAATGTTAAAGGGTACTCCCAAAAAGGTATCGGCAGATCGTTGATACAACTGACAAGATAGTTTGCCATCCGCTACATAAAACTGAAAAAGGCAATGACATGGTGTCAAAGCCATCTGATCCAATTCACCGACGTTCCAGGCATTGATGATCATCCTTCTACTATCAGGATTGGTCTTCAGCGTATGTATCAATTGAGATATCTGATCCACAATAGATCCATCTGACTTTGTCCATGATCGCCATTGCTTTCCATAGACAGGCCCTAAATCTCCATTTTCGTCAGCCCATTCGTTCCAAATACGCACACCATTATCTGTTAAGTATTTGATATTGGTATCTCCATTTAAAAACCACAATAGCTCATAAATAATAGATTTAAGATGAAGTTTTTTGGTAGTCACCATTGGAAAACCTTCATGGAGATCAAATCTCATCTGATAGCCAAAAACGCTGATCGTTCCCGTTCCTGTACGGTCAGTCTTAGATGCGCCATGCTCTAAAATATATCTTAATAAGTCGTGATATTGCTTCATTAAAACTAACTTGGTGTGTTTAGACTGCAAAAATAACTGAAAAATAATAATTCTTTAAGATTTAATTTCTCAATTTATAATTATGACAATATGTTTCTTTAGGTTGAAAACTCTTCTGCTAGGTTTTCAAGCATAGATAGGCATTCACATAATTGGTTTATCTCCACATACTCATTAGCCCTATGCGCTTGTGCTATGTTTCCTGGGCCACATATTACTGTTTTAAAACCAGCATTACTGAACTGTCCCGCTTCAGCAGCATATGCAACTGTAGTCAGCTGAGTATTTCCAGTTATTTTTTGTATCAGGGGTACGATGTCAGAATCTTCTAGTGTACCCAATGGTGGAACGGGTGGATGATCGATCTCTGTGATGATACGAGCCCCTTCAAATTTTAACCGAAGGTCTTGCTCTAAAGTAGCACAATAAGATCTAAATTCTTGAATAATTTCTTGAACACTATCTTCAGGAATGACTCTGACATCCCAAAAGAATATGCATTTATCTGCTATTACATTGGGAGCAATCCCACCTTGTATTATTCCTACATGAAGTGATGAATGAGGAGGAATAAACCTATGATTAGTTTTTCCAATGCTGATCAAGTGATCCATCTTTTGATCCAACCATTGAATCAATTTGGAAGCCACATGAATAGCGCTGACTTCTTGTTTGATCCGACTGCTGTGGCCTGCGGAGCCATGAACTGTAGTAGAAAGTACACATATACCTTTTTGCCCGATAACCGGTTGCATCATAGAAGGTTCTCCAATAATCGCGAACTCCGGTTTTTCGCTATAATGTGACATGATAGCTTCAGCCAATTCATCTCCGGCCAGACATCCTATCTCTTCGTCATAAGAAAAAGCAAAATAAATGGGCCTCTTCAATGGAGCATTTTTAAATGTGGCGATACTTGCTAGACAACAGGCCAAAAACCCTTTCATGTCACAGGATCCTCTGGCATAAAGTTTCTCATCGTTTTCGATGAGTTCGAAAGGCTCTGTCTTCCAGTTTTGTCCGCTGACGGGTACAACATCCATATGACCTGAAAGCACTAATCCGCCATCTACATCAGGCCCTATCCTGCAGTGAAGGGATGCTTTATCACCCTGCAAATTAGGCACCAAATGATATGGAATATCATGATCTTTCAATATAGAGATAATATAATTTAATATCGGAAGGTTGGATTGACCTCCTAAAACATCAAAACTAACCAAATGGGTCAAAATCTCTTTGGTAATAGGATATGAAATATGCACTAACTTTAGGTTTACTATTATGATAAAAACGATCTTTCATAAGTTACAACAAAGGTGAACATTTTTCTATAAAAACAAAAGCGACTTACCAAAATAAATTGATAAGTCGCTAATTTTAAAAGTTTTTATGAAACTTACTCTATCACAATCATCTTGCCTGTAAGTACTTTTTGTCCATATCTGATTTCATAAACGTACACCCCAGAAGTACCTAGATCGACTCTGTTAATTCTAATGCTGTTTTGTCCTGCATTAAACTGATCCACAGTGCTGATTACTTTCTTTCCTGTATAATCTCTGACTTTGAAAGTCACCATACCATCTTCAGGCATTTCAAACTGAATTTCTGTTTGGGTATTCCATGGATTTGGTGATACTGAAGTCAGGTTAAATCCACTATTATCAGATCTCCAGTTTAAACTCAAAGGTTTGACATCCATTGATTCAGTGTATACTTCAGGATTTAATCCAGTGCCTATGGTCAACATTTCATCCAGATAACCGTCTCTTAAGATTTCTATCTCTAAAGTAAACATGGTTTTACCAGCTTGTAAACGTTGTCCTTCACCCTGGGCTAAAGCTATCCATACCTGATCAGGGGATGTTATCACATAATCATTAGGATTAACTTTTACAGCATTTGCTTTCACATCTCTAATGATAATGCCATGGGTAGCCAAATGTGCCTGAAGACCATAGAAAACTGTGGTATGCTCGACCATGACAGGAATCTCTATGATTTCACCTTTAAATACTCTTTTATTATCAATCGCCAACTTAAATGCTGATCTCGAAGATGTATTTTCTTGAGTGGCATGGCTTCCTTTTGCATTACCATTAACATCTCCTACTTTAACTCCTATGAAAGAAAGGTCCATGCTGTTGTTTAGGTTTTCGATAGCATAAGATTCTGCAAGAGATCCTCTCCATGGGTCATTAGCATCAGCAAATTTATGAGCGGCATCAAAAAATCTCCAACTTGTATTATTGGTGAACTCAGGAGTGAGACCCAAAATCAACTTTCTCAATTCCGTAAGGTCAGATGCTGTAATGCTCGCACTATTATTGACATCCGCTGCCAGTAACTTATAGGGTGTACCTAGTTTCTCTAATCCTAATATGTGTCTTTGAATCATGACTAAGTCTAGGGTACTTACGCCATTGAGATCGTCACCATCTTTACCAGGAAGTATGTTATAAGCTCCGCCATTAGTCATTGGTTCGAATACAAATCTTCCATCATTATTAGTAGTAACAGGATTGGCTTCTGTGCCTTCCATTCTTACTATAACATCAGATATCACTTCTTCGTTTTCTTTGACCGTTCTACCAGAAACTGTAGATACCAATGGATTACCACCATTATTACAATTATTCGATTGTCCATTTAATTGGATATCTACAAATGTTTCGCAGAAAGATGTATTACCGTTTTGATCTGTTACCCACATTTGGATGGGTTTGCAGCCAGGTGTCGTAAAGGCGATAGTATCATTATTGACATTACTAGAGTAGGACAATTCAAATGTGTAACCACACACATGATAACTCTTGTTGTCAAAAAACTCAACAGGCAACATGGCCATCAAAATAGGTGGTGTGCCCATTGGAACTAGAGCAGCTGACAATCCATTCTTACAGATTGCTGTGGCAGATTTTGTGGTTTTTACACTAAAATCATATCCACCATCAGCTATATTGCCGCATCTATCTTCAACTGTGTATTGTATTCTATAGTCTCCAACTGGAAATGTATCTGTAAGGGTTCTTGTGCTTCCTGTTCTAATCAAAGTATTTCCACTCGTGATTCTGTAAGACCATTTCAAATCTGCCTGTGGTGTACAATCTGTAGCTGTAGCCGCTAGTGTGATTAAGAAACTTGTACAGTTGGATGTATTAAATATCTGTGTTGTCGCAGGAACTGTAAGCGTTGGTCTTACGTTATCTATCACCTTGATCTCTTGGTCATGTGACCAAGTGTAGTGTGTTCCATCAGGATACTTCTGACACCAATCTATGATCGTCCATGTTCTGATGATTTTGTAGCATGCTCCATTGGTAGTGAAAGGATACACTTTATCTTCATACTTCATACCCACTAAATCGCATGCATCTTCTGTAAACCTTGGCACTGAAGATGAATCAGGTAATGTCTCAGGCAATAATCCTGCAAAAGAACACTGACCTAATGCTACATAATTTTTTGGCCATTCCACATCATCATTTCGATCATTATGGTTCTCGTCATTGATATAGAAAGGATCGTCATTTATGAAAGTAATCTTTTGTGTACATGTCTGTAACAAAACATTGCGTTCTGAAAGTCTGATCGTTCTGATGACTTCACCTGTTCCACATTGATTTCTATTATCTTCAAGCGAATATACTGGTGAAACATTGCTAGGACAATTATCAATAACTACTGCACCACCGAAGGCAGCAATACTACCTGCCGTAGATGGGTCAAAAGTAAAGTTACAATCTTCTATGGTCATATCATTAGGACAGGTCATACTTGGAGTGACTTTATCCTGGATATTCACACTTACCATGCAGATATTCGTATTGCCACCTTTATCAGTGACCAATAACTGTATCATTCTAGTACGATTAGCGTCCAAGCAGCAGAAGCCTACTTTGTCAAACCATGCTGTATCTTGACCTAAACTACACGGATCTTCCATTCTTCTGATATGAAGTGACACTGCACCACATTCGTCAAAACTTCCATCATCCACGGCGGAAGCCGTGATTTCGGTATAACCATTGGTTTTGAGACTTACTGTGGCAAACTGATCGCATATAGCTACAGGATCGGTTTCATCTTTGACTGTGACTCTGTAGCTCATCGTGCTACTGTTTGAACAATTGTCAAAAGCAGTATAGGTAATCGTATGTGTTCCTACGCCTAACTCCATCACTCCACCATTACTATTGACAAAACCTGATGGATTACCATCATTAGCATTGACGTATACTTTGTACACACTATTACAACTATCTATGATATTGAGCACGGGAAGCATTACTCTACCTGTACAACTTCTTGATTGTGTCGTAACAGTTGAATCTACCACTCTTGGTATGATTGGCCCTTGCTCGTCTACTATGTCTATCATTTGAACACCTACAAATATATCCACAGAAGTACTACACCTCCATTCTGTGATTTTCCAGGTTCTTCTCACTCTTGTCTTGCAATCTGACTCTATCATGACTTCATCGGCATAGTCAATCATTGCATTACAATACTGCATATCCAATTGTCTTTGAGGCCATAGATTTCTACCACCGAAAGTCGGAATTCCTGTAACGCTTGGATGTGGAAATCCTTTGCCTCTATCATCTGTTCTGAAGTTGGATGAACAACTTAGTTTACGATTGGCAGCAGGTGATACAATACCCATATTAGTGCTTCTCGCTAAATAAATGGTAACTGTACATGGTAGGCTTCTATTGCCCGATGCATCCTCAGCAACATAAGTTCTGGTTACTGTACCAATGTTTGCTTCGCAAGATAACTGGCTATGTATTTCATTTACTAAAACACTCTTTACAGTACAATTGTCAGATAATGATGCTAAAATTACTGTATTATCAGATGCCAAAACTACATTCACTCCTGAAGGAGTCAATACATCTCTGGTTGCTAAATCTGTTAAACAATTAACGGTGATATCTCTACAGGTAATCGTAGGTGCTAGTTTGTCTTCTATCAACACGGTATTCCAACAAGTAAATCCATTAGGATGCGAAATACTATAATTAAGTGTCTTACCTAAAAATGCCCCGGAAATAACATTTCCAAGATTCTGACCATTAGGACCCGTAACGTTAATGGTAAACTGGCTTAAACATCCCAAAAGTACAGAACCACCAGGTCCTTCCCATCCTGTAAGTACTTCTGTTGGAGTGAGTTCTTCACCACAACTACCGTCCACAGAAAAGTTTATAGGTTTGCATCCTAAATTAGGATTGATATAATCATTTACCGATATGGTAAATGAACAAGTGCTCGTATTACCTGATGCATCTGTCGCAATAAATTCATTGGAAGTGACACCTATTGGAAAATCCGACTCACTAGGCAATCCTGCTGTCTGCTGTAGTGTAACGGGTCCCAGACAAGGTAAATCTGAAGTATTTACAGTATATAAAACATTCCTTACACATTCCAAAGGATTGAGATTTATCACTTGATTTGTTGGGCAAGTAATAACAGGAGGTTGAGTTTCGAAATTAATTACATATACAGCCCAATCACCGGGGCATTCGCCTTCATCTATCTGCCCATTTAAATTATAATCTACAAATGATCTCCATCTCAGAGTTGCAGTTGCTGGAAGATTGACATTTTGTTTTGATAATGTAGCTGTAAAACCAGAAAAATCAGAAAGCCTCCTAGCGCTAGGAAAATTCCAGTTTGGAGGTATACCTCCAACAAAATTTACATTGGTACCGGTATACTCCATCCATGCTTTTACCGTAAAATCTGATGCCACTGAACCAGACATATCTGAAAACGTACCTAATGTAATATTTGTGGCTTGATTACATACAGTAATTCTAGCTGTATCATTTACAGTATTATTGTTCGTTGTGATTACCGTACCATTTAGTGTAGTTCGTAATCTTGGCTGTAAAGCGCTGAATGAAAAATTTCCAGCGTGAAAGCCTCCAGCGGTGTGCGTACTTGATAAAGTTCCCATGATTGCAGCTGCATCCCAAGGAGAATCATTGTGAGTTATTAATCCACCGCCAGTGTTTAATGTTGCTAAAGTACTTCCCGCATTAGTATTACCATTTAAATCAGTAACACTAAAACCATATGCAATAACAGTGTATTGACCAGGAATTAAGGTCACGGACGGAACCGAACGCATCCGAAAAAACCCTGAAAGTAGATCACTTGTACCTGTCATAGATATAGGATCAACCACTACAGTACCCGCACTGTTGACGATACCCACTGTAATTGATCCAGTCAAACCATCTTGGCCACTGTCGTAAGCTCCAAGTTGATTTACTACAATAGGAGAATTGACTGTAAATCTCATTCCGAGACTTCCTGTCCAGGCTTCAAGGCCCACCTCATTAGTTCCTGTTGCTCCAGATACGCTTGCACATTGCGCATTCAAATCAAGATTTGGAACCGTCATGATCAATAAAAGACTCAAAAAACTCAAGACTTGAATTGACTTCCATTTACTTTGTAAAATAGACATAATTAACATTTTTTACTTTGAGAAATAAAATACTTAATTACTGCCTTTGGGTATTTAGTGAAACGACAAGATATCACTTCACCCCGCAAAGATAAATAGAATATTACATATTACAAATTATTTTAATGTGATTTTTAAAATATTTTTCAATAAATTAGATTTAAAATTATTTAATAATTACTATAACATTGATTATAAGTTATTTAAATATTTTAAAAGTTTAATTTTACTTAAAAAAAAAGCTCATAAAGAGCCTTTTGATATTCGTTTATATCATATTTGCTATAATTGGGTTAAACTCCTTTTAAGTTAGTGGATCAATACTTTTTTATTTAAGGTATTTCCATTGGATAGTTTTAATTGAGTGATATACATACCGGCTTTGAAAAATTGTATGGTTTTTTTATTTTGATTGAATAGGTACATCATGTCATTCAGCAACTTGGCTGTGATATCTGTTACCGTTATTTGAATTATTTCTTCGCCTTCATTTAATAGTAATTGTACATCACTTCCTATAGTAGCTGGATTAGGGTAGACATCTAAGTTTGCTTGATCGTCATGGTAAACTTTGACTATATTAGAGTAGGAGACATTGCCATCGTAACCCATCGCACCCACCTGATAAAGATTTAGGCCATTGTAAGGCAATTCATCTTTGAAATCAAATAATAATTGATGAGGCTGATCCACATTTTTTTGGCCAATTATTTGAAATTCATTTTTCATTGATGAAAAACGGTAAACATAAAATAATTCTATATCACTACTTGTAAGTTCTGAAGACCAGTTTAGCCATGTATGTTTCCCGTCTTTTTTTGCTTTTAAGCTATAACTTTCTAATGGCAACGGTGCACCAGAAGCTGTAATTTGAAAATTATCTATTAAGGCACCATCAATATTGTAACCGCTTGTAAAATTTCCTGCTATAGAGGCTACAAAACGAAATATTACTGCCGTTTGGCCTGAAAGAAAACTTACATCTATGGATTTTGAATTATAATTTTGTGAAGTAGACCATCCATACCCATCACTAAATACTTGAGAAGCAATGGCACAAAATGCTCCTGGATAACCGTCATAAAAACTATTGCCACCCAAACGAGTCCAAGTACCTCCATTATCAGTAGAATATTGAAGTTGCACTGCAAAAGGAGCATTACAGAACAATGTTTGCATACTTAAATCAAAACTTAGGTTATAGTTTGGATACTGAGCAAAATTAAATCTAGGTGTTAGTAAAGCACTTTTTGTCGTAATTTGTGGAATGTTAGTATTTAGTTTTGTTTTCCAAGCATTTCCTTGAGTTACTAAACCAATATTGGAAGTTCCATATTCCCATATATTCACAACGCCCTCTACCTGATCTACACCAAAGTCAAGAGGATTGGACTCAAAGTTACCACCATTGGATAAAGTATATGGTGCAGTTCTATTTGGTAAAATTCGTACAATATTGTCTTTTAATAAAGAATGAGCTCCGTTGTTTACGGTAAGGCTAACATCATATTCTCCTGCTGCTGAATAAGTTGTCGTTGGTGTTTGAGATGTAGCAGTCTGACTATTTCCAAAATCCCAAAGCCAGGTATTTGCACTGATGGAATTATTAATAAAACCTACACTCGACCCTAACCATGCTGTCTTTTGTTGTGGGTTAAAGTCAGAACAACCTTGAGATGTTAAACCTTTAAACAATGCTCTTTGCGGCGCACTTAGGCCGGAACTACTACAATTATTGTAAACAAATATATCATAAGATTTACAAATTGCAAAACCTGGAGGACTTAAAGTGATCGTATTATTAATAGTAGTCACTTCTTGAATAAAATTTTCATTTCCTACTTCTCTTACTTTTAAAGTATACCATTGAGATGGACTATGAACCCACGAAACATTAAAACTACTTGTGGTAATATTATTTAAAATTAAATTCTCCAATTTTGCACAAGCCGGAGGAGCACATAATGTAAAGCATGAAGATTGGTTTACTATTTGACCGGATATCGTCGTTTTGGAAGCACTGCTCCAAGTATCAGTGACCGAAACCGTAGGTGAGAGTATCATACCTGAAGTTCCGTCGTGAACACCATTAAAATTGTGGGCTACTTCATGCGCGACCATTGTTTTAAGTAGAGCTGCATTTGTAGACCAATCCTCTAGGACCGCAAGAGCCCTACTTTGACAATACAAGTTTCCTTGCAGAAAGGCCAATCCAATAGTTGGGCCTATAAAATCACGATTCGTCCAGAAATGTGCTGCATGAAATGGATGATAAAATCCGTTGATACCTACCCAATCGGAAAATTCTGTTAATAGTAAAGTTGGATTTTGAGTACTTGAAATCGGGTCACAAGTCGGACAAGTGGAAACTATAACTTCACTGATCTCATAATTGATACCGTTAGTAAAATTTACACTTGCATTATATACATAATTAGCTTGAACATTATTCATCACAGCTACAATATGAGCTATTACTGCATCAAGTCCGGCATGTGCTGCGTCAATAAACATAGCATAATCAGCCAGCAAAGCCAATTTTACTTTATAGCATTGGCCAGTCATTCTCAGACCTTCAGCGTTTTCTCTTTGTATTTCAGTATCTGTAAAATCTGGTCTAAAGCATTTTTTATTTTTATGTTTTGGATTTATATCACGGGTACTATAAAAAACAAATTTACCTGCTCTACTCGAATGGTCATAATATTGGAGTGGTTCGATAAAGTACTCCTTATCTTCATTTTTAATATTGGCATATAAAAAGTCTCCGTGTAAGGTAAGTCGAATATAGCCATCTCGTCCGTCAGCAAATGTTCCTTTATAAGTTTTGACATCCGGCAATTGATTGAGCTTTTGCTTACCGCCGGGTACTAAGGTATATAATGCTGTTTTATCAGTTATCAAATGAACTTCCTCCATATTGAAAGTCATTGGCTCATTTTCCCCAAAAGAGAAGGTAAAAGCTCCTTCAAGAGATCTCTGAGACAGCATTTTGTTGTACAATGACGATGCATCGAATTCGAGCACCTGCGATTTTACAAATACCTGACTAAGGTCATGTTCTTCCTGACTAATCTTTCGGAACTGTAAGTGATTGCCCTGCGAAAAAGAAAAATCTAACGTAACTAACAGATAGTATAAAACTAAAAAAGATTTTTTTACGAACATGGTAAATACCTTTAAAGATAGAGAAATAGTATTGGGGTTTTCTCATCTCAGGTTCATATCATTCTAATGGTCGGAACAAACAAAAAAAATAACCTTTAGTAAAAAAGGATTCATCGCGCAAAGATAATTAAAAAAATAAAAAAACAAATTTATATATATCTTTTTTTTTATTATATATCTAAAATCTCCCCTTATAGACAAGTGTTTTCAAATATGAGATCAACATATCTCTACCCATATCGTAGTGCTTATTATTGTTGATTACCAAATCCACTTTATTTATAAAGGGAGAAATAAAACTCTCGAAGGATGGCAAAACATGATGTTCGTATCTATATAAGACATCTTCAAGTGGATAATTGCGTTCTACCCTATCCCTTTTTATCCTTCTAATGATTTTTTGAGTGTCTGTGGCGTGAATAATGATTTTCATATCCATCATATTAAACAACTTAGGTTCGTAAAAAACAAACAAGCCTTCCACTATAATTATAGGTGCAGGCTTAAAATGCAAGATGCCTGGTGATTTTTTTTCATTATTAAAGGTATACTCTTCTCTTTCTACTTCCATGCCATTATTAAGCTTGACCAAATCAAAATAAAACTCATCCAACTCAATGGATTCTGGGAGGTCAAAGTTTTTTATTCCGTTTTCATCTTCTTTTTGCAGTTCTCTTGGCTTATAGTAATCATCTTGGGACAGAAAGCAAATTTCTTCATCGGTAAAATGTTCTTTGATATCTCTAATGAAAGAAGTTTTGCCTGATCCACTGCCTCCCGAAATGCCAATTATAAAGCAATTTGAATTTTTTAAACTCATAAATGATACCTGATTAAATAATTTGTCTATTTTTCGCACAAATTAACAGCTTTTGGGTGAGAAATAAAATTATTTCATAATTTTTAATCTCATCTGAACATAGCTGAAGCTCGGACTTAAAATAATAAGTTACCATTTTACAAATAGAGATTTTAAATATAAAAGCAAAGAAATATGGGGATTGTAAGAGGCATTATTGGAATGGCAGTTTTGGTTTTAATCGGATATATTTTTTCCAGCAACAGGAAAGCTATACATTGGAAAACAGTGGGTATAGGTTTAGCCGCACAATTGGTTTTGGCTTTGGGTGTCTTAAAAGTACCGTTCATCAAGTCGATTTTTGAATTTGTAGGGAGCATATTTGTAGCAGTATTAGAATTTACTAAAGCGGGTACAATTTTTTTATTAGGCGATAAGCTTATGGATGTCAGTAGTTTTGGGTTTATATTTCTATTCCAGGTATTACCCACTATAGTTTTCTTTTCGGCACTCACTTCATTACTGTTCTATTTGGGATTGATACAAAAGGTAGTTAAGGTTTTTGCCATCATCTTTACAAAATTACTAAATATTTCCGGAGCAGAGAGTCTTTCAGTAACCGGAAATATTTTTTTAGGACAGACGGAGGCTCCTTTACTGATCAAGGCGTACCTTGAAAAAATGAATAAGTCTGAAATCTTGCTGGTCATGATAGGAGGCATGGCAACCTTGGCAGGAGCAGTTATGGCTGCATACATTTCATTTTTGGGAGGCGATGATCCTGTTTTGAGACTTGAGTTTGCAAAACATTTTCTCGCTGCATCCGTCATGGCTGCGCCCGGAGCGATTGTAATCTCTAAAATATTATTTCCACAAACTGAAGCTATCAATACTGATGTAAATGTTTCTTATGAAAATATTGGTACTAATGTATTAGACGCTATAGCCAACGGAACTACCGAAGGATTAAAATTAGCCGCAAATGTAGCTGCAATGTTATTGGTTTTTATAGCGTTCATTGCAATGATTAATTTTGGATTAGGCTTTATAGGTGATTTAAGTCTGCACACTTTGACTTTGGGAGCAATTGATGACAAGAGTTGCTTAAATGGTGGAATAGATCACTACACCCAATATTCTAAATTATCTATAGAAACCATTTTAGGTCTTATTTTTGCTCCTTTGATGTGGCTTATCGGAGTTGCGAGTGAAGACATTATGACTATGGGTCAACTTCTCGGTATCAAACTAGCTGCAAGTGAATTTGTAGCTTACGCGCAACTAGCAGAGTTGAAAAATCCAGCCAATGTAATCCATCTCACCCAACAAAAATCTATCATCATGGCCACATATATGCTGTGTGGTTTTGCTAATTTTGCAAGCATTGGCATACAAATCGGTGGCATCGGTTCACTAGCGCCTGGACAAAGAAAAAATTTATCTGAATTTGGTCTCAAAGCATTATTAGGAGGTACTATTGCTTCATTATTTTCTGCTACGATTATTGGTGCGTTGATGTGACCTGAAAAGAACAATATTCCATAAATTGAAATATTGTAATCTATTCATCATTTTATCAAAAAATAAAAAAGTAAGTCTCTTGTCCTGTATCTACTTATGAGATGGCTTTGATATTACACATCGGTAGAATCAATACCGATCATCCAAAGCAAAGATAGGCTTCCTATTCATCCATTTGCCATCTGTAAAATCTGGAAATGCCTGGGGCTCACCACCTTGTGCTATGGATTGCTCAGAAAGACAAGTAATAGCTGCCCAACTGGCATGATCATAGACGTCCAATGGCATAGGTTCATTTCGTTTTAGCGCCTCAAAGAAAGCATTGAGCACAAACCAGTCCATACCACCATGTCCTGCACCGGCAGCATCTTCAGCATATTTTTTCCATAGCGGATGGTCATACTCTTTTAAATAAGGCTCCGCAACTTCCCATTTGTGTGCTGGGCTTTTGCCTTCTAAATACAACGATTTATTGACATCCATCCATATTCCTTTGGTCCCTTGTACTCTGAAACCTAAGGAGTATGGCCTGGGTAAGTTGGTATCATGAGATAAAGTGATCGTTTCGCCATTGGCTGTCATGATATTGGTAGTGACGACATCACCCAATCTGAAATTTACTTTTGCATTGGGATGGTTTGTTCCACCTTTGGGATGATTTACAATGTACTGATGTAGACCTTTTGCTTTGGAAGCCATTGATGTTAGGTATTCGAATCTATTACCTCTATTATTATTGATAAAACTCCCCACAGGACCAATACCATGAGTTGGATACAAGTCACCATTTCTGTATACTGAGTGTGTGGTTCGCCATTTGGCTTCGGAATACCCCTTTTCACCAAATTCTACACCACCACCATAATAGTTGACACCATCATTAAATTTGACTTCCCTGAGGTCATGCTGATATCCACCTTCTAGATGTATCATCTCGCCAAACATATCTTTTCTTGCCATATTCAAAACTGCCATGACATCTCGGCGATAACACACATTTTCCATAATCATAAATGGGGTGCGTGTACGTTCATAGATTCGGACCAGTTGCCAGCATTCGTCCAAGCTCATCGCACCAGCGACTTCACAAGCCACCGCCTTTCCAGCATTCATGGCATCAACTGACATAGGGGTATGCCACTCCCAAGGTGTGCAAATGATGACAGCATCAACATCTTTTTGTTCTAATAATTTTTTATATGCTTCATGGCCAGCAGTAAAATATTGTGGTTGTTTTTTTCCTGTCTTGGTGATCATCTTTTCTGCCTTTGCGACGGTAATCGGATCAATATCACAAATAGCAGTCACTTCAACATCTGCTCTCAGCAAACACAACTCCAATGTACCTAATCCACGAGCTCCAACACCAATGACTCCGACTCTTACTTTATTAATATTCCAAAGATCACGGGCAAACAATAAAGATGGTGCTGTGATGGTACATGCTGTGGCTACAGTGGTGCTTTTAACAAAATTTCTACGTTTCATATCAATGATTTAACGACTACAAAGATAAGTTTAAGTTTTTTAATGACCCTATGATGAATATTTTATTTGCAATAATCGTAAGTTTTTTTTACTCAAAATGAATTTACAGAAATTAAAATTTGTGATGCATCATATTTTACCTTGTTACCGTTGGAAAAAATCATTTTGATTTAAATATGTTAAGTAAGAAATTTATCCTCTGATGATTTTGCATCTAAAAACATTTATGGATATTGGTTGTTTGCAGATTCAGAACAAATAATTTTATGCAATTCATTTCAAAGAATGGAACTGAAAGCTCAGCTTATTTACCTCATCAAACATTGAACTCCATCGAATGGAAAAATTGGGTAAATAGTGGTGTTCTTGAAATATTTTGTAAAACCATTTACACTGCATTTACCGATTACAAAATTAATCCGGTATACGTTACAGAAGGTATAAAATTTGGCAAGAACAAAATGTCATCTGCCTTTTCACTAGACCATAAATTTCCCTTCGAATCGATTCAGGAACTTGAATACTTCCAGTTATATATCTGCGAAAAACTAAAAGAAAGAGGATATATTGTCCAGCTGTCAGAAGATAAAGTTCATGATCATGGTGAAAGAAGCCTTATCATTTATCAAAAACCATCTTATAAGTTACCTCTAATTCAAGGCAAATCAGACCAAATATTTGGGAATATCCATGTGGAACTACGATTTCATGGCGAAAAGCTTATTTTTTTCAAAATGATCGTACATAGATACAATGACCACAAGTTTGATGTAGGATTAGAGTTTGATGAGTTATTAGAGTTTTTGTTTAAGGTGTAGTTGTGTTCATTTTATTTCAAAAATTTAAATGTTTTTCACATCTTTTCTTGAGCAAAATTTGAAAAGGATAACTTTGCTACCAAAGGAAAAAACACAGAGATTCACAAATTTCCAACAGTTTATATGCATTTACTTATCTACCATTGAGCCCTGAAGCATTATTAGCCTTTCATCCTTTTAGGCTTTGGGAGTGCACTTACGTATTAATGTTTAAAAAAATAAACTTAACGGTTTCCCATTTTGCGTCTTAAATTAATAAGTAATGGATAAATTTTATCTCAATGAAGCATGCCCTTATCGAATCATAAAAGATATTCCAAAAATTCCTACATTACAGGATTAAAAAATAATCATAAATATAAGTTTTCCTGTACCTTTGCGGCATATTTTACCATCAAATGAAATCTAAATATGGATTATCGAAATAATATTTTGGAAACCATCGGAAATACGCCCATGGTCAAACTCAATAAAGTAGTGGAAGGTCTACCTTGTCTCGTACTAGGCAAGATAGAAACATTCAACCCCGGCCACTCCACCAAAGATCGGATGGCTCTCAAAATGGTGGAAGATGCAGAAAAACAAGGGCGTATCAAGCCCGGAGGGACCTTTATAGAATGTACCTCAGGAAATACAGGAATGGGAATAGCGCTCGCTGCAGCAGTAAAAGGATATAAATGTATTTTCACTACAAGCGACAAACAATCTAAAGAAAAAATCGACATACTCAAGGCTCACGGAGCTGAAGTCATCGTATGCCCTACCAACGTAGAGCCTGATGATCCGAGATCATATTACTCAGTTGCTGAAAAACTCAGTAAGGAGATTCCAAATTCAGCGTGGCTTAATCAATATGACAATCTCTCCAACAGACAAGCACATTATGAATCCACGGGGCCTGAAATTTGGAATCAAACTGATGGCAAAATAACACATTTCATTGTGGGCGTAGGAACAGGTGGTACAGTATCCGGAGTAGCTAAATATCTAAAGGAAAAAAATCCAGATGTTAAAGTGTGGGGTATAGATACCTATGGTTCAGTATTCAAAAAATATCATGAAACAGGAATTTTTGATAGAAAAGAAATATATCCCTACATAACGGAAGGTATTGGTGAAGACATCTTACCTAAAAATGTAGACTTTAGCTTGATTGATCATTTTGAAAAAGTTACTGACAAGGATGCAGCATTAGCAGCGAGAAGGTTGGCAAGAGAAGAAGGGATATTGCTCGGATATAGTGCGGGTTCTGCTTTGGCTGGTTTACTTCAGATGAAAGACCAGTTGAAACCAACTGATGTAGTTGTCATCCTGTTTCATGATCATGGAAGTAGGTATATGGGTAAATTATATAATGATGATTGGATGAGAGAGCGTGGCTTCTTAGATACCGAGTTGAAAGTAAGAGATCTTATAACCCATAAAAGAGACAAAAAATTCATTTCAGTATCTACTGACGAAAGTGTAAAAAATGTCTTAAAAATGATGAAAGAACTCGATATTTCGCAACTTCCTGTAATGCATGATCATGAAATCAAAGGGTCTATTTCAGAAAGTAATATCTTAGAGTTCATACTAAATAACCCACTTCAAAATAGTGAGAAAAGTGTTTCCGAAATTATGGCTGCTCCATTTCCAACCGTTTCTGTAGACTTACCAGTCAAAGACCTAAATAAATATATATCTAAAAATGTACCCGCTGTTATCGCCAAAGATCTATCAGGAGATCTGATAGTTTTGACACAGTATGATATTATACAAGCATTGTAAAAGAATTCTAAACCAATATAAATTCGGGACCACGAAAGTAAAATGTTGGCACGGACTACATCTCAAATGAAGTTAATTAATAGTGTCATTCTGTTAAAATTTTATTAAAAAATGTTTTTATTTGGACTTGATATTGTTATTTCACAACAATATTTCTAATTTTGTACTTTTAGATTAGTCCTGATATTTAAATACATAGCAAACAGGTAAGCAACTTTCAAGTATGAATCTTAAATTGTTTAGTATTTGTTTTTTAGTTTTAGCAGCACTGCCGCTACTGGGTCAAAATAAAATTAGATGGACCTCATGGGAGTATGCTAATGAAAAAGTAAAGAAAGGAGACAAAAAATTCTTTGTTTACGTATACTACGATGGATGCAAGTGGTGTAGATTTATGGAAGATAAGACCTTTGCCCATGATCATATAGCCAAATTCATCAATTCCAACTTTTATGCTTTCCATATCAATGCTTCTGCTTCAGACAAAATCATAGTAGCAGATAAAGCCTATACGACGGTACGAATTGGGAAATACGATTTTCATGAATTGGCGGTTGACCTTGTATCCGGCAATATGTCTTTCCCATCCTTTGTGTTTTTGGATGAACAGTTTAAAAAGATAGCAGCTTACGATAGATTTGTAGATGTGGATGTTTTTGAAGTCATGCTCTCCTATTATGGTGGCGATCATCACAAAAAAGTAATGTGGCGCAAATATGCCAATAATTACTGTCGCGAAAGTCATTTCAATGCTTTGGTAAATGGTCGTCCTTAAGCATAGACACTGACTACATCTACAGGTATTTGTAGGATTTCATTTATAAAAACCTTTCAAAAGTGGGCAGACACAATGATAAAAACATCAAAGAAGTATTAAATGACTTTTTAGCATCCAATCAGCGTGTGGCCAAAGGTTACTACATTTCTCATATCGATGAAGTTTGGAAACAGGAAATGGGCCCCATTATTAGCAGCTATACTACCCGAATATATTTTAAAGATGGTGCACTGAAGGTATATCTTACGTCTGCAGCCTTAAAAAAAGAATTGTCCCTATCCAAAGATAAAGCAATCAGCCTACTCAATACTGCGTTGGGGAGCACTATCATTCAAACCATTGAGTTTTATTAATTAGATGTCATTTAGATTTTCCATCAATATAGACTTGATATGCTGCGTAATAGATTTTTTTGCCCAATGCCAAGTACCTAATAATATGATCAACACAATGCCGCTCGTCAGTAAAAACCCCAAATACATCTGACCCAAAATACCTCCTAGATATACGGCCAAAGTAATCATCAAAAATAAAAAAACTAGTCCAACCAATGCCAGAATTAATAATACATACACCAAAGAACCTAAAATCTGAGCTACTCTCAGGGCTAGTAAATCCGAAATACTATGTATTTGCTTCTTAGTATAGTTGACTACCTCATCGACCATGCCATCTACCTGTTCTAAAACAATAAACTTAAGAGATGTGTACAGAGAGGCACTAAAATTGTCCGATGTATCCACACCATGCTTCTCATTGATGCGCCGTTCCAGTTCTTCTACTATTTTTAATAAAATAAGCTTTAGAATATTAGTCCATTTTGAAAAGTTCATGACTTGGTATTTTCTACCTTAATGATGGCAATTACTGTGCCACGCTGACTCAAGCTGAGCTTTTGGGCAGCTATGCTTTCACTTTCTAAAGGCTATATTTATAAATGCCGGCAAGAGACTTACAGGGCAAGTCCTATTCCTTATGGTCGTCACCAATTTACCATCCAAAAATCTGACCACTTTACTCTTCTTTTCATACCATGCCATGTCGTGTATTAATGCATAATGATCATCGTTTACAGAAGTATTATGGAAAAGGTGGTAATATCTGGCATTGGCACAGGCAGTGATGATCATTTCAGGTTGATAATAAATCTCTATTGCTTCCGAAGTTCTTGAATGGTCTAGCTGCTGAAAAAACCAAGTTTCAAAAGATGCCATTTTACTATGAGGTAAGTTGTGATACTGCGCTGCTACATGATGAATAAAATCCAATTGGCGATGATCCAATAAAACCTTAAAAAATGCTTTTTTATCCGGCCTGAGACGCACAAAACTAAATATATAGGCCATATATTTACTTTGATTCAAAAGGGTTTCGTTTCTTTTTGACCATTGGTCATAATCGGTTTTATTGGGAATTAAAGCAGGCAATAATGTAAAATCAAAACGCTCAAAGTCTTCATCTGTACAATAAAAAAAGTTGTTTTTTAAGTCCCATTCACCGCCCAACCATAAAAAATCCCGTTGATCAGACATCCAAAAAGGTGTGGTACAAGATTCAAAATCGACATCAATATGTTGGATTTGACAATAATGATAAAAAATCTCTTCGGCCAATTTACCTTTAAAAATATTTTCAATTCTGGATAAAATATTGAATTTTTCCATTCTGTTGTACGTAAAAGGAACCGAGATTAAAGCATATCTGATAGCCTTGAGTGCCAAAGCTTGAAATAACATCGGTTTGAGAGCTTTAATGATGATGGCCTCGTGTTGTTCCATTTTATGCAAATTGAAAGCCCAAAACTAAATTATTTGATTCATATTTCAGCAAATTTATAATTACTTACTTACAAACCAATTTTTTTCGAAAACTTTCAATGGCAGTATCAATACAAAAATAACAAAAGAAAACACCATGTTTACAAACCAATTGGATGATTACAATGTTTATCAAGTAAAATATATTACCTTATGCAAAACGTATTGACTTTTTCTCTTTCCATTTTTCTGATGGTTTTTACCCAACAGATATCTGTGGCACAACCTATACACCAAATGCCTACATTAGGATATAGTTATGATGCCCTTGAACCCTATATCGACGGACAGACCATGGAGATACATTTTTCCAAACATCATCAAGCCTATCTTACTAACCTCAACAAAGCCCTAAATGGCACCAAAGCTGAAAAATTGCCTTTGGAGTTGCTGCTGTTGGGTGCGGAAAGACGTGGTGCAGCGATCAGAAACAATGGTGGCGGACACTACAATCACACCTTATTCTGGTCTATATTGTCCCCAAACCCAGAAAAATCTCCCTCTGGAAAGTTGGCTGATGATATCCATAAAACATTTACATCGGTAGATAGTCTTAAAAAGTTGCTCAATAATGGTGCATCAACTAGATTTGGTTCAGGATGGGTTTGGCTTTATGTGACCCCTGAAAAAAAACTGGCGGTATGCTCAACCCCAAATCAGGATAATCCGATCATGGATGCGGCAAAAGAAAACAGAGGAATTCCAATCCTAGGTATCGACGTGTGGGAACATGCTTACTACCTTAAATATCAAAACAAAAGAGGTGACTACTTGGGAGCCATTTGGAATGTCATTGACTGGTCCAAAGTAGGTATGCTTTACGAAAATGCATTAAAAGACCCCTTGCTTAAAGACATAGAAAAAGATGACTGGACTGCCCTGAAAGAATTTCATTTGGTAATGGCTCAAACGTTTCATCCTATGGAAGAAGGCAAACTAGAGCCCATCAAAACTAGGTCAGGTGAAATGCTTGAAAAAGCTCAAATACTTGCAAAATCAAAGGTTCCAACTACATTCAAATCTGATGCAATCACCAAAGCGCTGACTGACTTGGTAGATGGCTCTGCTAAACTAGACAAACTGATCAAAAAGAAAGGTAAAGACGATAAAATCAAAGAAAGTCTTACCAAATTACACGATACTTTTCATGTGATTCAAGGCTTGTGTAGCGACGATCACTAATATCCATAATAGGACGATTTTAAAAAAGCTAATAAGTAAAAAAGGCACTTCTTGATGGAGTGCCTTTTTTATTATCCTTATATCTGCTTTTTGAATTTATTTAGGGTCTGCTAGAAAGATCTTATTTAGCTGTATTTCAGTACTATATAATAAATAATTTAATTGATTAGTGCAAGAATTTTAGGTGTCATCATAGTAAAAGCTTTGCACTTTTATTTGACATTGCCTTATGCAGGCGGCAGTTACTTTTTTGCATTGCCAAAAAAAGTAACCAAAAAACGCTAGTTCAAAAAAAGGCGATTGCTTCGCATCGTTCTCTCCCATGTCAAAATGCTTTTTCTATTGCCTTGATGATCTGTCCTTTATTATAATGTTTCTACTTGGCAATAGACGCACTTTTCCTGCCCACCCGCTAGCGGTTCACTACGTCAAAGGCTTATCGCCTTTGGTGCTTTGCACTTCACTTTGTTCTTATTCTCTATCGCTTGTTTTTTGAACGATAACCCTTACCTATAGCACTATCCTTTTTGAAAGAATTTGACATTTTAAGCAGGCCCTATTTAAAATTTATCTTTATCTTTGATTTAAAATTAACATTGATAAACGAAGCAAACGCCTGATATGTCTTACATCCAAACCAATAAAACACTGTGGAACAATAAAGTAACTATCCACTTAGAGTCAGACTTCTATGACATGGCTGGCTTTATGGCCGGTAAGTCGTCTCTCCAAGGTATAGAATTGGATATTTTGGGTAATATTGCCGGACTGAAAGTTTTGCACCTGCAATGTCATTTTGGTCAGGATACGATATCATTATCAAGATTGGGTGCTGATGCTGTCGGCATAGATTTTTCTGAAAAAGCGATAGAAACAGCCCAAAAAATAGCCCAGGATACACAATCTAGTGCCCAGTTTATTTGCAGTGATGTGTATGAATTACCTAAGGTGTTGGACGAAAAGTTTGATATTGTATTTACCAGTTATGGAACGATAGGATGGCTGCCTGATTTAGATAGATGGGCATCTGTAGTATCACATTTTTTAAAACCCGGAGGTCGTTTTGTGATGGCGGAGTTCCATCCGGTTCTTTGGATGTATGACGATGATGTGAAGGAAGTGGCGCATAGTTATTTTAATGTATTGCCCATCATTGGCACAGAAACGGGAACCTACGCTGATAAAGCCGTAGCGCAAGAATTTACCTACCACTGTTGGAATCATAGCAACAGCGAAGTCATCAATAGCCTGATCAACAACGGCCTGACGATCAAGCAATTTAATGAATATAATTATGCACCTTATAATATATTTTCTGACGGTGTGGAAGTCGAAAAAGGAAAATACATTGTAAAACACATGGGTAACAAAATTCCTTTAGTTTTTGCGATTGAGGCAGTGCTTTAGTTGTATAGACGAATGCAAACAAAAAAAGAAAACAAGATATATAGAATAATTACAAGTTCTTAAAAATTAAAACCCAATTATGAAACAGATTTTTACCTTGATGCTCATGATGTTTTTTGTACACTCAGGTCTCACCCAAGACATCATCACTAAAACTAATGGCGCTAAAATACCCTGCTCCATCACTAACGAAGACTCCCTAAACTACTATATCATCACCACTTTAAAAGACCGGGAAATCAATACTTTTGTACCCAAAAGCAAAGTAAAAGAAGTAGAATATGCATCACCCCGAACACAAAAGCTCATAAAAAGCCGTGAACCCATCTCAACTGACGAAGATGGGTATGCGTCTTCGGGTGGTATAGATTTGACTACCAAAGACTTAAGACGATTGTTGGCAACGCATCCACCGGCGATGGAAAAATTTAGCCAAGGACAAACCACTGAAGTTTTATCCTATGGTTTTGGGTTTGTAGGTGGGTACCTTATTGGTTATGAACTTGGCGGACAACTCAATACGGGTAATTTCAATGGTCGTAGATTTGCTATAGGTGGTGGATTATCTATTATCAGTATCATTATGAGCGCTAACGGCAGAAAGGCTAAAAAGAAAGCCATCGACATCTATAATCAAGCACAAAATAAAAATAAAGGCTTGAGCTATGGTGAAAAACCGAAAATATCATGGAGTTCAAATGGCTTATTGGTACATTTTTAAGACAAAAACCCAAATCCTACTCTGGACGAATCTTTTATGAGTTCAAAGGCTTTAAGTCATAAATTTCCCTAATTTCCATAAATTCTTGTTCCATTTTTAAGCCCAAGTCTATGAGTTTGCCGGTACGGACATCAAAAACCCAACCGTGAATTGTTGGAAATCCTGTTTTGTACCAACTCCGCTGTACGTGATCAATCTTGATGACATTCATGCATTGCTCTCTAACATTCAACTCGACCAAGCGATCAAACAACTGTTGCTGATCGGTAATGGATTCTAATTCAGCTTTGTGGATTCGTCTTACATCTCTTAATGTCTGCAACCAACTATTGAGTTGTCCCATATCACTTGGATTAAGTGCTGCCTTTACACCGCCACACTCATAGTGACCACAAATGATGATGTGCTTTACTTTTAGATGTTCTACGGCATATTGAATAACGGCATTGATGTTGTTATCAGTAGGAATCACTTGGTTCGCAATATTTCTATGAATAAATACTTCACCAGGATTTAAGCCCATCAAGTCTTCCGCTGTAACCCGACTATCCGAACAGCCAATATATAAAAATTCGGGGTTTTGCCCTTTGGCTAAATCCTAAAATATTCTGGATTAACAGCTAATTTTTCCACAATCCACTTTTCATTATTGGCAAAAATTTGACTTAAATACATATTTATTTTGATTTTATAAAATTCGCTCTGCAAAAATACACCTTACTTTTGGGGTTTTTATAGTCATCTTTAAACATAGGCCAATGCTACTCAATAAACTCTTTGATGAATACATTAAAAGTCTTCACATAGAGTACAAAAAGTAAATAATATACTTTTGTGTTTTTTAAAAGGGCTCAAAACTTTATAGCCTGAATTTTTTTCATCCAAAATATGATTATTAAAAAATCAATTAAAGAAATTACTTATTTAAACCATACTTTTGCCCTAACCTTTAAAATCAAGAAACATTGAAAGACCCAAGATTAACTGGAAACAGTAAGGAAAATGGTCTGACGATTAATAACAAATAATAATATACAGATGAAATACATTTTAATCCTAATCTCAATATTCTTTAGTCTCGTGACCTATTCTCAAACAAATAGGCTTACCGTTACGGTAACAAACTTTAAAAATAATCAAGGGAAAGTCATGGTAGGTATTTTCAATGGTCCAGATAATTTTACGAAAAAACCTATTTTTGGTAAAACCAGTAAGATCAATGCCAAAACTGCTAAAGTGGTATTCGATAATATACCTGACGGTGAATATGCTGTTTCTGTCTACCATGATGAAAATGATAATAATAAACTTGATACGGGAATGTTTGGGATACCTAAAGAAAGATATGGATTCTCGAATGATGCCAAAGGGTTAATGGGACCTCCCCAATATGAAGATGCTAAATTTCAAGTGACTCAAGACCAATCAATCAGTGTAAAAATTAATTAAAATATCTAAAGTTACTAAACTATTATTTTTAACTTTTTCTTTCCAGATTTAGGTTCATCATAATTCAAATTAATTAGGTCAAAAATAATTTTTAAAATGGTCAACTACATTTTTTTGATTAAATTGATGACAAAAAACGATATTTGCTTTAAATTTTAATCCCGTAGGGATGTTATGATTATAACCAAGTCCCGAAGCCTTTCGGAAACCTTGTAAGGGTGACATTCAACTTTCTATCGGAAATGAACGTTCAATAGTCAATATTGCTACAACAAAAAAGCGAGACGCTTTTACTAAAAAAAGCTTAGCGAGGACGCTAAGCTTAGCCTTAATATCTGCACATGAACGTTCAAAAGTCGAGAATCATAAATTGGAATTGGGACCTAATACCGGTCATAGACCATAAGATATATTCCGGCAAAGTCGAGTAGACTTTGACAAACAGTTCAAAAGTCGAGAATGAATGTTTAAAAGTCTAGAATGGACATTCAAAAACCGAGAACGAACGTTCAAAATAATTTTAATCCCGTAGGGATGTTATGATTATAACCAAGTCCCGAAGCCTTTCGGAAACCCTGTAGGGGTGACATTCAACTTTCTATCGGAAATGAACGTTCAAAAGTCAATATTACTGAATTATTACGGAACAAAAAAAGCGAGACGCTTTTTCTAAAAAAAGCTTAACGAGGACACTAAGCTTAGCCTTAATATCTGCAGGGAAGTTACATTCGTTCTATTTCGCCCTGTCAGGGCTTTAATAATCCTAAGTTATGACACAGGTCGGCTGCACCCACCTTTAAGATAATACACCCCGTTGGGGCTAATGCTCTGTCCAATAAGAAGTTTACCCCGGCGAAGCCATAGTTTTATTGATGGGTTTGATAAATTAACTCAAAGCTATGCAGTTAATTTGGAACCTTTATCTTTAAATGAATAATCGTTCTCAGCCCTGAAAGGGCGTAATATTTTAACGAAGGGTGTAGCCCTTCGGTAAAAAAGATCACTTAAAAATAAAGCCCTGAAAGGGTGAAATCAAAAATTAATCATATGGGACAATCTTTAGTTCAAAATTACATTCATATAATATTCAGTAAAAAGCACAGAGAACAATTGATTCACCCGTCAGTAGAAGAATATGACGAAAGATATGTTTGGGAGTAAAGATTACGCCCTGTCAGGGCTTTAATAATCCTTACTTATGACACAGGTGGGCTGCACCCACCTTTAAGATAATACACCCCGTTGGGGCTAATGCTCTGTCCAATAAGAACTTTACCACGGTGAAGCCACAGTTTTATTAATGGGTTTGATAAATTAAATTGAAAAACTAACTTCGGACTACTTTGAAAACGGTGTTGCCAATTTTTAATAGGTAGATGCCGGCAACATATGCCGATAAATCCAAGGAGGTGCCTTGTCCATAGTCTAAAACCTGACCGCGGATATCACTCAACACATATGGACCTGCAATAGTCCATGAAAGTATATCTGATGTTGGATTTGGAAAAATCGACTGTAGGTCCGGTCTCGTATCTTGATTGGAGGATATCGCATCTTTTATGGTCACATTAAAGATTAGGGTGAGTCTTGCGGTGTCCGTGTCGCTCCTTTTATATATCAATGCTTGACGGATGGTGAAGGTATCCCCGTTTTGACATAAATCAGGGTATTGTCCGATAATTATAGTTAAGTTATTGATGTTAATCTCAGCATACAAAAAAGAATTATTGCCCCACCGAGTGACTTTGCCTTCATCATCAAACCAATGTCCGGGATAAAAGGCGGTAGCATTCGCATCCAAACTTTCATCCGGATTGATGGCATAATACTGTATTTCATTGCCCAAATAGTTTCGTATTTCTAAAGCCGGCAAGGCAAATGCTTGTTCTATCAGTTTGCGGTCCAAAACTATATTTTCCGGTGTATAAGTGGCCCTAGGTTCCATGACAACTTCGTGGGTGAGCGTGACATCTTGTAGTGGGCCAAAAGATTTGCCCCATAAATGGGTATTTTCAAATTTGACCTGATAAGGCCATTGTTCATCATCAGATGGGTCATCATCCCACTCGTGTCTCCAATGTGTCTGCGGAGCTCCAGAAACTACCAACCACAGATGCGTCACATGCTCAGGACATAAAAAGCTTAAAGTTACCTCAGGATGACTCCTTGGGAATATTGAGCCTCTCCCACATCACTGTATATCCGCGTACCATCTTCCTGCAAGGCTACAAAACCGAATTTCCATCCTGCACGGTCTATATTTATCGCACGAAAACCACTTTGTCCCGTGATGCCTTTGAAATTTACTTTTACTTCTTTGGCAGTCTCCGGTACGGACAGTTTTATACTATTGTAACCATAATTTTCAACACACATATCTGGTACAATCTGCCAATAATCATCTGCCTCCGGATTCATCTTCACCTGTGGTCTGCTATCTATAAAATCTTTTCCATATGTCCGCAATGCCGGTAGGTCCCACGTAGTCAATCGAGATGCATGTTCGTACATTTCTGTATTAAAAGCTGCTTGGTCTAAATTATTGAGCCTTTGGTAAGCTTCTACAGGGTCTTCAGGATACCGAGCTTCCCGCCACAATCTGCCCATAAAGCCCTTGCCCCTTTTGAATGTCCAATAATCTGGCAAAAAATAATTGGCATATCTCGGTTTTTCGTGTATGATGTGTAGGTGATGATTTTTGAGATATTCGTTAAAATCTCCGTCGGTAAACTGCAACTCGGGATACACTTTATAAGCTTTCCATTGGGCACATTGCTCCCAAAAACCATTGCCACCGGTCCCGTTTTCTCCAAAACCATATCTGAAGCCGCCGTCCGTGTCACACCCGGTGATATACTGAAAACAATGACCGATTTCGTGGGCTACCACATGTTTGATATTGGCTGCAGCAGGACTTACAAAAAGCGAACCCACCAAGTCATCTTGTCCGGACCCAAAAGCGGCCCAATCGGTGGTGTAGAGGAGAAATACCATCAACTTGTACCGGTCTGTGACGGAAGCCCCTTTTTGGGCAAACTGAAGTGAATCCAAAAATATGGAAAAGGACTTTTCAGAAACTTCTATCAATGACTTCATGTCAATCGTATAAGGTGCCGGTGTTTTGGAAGGGTCCAAGCCAAAACCGGGTTCCCAAAAGATAACGACATTTTCAGTCTCTAAACTGCGAGCATAGGACCATTGACTGTTGTTGTCATTGAGGTCCATACCGGTACTGCTGATAAATGATGGTATATATACTGTTTTTTGTGCTGTGGTCAGCATGCTACCCTGCAATATGATGCACAACGAGAGAAGATGACGAAAGGTTAGGGATAAAAACTTCATAAACAAGGTGACTTATGTTGATATATGGATTTCGAGACAAATATAGCGTGTCATCCTGGTTTGGATAGCAAATGTGTTTATAATTTTTTTTGGGTGTGGTGGAGATGGTGGCGAATGCGTACGGACTTTTTTGCTTTCAAATAGTTTGATATTACGCATTTTTCAATTTATTCCATTTCTTAGTTTACCTATGCAGGTTAGTATTAATGTTGTAATTTAAGACAAACAAGTATCCTAACGTGAAGGTAAAACTTTCGTTTAATTTTTAAATATTATTAAGTGAAATATTAGTTATGAATTGTATTTATAATTTTTTTTATATTTGTCCTTTATAGAATTAAATATTTTGAATTAAAATGTCAACACAACTTCCTAAAGATAAAAATCTTCCCATAAATTTAATGGCTGCATGTTTTAATAAAACTTCAGCAACATATAAATTTTATTGGTTACTTTCTGTAGTTCAAGAAGTGGAGAGTGGAAATTTACAGATACCAAAGATTAGTATATTTTCTAGAATGATTTCAAACGCTTGGTACACGGTGAATTATTTTCACGTTTCATTTGGGAAACAAGATTTGATACAAGATGCCATTTTAAAAATTTCTACACTAAGAAAAATATCTGTTGATGAAACAAAAGAAGTTGTTTATCAAAAACTAATAAATTCTGAGAGTATTGATATAAATTCAATTTTATGGCATTTTAATCGGCAAGTTCCACATTGGTTTCTCAGCCCTTGGTTTCCTAAATTTGTGGACGAAAAAGACAGTGTTAGAGAAAAGAGAATTTATGATGAATCCCAATCATTTAATAATCAAAGTCCTTATGCTTTGTATTCTGATAGAATAGAAATAAATCCTGATTGGGTAGACTATTTGACTACCAATGCTAAGATCCTAAAAGACTTTTGTTTGTGGAATTTGGCTTTATTTTTACAATCAAAAAATCCAAATGTTCCTGATATTCCCAATAAGATTTTAAAGACTGAATTAAGAAAGCAATTAACCCAACAAAGGAAATTGTTTTGGGATTTGGTTATCACTGAAAATGGACCAATCACATGTATATATACAGGTAAATTACTCAATATCAATGAGTATGCTGTAGAGCATTATATACCGCATAACTTTGTTTCACACGATTTAATTTGGAATCTCATACCTGCTGATAAAAGTTTTAATAGTACCAAAAGTGATAAATTGCCGCCAATGCGATATTTTGATGCTTTTTATGATTTACAAGATACGGCCATTAAAATTATAAAATCATCGCATCCGAAAAATAAATTTCTTGAAGATTATTTAACCATTTTGCCAGATTATGAAGCAAGTTTTACGAGGGATAAATTCCGGGAAACCATCTTGCCGTTAATTACCATTGCGTCCAATAATGGATTTGAATTTTTACCATGATGCAGAAAAACGAATACACCCATCTCACCGCAAAGGAAAGAAATACCATTTCCTTCCCAGCCAGAATGCTCCTTGAAAGAAAGCTGCTTCAAGGAGACACATTAGATTATGGTTGTGGATTGGGTACCGACGTATCTTTACTAAAAGAAAAGGGCATCAACATTACTGGGTACGATCCACATTATTTTCCAAATAAACCAACTGGAAAATATGACACCATTATTTGTTTTTATGTATTAAATGTATTGATGCAAGAAGAACAAACTGATGTAATTATGGAGATTTCTGCTTTGCTTAAACCCAATGGTAAGGCCTATTTTGCTGTTCGCAGAGACATTACTTATGAAGGCTTCAGAACACACAAAATTCATCAAAAACCCACTTATCAATGTAATGTAAAACTACCATTTACTTCAATATTTCTAAACGATAGTTGTGAAATCTATTCTCATCAGCAATACACTACTTTACATGCTGGGAATGCAGATATAAGTCCATTTTTTAATGAAGATCAGCCTAGGGAATTGATTTATGAAAGTGGTACTTGTTTTGCTTTTTATGACAAATATCCTGTTAGTTTAGGCCATGCCCTTATCGTACCTAAAAGATGGATATCTAATTATTTTGATTTAAGCATCAAAGAACAAATGGCATGCTGGATGATGGTGAATAAAGTAAAATCACACTTGCAAAATCGGTTTAATCCAGATGGATTTAATATCGGAATCAATATTCAAGAAGCCGCTGGTCAATCCGTACCGCATTGTCATATCCATGTTATCCCAAGATATACTGGTGATGTGGAAAGTCCGCGAGGTGGAGTGCGTGGTGTGATACCTGGGAAGCAGAATTATTGAATAGATTAAAAACATTTTAAAAATGATAAGGAATTTATTGGGCATTTCAGGTGGAAAGGATAGTGCAGCATTGGCTATTTATATGAAAACGAAATACCCAGAAATGCAATTGGAGTTTTATTCAAGCGATACAGGCAAAGAACTAGATGAGACCTATCAACTTATTGACAATCTGGAAATATACTTAGGTATCAAAATCAACATCCTAAAAGGGGCTGAGAACAGTAGCGAAGACCCTTTTGATCATTTTCTACATATGTACGGCGGATATCTGCCTTCATCTAATGCAAGATGGTGTACCAAAAAACTAAAACTAGAACCTTTTGAAAAATATGTTGGTACAGATCCTGTGGTGTCATATGTGGGCATCAGAGGTGATGAAGATAGAGAAGGCTACATTTCTACCAAAAACAATATACAATCTATCTTTCCCTTCCGACAGAATATATGGAGCGAAGATGTGGTCAGAAAAGTATTGGCTAATCAACTTGTAGATCAATGTTATGCCTACATGTCAGATATTGAAATCAAAAAACAATCTGAAAAATATCTCACCATATTGACCACACCGGTTTCAATGAGTTTTAACCAAACTTCCAAATTGAAGGCACTGTTAGATATTGATACGGCAGCATTCAATCAGATGGTTTTCAAATATTTAAAAACCACTGAATATCCGCTTGCAAAGGAAACTTATTTCCCACTTTTGGACAATGATGAAGTCTTAGTCAGAAGTGATATCTTCCGAATATTAGAAGAGTCAGGAGTTGGTGTACCACAATATTACAAAGAAATAGGTTTTGAACATAACGGTAAGTCAGGAGCCTATGCTCGCAGCAGGTCAGGTTGTTATTTTTGTTTCTATCAGCAAAAAATAGAGTGGGTTTGGCTTTATGAGCAACATCCGGAACTCTATGCCAAAGCTATGGTCTACGAAAAAGATGGATACACATGGATGCAAGAAGAGTCACTCGCTGACCTTATGAAGCCTGAACGTATGTCACGCATCAAAGAAGAATATATTAAAAAAACACAGCGGAATAAAGATAAAGCCCAGTCACCATATCTTTTGGATATATTGGCTGATGCAGAGGACGAAGGGTGTGCTAGTTGTTTTATTTAGCAAACGATGGCTTTGGAACAGAAGAACCTGCCAGATGCCGATTCATGCTATTGTTGCCATGCACAATTCTAATATGTTCTCCAGATAGCGCATGGATTTTCATTCTGATTTCACCACTTCATACATTTCTTTCGTTGGCATCCTGTGACTTTTTTACCAACATCTTATGACATATATCAGTTTAAAAAATGAAGAATACATCTACATTTGTTTTCTGTAAATCAAAAAAAATCGGTTTTTATGTCATCAAATACCAAGTTAAACAAAGAAGCTTTATTATATCATGAGTTTCCAACACCCGGAAAAATATCTGTAGTTCCCACCAAAAAACACTCTACGCAGCGCGACTTGGCATTGGCTTATTCACCGGGAGTGGCGGCACCTTGTCTGGAAATAGAAAAAAATCCGCTTGATGCCTATAAGTACACTTCCAAGGGAAATCTGGTGGCGGTCATATCCAATGGTACAGCTGTTTTGGGATTGGGAGATATAGGTGCATTGGCCAGCAAACCGGTCATGGAAGGCAAAGGATTATTGTTTAAAATTTTTGCTGATATCGATGTATTTGATATTGAAATTGATGAAAAAGACCCTGAGAAGTTTATACAGATTGTCAAAGGAATTGCGCCTACATTTGGAGGTATCAATCTGGAAGACATCAAAGCTCCCGAAGCATTTGAAATAGAAAGACGACTAAAAGAAGAACTGGATATTCCACTCATGCATGATGACCAGCACGGTACGGCCATCATTTCGTCAGCAGGTTTGTTGAATGCATGTGAAATTGTTGGAAAGAAGCTCAGTGAAATAAGAGTAGTGGTCAATGGAGCAGGTGCTTCTGCCATTTCCTGTTCCCGACTGTACAAAAAATTAGGTATCAGCCCCGACAATATGATCATGGTGGACAGCAAAGGTGTAATCCGTAAGGATCGTCCTGATTTATCTGCTGAAAAGCTGGAATTTGCTACAAGTATGGATGTTCATGGATTGGATGATGCGATAGTCGGTGCGGATATGTTCCTGGGATTATCCAAAGGTGATGTATTGACCCCGGAAATGCTGATGAAAATGGCACCCAACCCCATTGTTTTTGCCTTGGCTAATCCTACTCCGGAGATCGATTATCAATTGGCGATGAGTACCCGTAGTGATGTACTGATGGCTACCGGCCGTTCAGATTATCCAAATCAGGTCAATAATGTGCTGGGATTCCCTTACATTTTCAGGGGGGCGTTGGACGTAAGGGCTACCACGATCAATGAAGAAATGAAAATTGCAGCAGTATATGCATTGGCTGATTTGGCCAAACAAGCCGTGCCTGAGCAAGTCAACATCACTTACGGCGAAAAACATATCGCTTTCGGAAAAGAATACATCATTCCCAAGCCGTTTGACAGTCGTTTATTAGAGATAGTGGCATTGGCTGTAGCCAAAGCTGCAATTGATTCGGGAGTGGCTAAAGAACCTATTCTGGATTGGGAAAAGTACCGTGAACAATTGGCAGAAAGATTGGGCGGTGGTAGTAAATGGATGAAAAAACTGACTAATCAGGCGAAAGAAAATCCAAAACATGTAGTATTTGCTGAAGCCGAACATCTCGATGTATTAAAAGCTGCACAGATAGCTTATGATGAAGGCATTTGTAAACCCATATTATTGGGGAATAAAGATATTATACACGAACTGATGTTTGAAATCAGTTTTGAAGTGATCGCTGGCGATGTGCTGGTATTAGACCCAAAAAGTGACGAACAAAAACAAAAAAGAGAGCAATATGCCAATGATTACTGGATCAAACGTCAGCGCAAAGGGATCAAATGGAACGATGCCATGTCACTGATGCAGGACAACAATTATTTTGGAGCTATGATGATTGTTGCAGGAGAAGCAGATGCTTTAATTTCGGGTTATACCAGAAGCTATGCCAGCGTCATTAAACCCATGATGGAAGTAGTGGGATGTCGGGAAGATGTCAAACGTATCTCGGCCACCAATCTGATGTTGACACCCAAGGGGCCACTTTTTTTATCGGATACTGCAGTAAATGTTGATCCCAATGTCGAAGATCTCGTTTCTATTACCAAAATGACCGCTGACACCATGTTGATGTTTGGCATCAAACCGGTCATTGCCTTGTTGTCGTATTCAAATTTTGGCACTTCCGATCATCCATTGTCAACCAAAGTGACAAAAGCCGTTAAGATGTTGCATGACCATCATCCCGAAATAGATGTGGATGGAGAGATTCAAGCCGACTTTGCATTAAATCAGGAGATGATGAAAGAACATTTTCCATTTTCTAAACTGGCAGGGAAAAAAGTAAATGCACTGATATTTCCAGAACTGTCTTCGGCCAATATTACGTATAAAATCATGAAGGAACTTAACGATATCGAGTCGGTAGGACCCATTCTGATGGGAATGGACAGACCGGTGCATATTGTACAATTGGGAGCAAGGGTGGATGAGATGGTCAATATGACCACCATTGCTGTGGTAGACGTGCAGGAACGCGAGAAGAAAAGCAAAAGATAAGAACCGAAAAGATAGCCTTACCGACGATAATTTTTTTTTGAGATGAATTAACGTCTTCATTATCTTTAGTATAGCTTAGATTGCATTTTAGTATCCCTTTTGTGATAAGGATCATTTATGATATTGAGGATTGTTATTGCTTTTTAATGGGTAAGTCACTAATTTTACTTTTATTAATTAGACAATATGAAAACCTTAGTTTTATTGCTTTCTTTTTTAGTCATGCAGTGGTGTTTAATATTGGGTCAAGATCAAAAAAAGTATACTAAAGTTGAACTTAAGGAAGCATCTGAGTTGACCGGCTATAAATGGACCGGCTATAAATGGAGTGCCCAAATATCGGTCGGTGGCATACTAGCAGGGCCTAGCAATAAGTTGGAGAAAGCCTTGATAAATGCGGAATATAATAAAAGTACAAGATCCATTTTTAGTAATGACCTAATTAGTAATCCGCATTCACATGGTCATATTGGTTATTCAGTTGGCTTGAGTAGGTGGTTGAATAAATATTTTACGGTTGGCTTGAATTATAACAAAAATAGCATCGAAACTACCGGCTATAATGGAAACAATTTTATATTTTTCGAATACGAAATAGCATCATTTTCTCCTTTAGCTAAATTTACACCTGCTGAATTTTTGTTTCTAGGGGCAGGACCTGTATTTAGTGTTATAAGTCAAAATCAATATGGTGAAAAGATTAATTCAAATAATAAATTAGGCTTAGCATTGTATTCTTCCCTCAGATTCAATAAAAATACACGTAGAATGTTTGGGTTTATTGATTTGAATTATTTTTTGCAAGGGAGTGAAAAAGTGGGTCCATATATTGATAACTCTACTTTACAACAAGATTTTCCAGAAAGTAAAATTAACTTTAGTTATGGTTATGTTGGTGTGGGATTAGGTTTTAGATTTTGATGTTTAGAAAATAATTTTGTACAAATCCAAATGCTAAGTAATGTGTTAATTGGCTTTTTTTTACTAAAGTATCGGACCTATTATTCTTATTATGCTGGCGCAAGGTTCAGTCTGTTTTAAGCCTGATAAATGTAACTTGTGCCTTTAATACAAGCGATTAATATTTCTTTTTACCTGCTCATTGAGTCGTTTTGTTTCTACATCGTATATCTCAGCTAAATTTTCGTCCACCATCACTTTCTGATCTTGTATGACATATATTTTGCTCATTATCACAACTGCGTTAATGACTAAATGATGGTTCATATTGCAAAGGTATTTACATTTTGTGACGATTCAAAATTTGCATTGTATCATCACATTCAAAACTACCAAAGAACAACTACAGTTCGTGTATGGTTAGAAGCACGAGTTACAAACCCGCGCTAGCAAGGGTTAAACCATAGAAAACTATCATGGCACTTTTATTACTATTTTTAAATTTCATCTTTACATGATTTTGAAAGTCTTTAAAATTTTTACTCCATGATTTTATCTACGATTTCCTTTCTGAAAGTAAGAAAAACTTCGCGAAGTTCACTTTTAGCATCTGTTCCATAATTGATCAGATAAGTCATGGTAATGTCCTGATTGGGAAACCAATACATATCTGCAGTATAACCGAGATCCCTACCTCTATGACCATATCCAAACTGATCAGGGTCCCTTTCCAGAAAGTCTTTAAATATACCTAGTCCATTGGCCCTGTGATAGCTTTCATCTTCTTTGGTGAAGGTCAGCATTTGGTCCAAGCTCTGTGGTGTTAATATCTTTTTGTCCCTTACCAGGGCTTCTATAAATGTCTGAAGATCATAAACAGTAGTGTATAGACCTCCGTACCCGTTGCCGCTTCCGGTATTATAGTTGGTCAGATTGAGGATAGTTCCGTTATTATAAAAGTCAAAATATCCCTGAGCCGTATTCGGAGGCAAAGGATCATGCCAAAAATAATAGCTATTGGAGAGTTTCAATGGATTCAATATTTTTTCCCGTAAGGCTATGCTGTGGTTTTTTCCAGTCACTTTATCCAGAATCATGGCTAGCAACAAATAATTGGTATTGGAATACTCTACATCCGTTCCAGCTGCAAATATTGGTTCGTCGCCATAGACGTATTTTATAAGTTCTTCTGATGTCCAGTTGTGGGACGGATTGTTCAGTACAGCAAGATAAAACCCCTGATCATCAATAACATCAGCAATACCAGATGTATGATTTAATAACATTCTGACTGTCGATAATTTTGCATTTTTTACTTCTGCAATCACTTTTTGCGGAACCCATTTTTCGATTTTATCGTCTAGATTCAGCTTCCCTTCTTCTGCCAAGAGCAAAGTAAGTGTTCCTATAAATGTCTTCGTTGTACTTGCTGCCTTGGAAATGACACAAGGTTTCATGGGGATATTTTGTTCTATATCAGCTTTGCCTGATGAACCGACCCATAGACCGTTTTTATCACGGACCAAGATCGCAATACCTGGAAGACCGGCTTTGGTATATTTATCTACCACCGACTGATATACGGCCGATTTGGGGTGTACTGTTTGAGAGCTTCCTGCGCAGTCTGATGTTTTATCAATTCCATCTTTGGTACATCCTGAAATGAAAATATGAGTGACTATGAATATTAGAAGATAGTGTAAACTGTTCATGATATTTTTTAATTTTTTGTTTTAAAAAATGGCCAAGAAACTCCCATATGTATTGCTGTATTGGGCAATACGGGTACATAACTCTTGATAAAAGGCATCTGCAAAAAGCATTGCATGTGCATAAATAATTGAGGTCCGTCATTGCTGTCAGAAAGCTGATATCTGATCCCTAAAGATGAAGTTACCATCAGTTGTGATCTTCCAGGATTACTTTTCTTTTTGTACACACCATCTTCCAAAACGAAAGTCTGAAGATCAGGAATAGCATATAAATAACCTGTGCCCAATCGGAAATCACCACGTACTTTTTGTATTATTTTCTTGCGATAATTCAGCTCTGAGTACACCTGAATGGCTGTTTGCGAATATTTATGATAGTATCCTCCAACTTTGACGGTTTGTAGCCACTGATTTTTGTCTGACTTGTTGTACCTGAATTCTGTACCCACCTCAATACCGGGATGAATAGGGGTAACTTTGCCTCCTGGCAATTGTGTAGCCACTGTAAATAATGAAAAGGTAACTGGACGCCGCCAAGTTTCCTGAGTATTTGCTTCAACTAACATGAAAAACAAATTTATAGTTACGAGTATCGGTCGAATATTTATCATCAGTTTAATGTTATTTTGGGTTAATAAAATGGTTAATTGGTAAAAATATCTAATCAGATAATTATTATTTTTAAATAACAAAGTTAATGTTTTAATATTGGGTAATACAATGATAGTAGTCATACTTTATATTGATTTTGTAACTTAGTTTTTAAAATTCTGAAATAAAAACAACTGGGTATAAAAACTGTAGTTTTAAATGCAGATTTCATCATTTATGATAATAAGCTTATTTCAGGTTTGATTGAAAGAAAAACCATAAAATAGTTTTACTATCCCAAGTAAACCAAATTCATATGCGGTAGATTTTCCGCTTTTTTTATAGCTGACCTAGTCCAATATTAAAAAATATGATACGGAAAGATTTAACAACGAAATACTCTTTTGAATTACATCAATTTTCACAAAAATAAAAACATAAAAAACCTACCCAGAATAAGAATATAACTACCGCATCAATGTTATGGTCCCTGCTATGTTTTCTTCTTTGCCATCCTGTTTTTGGAGTTGCAGGAGGTACGTGTAGACATTATTGGCGATGTTGTTGCCGCCATCCCAACATACTTCACTGCCTGCAGTTTGGTGTACTAGATTGCCCCACCGGTCAAAAATGGTCAGGATTTGGTTGACTATGCAAACTTGGGATTGGCTGCACCATACATCATTAATGCCATCATCGTTGGGTGCAAAAATATTAGGAAAAATAAACTGACAACCGTCTAAGACGACGATGTTGATACAAGTATCTGCTACACAGCCGTCTACGCTGCCTTGCACACAGTACAAGGTAGTCTCCGTGGGTGTGGCGATCGGATTTGGACAATCCACACATGAAAGTGCTAATGTTGGTGTCCATGTATATTCTTCAGCGCCTGCCGCAGTGAACTGCACAGATGTACCGAGGTTGATCGAAGCAGATGACACACTTAGGGAAACGATAGGTTTGGGCTTTACTGTGACTGTTATGGAAGCGGTGTCTTTACAACCTTGGTTATCCACAACTAGCGTGTATGTCGTATTTGCGGTGGGCGATACGGATATAGAGGGTACCGTTTCTTGGGTACTCCATTGTAATGTTCCGGTAGACGAGGTATTTAATCTCAATAAATTTCCTGCACAAATCTCTTGGTCACCATTGATGATAGCTATGGGCGTGGCTTTTATGGCTACATCGATCTGTCTGCTGCCTGTACAACCGGAAGCATCACTTACCGTAAGGATGTAGGTACCCGCAGCATTTAATGGTACCCTAGGAATGATAGGATTCTGCACTGATGACGTAAAACCATTAGGTCCATTCCATACAAAACTCATACCATCATTGACCATCAGGCGCAAGGTATCTTGTTCACACACCGGACTATTGGAAGATATGGTAGCATTGAGTTGGCCGGTCACGTTTACTGAGGTGGTTGCGGTGGTAGTACATCCATTTTGCCCGCTGACGGTCACGGTGTAGGTACCGCTATTGACCGTGGTTACATTACTGATGACCGGATTTTGTGCTATAGATGAAAAGCCATTGGGGCCTTGCCAAAGATAAGTCACGCCACCTGACAATTGAAACGCGATATCACCACCATTACATACAGGACTATTGGAAGATATGATGGCTACAGGTTCGGAATTGACGACCATATTGGTAGTCGAAGTAGTGGAGCAACCGTTAGCATCTGTCACAGTAACTGCATATACGCCTTGATTTAAAATCGTGGCATTGTTGATCACCGGATTTTGAGTATTGTTTGTAAATCCATTCGGGCCTGACCATTGATAAGCCGTACCGCCGGAAGCCATCAAAATGATGCTATTACCTGTACAAACCGGCGCATTCGATGAACTAGATACGTTAATCGTACCATGGATGACGACCTCTACTGATGCTGTCGCCTGGCAAGAATTGGCCGCTGTGACGGTAACTAGGTAGGTGCCTGCGTTTTGGATGGTTGCATTATTGATCGTGGGATTTTGGGTATTGTTGGTAAATCCGTTGGGGCCTGCCCATGCATAATATACACCACCTGAAGCCGTCAGACCAAGCATTGCGCCCGTACAAAGCGGACCATTGTAATTTGCCAAAGCCATAATCTGATTATTCACATTGACGGTTACCGACGCTACACGGGTGCATCCTTGAGTGTCCGTCACGGTCACTATATAGGTCCCTGCTTTGGTGGTGTTGGCATTAGGAATGACCGGATTGGCCAAGGTAGAAGAAAAATTATTGGGTCCTGACCATAGGTACTGTGCTCCACCGGTCACGGAGAGTATGATATTTTCGCCAAAACACACCGGACTATTGGATGATATGCTGCCTGATGCAGGTTGATTAATGACCACGGTGGTACTTGCCGTGCCTGTACATCCGTTGGCATCGGTAACGGTAACGGTGTACAACCCTCCTTCATTTAGAGTTGCTACATTGATCACAGGGTTTGCCATAATACTGGTAAATCCGTTGGGTCCTGACCATTGATATTCAGCCCAAGTACCTGCCATCAACATCAGTGGAGACCCTGCGCATACCGGACTATTGGAATTCAAAGTGAAACTCAAAGGTGGACACGGGTCTAAACAGCCTGAAACTCCTGCAAATGTTATGGTATCACAATCAGCAAAAGTACCACTTTCCACAATTTGGATCTTGTAAGGCGTGCTGAAAGGAATGGGCAAAGATACAAACTGATCGGTCGCATTGATAAATCCTGTAGTAGTACCCACACTTGAAAAGTTACCAAAAGCGCCACCGGAAAGGTCCATAGACACAGTATAAGTACCGGTAGCGTCGTCGCAGGTGATGACAGGATTCGTACTCCGTATAGAATCTCTAACTTGTATGAAACCAAAAGTCGAATTGATGATTCCTTTACAATTGCCTGATTTGACGGAGTCTAGCCGAATGATATCTGTCCATTGGTTAGCATTTACTATAGGAAAGAAATTAGCATTATTGGTTGTCCAAGGGGTTTGTGGTACGCCATCGATGGAATAATATATGGTAAAAGGTGGCTGACCGATGAGTGCTAATTCAAAGACGTAATTTACAGGACCACAGGTATAACCGGAGTTTGTAAAATTTAGTACCGGAGCGGTACATGGGGCAAACTTGGTCAGAAAACCATCACTAGAACCACCACCATAAGATGTTTGAGCAGCATTGCTAGTGGCTAAGTTGGTACTGCCCTGAGTATTTCCATTGATAAAGATATGATCATTCGCATCTAAGACCAAGCCATATCCAAAATCATTGGACGTACCTCCAAAATAAGTGGACCAAGTGAGACTCCCGTTGTTTTCAAACCGGGACAAGAAGGCGTCTGCAGCTCCGGATTTGATACGTTGAAAAGCATTGGAAGTAGCCATGACATTGGTCGACAGCGTATTTCCTGTCATATATATGGCTGCATCAGCGCCTTGACGAAGTCTATAAGCCGACTCATTGCCATTCCCACCAAAATAGGTGGCCCAAGTTCTATTGCCCGTAGCCGTAAAACGAGCTAAAAACACATCAAATCCCGTAGCTACATTGGTTTGAAAAGCGGCAGGAGAAGCTATATTATTGGCAGAACTGGTCGAACCAGAAAGATAAATATCTCCTGCGGGTGTCACCAAAAGAGCATCTCCGTACTCGTCTCCACTGCCTCCATAATAGGTGGACCAAAGTCGACTTCCGTTACTCCTGAAGACGGCCAGGAAAGTGTCAGATGTGTTGCCACCATAAACTGTCTGATATGCTCCTGGAGAAGCTATGTTTAATGTAGATGAAGTCCAACCGGATATGGTGATATTTCCTGTGGCATCACTTTCTACCTGCAAACCCGTATCAAATCCAATATTTCCAAAATACGTTGCCCACAACAACTGACCATTGGTGTCAAACTTAGCAAAAAGCACATCATCTTGACCACCAAAGTTGGGCTGAAATGCGCCAGAAGTACTGATGCCTGTTGGCGAATTGGTCCATCCAATGATGATAGGATTGCCAGATATATCAATCTCGATATCATTGGCAAAATCAAAATTGGTACCACCCAAATAGGTGCCCCAAATCACAGTGCCATTATTGGTAAACTTTGCTATGAAGGTATCTCCATTACCTCTATTTAAAGGTTGGTGTGTACCGGATGTAGCAATACCATTGACAGAAAAAGTCAGCCCTGTGATGAAGATATTTCCATTGGCATCCACATCAATGCTTTGGCCAAAATCATCCCCTTCGCCACCAAAATATGTAGCCCAAATGCGATTGCCGTCGGTATCATATTTGGCTATAAAAACATCACTGCCGCCTGCGATTACAGACTGACTACTAGGTTGGGTAATGATGGCGTTGGTACTTCGGGTGCTACCCACTACGTATACATGGCCATTGGCGTCAATGACCATATCTCTGAAACTGTCTTCATTGCTTCCACCGTGGTAAGTAGACCAATCCAGATTGGGAATTTGGGCATTCAACATGGTACCCACGGTCAAAGTAAAAAATAAACCCACACAGAATCTCATAAACAAAATACAGCTGTCCATCGATTAAATTTTTTATCCGAAATTCAAAGTTATTAAAATATCTTGATTTAGATAGCAAAAAACAATATCGGATTTGAAAAAATATTTAGAACTCCTAAAACTTACCTTCTGTAATGGTTAAAACTTCTCCAGAGGTACTTTTTAATGTTCCTGAAAAAGTACCATGCCCTTTTTTTGATGTCCCTGATCCTTCAATACTTGTAACTTTATAAATGATTTCAGATCCTCCAGCACAAAAAATCACTTTGTCTTTGCGTGTATAAAATGCTCCAGTAAAATTTGACCCTTGTGATGTTGGATAATTTCCTATGCCTGTAAAGTCTTCTATGACAAATCCAAAACTTTCTGGATCAGCATTAAAAGATTGTACCGCTAGATTATCAGTATTTTCATCTATCAAATTGTTAATGATATTGCCATTCCACTGTACACCATTGATTTTCATCGTTAGTGTTCCCGTCCCAGGAATAGTGATTTCATCATCTTTTCCACAGGATATGAATGCGAAGACAAATACAAAGCAAAATAAATTTTTCATTATAAAATATTTAATTAAATCAAAAATTATCAATTACAAACATCACCTCCAGTAAGATTTAAAAAAGTATTACCGGATTGAACAACAGCAGTATTAGCACCTATGGAAAGACCGCATCCTGCTCCATTTTCGATAGTACAATTATTTATCTTAAGTTTACCTACATTACCACTTTGTGTAAAAACACCAATGTTTGCCAAAGAAAGACCTGTTATTAAAGAGCCTCCACCACCTCCAGAAATGATACAATGGCTCAGCTCATTGTTAAGGTCAGACGTTGTAAATAAAATTCCTTTCCAAGACCCTTTACTAGCTTTTACACCTTTGAAAGTTATTTTATCCGTACCAGTGCCTACAGCTTTGATGTATCCTTTAGGAAAAGTAGCTCTAAACAAGACACCTGTTTCCATATCAAAAATTGCTCCCGGCTGAATATCCAAACCAGAAAGTACAGTAATGCTGCCTAATATTTTATACGAACTTGCATTGCTCAATTTATTCCATTTCACTTCTGCCAATTGCTCCAAATTTTGACCAATGATTTCCACACCATTGTAGCCATTTCCATTACTAAAGCTACTCGTGCTATTGATCATATCTACTTCTGAAGGAGGTACTTGCATTGGGGCTAATTCATTTGATATAAATGCGTTGGATTCGAATGACAATAATTCAGCTTCGTTTGTTACACACAATCCCATGCCTTTTGAATGCTGAAATGTACAATTTCTGATATTTACTTTTCCTATGACTGTACCTACTTTTGCAATGAGTACATTACATAAAGGATTTCCACTGCCAAATAAACCTTTACCGCCTGCATATTCAAACGTACATTGTTCAAAAGCATTGTTGGTATCTGCTGTCGCAATGAGAATTCCATTCCAAAATCCAGGCGTTTTGGTCATACCTGTAAAAACAATTGGTAGAGATGTCGTTCCCTTAGAAATGATCGAACCCTTTCCAGTATAAGGCAAATAAAGCCCTGTATTAGCTTCAAACGCAATAGTCACACCTGGTTCTATTATCAATTTTGCTGTGACATTTAGATTTTCTTTGGATACTATATAGTCAATAGCCGAAGGATCTGGGTTTATATTCGTCAGAATCATATCTGTAGTAATATCCTTATCTAATTTAGTAGGCTCTATGACCGGTTCATCTTTCGTACAAGATACTAATAAGGTAGAAATAATAAGTATGGAATAAATTGATAATTTAAAAAAATTCATGGTATTGATTTAGATATTTATTAAAGAATATTTTTGATAGCACATAATTAAACTAATCAAATCTGGCAATCAAAAAACCATTGTCACATGATGATGTGAAATTACAGAAAACTGCTCAAACACCTTTCTGATTTTAAATCTACCAATTATATTTTATACCGGACTGTATGATATGTTCGTTGTAAGATATCAAAGTATTAGGATACAAAGAGTAATCGTTTTTCATGGCCCGTATATTTAGCTGCAAGTTTTTATCAATCTGACCTACAACAGAAAAATTATAACCCAAATTTCTCAAACGCTCTGAGTCAAAATAACGAGCGCCGAGATTTAGATTTACTTTTTTAAACAACCTTTTACCCATGCTAAAATTGTATCCCGTGTTGTTGTTATTAAAAGCAGCAGTTTCGTTAAATGCCTTCTGGGCACCTATACTCACCATCCAACCTGTTTTGGATTGAAACGATTGTTGAAAAAATAAAAACAAGGAATTGATTTCATAAGCTATACTATCTGTGTCTGTATTGTAATAGGTGATACCCAAAACAGTATTTGCGTTTGCCTTACTTTTAATAGGAAAAGCTTTGGAAACTGTCAGATTTAATACATTAGAATTATAGAAAAAACTTGGATTTTCTAATTGTTGTCTGGAAGCTCTGAGATTGGCTTGAAACCTTTTTTTGGTTCGCACTACTATTTCTGTGCCTACATCATTACGAAACGTGCGAATACCTTTTGATTCAGAAAAATTATCATAGTCTTTGTGATAAAAAAGATTCAATTGAAATGCCCTAGACAATCTCTGCTCCCATCTAATTTTTTGCTTGAGAAGGTCATTTTGGATACCATAAGTGCCGGGAGTAAAGTATCCAGGACCTACAAATTGTATATTGGCTTTGATGCCTGTTGCACCTTTAAAGAGATTGATGGAAGATTCTGCATTAAAAGCAAAATCAGCATTACTAGATAAATTGGGTTTTAGATTTTTACTGACTAACTCTGGTACAGCACTAAGGTCTATCCTACCCCCAAGAGTATCCTTGGAATTTTGATTTTTAAACATGGCAGCCATTTCTCCTCCCAATTCAAAATAGCGATTTTTACCTATAGAAACATTAAAATCTGTAGATGCTACAGTAGCATTTTCTGGATATAGTTCCAGATACTTTGATATACTCAATGATTGTTCGTCATCCCAAAATTTTACGGCATTCAATGCAAGATAACTGCTATGAATCCTACCAATCCCCAACCTTGCTCCTGCCATTCTTTGGGAATATCTGGAATTGAGTGAGTCGATGGGATTAGGATAGGCATTAGTTACTTTACCAGCAGTGGCGGTTATGAATAGTAAGCCAGGATTCCACTCTACATTGCCGCCGAATATTTGTGTTCCATTAAGTGTAAGTGGTGTATAAATAGGATATGAAGTGCCGATACTTACTTCTTTGATATTAAAAAGAAACTTATTGAGTCCTGTGTAAGCACCCATTTGCTTAAGTTGATCTATCATGATTTTGGGATCAGACAGATCCATAGGATTTTCTACCGCATTTTTTAAAGCTTCCAATTTGCCAGAGTCTATCCATTGCTTTTTGAGTGCTTCTAGTTTTTTGTATTTATCTACTAAGCGTTCAATTTGGTTTTTTTTGGCAATTAATGATTTATATCTGGTCTCCAAACTAGAAACTTTATCCTTACCCAATTCGAGCTGTTTGTTTTTATACCTTTCCAGAGAGTCTTTGACGAGTTGTAATTGGTTATCTACCAATTCTTTGCCTTTTTGTTTTATCTGTTGTTCTAGTCCATCAATGTCCTTGATAGCAGATGTGAGCTGTCCGTACTCTTGCAATTTGCTTTGTTGCGTGGATAAAATCTTTTTGAGTACGATTTGCTTCAAATTTTTCTCAAAGGTGGAACGGTCAAAATTGAGCGAAAACATATCCATTTCACTATAAGGTCCTGTTTTTTCGGTGGTATATCTAAATCGACCCGTAATAGGAACATTGTACAATGAAAAACCAGGGTCAAATTGCAATCGAGTATAGGTAGCAGGTAATTCAGTGTACCTTGGCTGAGGGCTTGCATAAAAAAAGTCTAGGGATGCCTGACCATAAAATTTAAAAGCATTACTTTTTTTAATGTTGGCCACTTCTTCACCACTACTCTCTTTTGTATGACATTCTGTAATGAGTTCTGTTTTACTTCCCACCGGAAAAACAACCACACAACATTGGTAACTGCCTTGTGGGAATGTTGCTACGCTACCCATGGCTCTTTCTACTTCCTTATCAAAATAGGTGACTTTGATGGTCTGCACATTCTGATCGTGGAGTACATTGACGCCACTCTTCAGTAATAATGAAGCACTTCTGAGCTCACAAACCAACTTTCCACTACCGTCCTTTATGTATCCTTTGAGATACACTTGCTGTGAAGCCGGCATAGATATGGTTGTCTGCCAGCAGGTCTGTGGAGAGACTTGGGCAAAACTGCATAAATCAATCATTAACCCTAACAAAATTAAAATCAATTTTCTCATTATCAAATTGTTATTAAAGCAAACAAATATGCCCTTAAAAGAAATATTTTTTTGGCTAATTTTATCATTGTTTTACACTTTTGAATTCGCTTAATTTACTATTCTTGCTATCTACAAGTTCCAGGTATGATTACCCATATTCCTGGAATCTGTTCTAACGTCCACCTACAGTTTGGAACTGTCCCCCTTTCTCTTTCCATTATTTGATTCGCTTCTAAAGCATGAGTAAATACTGCTCTGCCTATGTTTTCAACTATGTTTGATGTTAACATAGCTGGAATGAATCCACCTACAACAGGCAAGCTTCTCATAATACCTATTACGCCATCGAAAATTCTACTAACTTCATGTAATCTTCCTGCAAAATCATCAGATGACATTGCACGTAGGTTTGCTGCTCCATCAATAATATTGAAACTCGATTGAAAAGCAGAGACCATATTTTGAACTGCTTGTATTCCTTGCATTGTTCTTCCAAAATTCCTTAGTCCTTCCAATTCTCTTGCGGAAAGACTAATTCCTAATCTTTGCCTTTCCTCTATTATAAATTCATTTATACTATTTGCTAAATTTAAGACAGCGCCAGCTCTTTGCTGAGCTAAGCTTACATATCCAGTCATGATCCTATTATTTTCAATATAAACTTCCATTCCTGGCAGATCATATCCAGGTCTTCCAACTCTCGGATCAGTAGTATTTCTTGGAAGGAGTAAGTCACCAGCTCTCATAATCATTAGTTGATTTTGTCCTGATATAGTATTGTATCTTAAAACCGTTCTAACTTCACCTTCAATTACCCTATTTTCCCTAGCATAAGCAAGCATCTCAGCCTGATTGACCGCCAGTTCATTTGTTGATTGAACCACACCCTCAACATCAGCGTATTCAAGAGCATTTTCATCATCGTCAGCACCACTAGGATCCATTTTAGCGACTGGATTATTACTATAACTTACATATGGTGAAATTCCCGCATACTTCTCCATCATAGGATCGACACTCAACCATCGGCCAATCCTAGGGTCGTATTGTCTGTATTCTGTTGTATAACTATTGCCTTTGCCTTTGAGATCATTGTCTTGTTCCATGCCTTGGAAGCCATATCTATATTCCTTTCCTGTGCTTCTTCCTGGCATCTCCATGCCAAAAGGAAAGTAATCCTGAGCCATCACTACATCAGCTCGATAGCTTACATCATCATCTTCATTGAAAATTCGATGATCACTGACTAGGACATTGACGTCTCCTACTTGATTTTTAAGCTCATACACTTTTTCGCCACGAATCATTCTGATGTGCATTGTATCCATCGATGATACTGAAAGATTTTCAGGTTGCCATGTTCCTATTCTGGATGAAGCGTATATAGGTATTTCATCGAGCAAAACTTGTCCATTTTTAATGGTGTAGATTGCTTGCGTATTGCCACTAAAGTCCCTGACAGTATAGGTAGACTCTGTCACACCTTTCTTCAGCGATCGCCTACCTAAGGCATCATAAAAGAAAGATGTTGTGCCGTCTCTATCTGCGTATGTTTTGATTTTATCACGCTGACTCCATGACATCGTTGCACCATTGCTAGCATTGTCACTTATCAATCTACCAGAGCTGTCGTATCTATAATTATTCATAGACTGACTACCAAGATCTTTGATAATAGGATTTGCAGCGCCACTGAGGTCATTGATGTAATTTAGTCTATTATTATTGTTGTAGTTTTCATAGGTCAGATTATCTAAGGTAGCGCTTGCCCCATCTTTTCTAACCAAAGTTTTGATATTACCATTTTTGTCATAAGTAAGATTCATTCCATATTTGTCTCCAACAGCCCAAGACATGGTATGCAAATCGCTCCATCCCGTACTGGCTACTTCAGACCCGACTCCAGACTCGCCAAATCTACTTTGAGAAAGCCTCCCTAATTGATCATAACTATACAGATTGCAAGTCATTGCCCCACCAGGTGTTGCTATCAATTGGTCATTTCTAGTCGCAATAGCCCTAATGTTTCCATTGTACAATGAAGGATTTTCAGCAAATGGGTGTGAAATCGGACTACTGCGTTTGATAGCATCATAGTCATTATCAAAATAAGACAATTGATAACCATAAACGTCTCCTAAAAAACTATTACCAGGGCCGTCAGAAGCGGGATCCATAGCAATATTCCTGGAAGGAGCATTCACTTGTTTGAGCCATCCGTTTATGGTATAGATCAAGTCCAAAGCCTGAATATTTTCTTTGCCTATACTCGCTCGTGCTACAGGGCCATGCAAGTAATACTCATAGTTCATCTCATTTTCAATCAGGTCAACAGGCTCGAATTTATTGCGGCCTGTAGCCACATTTATGATTCTATTGTCTGCATCATATCCATACCAATGTATAAATTGATCAGCCTTTTCAGGTTGATAAATGATTTGTTTAGCCTTGCCTGTCAACAGGTCATAATGGTATCGTGTAAGCTTCTTTTCGTGTACATTGAGACTTTCATCACCCATTATCCTACTCATTGCTTTGAAATCAGTGAGTATTTCTTTCACATTTCCACCTTTATCATAGTTAAAATGAAGGCCATGGTCATAATCACTTGGCGTAGGCACACCTGATTCTTTGTAATATACAGATGCCACTCTCTTTTTTAAATTTTGTTGTTTACCTTCAGTAAATTGGTTTTGTACATCTGTACTATGTGCCTGATCGAATAGGGTTTTGATGACTTCTGCTTTACTACCAGCTGCGAGTACGGCAGTTTCATAGGTTTTGTATTTAATCCTACCTGTCATCATAGATCGCAAGGATGTGGCTGCACATATACCGCCTTCGAGTGGACGGTTGATGGCATCGAATATGCTATAGGAAACTTTATCGTCTTCTTTTTGAACAGCTGTTTGGCTCATGATGACCCTTCCTACTTCATCATAAACAAAGGAATTGAGACCGTCATCAGGGCTTCGTCTTGTCAGTTTTTTATTAAAAGAATTGTACGTATAGGTAGTGGCCAATGCATCAATATGTTCTGCGTACTTTTTTGGACCAGTTGTCCTCCCATTATTCACTTCGACCAATTTACTATTGTTTAATAAGTTGATGGCCTTTGGGGGTACCGATTTAATCAAATTGCCAGCCTGGTCGTATTAGAACAATGTAAAGTGATATATTGGCTGATCAAAACTTACAGTCAAGTGTTCGTTTACATCCGCCATGCATTTTTTATTATAGGCAAGGGTAAGTGAATCCTTTAGCCTTTGGGCTCTTTCGATTTTCAGAGCTAAGATTTCTGCTTGTGCTATGAGCTGCGTTGTGCTTTCACAAGATCTGGCTGGAATGATTTTTAGTGATGGTTTTAAACAGCACATCAACTTGTGCCTTCCTTTGATACCATTTGGATTTATAAGTTGTGGTTCTTTTTGCTTGATATTTTTTGGGTCTGAGAAATAAAATTTCCCTTTATCAATACTTATAATTCCTGATGACAATGGAATAGTGCTACAATTTACAAAATCAAGACCTTTGATTACTTTGAGTTTTAATTTATACTCATTGCTTTCCTGATCGAAAGCACTTATAGAGTACAGGCCATCAGAAGGACTTGACAATAAAGATTTAGCTTCCAAATTGTTTAGACATGAAAAGAACTTGAGATCTTTCCAAGGCACTTTTGAATCTGCTGAAAACTCAAATTTTGCTTGGGAATCCTTTTTATCCAATACATCTACTACCATTTTATTGCTAGAGATGACCTGAGGTAGCCATTTATAAGTTGTACTGTTTGGATTGGCAAATCCTTTGATCATCGCTTCTGGTAGTTTAATAGAAGGATAATCTGTGATCGAAAACGGGTCAGTGATTGTCCTTTGCATAGCCACAGCATTGACAAATGTCATAAATTCAAAAGCGATAGGGCAAGTATTGCTACAAGTAACCCAATCCATGATAGCGTAAGCGCCTGCTTCATCAGCTGTCACCCACCTTCTTCCGTCAGGTGTGGATATTACGGCAGTTCCAGCTCTATTAGGCCAACAGAGAGGATGTAAGATTTTTCTTTGTGCTTTTTTCAGCAACGTTTTCAAATCATCACTTCCACTTTCGCATGGAAGACATCTATCAATAAAACTGCTCTCATCAACACAAAAATTATTTAATCTACCATGAAGTCTGTTACCAGGCGTTACTAAAGCTGCATTTCTTTGTTCATCTATGATGACTGCCCTTTTACCCATATAAATACCTTTAAAAGTCTCCCAGGCAAATTGTTTTTGCTCAGGTGTAAAATTTTCAATTCTATTGCCACTGATACAAGCCATCAAGGCTGACCTTGAAGTTTTATAGACAGGTAGATCACAAACTGTAATTTGTTTTGTCATTTCAAAAATATTGTAAACATGCTCACCTTCTCCAATGGCGCTGAGGGTCGTCAACATGGCAGTGCTGGCTGTAGGATTAGTACTCATATATGGGTCAATATTGACAAACGAAGCATTTAAAACCTCATTCGTCGGGAAAAAGCCATTATTTACTGCACCCTCATAACTCACCGTATTATTAATAAGTGTATTGAAATTTTGAGCAGAAATATTATCGTTGCTCCATTCCAGATAAGCATATTCGGGATGATAAGGAATCAATGATTCTCCCCAAGATTCCTGCCATATCTCCGAAAGTTTTTGTAGATAAATGCTTTGAGGTCTTACAAATCGTTGTCCACCTTCCACAAAGGCTTCTGCTTCAACATACTCATCTGCAGTTAAAGTATTGCAATTGATTTTTGCTTCACTTCCATCCGCATTGAGATAAGGGAAAAACGGATGCTTGTAATCAAAATTCATATCAGTACCACTTTCGTTATTGCTCCTTAAGATATTTAGTGTATTAAATACTGATATTTTAAATTTACCTACTGAAGTAGCGTCAATACAACCATACTGACCACCTGGACGCATATCTCTCAATAAAGAAGCATATGTGTCCATATCATAAACAGGTTTTTTGTTTTCAGGACATTGGTAAATACAATTTATATTATTACCAATGTTTCGTTTAAGTGCCTTGATATTATTATTTTCAACGATTTCAAAAGTACATTCCACACATGTTGGTGGTGGCAAACAGACGGGTTCTTTAACAGTAGGCTGAAAACATGCCGTATCTTTTTTTATAAAATGATCGATATATGCATCTCTGTTTTCTACATTTACAGATAGTTTTTTTGTTATTGTATAAGTACCTTTATTTAATACCCTATTGTCATTAAAAGTAAAGGCTGATGTATAATTACACCTAGCCAGGTTACTACTTGTGGTGTCGGTAATGGATCCTAATTCAATTATTTTATCCATAACAGGTTCTCCACATTCATCTTTTAGCTCTATGGTAACATTGCGTACACAGTCATAACAAAATCTTCCCGTTTCGCATGAGACAGCCATATTTAATGATGCAGGATCAATGGTATAATTAATATTGACATTGGTTCTATCCTGATCAATATAAAAACTTTGGGTAGCTAAAGACGATTCAAAGTTGTAATCGAGATTGTTGTTTTGAGCGACTACGTCGATGGTATTGTTGAAGATTGGGTCTTTTTCTACGGGTCTCAGATTGTCAGGATTGTTTCCAGAAAGAGCAGTTGCAATGACTTGACCTTTACTATTCGTATAGGATACTGACGCCTGCCCGTTGGGATCAGTTGTCACTACTTTGAGATAATTATCGGCATAGCCCACATCATTGCCAAATACTCTATCTAACTCATCTTGACTAGGATTGACATAAGTTACTTTGGTTTCATGTCCACCGCCAATTCTCAATTCGTCACCTGCCATCCCTGCCATTTCTTTTCTTCCAGTTTTGTCTGGTGTATAAATGGTTTGAAAATATGGGTAGCCATTAGCATTTGGTACGAAATCATTGTGAATGGCGCTATTAAAATCATTAGCTTCACTATAGTATTTCCCTGCTCCACTTGCTTGTGACATTTTGGGTGTAACCAAAGCTGTTTTACAATCATCTACCTCAGACAGAAAATCAAAATCAAGCTTGCTAAATGGTTTTCCACTTTCGTTTAGATTGAAATTACTCTTATATGACAAGGATGGTGAAGTCGAATAATAATCTTTGATTTTAGTCCAGTCAAGGATGTCGCTAATACTTCCTATCGATCCTATATTTGATATGATGTCAGTATTGTAAAAATTGTTACCGATCGATAAGTCATTTACACTGGGGTAATACGGACCAGAACCTGTTGAAGCCGTCAAACTACCAGGACTAAAGATGCCTACCAGTTCATAGGTTGGCTCAGGTTTATAAGGCGCAGGAAGACTAACTATGGCTTGTCGCCCTTCGTGATCATAATACGTCTCTGCCACTAATGCTGGATTCCCATCTGTGTTGAGTTTTGTCACCATTTGCCTGGTTCTAGAGGTACCGTCAAAATAGCTGACCATATCTTTTCGTTTGCCTTCTTCGCTAAAAGTAGCAATGTGTTGATAAGTCTTTGAATTCTGCTCAAAGATTTCAGCCTCATTTATTGGAAGAGCTGATGATGTACTGCTCCAATCGTTGGTAATAATTTGATTTTTTTCGTCTTTGCCTACGGCTCTTACTCGGCAAAATAATTTACCTTCCGGGAAAATGCTTGGAATCTCATAACCTGTTGAGTCCACTCTAACTCGAGTAGCATTATTTCTAAAGACAGGTGTTTGGTTTTTATCAAATTTGTCAACAAAGGTCCATTCCAGGTCATACATAGTTGCCCAGTTTACCTCTGTCCATGATACACCAATGTAAGCTTTATTAACGGATCGGCTAAAAAACGGCGGAATCATCACTGTTGTAGGATTGGGTTTCAGATTTCGCTCACCCATGATAAAAGTGGTAAATTGAAAATGCGTTCTTACTAATTCCGGGTTACTGCAATAAAAAGAGTCAACGGTAATGGATGCCCAATCTACATTTTCGAGGATAATCTGATCTTTGCCAATGGAATTTTTATCCGTATTTTCGATTTTCAAAAATTGGGTTTTGGTTTTTAGTACACCATCTTTTATGTTTTTATAGCTAATAATGACCCGGATTTTCACGCTATCAAATAGTTGGTCCAATGAAGGGTCAGTTTTAGGGAGAAGATGTAAACTTGCAACAAGGGCATTTGATCTCAAAATCACATCTGAAGCATCAATAATAATACCCTCTCTATTTCTACTAGTAGCATCATATATTATATCTGTTAGTGTGGCCGTGGGCTTTACTTCTTTTAGATTTTCACCAAAAACTATTGAACCACAATCCAACTGTTGTAATTGTTGGGCATTGATATTACATACTAATAAGATCAATAACAGGTATGTGAATATTGATTTCATCTTATCTATTTATTTTAGGAAGTTCGGATTTGATTTCTTGCACTGTAAACACTCCTTCTTCTGTCTTTACTTTGGATCTAGTAAGTTGTCCTTCATGGTTATACTCAAAGTATTTGGCATAATTTTGATAATCCAATGTGGCGTGAATCCTCAAGTATGTAGGATCGACTGCGTAAGATTCCATCATCGCATTGGTTGGGTAAATTCTAACATCATCTACCCATCCTGTGGAAGTTCCAGAATTAATGGATATTTTTTGTTGATCAGTTGATGCCGTGATATCTATCTCTCCAACTATCTGCTGCCATCCATCAATGATCGGACCAGATGGCTTCAAAACCACACTTTTGTATGTTATACTGAATTGAGATAAATCCGGAGCTTTGACCCATGCACTTATAGTATATTTACCTGGTGATGGTGTAAATACCTTCACTAAATCTGTTTCATCAACAGAGAATTTTGGACCAATAAATCTTGCTCCACGAGGGGCTCTGATTCTGCCTATACTATTGACCATAAATTTATAATCCAATGGCCAAACAGGTGTTACTTTCATGCTATTTTTCCCTGCATGACTCTCATCGCCATCTGTTGGCAAAGTAGATATTGGGCCTGAGGCATCTCCATGAAAATGGTCTGGAATTTTACAAACTGTAGCTGAAACATCATATTCGTAATAACCATAATCTTCGAAGCCATCGAACGCTATATCTGAATATTTTGCTATTGCAGCAACTGACATGGGTACGATATTGTTAAATCCGTAGAAGGTGCTGTTAGGTACTTTCAGCGCATTGATGGTTTCTAATGGTGCACCAGATGAATTTATCACGCTCAATGAATCCGTGATTTGCCAATAAGAATCATCAATCGCTAAATCCAATTTCCCGTCGCCCCACCGCGCAAATGGTTCGTATCTTTCTAAAAAGCCACTACCTTGTACATGTGATGTATTGGTCCGTGTTGTAGCAGGAGTATAGGATGCAAGAGGTTTGAAGCGTCCAATAACACCGTTCAGAAATGGGTTAATTACTGTAGGAGTACAATTTGCTGATACAATATCTCCTTGGGATTGGCAAACGATTAAATTGTAACAATTTGTGGATACTATTATATTTGGTAAATCCTTACTTTGACCTTGAAAGTTTAAAATTATTTCTGATGGTGCATCACAACGATCATTTTTGAAATCAAGTGTAAACTGGCCTGACAGGTTAACAGGGAAAGGGCTACCATCTTGGGTTCTCAATTCTATGGTGCAGTCTGTATTATTTGGCGTACCTAAAACAAAAAAACTGCCATCTGCTGGTAATGATATTTGAGATGAATGAAATGTAGCGCCACTTGGCCATGCAAGTTCTCCTGTTTGGTATTGCCTGACGAGTCCTAATAATTTGTTGATACCTGTACTTGTGTATTTGTTGACTTTACATAAACAAGAACCTCTTGCTTCACTTACGGATAAAAATTTATTAGTCTGCCAATAATCAGAATATGTCTGGTAGGAACTACTAATTACTTTAGTAGGATTTAAACTTAGCCTGTTAGATCCACCAATGGTTTTTATAGGATTTTCATAACTTAATATATTCCCTAAAGAAGATGTCAAATTATTTTTAAACCCTGATTTTAAAATAAGAACATTGTAATTGCCATTAGGAATATCGTTGTAACCTGATGCAGTTATCAAGTGTACTTTGTCACTTGTCTTCTTAAATACCCAAGCTCTGCTAGGTATACCAGGAACTTGATTAAGAAGTGATAGCTCGTCTCCTTCATTAAAGATATCGCTTGCCCAGGTTCCTGTTATTTGGCTATTGGTGATATTGACATTTTTCTTCAAAGCCCGTTCGTTTTGAGCTGCCGGTCCCATGTTTTTATAATACCAATATGCTGGAATTGCCGTATTGTAATAGTTGTTTTTAAACTCATCTTCCGTCATGGTTACAATAGCTTGACCAGTTATTCCATCGTAGGCCAATGTTTTGGATGTATTGTTGGCACCTAATTTTATGGTAGTGGTTTCTTCCAATATGCCTGAACGCATGATAACTTTAGTAATCGTAAGACCTCGATATTCTGAAAGATTGTCCGTCACAGCTGGAATAGGTATAGGAATTACTATAGGAGCGGCAGCAATAAAAAAATTCTCAATATTGACCTGGACTGCACCAGCATTTGTTTTAGCCCGAAACAATCTACTATCTGCAATGATCTCATAATCCACACCTAAAGTTTTGTTTTCAATATCACCATTTGAAGGATTTACTATGGAGACATTATTATCCAATGTTCCATCTTCATTCAATTTGTATTTTTGAATTTGTACTTCTATTTCTGTGCCTTTGGCGTCGTAAACGGTGGATTTTTTTGACTTGCCATGCATGTTGTTGATCTCTATATAAAATCCTTGAGACACCGTAGATGCATTGAGTCTACGATTGTAAAATTGCAACGGAATAATGACTTCTCTATGCAGTGATGACAAATCTGTTCTTTTTGTAATGGTAGGAAAATCCCTAGCGGTGTAGAATTCTGAGACAGTGGTTCCCGATGATTTGGCTTGAAACCCTGAAGGCACATTTTTAGGATAGATGCTCCTTTCTGTCACTTTAGCGTATCCCACTTGTGCTCCTGGGAAAAATATTTGACCTAATGGTTCCAATTGATACTTATTGAGATCGGCTGACATTTCTTTAATAATCTTGTACGGGACTGGTTGTACAAATACATTTTCGTCGCCACCAATTATGGGCTCATAGGAAGCGACACCTGAGCTTTTGAATTGATCATCCAGATAAGTATATGTGCTACCATAAACTGCGTTTATATAAGGATTTTCTGAACCTATTTGCAGCTTGCCCCAGTTATCATAAAGCCTAACTTCTTTTACTCTATTGCCACCACCTAGCTTTCTTTGGTAAGGTGTGTTTAACCTTATGAATGCATTCTCTAGATTTATTTCGTTGCATCGTTGATCGTCGATAAGATAGTTTTCTTCTCCACCACTAAATGCATTGGCTGCAGCATTTCCAAAAGCCTCTACTGCTCCCGTAAAGTCGGTCATATTGCCTCCATATGGAGACGTAATGGTATGCGGATATGCATAACGAACCATCTCTACCCCAGCTTTGGTAAACGGATGAATCAGGATATCTCCCGCACTAGATCCATAGGTGAAATTCCATTCATTGCCTGCCCCACCATTTTTATTCACATATGGTAAAGTAATATAAGCAACTCTGTCACTTAGAAAACCAGCGTTACCGCTTGTAATTGATGTTAGATTTCTTTCTTGATTGGGAATAAAACCTTGGAGGGTTTCAAAACGGTTTGGTACACCTTTTAAAACATTGATGTCTACAGAATAATACAAATTATCCAGACCATTCAAGAGACTAAGCAAATAGTTATTTCTATCGGCTGGTATATCGCCTTGCAATTCAAAAAACAAATACCTATTAATCCTATTACTTCCAGCTTCAGAAGTATATAACATATTGGACAAAGGACCTGTAATCGTCTTACCCACTCCCAAAATTTTGTGCATAACAGTGGCTTTTTTATCTTGGACATAACTGTAGTCATCCGATTCAAAACTTATCCCTAACGAAGCGCCTGTAGGTGTGACGATGCTATCCATCACCCAAGCTCTAGAAAACTTATCCTGAATGGATTTATTCTGAATGGTATATGGAAAATCATCATTATTAGGATACCCTGGTTGTTGTTCTTTGTAATTGCCCCATCTATCTATATTTTTTGGATGATAGGCAGGGTTGTAAGAATAAAAAAATTGGTACGGATGTAATTTACCTTTACCAGAATTTTGGTACTGAAACCATAATTTTTTCAATGTTAATTTCCCTTTATTGTCCAATGTATTGGCTTGGCCTGGAGCCAAACTATAATCATATTCAAAGTAAATTGATTTAATTGGATCCTTTGTTTTATAACCTTCCAAGGTGTAAACTCGAATAGAATCTAATTTCTTAAGCCTACAACTATTATTAATGCCTCCATTAAAACTTACTACGCCTAAGGCATCATTTCTGTCGCTTGAATGAAAAGTGGCGATATAATTTTTTGAAGCGATTTCATGTACATAATAAACTTCTTTTTCGCCGTAAACAAAATGTCCTTTATTGTCTTCTTTATCAGACTTACTTCCTTCCTGATATTTTGCTTGAAGCATTTCTGTATTGGTACGCCAGTTATATTTTTCGGCTTTTTCATATTTGAAACTAGTGTAGTTACCTAGATCATCGCGGCTAGGGCCATCATTGAGCAAGTCCTGATAATCTTCGGACACAACAGAAGTTAACAACCACGCATAGGCATGGGCGGGTGTACTCGTTTTTGAATAGTAATGGCTTTTACCTTGTGGCATAGGCTTAGTTGTTCCTGAGTTAAGTTGATACTCCACATTTCCATTGGACAATTCGGGGGCGTGTTGATTTACATTAAATGAGACTTCTTCTTGGTGAAGATTGTAAGCTGGCAAACCAAAAATATATCGTGCTCCTGTAGGCTCGGTTATAGAAACCTCTGCTATGTGGTGTGGTTTTTTAGATGTGCTTTCATTAAAATCATTTAAATTTTCACCAATAAACGAACCTCTTTGGAAATATCTAAATGCAGAAAAATAATGACCGCGCAATCTTTGTTCTTCTATGGTCTTCCATGTAAACATTGAGTTTCTGGATTCCCTATTTACTCTTAAAGTGGTATTCGTATTTTCAATAGAACCTATATTTTTAAGCTTATCTTTTGCTTCGCCTATCGAAAAGACGTCACCCTCATGCAGTTCTACTCTGACAGGTTCATATCCACCAAACTTATCAAATTGTTGTTTATTATTCATTTGTGTAATTTCACCGATGTTTTTAAAATAAACGGGCTCATAATGAGCAGACACTCTGTTATCGATGCTATCTTTGAATTGTAACTTTTCTGCCATTGCATTTCCTTCCTTCCATACTGACGATTGGCTGTTGCTTGTGCCGAATTCTACATCCACACCACCATGAACCAAATTACCAAAGCCTACTTCTCCGCCAGCTGAAAAAGTATGTGCAGTATTGACCATAAGATTGTCATGTACCATACCTACATCACCTCGCATAGGTCTGTAACTACCACTGATACCTTGGCCTGATACGCTATAAATATCATGAGTAAATGCAGTCACAGGAAGATTGGGTAGCTCTCTAAAATATGGGCCATCATTTTCCCTATTGATATCCATCAAACTTTCTTGATTGGAATTTTGGGCATACATGTAACCAAAAGATTTCTTTGACTGGAAGGGAATAAAACTTTCCTTAGAATACGACCCATTGATATCTCCTGCAGCATGCACCACTGTTCCTTCACCGCCAATTGAAAAATGAAGTTGATATGCTTCTGATTTTGTTTCCAGCTCAATAGATGGGGTGAATGATGGACTCGTATATGACACAGGAAAAGTTGAAGACACTCTTCCAATACCAGATGCCGTTGTACTTTCATTTTCTCGGTTTTTTGTCGTAACCGACAAAGAATGGGACAAACCATAAGTAACTTGTTTCAATCCTTGGCTTGAATTAATATCCATTCCTACATTGGCTCCAAAGTTTGACCTAACACTTTCGCCACCTGCCGATGCACTCAATCCAAATGCAGGTCTTAAATAACCTCCAGACCTAGAATCTATGCCCGCAGTTGCTGATAATGATCCTGACAATTTTTCGTTGCCAAGCTTAAAACTCCCTTTTAGTCCAGCCTTGATACCGAAACCATCATAGCTATCATATTCTACTTCAGTTTCTGTACCTAAGCCCAGCGCCAGTATATCCAATCCTGTAATCTCTACCATACCTCCAACACCTAAACTAAGGACTTCCTTGGGTTTCATATTGATTTCTTTCACAATATTGTCCCCATTAAAATCATCGGGTAAACCTCTTACATTTCGACTAATCGCACCAGGATTTAGATTCCATCCTAGTCCAACCCATGAAGCTTCATCATTAACACCAATATTGCCACTATATGCCAGATTAACCGGATAACCTTCAACATCAAACAATGGGATGTTGTAGGTAAAATCGCCCGTAAAAGGATCTACCATAGAACTATGACTTGCAGGTGTAAATTTTTGAACTTCAGGAGTACTTGGACCGCCTTGGTCTTGTTTGTCAGTCAACATTACTATCTGATGAACAGCATTATTAGTATTTATTTCTTTTTTAGGTAAATCCAAATTTTCAATTTTGGTCTCATCTATTTTGGATTTTGGTGCGTAATCATTATTATTAAATTCAGCTGATTTTTTGTCAACATAAATGTGGGATGTTGAATGAGCAAACAAAGATTGGTTTGGAAGATTAAATATATTTATGAACATGATGCACAGTAAAAACTTAGCATAATATTCTCTGATTTTGTTGGACTGGTTCATTTTTTAAAATTTGATTTTTAATGATCAACTATCTAATATATTGGGGGATTTAGGCAACGTTATTTGCCATTGGGTTTTGGTACAACTTTTAACCTTTTGAACTTTAGGAATTTTCTTTTTCCAACCCTATTGGTAATTTCCATAGTATAATTTTGATCTGGAATCGCTTTGATTTGCGCAAAAGGAAAGACCAATAAATTACTAGCATCATTTACAGATTTTTCTTCTGAAAAAATCGACTTTCCGCTACCATCAAAAATTTGACAAAACACTTTTTCTTCATTCAAATATGTCGGATACAATACTCTCAGCGTATCAGCATTTACATATACAGCGTGGGCATTGTACTTATCATACATCGAAAAGTAACTGACCAATTTCTGTTTCTTTTTTATGGGTTTTGGCGGTATACCATCTTCAACAGTTTCAGTTAAGCCATCGGCACCCATGCAATTTTTATTGTAAAAAGACCATACTTCTGATCTAGTCAAAACCCTGTTTTTATCATCAAAAGCGGTAATTTGCCATGCATATTGCGATTTATCTTTAAAAGGAACTATCATGTTTGGCACTTGAAATTGAGTAGACGAAATATTCTTTTCTATATAAAAGGGAGCATTTTTTAACGTTGCAGCAATGGGTGTTTGATGTTTTAAAACTTCGTAAATATTTAATGTGTAACTTGAAACGATACTATTTTCTTGACTTATTGGCATCCAAAGAAACATCATGTTTTGCTCACATATAGAATCTTGATCATAAGGTAAAATGAGATTCATGGACGTCATCTTATTTACATCTATATCGATACAAGATGTAAATAATTGCTGGAGACTTCCTTCCCTAACTAAAGTAATACATAAGGTGTAGGCTCCATTAGGTAGCGAATTAGTTCTAAAAATGTGATCTTCAAATGTTTTGTCAGAATACAGTACTTTTTCATTTTTCAGAGCATCATAATTACTTGTATTAAACATTGTAATTCCATTGGCTAAAGCAAATCTACCTGATTCTATTTCCAATAATTTCCCTTTTTTCTTTTCTGATAATATGCCATATAAAAATACATTGGGCTTTTCGTTTCCAGAGTTGTTAATAACACAATTCCAAAGATCTGCTGATTTGAGTGCAAATTCATTGGGTCTCATAATGTCAAGTGTATATTGGCTATAGCCAGTTTGCAACAAACAAAACATGACGATTAGGAATAGAAACCTATTCTTTGACATAGTAAATCATTTATAAAAGATGAATAATTAAATGGTGCTATGACGAACTAACGTCTTACTCAGTTTTGATGACCATGACATTGAATGTTACACCAACTGGCATATTGGAAATATTTTCAGTGGCAATTTTCCATACTAAAATATTTGGGTCCCACCATACCAATACTCCTGTACCAATGTATGGCAAGCTCTTCTGAACAAATACTATATCTGAAGCCGATGCTCCAGGATAGAATACAGTTGATGCGTTGCCATTGACGGTTGCGGCACTGGTCACATGCTTAAATACTGATCTAAAGGGTGCTGTTTGATCTACCTTAATAAATCCATTGCCAATTTCTAGGGCGCTAGCAGGATTAGGAGTTTGCTGACCTGTCACTTTATTGACTTCTACTTTTAAGGCACTGCCTTTTGAAGAAGATGTTATGTGCATTGCATTTTCTGTGCTAGTCGAATTGATTTGCTCTACTTTTACACCATCACCTTGACCTAAATTTAGGAAGCTTACAGCTGCCTTCGAGCTCTTACTTGAACCATTTACTACCAAGGCATCGTTGATTCCCGATATAGAAAGAGCTACAGCATTTTCACTAACAACTCCTATGCTAGTATTGATACCAGCTGCAGTAGCTTGATTATTTTGAACAGACAAACCAATACCACTAGACGAAAGATTAGTGCTTTCTATTTCTACTACAGACAGTCCTCCACTTGTAGCCCTGATCGCTGGTCTTGTGGCTCCTGCAAGAGCTATATTATTAACTTCTATTCCTGTATTGTTATTTTGGACATTAATTCTAAATGCAGGATTTGTCGTCCCACCATAATCAGCACTATAAGGTAGAGAAAATCCAGTTCCTATTGACGTGAATGATTTCCAAATGGTTCCATTGTACCCTTCAAAGTCATTGCTCGTAGCGTTATATCTAATTTTACCAGCTTGAGCCAAAGGATCATCGCTACCTATTTTAATCGTTCCAGGTGTTTCGATTCCTTGTTTTATCCAAACTTTATCAAAAAAATTAGATGAATTGTTTGCTATTACAAATCTAGATTCATTATTTCTTTTAAATACAAGGTCTTTATCGTCTGTAGTACCTAAAAAACTTGGAGCCAAAGAACCACTATTACCATTGAGCAACCAAGCGTCCGCTGCTGATGAACCAGGATCGCCTTTATCTCCTTTGTCTCCTTTTGGGCCTGTAGCTCCAGTTAAACCTGTATCACCTTTCGGTCCGGTTAGTCCTGTGTCGCCTTTGTCACCTTTGTCACCTTCCAATCCTGTATCGCCTTTGTCACCTTTAGGTCCTGCTATACCAGTGGCACCATTATCACCTTTATCTCCTTTGGCTCCGGTCAAACCTGTATCACCTTTCGGACCCGCAATACCTTGTACACCCTGATCACCATTATCTCCTTTCGGGCCTTTGATTTGACCAACGTTTGTCCATACAGTGCCTGTCCATACGTGGCCATTGCCATCATTTTGAGTAATGTACATATCTCCGATAGCACCCGAATATGGGTTAGGCAAGTTGGCAGAAGTAGCCAGTGATCCGATGATTTTGACGCCACTTCCCGCATCCCCTTTGTCTCCTTTATCCCCTTTTGGGCCTGTTGCTCCGGGCGAGCCATTACTACCAGTATCGCCTGTATCTCCTTTTGGACCCGCGACGCCTGGTGCACCGGGTACACCAGCGTCACCTTTATCGCCTTTATCACCCTTAGCTCCCTTGTCGCCCTTTGGCCCCACAATACTTCCTGAAAGCTCACTTACTCCAATTTCGCCAAAAGTATTACCACCATCCGTACTGCATTCAACCAACAAATATTTTTTGACTGAAAAATCCAAAGTGCTAAATGTTCCAGTAACTGGAATACCTGTGCCCACAGATAAAGAAAGCCATCCATAAAGGTCAGTAGTTGGTTTGTGGATTTCTCTATACAATACCCCCGATGTAGCTGTTTCTAAAACAGAAACTCTTAAATAAACATTTACATTTACCATTGGACTACCCGTACTATTTCTGACGATGGTTTGATAATTGAATGACTGAGCATGAATTAAAAATCCAAAGAAAATTAAGAAGATGCTTAAGAATAAATTTTTCATTTTATTATTGTTTTATAAGTTTTGAGATGAATATTTGATTGTTTTTTGTAACTGCTTTTATGGTATAATAACCAGACAAAAGATGGTTAATATCTATAATGCTTACAGTATTTGCATTAATGTACGACGTAGAGATCAATTGGCCAACCTGGGTATAAATGAAAATTTCTGCATCAAATGTGTGAGGCCATTTAATATTTATATGATCAAAAGTGGGATTGGGATAAATTTCCAAGTCTGAAAATTTTTCGTCTTTTGTAGACGTAATGACGACAGTATTGGTCAATGGAGATGTAAATTGTATGCCATTATAACTCCCATAGACAGGTATGACTACACCAGTCAAATTTTGCATCGAATTACCTCCACAATTCTCATGATAATATGCTTGTCCAATGATAGGACTGTAATGGCATTGCGCTTGGGCATTATTGATAAAAAAGCATAACAGATATAGGAAACATCCGTGCGATGCTTTTATTCTACTAAAAAAACGAACTGATTCCATTGGCTGATTTTAAGGTTTAAAAAAGATTTTAAATTTAATAATACAAAGGTAAAGGACTTGTATATCATTTATAAAAACTGTCTGTCACATGATGATGTGAGCATTTAGAAAAAGATTGAGACCTGTCTGCTGTAATGCAATGAAGGCAGATTAAGAATAAGGTTATGAGATTACGGACATCCCAATCCCGGCACACACCCTTCTATCATGCTACCTGTAAAACTCACGAAGGCACCGGAGCCTGCTATCCTATGACCAAAAAACTGAAGCGTACCATAATTATTGAAGGTCGAGCCTGAATGATTGATCAATCCCATGTCTGATACATTATAAAAAGTTCCTGGTATCGGGAAAGTCCATAATTGTAAGGCATTGTTATTGATGATGCCACCGGACAGATTCTCCACAAACCACCCTGGAAGACCAATGGCATTGATAAATAAGTCACCTTGATTATTAAATGTGCCATCGTTTTTTATCGCACTCCCTGTGATATTATTGGCATTAAAAGCTCCATTTCTGTTGATGGTTCCCGAATTGTTTATGGCATTTTCAGTAGCGGCATTCATATCCAGACCATTATTGCTGTTTATGGTTATCGTACCTCCTGATAGATTGCGAATGCTGCTTTGAGACGTCACGCTGATGTACAGGATGGCATTTCCATTCATGATGATGGCGTTGCTATTTTCTACACCATTGCCATTGATGTATTGGATGTTGGTGTAGGAATCATTATTTAAGGTCAAGGTACCTGCATTGGAGATACCGAACATAGTTCCACCCGTAATATTGAACTGCACATTATCATTTACAGAAACAGAAGATGTAGCCGCTATACTCATAGACCTACATGTGGCCATCATGCCCACACCACCTGCGGTGACCATCATACCAGCTGGGATGACGGCATCGACGCAATACCCGGGGACCATAGCAGGTGTCCAATTGGTGGCATCAAACCAATCCGAATCTACACTTCCATTAAAAGTGACCGTTGTAGGTGGAAAATCCTCGTCAATGAGTCCATCACAATCGTCGTCTATATTATTGCACGCTTCGAGTGCCGAAGGGTAAATGAAACCATCATTGTCGTTGCAGTCATTGCCTAAAGCCACATATCCTACTAAAGCAGTACAATTTACTATACTTTTCGAAGCATCGCCATATCCATCCATATCAAAGTCTCTATACCATGTCGGTGCAGGATTGGTTCCGGTGATCATACCATCACAGTTATAATCCTTGTCACTACACACTTCAGGTGCTCCCGGATATACACTAGGATTACCGTCATCACAGTCCGTACTGAACAGTGAGTAGCCATAAGGTGCCACGGCACATGCTACCAACAACGGACTGGCTATATTGCCAAATCCATCAAAATCCGTATCTTCATAATACGTAGTAGGTGCGTAGATGGGAAGGACAAATTTCAATTCATAAACATCTTGCCCGCAGCCATTCCGTTGTACTGAAATATAAAGTGTAGTAAGGCCATGACAAGCAGCATTGGGTGTAAATATTTTATTTGCAAAATCCAGACTTCCTGCCGATATGGTCAGTCCTGCATTGGTAAAAACTCCAGAAGGAATTTGATTGATATTGACCAAATTTCCTGTAAATATATCATTAATTGGGGTACCTGCGCACTGCTGGCCTTGAATTTTTTTCAGATGAATACCATTATTGGCCGAAGGTTCAGGCATTATAGGCGGTGGAAATCCAATCAAATCCACATTGCTGTAAAAAACACCTGAATTATTAAAAGTGCCTAATGTGGGAATATCACTATGCGTATGCCTAAAAACACCATTATTGTGCCAGGTACCTTGATTGATAAATGGCCCTTGGTGTATTACATTTTCGCAAGCTTCGATGATCACGACCTTACCTGCATTATTGGTCCATTGACAATTGAGTTGTGTATTGTAATCACTCCCGCCCAAAAATAGGTCACCGTTGTTAACAAGGCCACTATAAGTAATATCTGCGTTAAAGACCGTGGGGCCATTGAGATGTATCTCGTGATTATTTAATAAGATGTTTTTTCCATCTACATTCAGGGTACCATTGCTATTCCATACCCAATTATTGGTGACACAAACTTGCGTACCTGTATTGGAAATATCTACAAAACCATGATTGGTCAAATGGCCATCATTTGAGATACCTTCACTGTTTAGATTGTTCAAATTGATTTGTCCCGTGGCTTGATTGGTAAAAGTGCCGGAATTAAAAATTTTGCCTTTATTGCCAATATTACCATGATTGATAAATGTTCCACCGAGATTATTGAGCCCATTGGATTCTTGATCAAAACTAATAGACCCTGACGATTGATTGATAAAACCTGTTTTACCAGATTTTTGCAAAAACCCTAAGTTGCTATTCCAATGGAGTATACCATTATTGATAAAAGAAATAGTATCCGTCCCGAAAGACGAGAGTATCAAACTAGCACCTACCGTTCCATTAAAATGGATCGTGCCATTGTTTATAATAGCTCTACTGTCATTAACATAAAGTCCTTCACCATTGATATTTATGGTACCATTATTCACAAAGTCACTACCAAACCACAAACGAATTTTATCATCAACTGTAAGGGTAGCTCCACTAGATACAGTCAAACTCCAATAAGCCAAAATCTCATCGACATGAACAGAAGCACCTGTGGGGATCACTACGGAATTATTTGTAAGCAACACAGCATAATCATTGGCGCCCGGCAAACAATCACAATCCCAATTTAAAGGATCAGTCCAAGTGGTGCCATTGCCGCCTCCATCCCAGTTGATGGTGATGGCATATGTTTTATTTACACTTAAGATTAGGAAAAAAAAGAAGTATAAGGTGGTTTTCATTTTATGACTTTTGTAAATTTACTTGATATTTTAAAAGATAAGATCACTCCGGACATCCACCTATTTTAGCTTCAATAAAAGTGCCTGTAAGTCCTTGGAAGCCATCTGTAAATTCTATAAAGTTACCTGATGTATATCTGGCTTCTGTACCAAAAGTGCCAGAAACAATTCTACTATTTGTTATCGAATTGGATGCATGGTGTATCTGTTTTCCATGATTATAAATTGTGCCTGGATCATTAGCTTGAGTTAATGTAAGGTTTTCAGGACAAGTAGAGAATTTAGTTGATCTCCACATACCTCTTCCATAAGTTCCAGCATAAAGATAATTACCAGAAATTTTTAATGAAGTTACATTTGCTGGTGGAAGATTGTTAGAAAAGTAAAGCCAGTCACTCATTGTGCTATTTCTGTAAAACACGCCTAAATCAGTGCCTATATATATATTGTCACTTCCAGGAGTATCATAAACTATGGATCTTATTTCAACATTTGGCAATGTCCCAGATATATTAACCCAAGATGAACCACCCGTTTCAGATTTGAAGACTTTATTACCTGCGTCAAATCCAGAGCAAACAACCCATACTCTATTAGCATTTGCTGGATCAACAGTTACATTTTGTAAAATTGTGCCAGGTGATGGATGTGTTATTAAAGTCCAAGTGCTAGGAAGTGTATTAACATTAGTTGATTTTATAATTTCGACCGGGCTTACAACGTACATGATATTTGTATTATTTACACCTTGCTCATAACCTCTTATATCAGCAGTTAAAATGGCATCACTCCCTGTAGAAGGCCATGACCAATCCCAAGGAAATACATTTTGGTTGCCCCGAAAAAGCGATTCCCCACGATTTACCCATAAATGTCCATTGTTATTTTTAGACATAGAAAGTTCTGAAAACCAAAACCCATTACTCACTTCATAAATTTGATAATCTACGGCAATTCCTGGTTGTTTCCTAGTAATTCTACTCTGATTTGATATAAATTGGATACTATGATCAGTATTGTGCCATTGACATCCAAACCCATCCCCGCCACCAATTTGATTGGATTGAAGATTGCCAAGTGTAGATTTATGTGTACCATTATCTTGCGTACCTCCCATCCAGGAATTATCGTGAAAATCAATATAGTAAAACTGCATAGTATTGATGCCACTAGACAATTCTGTCCAATTGGCCCCATGATTAGTTGTTTTATAAACCCCTCCATCATTGCAGGCAAATAAGGTACCATTTAAATAGTATAAATTATGAAAATCAGCGTGCACATATGGAGAGCCGCTACCATTCCAATGACTCATTCGGCTCCAATTAACTCCTGCATTGGTTGAAGTCCATGTATTTATTCCACCAATGTAAACCCGATTAGCATCAGTCTGATGTACAGCCAAACAAAGATCATAATTGGCCTGATTACCTAAATCACCACCATTACCCCAACCTAAAATATTTGGTGAAAAACTTTGAGCTGTATAAGAATTTCCACTGTCAGTAGAGAGAAAAAGTCCTGTAAAAGCTCCTGGGTCAGGAACACTTCCTCCAAACAAGGCATAAACATTATTAGGGGCAGCTGGAGTAACCGCTAAAGCAATACGGTCATAAATACTTGGTCCGCCAGTATAAGTATAAACTACCCCATTATTTATCCTAACAATACCTCCGTTAGTGGCCAAATAAAATATATTAGGGTCATTGGGTTTATATTCCAAATCCCAAATCCAATTTGCAAGAAATGTTTGTCCCCAACTCCCAGCTCCTCCATTGCTATTAGTATAAAGCCCTTGAGTGGTGCCCACATGAAGTATTAAAGGGTTTGTTGGATGAATTTTGATAAAAAAACCTCTAACCAAAGATGTAACACCAAAAGACAATCCTGTTTTTTGCCAATTGACTCCACCATCGGTAGTTTTTAAAACGCCAATAGACCAAGAATCAGCTCCATCACCATCGCCAGTCATTATATAAATGATATCAGGATTTGTATAATCTACTGCGATACCACTTATGCCAAGGGAAACAAAATAGTTAGTGATGATCGTCCATGAACTACCACCATCTGTTGTTTTCCATAAGCCACCATTTGGCGAACCCGCCCACATTATATTAGGATTAGTCGGATGAAAAGCCATACAATTAATTCTTCCTACACCAGAATTGCCCGAAGCTGAATACGGGCCCAAACTTTCCCAATCACCATTGGTAGATCTACTTGTAATTTCTGGTCTTCTTCTTGCAAAAGACTCATACTCTCCTTGATGTAAGACTTCAATATTCTTTATAGTTTCATTTGGGTGAATAGCTGCATCCATCTTATATCTCCATCTCATATATTGTTTAAAACCACTTCCACGACCTTTACCATTTTTTTCAAAATGTTGATCAATATTATTAATTACTGTGCTATAATTATCTTTTGTATTGACATATTGTGTCCATTCTTGACCATAAGCTCCTTGGATTTCTCCCATTATGATTAAGATAGAAATTAAAAATAAATTAAATATTAATTTCATGATATATTATTTTTTTAATTTAAGCTCTAATCCTTGTATTCTTTTCTCTTGCTCAATAATATATAGAGTGAGCTCCTCTATTTTCCTTAACAATACTTTCTGTATTTCACCTACAGCAAAACCATCTGTGGTTACTTCTTTCGCTGATGGTACATCTGGCAAATGCTTATGTTTTGTAATATGATTTTCTACATCTTTCAGTGGCATAAGATCATAATCTTTTTCAAAAACATAATCTGGCCATGCAGTTGAATTTTGAATTCTTAATTCTTCAGCGATAATCTTACCATCTACCGCAACTTTATAACCTGCCGGCACATTGGATGTACCTACTGATATGGTTGTCAGTGCATTAATATTTCCACTAAAAGATGCACCACCCTCCGCGTAAAAAAATACTTTCCTATTATTAGTATTAGTCCCACCACCGACAAAAGTTAATCCTTCTTGACCAAACGCATTATAGCCAACTTTTCCTGCATTAACTTCTTTTCCTACAACCCCTTTTCCGAATTCAAAAATTCCTAAACTTCTCATGGCAATATTTCCATTTACATCTAATCTATCTGTAGGAGATGGGGTCCCAATACCTACATTACCATTTCCCTGAATGCGCATAATTTCATTGGAAGATGATGCACTTGCACCAGCAAAAAATATATGATTTGAAGTGGTCGCATCAACTTGATAGCGAAGCATTGATGTATTGATTCCTAGACCATAAAACTGGTGGTCATTATTCACTCCTTCATACAAAACAATTTTTCTATTTGAAGCAGTGTTTCCTAGTTGGATTTGTGCATTTGGCGACAGGGTACCAATACCTAAATTACCACCAAGAGGTTGTAATGATAACGGATCAGCGTTCGCATTAAATCCAGCTTGAATCCAGCTAGAATATGGAGTAGCTGATTGTTTACCAATATCAAGACCTTCGTCATTTGCTATCCCAATCCTCAAAATACCAGTAGAAGTTGCACTTGGAATACTAGGATTGCTTCCTGTTCCTTGGATAGTGAATTTAGCAACAGGATTAGTTGTACCAACTCCCACATTTTGGGTTTTGGCATTCTCAAAAATAAAAAGTACTGAAAGTACATAAAAAATTTGTCTCATTTTTTTATGATATTTTAACAAGTGATGAATAATATTTAATTAATTTTTTGTCAAATGACAATGACTAATTTAAACTCATTTAATATTTCTTTTTATGACATACTTCGCTATTACATAAGTATGCCTTTCTTATCCCTACTCACCGGTATGGTAAACCCACGTGCCAGCTTTACAGCTCGCTCATGGGTCGATAGGATGATGTCCGTGATATGAGCTGCATTAACTACATAACTTTTATGAACTCTAAAAAACCTATGTGCAGGCAAGACTTCTTCTAATACTTTCAGCGTCTTGGAAAGTAATTTTTTGGAACCATCAAGATAATGAATCTCCGTGTAGTTGCTCTCGGCTTTCAGAAATAAGATATCTTCAGGTTTACAGCATTGATAACCTCCAGGGATGGGCAATATAACGCGACCTGACGCTTCTATAGCAGCATGAAGCGATGGCTCATGACGAAGGATGATGGGTTCCGCATCTATCTTAAGATCGGTTTTGGGATATGCTTCTTTTACTAATTTCATATTGCTTTTCAATATATTTAGTGCAAAATTATGCCCATTAAAGGAAGGTATCAAATTTCGTCTGTCACATGATGATGTGAGAATTTGGGAATTGTGAATTTGTAAAGGTGTGAAAGTGTGAAGGTGTTAAGGTGGTGGTTTAGATGGTTTAGTAGGTGGAAATGGTTTAGATGGAGATTAAGCTTAAGGCTTAGATTAAGATTGAGATTAAGGTTAAGGTCAAGACTTAGGTTGAGACAAAGTTTGAGATTAAAATTGAGATTAAGGCTTGTCTACTACAATGAAATGTAGGTAGATCTACGTCATGTTGTGTATGAAATTCATCCGGTTTCAAATTTATGGCGCAGCGCTGGTATTGGTCAGGATTGGTATATCATGCCTAGAGCAGCATCATTTTCGGTCAGAGACCGGTCGGATATAGTATCGAAGTTACACTTGTCTGCCCCATAGCGGCCAGAACCTTCGACGATCATGGTGAAGCAAAGCCACGCTTCTGATTTCGGCTTCATTCTATTGCGTTTAATCAAGCTTTAGCATGACACCAATAACACACACAGTATGACATGCTCAATAACCACGCTCCATCAAGCACGAAGCCGGTGGCTGAGCGCAACCAGCTGCAGTGTGCGGAAACTGTGGAGCCGAAGCTACATCGAGCAAAGCTTTGAACCAAAAGAAATATGCGAAAGCTGTGGTACAGCATGACATTATTAAGGTATCACTACCTTTTGCGAATAATGATCCTTCCCTACCCTTACATCAAAAATGTTTATACCTGCAGGTAAAACAGGTAATGATGTCTCCAAAATATGTTCGCTTAGGAATGTGATGTTATATAATTTAGCAACGGAACTACCTTTGATATCTAATACTTTGATTTGGATGTCATTGGTTAATGCGGAAGGCAGGAAAATTCTGGCTATATCACCGTGCGTATGTATGGTCATGCGTGGGTTTTCTTGTTTTGTGTCCATTGTTTGCACTTTATTGGAAGGCAGTTCTGATCTGTAGAGGCCGTTGCCATACGTGGCCATGATGACATGCAGTTTTCCGCCCTGTATTTGGTAATCAAAGTCAGTGATTAGACATCCTTGCGGCAGGTCAGTATTGTAGGGATTCCAGTTTTTACCACCGTATTGAGTAGCAAAAACACCAAATCCATCCGTCCCTACCAAAATAAAATTTTCATCTTCAGGATGCACAAACATACTGGTAATAGGTATATCAGGTAAGTTACCGGTGGTATTGACCCATTTTATGGATGTTGCATCAGATGCAAATATCTTAGCACTTGGAGTATGTCCATTTGGCGCATGTATAAAGGTGTACACTTTGTGTTTTAGTTTGGGCGAAGGACTGGTATACACTTGGGGCCAAGAGATGTTTTTTTGGATGGGTAACCCTTCAGATACAAATTCATGGGTAAGTTTTGTCAAATCTACCTTCATGATGGATGTAGCGGGACTACCATTGCCGGAAACAAATGCTATGGGTTTAGGGTCGTGAGGACTACACATGGCATTAATGGCGCCTACATCAAAAGCAGATACATCGTATGGAATCCATTGGGTGCCAAGATTGGTCGAATAATAAAAATGCTGATCTGTCTGTGTATATAGAATGATCTCGGGACTGTAGGAGTTGCCTACATGTCTGAACCACTCACCACTAGGTCTCAAGCCCGCGTTTATATCATACAACTCATTTGGCAACTCTGTCATGTTGCTGGCGTTTCTAAAAGTAAGTGGTTCTCCAAATACACCATCAGTTCCATGAAATGTATGGTTATCCTCATAATGTGCTGATACATCTGAACCATCTCCGCCACTATAATACCATTTGTCATTGCTCGAACGGTAAAATATATACCCATTATCTTGAGTACCACCTACAATAAAATCGGACTTTTTACCTGTAGATACACTCACAAATTGTAAGGTGGGCACTTTGATCAGATCTGTTTTTATCTTGCTTACATTATCTTCAAAAATGGTAATTTCATCAAAATCCATATAACTGACGCCTCCATCAGTAGCCATAAAAATGGTTTTCCCTTCGTCGTCCCATGTAGCATGGTGATAGTCCACATGAGATCCTGAGTTGGGACCTACAAATATCTCTCCGTTATCCGTAACAGCGTACCACCATCCACCAATGAGCACTTTATCGGGATCTGTAGGTGATACACTGATGGTAGAATGAAAGTCACCGGCTTCCAGATGAATATTATCAGCAGGTTCGTAATTTGAATTAAGAACGGTACACTCCGTCCAGGTTTCACCATGATCTATGGTTTTCCAAACTCCTTTTGAAGCGTTTAATTCATTACAAATCCATGCATAAAGTACGTTAGGTTGCTGGTCACATATAGTGAGTTCAATCCTGTTGAAATTTTCTGAAGGAAGCCCATTAGTCAGTTTAGTCCAAGTAGTACCACCATCAAAGGTTCTGAAGATACCCTTACCAAAATCACTAATAAAGGCTGTATCTGGTTTATTTGGGTCTATCACAACTGATGAAAAATCTCCAAACCTGTGCGTCTTCCAGATAACTCCATTATCATCTGAAGAGTAAAGGCCATTGCCACCCGCCCATATTTTTCCGGGTTTATTACTGAATTTTACATCATGGAAATATCTAGCATTCGGAAGATCGATGCTTTGCCACACAACAAGAATAAACTAAATATGGTGGCTTTAAAGCGTTTCATGATTATGAATTTAAAGGGGATAAAAATAAATTTCAAAATATTTTTATTAAAATAAATGGTTCTCTTATTTTTTATGAGTGCAAGATTAAAACTTTTATTTGTACAAATCTATATAACTTTTGTTATACATGGTCAATTTTTTAGGATTAATAAAATGATGGTTCCATTATTTGTCGTTTGTATATCAATTTTGCCATGCAAAGCTTGTGCCCTGCTAGCCATATTTTTGAGACCGTTGCCTCTAGAGATGAGCATAGGGTCAAATCCCAATCCATTATCTGCAAACTGGATGACCATATTTCCTTTTTCGATTTTAAATGAATATTGAACTTTACTTGCCTTGCTGTATTTGGCTGTATTATTAATGGCTTCCTTAAAAATAAGGTAAAAATGCCTTCGGTCTTCAGGATTTAGTTTAACATGGTAAGGTACTTCTTCTATATCAAAACTAATTTCTATACCCATGGGCTCCAAAGTATCGATAGCAAATTCCTGAATTTTTCCTATGATGTTTTTCAGGCTATCATTTTTAGGATTGATACTCCAGATAATTTCAGTCATATTATTCATCACTTCTGCTGTTTTGTCAGCAATGGTTTGGAATGATTGGTTGGCTTCTTTTCTCATAGCTTCACGTTCGCTCATCATCCTGATGTGTGAGAGCGTACTACCCATATCGTCATGCAGGTCACGAGCTATAGTATGCCTTATTTTGTCTAACTTTTTTCTTTGTACATCTCTGTATTTAAAAAAACTGTAAATAATAAAAGATATCGAAATTATGATCAATAAATTAAACCACCAAGTACGCCAAAAAGGAGGACTAATAACAATATTTAATTCAAATTCATTCGGACTTTTCAGACCAAAACTATTCTCAGCCCTGACTTTGAGTAAATAAGTACCATAGCCGAGATTATCAAATTTTAAATGATTGTCTGTCATAGATATCCATTCGCCATCTTGCCCATTCAGATTGTATTGATATGCATTGTCTTGTGAATTGGTAAAACTTAAATTTGAAAAATGCAAATCAATACTATTTTGATCATAATCCAATGGTAAAGTCTGACCAGAATACGGCAACATATCAAAACTAAAATTAAGAATCTTCATGTCGGACAAAATGACTTTTCCCGGTTTTGCCATATTTAGATCATCAAGATTTATAGTATTTATGGCAAGATTTTGAGATAAATAAACAGTATTCGTTAGCTTTGAAAAAGTAATTAAAGGCTGAGGAGTCATCCCCATATTTGAATTAAAATGTGTAAAATTGCTAATAGTGTTGGTTTGAGCATCAAATCGGGTAACACCATTGTCAGATGACATCCAGACATTTCCTTTGTTGTCTTTGGCAATATGATTGAATACTCCTAGAGGCTTATCATTGTAAGTTTCAAAAAGGGTAAAGGTGGGTATTTCAGTAGATATATCGACAACACAAAACCCATTAAATGATGTGATCATCAGTTTACCTGGAGAGATACTTTCTACAGATTCTAAGGATTTTAATCTCTTTAGTGCCGGATACTTGTCTTGAGTAAACAATTGTAAATCTTTTGATAATGGATCAAAACTATACATTGCATCGTCTTCTTCATATTTTTGTGTAGCAAATATCCATACCTTACCCTTCGTACCTATCGTAAATCTAAAAGTGAAATCTGAGAGTTTGTTTTCATCCAGAAACCTGCGTATATCATACTGCTCGGTGATTTCATTTTGATCTTTATTCAAAATATACATTCCGGTTGTAGACCCTAACCAGAGTTTTCCATCAGCATCTTCGAGAATTTTAAAAATTGGGGGTATTGTCTTTTCGCCCATATTAAAAATAGGGAGTACCAGCTTGCCCGAATTCAAATCATATCCTACAAATCCTTTCTTCTCTGATGATAACCACAAAATATTTTTTGAATCAATGTAAGATGTATATGGTTTAACTTTATTACAATAAGGTTTTAGTACAGACGGGACAGGAACTGTTTTCTTAAGGACTATATCATATTTAAAAAAAGACTCATATGCTACACCAAACCACAATATGCTATCCATATAACCACCTTTTTCAAAAGTAACATCTCCTAACACCCAATCAGCCTGGCTATCTGGTAAGGAAATATCGATCACTCTTACATTTTGTTTGTATGGGTCGTATCGGTGGAGTCCTCCATGTGTACCGATCCACATGCCTTCTGTGTCTGTGGGTTCAAAACAAAATCCTGCGCCTGGTATCCTCTTGATGTCGTCTCGATTGGATGATTTAAAATCATAAAATTTTTCATCTATGATATCAAAGGTTTTTACACCATCTGTAGTACCTAACCATAAAATATTCTCTTCTCCTGTAAAACCAGATTGTTGAATAGTTATAACACCATTTTGTATTTTTGATTTATCAGCAAAATTATATTCCACCATTTTCTCGGTAGACATATCAAATTTCATCAATCCATTAGACCAACTTCCAATCCATATAAACTTATTTCTGTTATCAACATACAAACTCATAAATCCATCATCAAAACGTATATTGGAATCATACTTGGGATGGTGATAGTTTTTTACAGTACATTGTTCAGCATCATATCGCCACAAACCGTCATTTGCAGCAAGCCAAAAAATACCTTGATCATCTATCTCTATATCGTAAATTCCAGAATCTATATCTTTATCAGGAATGATTTCTTGCTTTAAACCACCTTCTTTTCCCTGGCAATACAACAATCCTTTATTGGTTCCCAACCAAATGACATCATTTTTTTCATCATATTTCATGCTCCTGATATCGAGTTTTTTTGCATTGTCAATACTTGCAGGAATATCTACTTTTCTACTTTTACCAGTTTTTGTATCAAAAATGTTTAGATGTGGTAATGCAGATACCCACAACCTATCATGTTTATCCTCTATTATATTTCTGATATAATTGGACGATATAGTGGTTGAATCTAATGGATCTGATCGAAACAATTTAAAACTATGACCATCATATTTCAATAAACCTTGTTCTGTCCCTATCCAAAGGAATCCGTCTTTAGTTTTCTCTAGGCACAACGCTTGAGAAGCATTAAATCCCTGTAGAGCACCATAATGGTCAAAAATAATCGCCTGCTTCATAGTTTGTCCTGATGTGTTATGGAAGAACACAAAAACAAACAAACTTAAAATCGAGATGATATGAAGGTTTTTAATGGTCACGATATTTATGGCATTACAGATATAATAAAATAAAGGAATAAAACTAATTCTTTTTTTCAATAAATACCTTATGAACGGCCTCAGTGACTGAATGTACATGTAATTTTTCATAAATCCGCTTAACATAGGTCCGTACTGTATCTAAACTAATGAGCATCTCACCCGCCACCATTTTATAACTAAGGCCTTTGGAAAGAGATTTTAATATTTCTATCTCACGCTCAGATAGGTTATAGGTAGATTCAGAAGCTTTGCCTGCAGCAAAAGGCAACTGTAACACCTTTCTGGCTAAAGAAGGGCTTATCGGAGCACCTCCATTTTTCACATCTTTGATGGCTGTCAGCAAGGTAGCCAATGAATTTTTTTTCAGCAAGTAACCGGTAGCACCTGCTTTTAAGGCATTAAATATTCGATCATCATCATCGAAGACCGTATTCATAATGACTTCTATATCAGGATAATGAGATTTCAACTCTTGGACGCCTTCGATGCCTGTACGCCCCGGCATGTCTATATCCATAATGATGACCTCAGGGGCAAATGCTTTGGTATTTTGCACCACATCAAGGCAGTGACCAAACTCTCCTGTCAATTCGAACTCTTCTGACTCTCTGATAATAGATGCCAGGATCTCTCTCAATCCCGCATTATCTTCGTAAATAGCCACCCTAATCTTGTTGCTCATGACTTTCGCATTTAATGTTGCAAAAATAGTTACAAATTCAATGATTTTTATTTTTAAATTGTCACATGATGATGTGAGTACTCAAAAAAAGTGCGAATCCAAAGAATACTGAAGCAAAACCCATTTTTATGGGATTGAAGGTGACAAACAACCCGATAAAGATAAAAATCCATTTCAAAAATAGATATTAGCAAACCAAAATTTCTATCAATCAACTGGATAAATAGTGATATAGGGTATATAAAATCAATAATCCATCTATTCAAATTAAAATAAGAAAATCTTTCATATACCCATACAATTCTATTAACTTTGCACTTTGATAAAATGACCATAACCACACATCACATATGAGTGACGCCATAAAACATGAATGCGGACTAGCGATGATCCGCCTTCTGAAGCCCATAGACTACTACCACAAAAAATATGGGACTGCTCTTTATGGTCTCAACAAAATGAATCTCTTGCTCCAAAAGCAACGCAATAGAGGCCAGGATGGTGCAGGGCTCGTTACTATAAAGCTGGACTCCGAACCCGGTACCCGATATATCAGTAGAAAACGCAGCAATAGCCCACAATATCTCAAAGACCTTTTTGAAGGCGTTTTTGCGCATTTTCAGGATATCACTCCCGAACAACTCAATGATCCTGCTTGGCTTAAAGCCAACAAACCTTACACAGGAGAGTTGCTTTTGGGACATCTCCGGTATGGTACGCATGGTGTCAATACTATAGAAACCGTGCATCCTTTCCTCCGTCAAAATAACTGGATCACCCGAAATCTGGTGCTTGCGGGCAACTTTAATCTGACTAATGTGGACGAATTATTTGGTGAATTGCTCGACCTCGGTCAGTATCCCAAAGAAAAGTCAGATACTGTGACCGTGATGGAAAAAATCGGTCACTTTCTGGATGATGAGGTACAGCGATTGTTTAACTGGTTTAAGCCTGAAGGATATAGCATTCAAGAGATCAATAAGTTAATAGCAGAACATCTCGATGTACAGAGACTTTTGCAGCGGTCATGCCGTAAGTTCGATGGTGGATATGTCATGGCAGGACTCATCGGACATGGCGATGCATTCGTACTTAGAGATCCGGGTGGTATTCGGCCGGCATTTTATTATGTAGATGATGAGATCGTAGTGGTGGCCTCAGAAAGGCCGGCGATACAGACAAGCCTTAATATCCGATATTTCCAAGTCAAAGAACTTAAGCCGGGTCATGCCCTGATCATCAAAAAAAATGGTACTGTCACCGAAGAAGCTTGCAAAGAGCCCACAGCACCATCGGCATGCAGTTTTGAGCGTATTTACTTCAGCCGAGGTACAGATCGAGACATCTACCTGGAACGCAAAAAACTAGGAGAGTTGCTCGCCGAAAAGATCATGAAGGCCATCAACTACGATATCGAGAATACTATCTTCTCCTTTATACCCAATACGGCCGAGGTAGCCTTTTTTGGTATGGTCAAAGGTCTAGAAGCCAAGCTTAATGAAATCAAGAGTCAAAAGATACTGGAACTAACCCAAAAGAATGAACTGACCGATGAAGTACTCCAAAAAATAATGAACCTATCGATCCGAGCCGAAAAATTGGCTGTAAAGGATGAAAAACTCCGGACATTCATTGCTGATGATGCTTCCCGTAATCAGATGGTGTCCCACGTGTATGATGTCACTTATGGTATCGTTCAAAACGGAATCGATACCTTGGTGCTCATAGATGACTCCATCGTAAGAGGCACTACCCTAAAGGAAAGCATTATCTATATACTTTCTACACTGAAGCCCAAAAAAATCATCATCGTATCTTCAGCACCACAGATCAGATATCCCGATTGTTATGGCATAGATATGAGTAAGATGAAAGAGTTTGTAGCTTTCCGTGCACTCGTAGAGCTCCTCCACGAAGATGGTAAAGCACATCTCATGGACGAAGTATTTCAAAAATGTCAGGAGCAAGAGAGCCTCCCGATAGAACAAGTCACCAATCAGGTCAAAGCTTTGTACGCTCACTATACAGATGAACAAATCTCTGCCAAAATATCTACCTTGGTGACGCCTGAAAACATCACGCCTGAAGTTCAAGTCATTTATCAAAGTATAGAAGACTTACATCAAGCATGTCCTAATCATCACGGTGACTGGTATTTTTCTGGTGACTATCCTACACCCGGTGGTATGAGAGTAGTCAACAGAGCATTTATGAATTACATGAAAAACAGCGACGAACGGGCGTATTAATGTCAAACAAGATCACTAATACCATAAAATAGGAACTTATAATTGATATCTTTATGGGCGATCCCCAAAGGGTCGGGCTATCCACTTTACTTCCTTCACTATGCTATGGTCGTGCTCGTTACTATCCCTATCGCTTTCAAAACTGAGATCCTCAATGAAAATATGTATTTGTTGGTTCAAGAGTGATCATTTTGACGATAGTACCATGGATTACTTTGTCTTTTTGTCGTCCAGGTGAGTTATTAGTTCTTTTGTCACATGGTTTGTTTTTTACCATAAAATACACTTTTTTGGAATTGATTCCGAAAAATCGGTGATTTTAGTAATGTATATTTTTTTCGGGCTATTCCCTAATTAGGGAAGGCAACGAAATCTAATCTTGCTTCTGACATTGTATGACTACTTTGTAACTTAATATTGAGTCCAATTCGAAAACTAAAATCTTGCCACAACTTGTGACGCATTAAAGCGTTAAAGGCACAAAAACACAAAAAATTGTAAATATCAAACAATTAATATTCAAATATTTACGAACCTTGGAGTCTTGGAGACTTTAACGCTTGGGCGTCACAAGAGTGGCATTTATCCATTTTTGACTTTTTGGAGTGAACTCAATATTTGAAGAAAAATCTGCTTCAAAAATTTTAATAACCAATTCAAATTTGGCGGAAAATTTAGAGTAATCATGTGGGTGGTAACATTCTTTGGTACAAAAGTGATATCATTTATTGGATTCACAAATTTACGCATGAACAAACTTACTCACTATATCATTCACAAATTACATCATTCACACATTTACTCATTAACCCATTCACTAATCTATACCTATAAACTTATGGGTTTGCAGGCTTAGTTTCCACAAGGGATGTTGGAGACAGTATGCTACGCAAGATTGGATATGTTGTGACTGTGCAGCATCATCCAAGGGTTGCAAATAAAAATGTTCAAAATCCAGATGTTGGTACTGTGATGGATGATTTTCCTTTTGCGGGTATACCAGTTTAAGTTCATTACCACGGGTGATGATGATATCTGTATCGGCCTTCGGACTTACACAAATCCAATCGATACCGTCGGGCAAGGATACAGTTCCATTGGTTTCTATAGCTATTTCAAAATCATGAGCATGCAATAAATCGATCAGGTCCTGATCCATTTGCAATCCCGGTTCTCCACCTGTGCAGACAATAAAAGGAGTTATATTTGATTTTGGCCATAAAGACATTAAAACTTTGACCAAGGATTCTCCGGTATATTTACCACCATTAACACCATCTGTACCCCAAAAATCGGTATCACAGAATTTACAGATGGCTTTGTCCCTATCCTCTTCCCTACCCGACCACAGATTGCAGCCGGCAAATCTACAAAACAAAGCAGGTCTGCCCGTGTAGTAGCCTTCTCCTTGTATGGTATAATATATTTCTTTGATTTTGTACATGTACACATTGAAATTATGAAATAATGGCCGTTGCTTCTATTTCTACGAGCATCTCCGGATTGATCATACTAGATACGGCCACCATCGTACTTGCGGGTTTGATTTTACTAAAATATTCGCCATGGGCTCGACCTACTTCTTCCCAATCGGTCACGTGCTTAAGATATATCCTGGTGCGTACCACATCATCCAACGATGCATCCAATTGTTTGAGTACGTGCTCGATGATTTGAAGAATGTACTTGGTTTGATTGTACGGGTCACCCGTATGAACTACATCTCCATTTCTGACAGCGGCTGTTCCGGCTATCTCTATGATATTGCCCGTTTTGACTGCTCTGGAGTACCCGATGATATCTTCCCAGATGGCGCTAGAACTGAGTTTTGTTTTCATGAAAATCGTACATTAATAATGATGAAGAATTGCAAAAGTAAAGCTTTTATTTCAATCTCCTTCTTCTAAAATAAAAATATCGTTTACGGATTTCTCAAAAAAGGCTGAAAGCTTCAATGCTAATAAGGTTGATGGCACATATTTGTTGGTTTCGATGGCATTTATGGCTTGTCTAGAGACTCCAATGACTTTAGCCAAGTCATCTTGTGTGATGTTTTTGATGGCTCTTTGTATTTTAATGGTGTTTTTCATAATGCTAAACCTTTTCGTTCCTGATAAAGTTTGTAATTCAGTCTCGCTATAAAAAAGATCAAAATAGTAAACATGTTGAAAATCATTACGTACAAAAATTCGAAATCAAAAAAGAAAATAAAACTGAAAATCAATACGGCATAATTGATATATGTAGCCCAAAGCAATGCTTCCAATCTATATTGACTTATGAACTCATCTTCCCTTTCTTCTTTAGAAAATGCAATCAGCATCAGTGAAATCAAGCACCATAAACCAACTACAGTATTGGTATAATTACCAGCAGTCCATGTAAAAAAAGTACCTGTATCCTTTTCGTTCAATATTTTCAATCCACTTCCAGCATAGAGCGTAAATACCTTTCCACCTAACATATCCCACTCAAAGCTCGTAAATAAAACATATAAACCTAAAATAGATCCAGGAAAAAAGAGCCACCAACCTATTTTTTTGTATTGATGTGGCAATAACAATTTTGTACTCATGTCTTAAAATTTAGAGATAAATAATACTTATAAATTACATTATGTAAAGTATAACGTACATTTTGTAATTTTTGTTTTACAAATCTGAAAAATATTATAAGAAAATAACATTTTTATAATTCATCAGTTTCATAGATATCAAATGTATTTGAAAATGTCACTACATTGATGCTGATTTATAAGGTATAAGATTTTTTAAGTGAAATCACTCCATAGCCGCCACAAAATCTCCAAAATCCTTGAGTGAATCCAATCTGCAATCGGGGATAGCATTGATATAAGCTGATTGGTCTCCTTTATTTCCTACTAAAATGGTTTTCATACCTAGATTATTGCCAAAAGCGATGTCACTGGCAGAGTCTCCTACCATGATACATTTTTTAAAATCAATCTCCGGAAAATCCTTTTTGGCTTCCAATGCCATGCCCGGATTGGGTTTTCTGCATAGTGGGTCCAAATCTCCTTTGTACGGACAATAGTAAATTTCGTCAATACGACCGCCGTGATATTGTATATACTCCATCATTTGTTCATGTATCTGCTTCAAATCCTGATGTGTATATAATTCTTTTTCTATGCCAGCCTGATTGGTGACGATAAATATTCGGCTGAAGTATTGGTTAAATGCAGTCAAGGCGTCTAACACTCCGGGAAGAAATTTGAAGTCGTCCCACTTTTTTACATAGTCATCAGGCAGCCTTTCATTGATCACACCGTCGCGGTCTAGAAAGAGTGACCACTCATGGTTAAATTTAAAGTTTGGCCAGCTAAAAGGTATCTTGACATGCATGCCTTTATTAACCAGCCAAACTTATGTATTGTTTATGAATAGCCTAACTTTGCTTTCAATCCTTTGTTCAACGCTTCCAAAAACTCTTCTGTGTAAAGATAATGATCGCCATGTGTGACTTTGTTACCATGAATAATGACAGCCAAGTCTTTGGTCATTTTACCACTTTCTACCGTTTCTACACACACTTCTTCAAGAGCTTCACTAAATCGGATCAACTCAGGATTGTTGTCCAACTTACCTCTGAATGCCAATCCACGTGTCCAAGCATAGATAGATGCGATTGGGTTGGTAGATGTAGGTCTTCCTGCTTGGTGCTCTCTGTAGTGACGTGTTACCGTACCGTGTGCAGCTTCGGCTTCCATAGTATTGCCATCGGGAGTTACTAATACAGAAGTCATCAAACCTAGTGAACCGAACCCTTGTGCTACCGTATCAGACTGTACATCACCGTCATAGTTTTTACAAGCCCATACGAAGTTACCATTCCATTTCAATGCGCTGGCTACCATATCATCGATAAGTCTGTGCTCGTATACAATACCTGCTGCAACAAATTGGGCCTTATAATCTGCTTCGAATATCTCTTGGAAGATATCTTTAAACCTACCGTCATATTTTTTTAAGATGGTGTTTTTGGTCGAAAGATATAGTGGCCATCCTTTGGACAATGCCATATTGAAGCATGAATGGGCAAAACCTCGGATAGACTCATCTGTATTGTACATACACATCGCCACACCATCACCTTTGAAATCATATACTGACCAACTGGTTTCTTGCCCGTCTTCAGCTGTAAACGTCATCGTAAGCTTACCTTTACCTTTGATCACGGTATCTGTGGCTCTATACTGATCACCAAAAGCGTGCCGACCTATGATGATAGGTGACGTCCAATTAGGTACTAAGCGTGGTACATTGCTCATCACGATAGGCTCTCTAAAAACAGTCCCATCCAAGATATTTCTGATCGTACCATTGGGAGATTTCCACATTTGTTTGAGTTTGAACTCTTCTACTCTTTGCTCATCAGGAGTGATGGTGGCACATTTGATACCTACGCCATATTTTTTGATAGCATGTGCGGCGTCTATGGTCACCTGATCATCAGTCTCATCTCTATATTCCATTCCCAAGTCGTAGTATTTGATATCTATGTCAAGATAGGGTAAAATGAGTTTGTCTTTGATAAATTTCCAGATAATTCTTGTCATTTCATCGCCATCGAGTTCTACCACGGGATTGGCAACTTTGATTTTACTAAAAGCCATATAAATGTTTTGTATGATTTTGTTTTGTTAAAAAAGGCAAAGATACACTTTATGAAATAATGATAAAAGCTAAAAAAGACTTAAATTCTATCATTTTGCACAAACTCCAGAATATTTATTCTAATTTTGCGTTTTAATTTAATCAAATCAAACTTAGAATGGCAGAAGATAATCAAAATCAAATCAATATAGAACTTAGCGAAGAAGTAGCTGAAGGTATTTACAGTAACTTGGCCATCATCTCGCATTCTCACTCAGAGTTTATTGTTGACTTTGTCAGGTTGGTGCCCAATGTGCCCAAAGCTAAGGTAAAGTCAAGGATTATTTTGACTCCACAACACGCCAAAAGGCTGATGAAGGCACTCCAAGACAATATCAGAAGATACGAAGCTCAGCATGGCAATATAGAAGACCCTGAAGCAGGTATGATGCCGCCTATGAATTTCCCGACCGCAGGTATGGCCTGATTAAACTTTAGCAGATGAATCTGTTCACTTACCTGTTTTTTGTATTAGCTATAGCCACCTTTCATCCGGAAGAAAGCAGAGTAGGATGTGAATATCAGCCTATAGATAGAGATACCACTCAAATCATTACCGCAGCTGAACGCGTAGTGACTTATTTGCCTATACTCCAAAATCAAAGAGTAGCATTGGTGGTCAATCAGACAAGTATGATCAAAGACAAACATCTGGTGGATACCTTATTAAAACTTGGGGTAGACATTCAGGTGGTTTTTGCGCCGGAACATGGTTTTCGCGGTCAAGCCGATGCAGGAGAAGTGGTCAGTGATACCCGAGATAAAAAAACAGGATTGCCCATCATATCTCTATATGGAAAAAAGAAAAAACCTATTGCTGATGATCTTAAAAATGTAGATCTCATATTATTTGACATTCAGGATGTTGGCCTCCGATTTTATACTTATATTTCTACGCTACATTACGTCATGGAAGCTTGTCACGAATTTTCACTTCCTTTGATAGTACTGGACAGACCAAATCCCAATGCTTACTTTGTAGATGGAGAAATATTAAACCCTGCCTTCAAGTCATTCGTTGGGATGCATCCCGTGCCAACAGTTTATGGTATGACCATAGGCGAATATGCTAAAATGATTCAAGGTGAAGGATGGATTGGAAAAGACAAACAGATAGAACTTATTGTTATACCTTGTAAAAACTATACCCATAACAGCTACTATGAGCTACCAGTAAAACCAAGTCCAAACCTTCCGGATATCAGGTCTATCCTACTCTACCCTTCTACTTGCTTCTTTGAAGGCACTATCTTATCTTTGGGAAGAGGAACTTCAAAACCTTTTCAATACATCGGACATCCTGCCTTAAAATCAGACTTCTCTTTCACACCGCAACCCAATGAAGGTGCTAAAGAACCACCACTCAAAGGACAGCTTTGTTATGGACAAGACTTAAGCAAAGTCACCACAGGTAGTATTATAACCCAAAAAGGCATTGACCTAAGTTACCTCATTGACTTCCATAAACAGATGAAAACCGTCCAACAAAAATACTGGTTGGACAACAATTTTGTAGATAAACTTGCCGGTAGTGATCAGCTTCGCAAACAGATAGATGCTGGTATGAGTGAGGCTGAAATTAAGAAAACGTGGCAGCCGGGCTTAAAGAAATTTATGGAAGTTAGGCAGAAGTATTTGATATATGAGTAGAGCTTCTTTCTAGATAATTAATTAATTTTAAATATTTTATCGCTTAATAACTAGAATTATAAGAATATTAGATCTATAATTTTATGTAATAAAAAGGAACTAATATTATTTCGAACATGTTTTTATAAAAAATGTCATTTAAGAATTAAAGTACTCATTTAACAAATGACTCTGATCAACAATAAAAACGAATTAATTTAATTGTAAAATCATTTAATAAATGAAAGTTTTATTAGATATAAAAGATAACAAAGCGAGCCACCTACTAGAAGTGCCAAAGGGTTTATCATATGTAAAAACTAAAACACTATCTGATGAAAAATCTTTGCTAATTGAAGAATTTACAGAAGCTGTACAAGAACTTAAGTTAATACGAAAAGGAAAGCTTAAAGGTATACCAGCTCAACAGTTATTAGATGAGTTATAATGTATTAGCAATACCTACTTTCAGAAAAGAGCTAAACGATTATCAAAAAAATACTCATCACTAAAAAGCGACTTGGAAGGAGTATTTGAAAGCCTAGAAGAAAACCCTCATCAAGGTACGGCACTAGGTAAAAATTGTTATAAAATAAGGATTAACATTTCTTCTAAAGGACAGGGCAAAAGTGGTGGAGCAAGACTTATTACAAATTTCGTAATCGCTGACAAAGCCGTTTATTTACTTACTATTTATGATAAATCCGAAAAAGAAAACTTATCAAACAAAGAACTGCAAGAATTATTAAAATTTGTGCCAGAATAAAACTTTTATGTAGCCAAATCCAAAAAATGTTTCCAACCCAAAATGTGAGTAAATTTTACTAATTTACACATAATCAACATAATATATAGACAAAAAAAGGGCAACATATCGAAATACGCTGCCCTATTTATTAAAATTTAGAGTTTACCTTGTTTAGTTTTAGTTTTCCTTAGGCACCAAATTGAATTCTACTCTTCTATTGAGTGTTCTACCTTTTTCATTTTCATTGGTAGAGATAGGTCTCGATTCTCCAAATCCGACAAAGCTCATTCTTGCTGCAGAAACGCCTTTTTTAATAAGAAAATCATAACATGCTTTCGCTCTTTTTTCTGAAAGAGTTTGATTAGCTACTGAACTTCCTGTATTGTCTGTATGTCCGCTGATGTTCATATTAAAATCTGGATATCTAGACATAATGTCCGCAATCTGTGTCAAAACGATATTGGATTCAGGTTTCAAAATAGCGCTACCTGTTTGGAATTGTACGGCTTGCATGGCTACTTCCAATGTTTTCTTATCTTCTTTTTTAATCTCAGGGCAACCATCATTTGCTACTGTACCGGCTACTTTAGGGCACTTATCTCTACTATCATCTATACCATCACCATCCGTATCAGGACATCCGTAGTATATACGAAGACCTGGTGCATCAGGACACTTATCATCTTTATCAGGTACACCGTCACCATCTTTATCTGGACATCCCATGGCATCAGCGCTTCCTTTTTGATTTGGACATTGGTCTTCATCATCTGATACACCGTCACCATCACTATCTTTGATTTTATTGACTTCTGGGCATCCTTTATTGGCTTTGGTTCCTGCAACTTTCGGACATTCATCTTCGTTATCCGCTACTCCATCACCATCCGTATCAGGACAACCACCAAACTCCTTAAGACCCTTAAATTCAGGGCATTTGTCCATATAATCAGCTATGCCGTCACCATCTTTATCGGGACAACCGTTCAGTTCTTTAGCTCCGAAAGCATTAGGACACAAATCTAGATCATCAGGTATGCCGTCATTATCGCTATCCTTTGGCATTTCTTTGGTCACTTCTTTCGGAGTTTCAGTCTTACCAAACAAATAGGTAAATCCAATTCCGTGTTGCAAGTTATTCCTATCTTCGGCAAATGAATATCTAAATTCAGATTGTAAGTTTACAAATGCATGGGGAGCCAAGCGAAAATAAAACCCTAAGCCAACCGGCACCTGCATATTGAAATCTCCTTCGTCTTCATACACACCGCCTATTCCTGCCATTACAAATGGAATAATTTTTCTGCCGGGTGCATTAAATTGATATTGAAATTGAGCATCGAGACTTGCGATTCTTTTTTTAAGACAATTGATGCTATCAAAATGAGTATCTACAACACCATATCTTAATGGTAAGGATAGTGCAACCTTATTGGATAACATTCTATGATAACCAATTTCAAACCCATGACGATAATCGTTAAATTTCGAAAAATTCCCTCCATTTTGGCTTTGATAATCCAAAAAAAGTTTTTTAAATGTTACCCCAGATTTTAGCTCTGGATTTTGGGCATTTGCTATGGTCGAAATGAGCAAGACCATAAAAAGTGTCTTAAAAAAAATTCTCATAATCCTAATTTTTATAAAATTTTGAAATCCTGTCAAATTTAAATGAACGTCAAATCACACCACAAATAAATTACAATCAACACATTACGACATATCCTTACCATTTAAACTTTCAATTTAACTGCAAAAATACACATTATTATTTATTCTAATATATTTTAAATCAAAATATTATAAAATAATTTAATATGTCTATGACATTTGATGCCTTTGAATAATAAATATACTTTGCAATGATGTACCATAAAAGAAAACTGGTAAATACCATAGGGAAGTTCAAACTGAAACAAGGTTAATTTCAATAACTAATGACAATGCAAAGATAAGCATTTTTTTTAGCTTATTAAATATCTGTAAAATTTGTGTTATGGGTCCTTCTACTCCTATCGTCAGAGATAAATAAAGTTATGATGCCAATTGATAAAATTTCCAACAATTATCCTATTTGATAAAATTGAATTACATTTACGCCTCGAAAATAAAGATCGATAACAAGTTACATCGATTAAAATGTAAGAAGCATTATCAAGATACTTTTTCGATGCTTTTTATAGTGCTAGTCATTTCATTATTTTATACCATAAACAAATATTTTACACCATGTCGATTAATAACATCATCAGAATATTTCTACCTAAAGACAGGATCTTTTACGATATATTTGAAAATATTGTTGCCAATCTTAAAGATATGGGAGCTACCCTCAAGAAAGCAATGAATGAATCTGATCCTGTAAAAAGGCTGAATCTTTTAAAATCGTTGGAGGATGGTGAGCATAGAAATGACGAATACACTCATCAAATTTTTGTAGAATTAGGCAAAAACTTCATTACGCCATTTGACAGAGAGGATATACATTATTTGGCCACATCATTGGACGATATTGCTGATTATATCTATGCTTCATCAAAGAAGATTTTGAATTACAATATTCTTGAAGACGATATTTATATGAAAGATCTTGCTGAAATTAGCCATAAGTCGATTAAAATACTATCTGATGCAGTGACGAAACTGAGAAGTATGAAAAACGTAAGTCAAATCAAACAAGACTGTGTTTTGATCAATAGCCTAGAAAACAATGCTGACGATGTGCTCGATAATGCCATCATTAATCTATTTTCAGATACGAGCATGACAGCTATAGATATCATAAAACTCAAAGATATTTATGAGGACCTAGAAGTTATCTCTGACAAGTGCGAAGATGCTTCTAATGTGATAGAATCCATCATCATCAAATATGCTTAATAGTATTCATTATACAATCGCCTTCTTATGACTTTATTGATTACTATTATTGCTTTAGCCTTAATTTTTGATTACATTAATGGTTTTCATGATGCAGCAAACTCTATAGCCACCGTGGTCTCTACCAAGGTTCTCACGCCATTCCAAGCTGTGGCTTGGGCTGCCTTTTTTAATTTTGCTGCTTATTTTATATTTAAAGATCACGGTGTGGCCAATACCATAGCGAAAACCGTAAATGAAGGTACTAATGCAGAAGGAGTGCGTTACATAACACTTACGGTGATTTTATCTGGCTTAATCGCTGCAATCATTTGGAATTTGCTCACTTGGTGGTTTGGTATTCCTTCATCATCTTCGCACACCTTGATAGGTGGTTTTGCAGGGGCAGCTATAGCGCATACTGGTTTCGAATCTATCAACTCAGGTAAAATCATTCAAATTGCGAGCTTCATCGTTTTGGCGCCAGCCATTGGGATGTTTATTGCTTTTTTGATCTCCATCTGGTTTTTGCATTCGTTTAAGAAAACCATAATGCCCAAGTTGATTTCTCTTACCATATTGGTAGGCATTGTCATCTTTTTATCGAAAACACTCAAACTTAATCCAGAAGACTTAAAATCAGGATATGAAGCTTATATTTTTAATGTAATATTTGACAGTCATAATTTTAAGTTGATTCTATTAGGATTCATCATTGCTATAATGGCTTTATTTACATTGTTTTTAAATTCTTTAAACTACATGCAATCAGAACGGTGGTTTAAAAGAATGCAACTAGTCTCCTCGGCTGCGTTCAGTATAGGTCACGGTGGTAATGATGCTCAAAAAGTAATGGGTATCATTATGGCGGCTATGGTTGCCTATGACCCTATGATGTATTCGCTAGATCATATGGTATGGTGGGTACCTATGACATGCTATGCCGCTATAAGTTTGGGCACTTTGAGTGGTGGATGGAAAATCATCAAAACTATGGGTACTAAGATTACTAAAGTGACTCCTTTTGAAGGAGTTGCAGCAGAAACCGCAGGTGCTATCACTCTATTCCTGACTGAATTCATGAAAATACCCGTTTCTACAACGCATACCATAACAGGATCTATTATAGGTGTCGGTGCGACCAAAAGACTGTCTGCAGTAAGATGGGGCGTTACGATCAATCTACTTTGGGCATGGGTACTCACGATACCTATCAGCGCTTTGATCGCCATGATGTTCTATTTGATCTGTACAAATTTAGGTTTACAACAGTAATTTGATTATTATTCATTTTATATGGTTAAAAGATTGGTAGTATAAAATAATTACCATACCTTTGCAGTCCATTAGAAAACACACAATGAAGATTGTAGAATTTTAATGTCAGGATCGCGGGATGGAGCAGTTGGTAGCTCGTCGGGCTCATAACCCGAAGGTCGTAGGTTCGAGTCCTGCTCCCGCTACAATTAGCCTTGATAGTCTTTTGATTATCAAGGCTTTTTTTATTTTGGTAGGTTCGAGTTACCGCTATGGCGGCACAGGCTCTGCTCCCGCTACAAATAGAAAGCCTTGAATGAATAATTCAGGGCTTTTCTGTTTTGTCAATATTCCAATTAATTCTCTTATGCATAATGATATCTACACTGTGTATGTTTTATTTTCATTTAAAAACAACATCTTTTATACAGGTTATACTTCTAACTTGGTAAAACGTTTTAATGATCATAATTACAATAACATTTCTGGCTTTACTGTCAAATGTAGACCTTGGGTCGTTCTTTATTCTGAAATTTTTTATACCAAATCAGACGCTTTATCTCGTGAAAAATATTTAAATCTGGCGTTGGTAGAGAATTTATTAGAACTTCTGTTTTTCCGATTTATTCTTTACTTTGGTAGCTCGTCGGGCTCATTTACTCCGCCGCGGCGGATCGTAGGTTCGAGTTACCGCATAAGCGGCACAGGCTCTGCTCCCGCTACAATAAGCCTTGATAGTCTTTTGATTGTCAAGGCTTTTTATATTAGTAAATTATGTAGGCTTATTAAGTAAGATACAGTTTGATTTCAGGTAATTCGATATTTTAAGTTTTGCTAAATCTAAATACATTTCTTTGTCAAAAATAAAATGACTAAAAATAGATTATAGATATCCACATCAATTTTCTATATCCAAATCATATTTATCCCAAAGACCAGAAAGGCCCAAAACTGAAAATTTTGCTTTTTTAATTCTGTTGATTTCAGGATCGATGGAATAATTGTAAGCAGTGCGAAAGTCTGTTTTGTCTAGTCTGGTGTGATCCAAACTTGCTTGTGCCAGATTGCAGTTTTCAAATATTACTTGGCTTAAGTCGGCTTGGGCAAAGTCTACTTCCTGTAATTGTGAATTTTTAAATATCGTTTTCCTGATTTTCATCTGGTAAAAAGAAGCATGATTGAGTTGGCAATTATCCAATGTAAAAGAAAGTCCAAACTCACAAAAAGAAGCCACAAAGGCACAAAAACACAAAGAATCGCAAATTCCAAACAGATGATAATCATTTATTTATAGACCTTGGGGTCTTTAATACTTATGCGTCACAAAAGTGACATTACATCATTTTTGACTTTTCGGTGTGGTCTCACCTTTACATATTTTAATATCCAGATAATAAAGCCATTCAAATTAAAATTATTTGTCATATATTTGCGTTTTATTTTCATATAACTAATAATAAAAGTATATAGATATGAAGCACCTTTTATGGGTTATTATGGCATTATCTTTCCAAGTAAATGCTCAGCAGACTGCCAGCCAAGTGGATTTACAAAAAACATATAAACTGGGTCAAGATTTTTTTGATCAAAATCTTTATGGGCCTTCCCGATGGCAGCATAGCCAATACATTCATTTGGTTCATCCAGCAACTGAAGATGACTTCGTAAATCTGAAAGATGACGCAGCAGCAATGTATGCCATATCAGGATTAAGGTCGGATATGATGAGTGGCGAAAACGAAGTAGTTTCTTTTATTCATGCCCAATATCCCGACCCAGTGACGACTCCAGCTATTTTAGAATTGGGCAGTTACTATTACAATAAGAAATGGTACAAAAAGTGTATTGAAACTTATGATATGGTCGACCTCAAGACATTGGCAGAATACGACATGTCCGAAGCAGCCTTAAAAAAAGGGTACGCTCACTTCGTAAGTAAAGAATTCGCCTTAGCTAAACAAGTATTTTCACTATCCAAGGATAAACAAAATGAATACTACTACCCCGTCAACTATTATTATGGTATGTGCGAATATTTTACCAACAACTACACAGCAGCCGTATCTTATTTTGAAAAAATAAAAAACAATACAGTTTACAAGTCCTATGTGCCTTATTATCTTACTCAGATTTACTTTAGTCAAAATCAATATGATGAGGTCATTGCTTATAGCGAGAAGTCTCTTAAAGATTCAGAACTCAGAAATCGTACAGAAATCAGACAGTTAGCAGGTCAATCCTACTTTAAAAAAGGCCAATTTGACAAAGCATTGCCACACCTAGAATATTACGAATCTCAAACCGAAAAATTGACCACTGAAGAATTTTATCAATTGGCATTCACTCAGTATCAACTCAAAAAGTATGATGCAGCCATTAAAAATTTTAAAGAACTCAATCTACTCGATAACAAAATAGGTCAGGTATCCAATTATTATTTGGCAGATTGTTATTATAGAACAGGAGACTTAATATCAGCTAGAACAGCATTTAAAAAAGTAAGTCAGATGGAGTACGATAAAGAAATGCAAGAAGAGTCCCTTTTTAATTACGGCAAACTTTCAGCTGAGTCTGGCTTTGAAAGAGAAGCGATCAATACTTTACTTAAAATAAATAAAACCGGAAAATACCATCCTAAAGCTCAAGACATCATCGGCCAATTATTAGAAAATACATCTGATTATGCCACAGGTCTTCAAATCATAGAAGAAATGCTTTCCTTAGGTGAAAAGATGAAAATTACCTATCAAAGTCTTGCATTGAAGTATGGAATACAACTTTATAACAACCAAGATAAAGAATCAGCTCTCATCCAGTTTGCAAAAGCTGCGCAATATCAATCTAGCAGAATAACAGCTGCCCAAGGTACCTACTGGACAGGAACGATCCAACATGAAAAAGGAGATTTTAAACAATCCATCTCTACTTTAGAAAAGTACTTCAAACTCAGTGAAGGTATCACCTGGATGCCTGATGAATCCACTCAAGCCATGGCCTACTATACTCAAGGATACAATCATTTACAACAAAAAGATTATAGCAAGGCAGAAAAAGAATTCAAAGCATCACTAGAACTGTTTAATAAAAATGCATCCAAAATAAAGAATAAAACTGTCACGGAAAAAGTGTGGCCTGATGCCATGGTCAGAACAGGCGATTGCTTGTTTAAATACCGAAACTACCAAGAAGCTATGAAGTTTTATGATCAAGCGATACAAAAAAAACAAGGAAGTTATGTTTATGCCATGTACCAAAAAGGTATGATAGAAGGTCTAACGGGTGAGCCTTATGAGAAAATTCTCACCATGCGTGATATCAAGGTAAAATATCCAGAATCAGAATATGCAGATGATGCCCTACTACAACTAGGTGACACATACTTTGAAGTAGAAAATGTAGAAAATGCTTATCAATCCTATTTAGACTTAGTTACTAAATACAAAAACAGTCCATTAGTCAATAGTGCACACCTTAAGCTTGGGCTCCTAGCCTATAATAAAGGGGACATGAATCGCGCTATCACTCATTATAAAGCTATTTTTGCCAATAATCCTAATGCCAAAGAATCAGAAAGTGCTCTTCTCGGATTACAAGAAATATATATCAATGACTTAGGAAAATCAGAAGAATATGTAGCTTTTGTAAGTGGTTTGCCAGGATACAAAATTACAGATTCGGCTGCTGATTCTCTGGCGTATATGGTCGGGGCACTGAGGTACAATGAAGGTTTTTATGATAAAGCAATTCTCGGCTTCAACAATTATCTGGATAAATATCCTGCCGGCGCTAATAGGATCAAGGCAATATATTATAGAGCAGAATCCAATACCTTGCTCAAAAGATATGAAGATGCCTTATCCGATTATGAAAGACTAGCAAATAGTGGTAATTCAGAATTTTATATTCCAGCATTGCGCAAATCTGCATTAATCGCTTACCATTATACGCTAAATTTTGAAAAAGCGTATCTATACTATGACCTTTATTATCAAAACATCAATGATGAAGATGAAAAATTTAAAGCTGCCTTAGGCGCAATGAGAAGTGCGTTTAGAAATTCGAATGCAGCAGCTGTCAAAAATTATGGTAATATCGTCTCTACCCATAAAAAAGCCAATGCCGAAGAGCAAGCCACCGCTTCTTACTATTTGGGCAAAGTGCATTATAGAGAAAATAATTTACCATCAGCTTTGGTAGCCTTCACGAAAGTAAGTGAAAAATCAGAAAATAACCAAGCTGCCGAGTCTAGATACCTTATCGCTGAAATTCTTTACAAACAAGATAAAAAGAAAGAAGCTGAAGATCAATGCAATGCCGCTAATGATGCAAATACGGCCTACCCTTTTTGGATTGCCAAAAGCTTGATCTTATTGTCTGATATTTATGTAGATAGATCTGACTTATTCAATGCTCGAGCAGCACTAGAAGCCGTAGTGGAAAACTTTCCTGAAGACAAAGATTTGCTTACAATAGCTAATGACAAACTTAAGGTGATCGAGCAATTAGAAAAACAAAAATCAAGAATCAAACCAAGTGCTCCGACCCAAAATCTTCTGGAACTCCAATCTGGAAAAGGAAACTGATTCTATTACTAAAAACCAAAAATAAGATATCCATGAAATACATCATCATCATCATCATAGGACTCCTTACATCTACTTTTATTTTTAGTCAAAAAGACTCCACTAAGCTGGACATCAAGCAGGTAGAAGTTATCAAGTCATTTGAAGCAACACTGGAAGAAGCCAACTTTATTCCTGTAGCTCCCATTATGCTAGTTGCTCCGGCTTTCAATCCCAAATATGAATATGACATCAGTATAGTGCCATTGGAACTCCAATATCCCGATCCACAAATCAAACCATTGGCCATGAATCCTGATGAACCCTTTATTGTAAAAAAAGGATATCTCTACGCAGGTTATGGATTTAGAAAAAACCCGGATGTAAAATTGGGTTATCATGTGATTAAAAAAGATAGGTATGATGCGGGTATACATTTAGGTTATGAATCATTGGATAATAGCACCAATGTACCCTTCCAAAAATATCGCGATGCAGGTGCAGCCCTATATGGCAATTACCTGCTTAAAGAAAATCTAAAGTTATATGGTCATATCAACACTCAATTTTTGAGTAGAAACATGTATCATACTGATCTCGGAGTAGATACTTTGTACTCTGATGCCGAATCCAATAGAAGTATCAATGGTTTAAAGATAACAGCAGGTATTGCCAATCCCGAACCAACAAGATTTAATATCAACTACGATGTTCGAGTCACACTCAGAAATATGAGCATCACACAGCAAGATGCAAGAGATAATGGTTTTGGGTTGATGGCTATGGCCAATAAATCATTTGGTAAAAGTACAGTATTAGAAGTGCAGGCCGGATATGATTATAGCGCATTCAACAGTACAAAAGATGTAAGCTTAAGCACAGCTTTTGTAACACCAACCTTCAAAACCAAAATTAAAAACCTCACCTTTGATTTGGGTTTGGATGTATTATATAGCAGTGATGAAAATTCAGCATTGTTTCCAGAAGTGATGATCTCCTATGGCTTGTTAGGACAAAAAATACAGGTTTTTGGTGAAGTACTACAAGATTATCATACCAACACCTTTACACAAGTAAGCCCAAGAAATCCATTCCTAAACACCCAAATGGATTCTATAACGAATAGTGTGTGGAGACAATATGCAGCTGGGCTTAAAGGTAAATTTTCATTCCTGACCTATCAAGTTAAAGGTGGATATAAAGATGTCAACAATCAAATGTTTTTGCTCAATAACCATACAGACCGTAGACTTTTTGATATGGTTTACGATGATATGAGCGTCATATTTATAAGTGGTAATGTTGATTTTGTATTCTCTGACAGATACACTTTTGGAGGATGGCTTACCCAAAATATTTACAATCCATCTACTCTAGCTCACGCCTGGCACCTACCCAATCTTGAAGCCAATGCCTATGCCACAGCAGGATTTTTAGATAAAAGGTTGATATTAAGAGCTGATTTATTTTTTGGAAACGGTGTTCACTTCATAAATAAAAATGATGTGATTACCCAATCAAACGTACTATTTGACCTCAACGTAGAAGCGAATTATGCCATAACATCACACTTCCGAATTTTTGCCAAAGGTATCAATCTATTAGACAATCAATTTGAAAGATACTATGGCTACCCAAGCATTGGTATCAACGGTATGGCTGGGATCAAATGGGTGTTTTGATGGGAGAGAAATGATGATCTTCTTCAAAAATGATTTTAGTTGATCTTTAAATGAGACGTTTTCAAACTTCATTTGGGCATGCCCTTATTTAGGGTTAGGATTAAATAATTATTTAGCCGCTTTCGCGGTTCCTTCACTTCGAGCACTGTCGTACTCGAGCCTTCGGCGGCATTCAGTCACATGCACGCTTCTATCCTTCACGCAATATTAGTGATAGCTGAACAAAAGCAAAGTAATTTACCTGTGCATTAATAAAATAAAAGTGAACTTATTACTATTTCCTAAAGTTTTCATTTGAGTAAATTTGTTCTGAATGAAAGATTATCATAGTATTATTACCATTGAGCCAGGCAAAAGAGGAGGAAAACCTTGCATCAGAGGAATGAGAATTACAGTCTCAGATATATTAAATTGGTTAGCATCAGGTATGAGTGTACAAGATATATTATCTGATTTTGATGAACTTACAGAATCAGATATATACGCTGCTTTACGATATGTGGCAGATAAAGAAAACAAGATTTACAGAATAGCAGTATGAAACTTTTATTTGATCAAAATATTTCACATCGAATTATAAAAATACTGCCTGAAGCATTTGATGGATCATCAACTGTAAAAAATGAAAAACTAATCAATGTTTCAGAAAAAATTATTTGGGATTTTGCAAGACTGAACCATTATACAATAGTCACCCTTGATTCTGACTTTAGTGACCTTTCAACCTTTTTTGCTTGCCCGCCTAAAATAATCTGGTTAAGAACTGGCAATTTAACAACCAAAGAAATTAAAGAATTAATAAACTTTAATATAAGTGCAATAAAAGATTTTTTAGTCAGCAAAGAACATTGTTGTTTTGAAGTATATCAAAATATAATTTAAAATTGATGATTACTTTTTCGAAATAAAATTATACATAAGTAATTCAAGGATGATCATCCAGGCCAATACAGAGATAGCTAAAATCGCCTTAAAAAAACCCTTACTGCCTTGGCACAAAATCCAAACCTAAAGTGAAAATATGTGAAACCAGAATCCCACTGACACTTCCGATATTGGCCAAAGCATAATCCACCTTAAGTCTTCCTAATTTAAGCCCTAATCCAACATTGGGTTGAAGTTCTAACTGACGTTCTGATGTATTGATAGGATTGACTACGGATTGGATATTACCTACACCAGCTCTTAAATAAACCTTTTGTGCATAACCCAACTCCATACCCAAACTAGGGTCGACACTAAAATTATTGCCTGAGATAATTCCAGCTTGAGTTCCATAAGTAGACATGATCAGATTAAGCTCTCCTAGGTAAGAAAATTCACCTTTAGTACCTGAGTAAGCACCACCGATTACTAATCGGGGCAGCGTAAGTTCTGTAGAGCTTACCGGAATATCATTATTGGTTGACGCAAAAACTTTCTTTTCATCCTCTGTCAAATTAAATGACCAAGCATTGAATGTGGTAGTGATATCTCTAGCTGATGCACCGATTGTAAAGTTATCTGACACTTTATACATAGCACTAATATCAGCTCCAAAACCCCAAGCTTTACCAAATGAACCAATAGACCGATGAATAATTTTCACATTGGCTCCGACAGAAAAATCTTCGTCCCTACCTATAGTTCTTGCATATGAAAACAAACCGGCATAATCAGATGCCGAAAAATTAGAAACCCTATTGAAATCTACTGTACCATCAGGACCTATAAGATTTAATGTATTGGGAATGTTATCTACTCCCAGTCTGACCAATGATAATCCTACTACTTGATTATTATCACCACTTAATCTTTTGGCTATGGACAGATAGTCATAATTGGCAATACCTCCAAACCACTTGGCGTGCATCGCATTGATTTGCAATGGGGCTGTAATACGAGTTAGACCAGCAGTATTCCAGTATGCAGCAGTACCATCAGAGACGCTAGCCACTACGGATCCAGACATTCCATGTGCCCGAGCGCCTACACCAATATTTAGGAACTCATTGACAAACTTCTGAGCCGACAGATGAGATGCCATACAAAACGTAGATATCAGAATAAAAAGACTTAACCGTATGTTCTTCATGATGATGTTCAATTAAATTTTAAGATATTCATAACGCTAATTTTAACGCAATATTATATCTTTACCCAAAATAACATATAAAATGCAAAATAAGCGCTTTTTTTTCATTCCAAGCTATATATTATTCCTGTTTTTAATATTTAATATTCTTTCTTGCAAGACATCCCATGAAAATAAAGCCCTTTATGCTATTACAAAGTCAGCACTTGCTGATAGTGCCATGGTGGTTACTGCACATCCACTTGCCACAGCTATAGGCTTAGACATTATCAAAAAAGGAGGTAATGCCGTTGATGCTTCTATCGCAGTCCAATTTGCATTGGCAGTGTGTTATCCTAATGCTGGCAATATAGGAGGTGGCGGATTTATGATTTATAGGAGTAAAGATGGTCAAATCGATGCATTGGACTATCGAGAGAAAGCACCATCAAAATCAACCAGCGACATGTACTTGGATAGCTTAGGTAACCCTGTAGACGCATTAAGCCAATTTGGACATTTGGCAGCAGGTGTACCTGGGACCGTAGATGGCATGGTCAAGGCATTCGAAAAATACAGTAAACTCAGGGATTGGAAAATGCTGATACAACCAGCTATAGACATGGCCAAAAATGGTTATCAAATCACCGATCGTGAAGCCAACAATCTCAATGAAGAGCAGCCATACTTTATAAAATACAATCTATCCACAACATCTTTTCATAAAAGTAAATGGGCTGAAGGCGACATGATCAAACATCCTGAGTTGGCTGCCACATTAGAATCTATCAGGGATCGTGGCAGAGCAGGATTTTACGAAGGATCCGTAGCTGAGTACATCGTTAATGAAATGAAAGCAGGAAATGGACTCATCACTCATGAAGATCTGAAAAACTATCAATCCCAATGGAGAAGACCGGTCACCACCTTGTATAGAGGGCACAAAGTCATTTCTATGCCACCACCATCTAGCGGAGGTATTGCCTTATCTCAATTATTGGAAATGGTAGAACCATATGACATAAAATCCATGAAGTTTCAATCCGCTGCAGCTGTACACCTTATGGTAGAAGCTGAAAGAAGAGTGTTTGCTGACCGATCTCAACACTTAGGTGATGCAGATTTTTATCCTGTACCACAATCTACATTAATGGATAGCACGTACATCGCATCAAGAATGGCTGACTTTAATCCCAGAATAGCATCCCAAAGTGATAGTATTAGCTTTGGAAAAATAGAATCAGAAGAAACCACACATTATAGCATCGTAGATACTGAAGGCAATGCAGTATCTATAACCACGACACTCAATGGAGGTTACGGAGCATTTACTGTAGTAAGAGGAGCAGGTTTTATTCTTAATAATGAAATGGATGATTTCTCCGTAAAACCTGGCATTCCCAATATGTACGGATTAGTAGGAGCTGCGGCCAATAAAATAGAACCCAACAAAAGAATGCTATCATCAATGACTCCTACGATTGTAGAAAAAGATGGCAAACTCAAAATGGTATTAGGTACTCCAGGTGGTTCCACCATTATCACTTCTGTTTTCCAAACCATAATCAATGTATTGGATTTTGGCATGGATGCAGATCAATCAGTGCAATCGCCTAGATTTCATCATCAATGGTTGCCCGATGTGATCATATGCGAATCGGATGCTATATCCGTTTCAGAGCGCAAAATACTCGAAACCATAGGCCATAATTTCAAAGATAGAGAATCCATCGGAAGAGTAGAAGCTATTGTCGTCACTATAGACGGCAAACTCCATGGTGCAGCCGATCGGAGAGGAGACGATGATGCCAAAGGATATTAAGAAATTAAGAAATTGTCTTGGCTTCATTCCATAATGCATCCATTTCAGCCAGTGTCATATCTATCAGCGGCTTTTTAGCATGTGCTTCTATGTATTCAAATCTGGATTTAAACTTTTTGTTGACTTTTTCGAGTGCATTGTCAGGATTGATACCTTCGTAACGCGCATAATTGATGAGCGAAAATAAAATATCTCCAAACTCATCCTCTACCCTATCTTTATCAGAAAGATTTACTACTTCTTTAAACTCTTGGATTTCTTCCTCAACTTTGGCCCAAACATCTTCTTTTTTGTCCCATTCAAAACCAACTTGGGCCGTTTTTTCCTGCATTCTGTATGCTTTTACCATCGCTGGCATACTATTGGGTACTCCAGAAAGCACTGACTTTTTACCTTCTGAGAGCTTAATTTGCTCCCAATTTCTTTTGACATCTTCTTCATTTTCTACTATGGTATCTCCATATATGTGTGGATGCCGTTTGATCAATTTGTCACAAACCCCATGTAATGACGTCGAGATATCGAAGTCCTCGGTTTCTGACCCAATTTTAGCATAAAAAACCATATGTAACAATAAGTCTCCTATCTCTTCTTGGATTCCTAATACATCCTTCTCTACAATAGCATCGGAAAGTTCATAGGTCTCTTCTATGGTAAGCATACGAAGGGTATCCAAAGTCTGCTTCATATCCCAAGGGCATTTTGCTCTGAGATCATCCATGATATCTAGCAATCTTCCGAATGCTTCTAATTTCTGTTCTCTTGTTGACATATTTTTAAGGTTAAGATTGAGATTAAGATTAAGGCCTGTTACATCATTCAATCTACACCAAAGTTAACTCCATTAATTCCTTGCCAATCTCATGTAAACCTTCTACAATTCTGTGCACTTGCTTCTTTGATGGTTTTTTAATCCCGTTTACATATTGTGACAATAAAGTTTCATTCATTCCAATTCGTTTGGCTAAATGTTTTGCATTAATTATCTTGTAGTAATCAAAAAATTGCTTAAAGTCTAATTCTATTTTATCTAAGGTAATGTCTTTGCCAGATTCTTCTAAAAACAAATTTGATGCTTCCAGAGCATTTAAATGTAATTCATGTATGGTTTTACCACTTGTATAAATGGGTTTGTCAGAGCAATAAGCAGAATAACCTGTGTTTGTTTTTTCAATTATAAACTTTAATAACTTCATCTGTTTATTTTTATTTGATTTTTAATTATTATGTAAAATTTCCATGACTGGTTTGTGCCTGTTGGCAAGACAGAAATCAAAGGTCCGTTCACGCTGATTTCACGCTTTAATTAATTTGTGCATCTTTTCTTAATTTCATTTCCAATCCTTTACCTAATTCATCACTACCATGATTTGGAAAAATGACAATTCCCTTCTTGATTGGATGTTTCATTTTTACATGTAATCCATTTTGACTTACGGCAAACCAACCATCTTTTTTAAGCAACCTAAGAAATTCGGAACATTTCATGCGATAAAGGTAAACTATTATTTACTTATTTTGAGTTTTTTCTTTAGAAAATATATAGCTATTAACATTTTTTTTTTCGAGCAAACATAAACTAAACTACATCTAATTCAAATATTTTTTATTTATAATATTGAGTCCACTCCGAAAACCGTAAAAGTTGAAATGCCACTCTTGTTACGCCCAAGCGTTAAAGTCTCTAAGACTCTAAGTTGCATAAATATTTAATTATCATTGATTTGTAATTTGTGATTCTTTTTGTCTTTGTGCCTTTAACGCTTTAATGCGTCACAAGTTGTGGCAAAATGACACTTTTTGGAGTAGACTCAATATTTGAATATTTAAATCAAATAAAATAAGCTATTGATTTTGATATGACTAAATCAATATCCCATATAATTCCATGCTGAGTCATAATGCCCTGATTCTTGTACAAAAGTAATCAAATCCAAAAATAATTTATGTTGTCCTAAGGTTGCAGAATCACCTAGGATGACCAATTTTTTCATAGCTCTGGTCATGGCCACATTAAGTCGTCTTTCATCCTTTATAAAACCAATATCCCCTTTTTCATTACATCTGACTAGAGAAATATAAATGACTTCCTTTTCCTGACCTTGAAATCCATCAATCGAGTTCACTTCAATATCCAATAGTCTTAAATCAGCATCATCAGAAATCTCTTGGCGTATATATCTTACTTGCTCATTATAGGGACTTATGATTCCTATACTGCAACCCAACAGATTTTCTTTATGCAAAAGTATATGTTCTCGGATGATAAAATATTCACCAGGATTGGAATAAGACCTTTGATTAATGTTGAATTTTTCGTCAAAGCCTGCTCCAGCCGTATCTATAAAGACTAAAGGTTGATGGTCATTACGTAGAGCATGATTTTTAACAGTATCATGAGAATACAAAGCATTATGGTAAAACCTTTCGTTACTAAATCTTAGGATCAGGTCATGCATCCTATATTGAGTATTGAGCAAAGATGTATGAGGAATGTTATCTGCCAGTATATCCAATATAGTGGTTTCCAAACCTAACATTTTAGCTTCCTGACTTTTGACTGTAGGTGGCAATTGTTTGTGATCTCCAGCCAGTATGACCCTGTTGGCTTTAAGCATGGCATTCCAACATTCCGGTTCCAATGCTTGTGACGCTTCGTCTATAACACAAGTGGTAAAATGCATTTTATCCAAAACCCTGTTACTGCACCCTATCAATGTAGTGCCGATCACCTGAGCTTGATGTACAATATCTTCCATCAACCGATCTTCGAGTTCGGAAGCCCATTTCCTGAGTTCCCGTGACTCCTTACGCAGTTCTTTACGCTCATCACGCTCTTCATGGCCAAAATTTCTTTTAAATTGCGACGCTTTCCTGTCTGCATCTTGAGCCTGAATTCTCACTTTTTTGATATGCGCCCAATCATGATGATTCCTTACCTTTTCTTCAATAGTCAGTTGCATCAAATCATCGTGTATCCGAGTAATATTTCCTATTCTGAGTACATTGATTCCCATTTGGTGTAATCTCGAAGCTAATAAATCTACAGCATTGTTACTGGAAGCACAAACCAAAATTCTTTTCTCATTTTTGGTCAAAGCTTGAATCAATCCGACCAGTGTAGTAGTCTTACCCGTACCTGGCGGACCATGGACTATGGCTATATTTGGAGCAGTTATGGATGTTACTATGGCTTGTTTTTGTGATTCATTAAGGCTCAACAGAGGTGTTATTCCTATGTTTGCAATATCTTTGGAGTAATGATCTTCTATTTTCCCTTTGATGAGGGCCGACCTCAGGTAAGTTATGGTTTCATGTTTGCTCGCCATCACATTTTTAATAGCACTTTCCATCACTTTGTATGGCTTATCGTCATATATCATTTCTACGCCCAAGAGACCTTTTTCTATGATATCCAAGCGATCCATATGATCCAAATGTAGTAAAATCCGCATTTTATGTTGACGTACAAATGATACTACTCCTTTGAATTCAGTTCTTTCATTGCTTTGTATATGAAACAACAATGCAGCGCTTCCTTCAGAAAATTTATGAGATGTTTTTTGATCCGTGTTTCTTTCCAATTCTACCTCAACATACTCCCCAACTGTGTAGGACTTTCTCATCGCCTGTACCGGATACCAGACAAAGCCAGTACTGACTTTTTCTTGCAGAGATTTGCTATGGTGGATATCTTTAAAGAAGCGTTCTTCATGTTTACGTTCTTCTTGGATTGCTTTCAATAATTTTTCAAACCGCACTAATTCAAGACTCATATTCAGTGTTAAGGATATTAGCTAAAATCCAAATAATAAACATCTCTGTCATTTCTGACAATGGCAGGTATATAAAATCCGTTGGATTGAGGAATAACTTCTACTAAATCAAAAATAACGCAACTCGAAGGAAGACCTGAAAAGACTAGCGTAAAACCAAAATCTTTGTTAGGTTTAATCTCCGTCCATTGCGGGAAACTACTGATTTTTTCGTGGTATACCAATTCGCTAGTATGGTCAGAATGATGGTCAAAAAGATAGGTAGTGGGCCATATCCTTATCATAGTTCCTTCTACACCACCACGACAAATGCCATGTACGACTACCTGACCGATATCTGACACATACGTCTCTAACTCTGCAAGCAGGTCAGTATCTATAGTAACAGAAGGTTGGGTGATGATAGTGGGCATGATAATTCAATTATTATGGATCACAAAGATAAACAAGTTACGATCCTCTTAGTTACCAAAAAACATACAAATTCTAAATAATGTAGCAATCCTTTAGCCATGCTTTCATAAATAAAAAAAAAGTAGCTCAGAAAAAACTCCTGAGCTACTTAAATTATTCAGTATACAAAGATACTATTGATATATGACTTTATTTAACTTATTTTGTTAAAGCAGGCCAATTTTTACCATCAGTTCTAGTGATTTCAGAAGTACCTGATTCGAATACTCCACCACCGGTATCCCAATTGGTTATCCATCCGATAGTAAGCTTGGTACCTTCTACTGCAATGCTGGTTACTGAAAAAGAGTCTCCAAACTGACTTTGGCTGGCATTAAAAGCAATTTTATTACAAGAATCCGTAAGCCTAAGACCTCTACTGCCATTCGCTACATCTTGACCATAACAAGCTTCATAACCACCCATAGTAAAGTCCTCCACGGATGTACCTTTGATGGTGGTTAAAATGATATAATTAGCTGTAGCACCGTCTTTTTTGAATTCTACATCCCCTTCGAATACCGTACCACACCATCCTGTTGTTTTAGCCTTATATTTTCCTGCTAAATCAGAAGGACATACTACGCTCACTCTGTAAAAGAAAGGTGATGCATAAAATGCACCTGCTGAAATATCAGATGATAGATTATTATCACTAAAAGTGCGACCATCGTTCGTGTTAAGTACCAATCTGATTTCGATAGCGTCTCCTCCGAAAATATCAGCTTTTGTAAAGCCCATAGCTGTTAGCGCTTCATTTGCTGTTACAATAACCTCCTTTGCTGGAAAATTTCTATTGGGTGCAGCTGGAAAAACTCTTGTCCCTGGATATGCTCCGAATTCGCTTCCTGGTATAGTGCGCAACTTCACATAAGGAGTCAACGCTGCACCTCTCCTTCTTCTTACATACACTTCTACGTCTTTTGCAAGATCTTTTCCTTCATTTTCACCTACAACTTCTAATATTACATTCCATTTGGCATTATCTAGGTCAAAGAAATTAAGTGTATTAGACTTTGTCTGTACTGTTCTGAGATATACCCCAGTTGTAAAATCACTATAAGGAATGGCAGGCTCCACAAAATCAGTACAAGCTGAAATCCAAATCAGTGAAAATATACCTATTATAAATTTTAACTTATTCATATTTTTAAATTTAACAATTATTAATTGATGAATCCATCTGGATTATTATCCCAAAATACCTTAACCTTATTTGATGCTTTTTGAGGCTCAGTACTATTTCTCTCTACGTGATTTGATGGATATAAAAATGTACGCGGGAAACTACCAAACGTAGCAACCAATCCTGGCTGCATTCCCGTAGGAAGTCCAGTTCTTCTGTACAAATTATAAGACTCAATACCGGCGCCAAAAGAACCAATCCAGTATTCTCTAGCGATAACATTCAACTTAGCTTTTTTATCTGCAGCCGCGTCGTATTCAGCCTTGATTTTATCTGTATATGCTTTGACATCAGCAGTAAAGTCAGCAGCACTTTTGGCTGCTGTGATTTTGGCAGCTTGAACAGCAAGCGCCCCTGTGGTGGAGAACGCTCTTACATAATTCATATGCTTAGTGATGGCGCTAGTCAAAAGTACACCAGCATCACCAGCAGTTCCCAATTCCAACGCCGCTTCAGCCAACATAAAGTCAACATATGCAGGAAGCATGATTGGTTCCAATCCCGCACCAACGTTTCCTTGAAGTGTCGCACCAACAGATCCTCCCTTGCCTTCATCAAATACACCACCTACTGGATACACCCCATAAAGTGTTCTCTTTGGCCCATCTGGTGGAATACCTTGAGGATCTAAGTGATCTCTACCCCAATATCCTCTTGTACCTGGAAGGCAAAAAGGCATACCATTAGGGAAATGAGCAGGTGCAAATTCATCCAAACATCTTACTTCAGATGCATTAGTAGGGTTAGCTACTACCTGTCTATAGAAATAGTAAGGCGCTCTTGGGTCATCAGAACCTTTAGCTTCTGTAAGATGCCACATCAAGAAATTGGACTGATAGTCACCACCACCAATAGTTTGGAACTCTGGGTGTCTAGTGAAAGGGTCATTTACACTTGTTCCGTATCTCCATACAAACTCATCTCCAACAGCAGGAAAGGCATTTTTTGCTATCAAAGCATCAATGGCTGCCTTTGAACCCGCTGCATCGACCAATCTTCTATTCAAATGATACTTTAATTGTAGTGCATTATTCACTTTTGCCCATTTAGCCATACTCCCAGCATAGAACTGATCGTTAACCGTACCTACAGAGTTAGGATCTACAAAATCTGCTTGTGCAGAAGTCAATAAGTCAAGGGCTGCTTTATATACATCTGCACCTTTGTCTCTTCCAGGGCTAAAGTTGGCCGGATCAAAAGCTTTAGAATAAGGTACATCACCATAAGTATCTACAAGACCCATAAGAATATATGCCTCCAAAGTTTTAGCAACACCTAGGTGTCTTTTAAAATTGCCTTGGGTTGCAATTTCTTTAATGGTTTTGATGTCTTGAAGCGAAGACGAATAAGCATCCCACGAACCATTAAGACTTGTAGCAGGATAAGCTATCTCATAAGTGTCAGAAGGTTGATGATATTGGCGGGTTACTGCTGCTGCTCTATATGAAGTGCTATTTACAAAATCTGCAAAATCTACTTGCACTTTATTTAAGATAAGATTGATATCTGCACTACCGATGGTAACATCATTAGGGCTTTCCAATTGGTCAAATTCACAAGATGATATTGTGAATACACCAATGATTAATAAAAATTTATATAAAAAATTCTTCATTATAAAAGATTTTAAAGATTAGAAAGTAAGGTTTAAAGTACCACCGATTCTTCTTGCACTAGGACCTGTAAGGTAATCAAAACCTAATGTATTTCCAACTCCTGTACTTAATACATCTGTATCGAAGTTTACAAATTTAGGCATGTTTAGAGCTCTAAACCAAAGATTGGATGCATTCAGGTTGAAAGTAGCTCTCTTAAATGGAGACTTACCTAAAACACTAGCCGGTATTGCGTAAGACAATGTTACTTCTCTCAATCTCAATGTAGATCCATCAAATGTGATCGCCTCATCCGTAAAGAAGTAATTATCAAAGAAGTAATTGGCTGCTGTGATTTGTACATTATTTGGTGTGCCATCTGCCTGAACTCCAGGAAGCACTAAAGACAATTCTCTGTCTAACTGATCAGTATCTTTAGATAATCCTCTAGCTAATACCCCTTTTACCGTATTACTTACAATAACACCTTTGTGTCTGTACTCAATATTAGCACCTAAGCTAAAGCCTTTGTAGGTAAACATATTTAAAAGTGAAGATGTAAATCTTGGGTTAGGGTCTCCAAGTTCAACGTTACCCGCTGTAGGTAAGTATCTACCTGTTGCTTGTACAATTTTGTTACCGTTAGCATCTCTTTCTATACCGATACCCTCGATAATACCATAAGGTTTGTCAACTTTGGCATAGTTACCTAAATTGGTAAATCCACCAATCAACACTTTATCCAATCCTGCTGCCAACTCTGTGATTGTGGAACGGTAGTGACCATAATTGATGGTAGCATCCCACTGGAAGCCTGAAGCTGTAGAAACTGGTGTAACTGTCAAACCTAAATCAATACCATTAGTCTTCATACCTCCCAAATTGATAAATGTTCTGGTATATCCTGTTGCAGGATCAAGTGGTGACTCAGTAATAAGGTTTGAAGTTGTTCTTGCGTATATAGAAAGGTCTAATTTAACCTTATTGTTAAATAAATTGGCTTCTACTCCTCCTTCTAATTCTTTTTGAAGCTCAGGCTTCAAATTTGGATTACCCAATGCGTTTCCGATGGTTTGTCCGGCAAGAGGATTAGCACCAACTAAAAACTCTCTTGTATTTTGTGCTAAGATATTTCTAGTGTTGTAAGGACTTGGGAAACCTGCTGAAGTACCATATCCTACTCTCACTTTAAGATACTTTAAGACATTATTGTCAATACCAAATGCTGTAGTAGGAATGAAAGACACACTGGCTCCTGGATATAGGATTCTAGCGTTATCTTTTTCAACTGTAGATGTCCAATCATTTCTAGCCAATAAATTGACGTATAAATAATCTTTGTAATCTAATGTGAAACTACCATATAATCCAGCACGTGATTGTTGCTCAACAAAAGCCAATCTTCCATTAGAGAATGGGTTTCTAGAAGAAGTATTGGTAAAATTGGAATGATTAAATAAACCAAAAGCCAATTGACCAGAACTAGCCAAACCAAATTGCTCATAATCATCTGTTCTATAATTACCCCCAAGAATACCTGTAAATAATAAATCATCAGAAAAATTGGTTTTGTAACTTACATTGACATCATGATTCAAAATTGTGTTCTGGATTCCTGTGGTTTGGTAAAATCCACTTTGAATTACTGCGGATGATGCAGCAGTAGATGGGTTTCCGTGTCCTTTATTGTACTTTGTTTCTTGATTTTCAGAGTATGTATCCAAACCAAAACGGTATAAAATACCCAATTTGTCATTTACTGCATACGATAAAGTATTGGAAGTGAAGAATCTATTGACATCACTTGTATTTGACATATTTCTCACCAACCAATTGGGATTGGTAATATCATTTCCACCTCTGTAGTACACAGAAGATCTATCCACTGGATTTTCGTAAGGAAGATTTGCCAAATCCACATTTCTTGGCGTATAGAGTACATTGGCAAAAGCAGAAGGAATACCTCCATCAGGTCCTGAACCAAAACCAGCATTCAAAGGTGGAGTCTCTAATCCAGTTCTAGCATAATTGAATGCAGATCTCAAGCTCAATTTCGAACTCAAGGCTGCTGAATATCCAAGACCTAGGTTTATTTTTTTCAAATTATTACCCACCGTAAATCCTTGTTCATCCATATAACCTAAACTTGCAGTATAAGAAGACTTATCTGTGGATCCTCCAATTTGAAGAGAAGTTTGTAAAACATTTCCTGTTCTAAAGAAAGACTCTCCAACATTAGGATAAGCCTTGTTTTCATATCTTACCACATTATCTCTAAGGGCTTGTGTTCCAGATCCCCAAGGTTTTTTAGGATCTATAGCAAACTGTGGAAAGTTATCTCTGATAGCTGCTATACCTGATAAACCAACAGGGTGAGGCACTACACTTAAGTCTTTAAAATTAGCTCCCCAGTTACTGAAGAACCAAGACTCCGGAGTTAACTGCTGAAATCCACCACCATAATTATCTTGGTAATCAGGAAGTGATGCTATAGTATTTTGGAAATAAGACTGAGAGAAATTTAACTCCGCATTTTTAGAACTTGTAGCACCTGACTTGGTTGTTACTAGTATTACCCCGTTTCTACCTTGGTCTCCGTAAAGTACTGTGGCAGAAAGACCTTTCAATACACTCACAGATTCAACATTATTAGGGTCTAAGTCTAGCATTCTAGATGATGCACTGACACCACCTTGGTTAAAGGAAGTACCTTGATTGGTACCAGAATTAAAAGGAATACCGTCTACAACCCATAAAGGCTGATTACTTCCTGTTACAGAAGAATAACCTCTGATAATAATGTTGGTACCTGTACCTGAAACTCCACCTGTAGATGTAATATTCACCCCAGGAATTTTACCTTGAAGAATTCTACTTACGTCTCCTTCCGGTCTGTTGACTATCAACTCTTTGTTGATGGTAGTAACAGCATAACCTAGGGCACGCTTTTCTTTCTTGATAGCGAGACCAGTTACTACAACTTCTTCCAATAGCTTACCCTCAGACAAGGTAATGTTAATTACATTAGAAGAACCAATTGCAATTTCTTTGGTTTCAAACCCTGTGTAACTGATTACAAGGGTTGTACCATTGGCAGGAATGCTCAATTCGAACATACCATCAATGTCTGTTATCGTACCGACAGTGGGTACTTCTTTAACGACAACATTGGCTCCGATTACTGTTTCGCCAGTTGGGTCGGTGACCTTCCCTGAAACGGTCCTCTGTCCAAAAGTCATGCTTATGCTTCCAAAAAGCACCAGCAATACAAATAAGACTTGCTTCATACTAAAAATTGTTTTGTTAGAAAATAAATTAATAAATTATGCAATAAGCATGTTTAACGTTGCAAATATAAAACCTTAGTTGACTAAATTAAACATTTTATTACAATTTATTTAACGTTAATTTAACACAAATGCTGCCTGCAATTTATAGCGCACGAAACATATAATTTAATGCCATATGTAATATTAACACATAAAACTATTTGTAGAATTTATTAGTTCTTTAAATATTAATTATAAAAAAATTATAACTGTAATTTTGATCCAACATTGTTAATAAAAGTACCGAGATATTTGATTATATTTTAATTACGTGCTCTTTTTTGGTATTATTTCTAACCATTACAGCTAAATCCTTCGTCTCAAAATTTAAAAAATGAGCATTTTTCTAAATTATGGGGCTAATATACGTTTTCCTAAAAAAAAATGAAAAGTATTAAAAAGGTCTTAAAACTATCGCTTTAATCCCTTAAAATCTTTGACAGATTAAAGTATTAATAACCAGGATTCTGTTGCCCTCGTAATACCGCATTGGTATTTAACTCATCCTGTGGTATTGGCCGAAAAAATTTAAAATCTTCATAAGGACGTGATGTGATTGTTCTAGATAGTGAGTACAGACTGATATATAAAAAAAGGGTCAGAATTTATAATTTTCTGACCCTTCAACTTAAAAGTTATGATTTGATTTATTTGGACTAGTACCCAGGATTTTGAACACAAAGTTTGTTCACAAGAAGCTCACCAGCAGGTATTGGCCATAGGTAAGCTGGAGATGTTGATTGTATTGCTGTAACATTTGACTTTCCAGGAAGTGGTCTTAGCAATCTTTGTTGATCGATACCTCTAAAGCCTTCACCTAAAAACTCAATTTGTCTTTCTACTAAGATAGCTTCTATAAGATCGTTAGCACTTGAAAAAGCATTGTAAGCTGTACCTTTAGATCTAGTTCTTACCGCATTTAACAATGCAAGAGCTCTAGCATCATTTCCTGCAGTTCTTGCAATAGCCTCTGAAAGATTTAATAATACCTCTGCATATCTGATCACAGGAACATGATCAACATGCAATGGACCTGTAGAAAATTTATTCCAGTATAACTTGTTATTGGTATTAGCGAAAATAAAAGCCCTTCTTTCATCCTTTACAACCCAATTCACAGAATCTTTTATAATTCCATTTGGATTTAAAAAATAATCACCAATACCACGTGGACCTGGATTATAATATGATCCTAAACCATTCTGTGTACCAGGTAAATCAAGATCTGTAAAAGGGAAATTAAATATTCTCTCTACATGAGCGTAAGGTGTTTTAAATACATCAGCTACAGATGGTGATAAAGCATGTTTTGCACCGATTGGTGATTCAAAAGGCGCAGATTGAGATACTATTTTATTAGCTTCAGTCACAACATCAGCATATCTGCCTTGATGTAAAAATACACGTGTCTTTAGTGCTATTGCAGCGTTTTTAGCTACTCTTGTATTGGTAGCTCTTGTAGCTGGCAGGTTATTATCAGCGAAATTAAGATCCTCGACAATCACTTCATAAACTTTAGCTACAGTCGCTCTTTCCAGATTATTATCACCAGATGCTACATTGGCATTTAGTTGCAGTGGAACGCCTAATTTAGCTCCATTGCCATCAGCATATGGTGAAGCATATAATTGTAGTAAACTAAAATAAGAAAGACCTCTCAAAAATCTGGCTTCTGCTCTAAATCCGTTTAATGTTGCATCGGTTACTCCTTGTGCCTTAAGTTTATCTGCATTATTATCCAAACCAACAAGGAAAACATTAATCCTATTAATGGCGAGATAGGCAGTATTCCAAAGGTTAGTAACATCATTTTGATTTGACGGCTGTACAGTATGATTCCACACTGAAAATCCTGTCACATTATTTGCTGTTTCATTTAGAAAGTTTTCACAACGGATATCATGATAAACATAATTTCGACCTCCCAAAAAATTACCATTTTTAACAGAACCGTATAGACCATTTACCTGTTGTTCAACACGACCTACATTATCAAAAACAGTTAGGTCAGAAAAACTCGTGACGGGTGCTGTTTCTAATAAGTCACTATTGCACGACACAAAGAAAATAGTGCTTAATAGTATAATAAATATTTTATTGATTGTTCTCATTTTCAAAATATTTTAAATTTATTTTGTCATTAATTATTAAAATCCTACTTGTAAACCAAAAGTATAAGTCCTACCTTGACCTACAGAGTTTCTATCTACACCTGGCGCAATATTGGTATCTCCATTGGCAGATATCTCCGGATCAGATCCAGTATATCCAGTCAATACGAAAGCATTTTGAACTTGACCATATACCCTTGCATTAGCTATAGAAATCCTGTTGACTAATGACTTAGGTAAAGCATATCCTAGAGAGAAATTTCTTAATCTCAAGAAGTCACCTTTTTCTACATTTTCAGATATAGGTAGTGCTGAGCCATTAGATACATTATCACCAAAAACAACTCTCGGTATGGTACCATCCGTGTTTTCAGGTGTCCATCTATCTAGCACATCAGTATGATTATTCCACTGTCTCATGTCTCTAAGACCAGCTTTGGTTCCATTATATATATAATTTCCACCAGAGAATTGGAACATGATATTTGCATCAAAAGATTTGTAACTAAATGTATTATCCAAACCACCATAGTATGTAGGGAGCGTAGGGCCATAAACTACGCCGCTATTGGCTACTGATACTGCTGTTGTAGGCGTACCATCAGACACTAAAGTCCATCTTGAAGCAGCAGGTGCAGCATGATTATACTGTACTTCCGTCAAAGTAGTTACACCATCTTTAACATCTCTTCTAATAAAAATTCTTTGTCCGTTTGCTGGGTTTACACCATTTGTTTCCACTGCATAAAGACTACCTACAGATTGGCCTACTCTAGTGATATTTGCGACTTCCAATCCAGATGTTGCTCCTTGTATATCAGAACCATCAGCACCTAATGCGACTACTTCATTCTTTTGGGTTGTAAAGTTAGCACTTACCGTCCAACTAAAGTCAGTTGTTTTGATTGCATTATATGTTAAAGTGGCTTCAATACCTGAATTTACCATCGCACCTACGTTAGCATTTACACTGTTTCCAGGTATTCCTTTTGAAGGAGCTTGAGGAACTGCCAATATAAGGCCATCAATATCGTTTTTATAATATGCAAACTCTCCTTGGAGCTTATCTTCAAATAATCCGATGGTAAATCCTGCATCTAGCTTTTTACTACTTTCCCAAGTCAATAATGGATTACCTGCCTGACTATAATTTAGTGTAGCTGAAGGACCGTATAAACCAGAATTAAACAATGACAGTGCAGCAAAATCATTTACAGCATTATTGCCCACTAAACCGTAACTAGCTCTAAGTTTAAAGTAATTGATTGATTCTAGATTATTTTTCCAAAAATCCTCTTGACTAATAGTATATCCTACAGCTGCACCATAAAAGTTACCATATTGTCTGCCCGATGCAAAAGCTGAGAACCCATCTCTTCTGACATTAAATGAAGCATAATATTTATTAGCATAATTGTAATTGACTCTTGAAAATAAAGATGTCAAGAAATTTTCTGTTTGAAAATTAACGCCCGGAGTAATGGTTGTAAAGTTACCTTGGAAAGTACTGAAAAAAGGATCTGATATTTGAGTTCTTTGTGCTCCCCAAATATCTCTTGTTGTTCTTTGTTCTTCACTTCCTAATAAAAGACTTAAATTGTGAACATCTGAGATTGTTTTATTGTAGCTTAATGTATTTTGCCAGTTCCATCTATTGAATTTATCAAAAGAATTGTTTGCTAATCCACCACTTCCGAAACCATCACCATGTCTTCTATCCCAAAATAAAACATTCTCAATGCCTAATCTATCAACACCATAAGCTGTTCTAAAATTCAATCCACTTAACAATTCTATATCAGCGTAAACATTTCCTATGAAGTGATTATTTGATGAATTTTGCGTGTTGTTATCAATAATGAAGTTTGGATTATAAAAACTGACTGCTAAAGTATTGCCCATTCCACCTATAGTATTCGATGAATTTATGTTATAATCAAATCCAGCATCCTGAGTTTGTGAACCCTTACCATCAGCATTAATAAAAGGTGAAAGCATAGGCTGAAGTACTAAAGGTAAACGACCTAAACCTGCTATACTAAAACCAGCTCCATTGATACCTGAGTTAGGGCCATTATTTTCAGTATTGGCATAGGTGATATTAGTACCGACTTTAATTCTTTTAGTCAATTTATGGTCGAGATTAATCCTCGCTGTCGTCCTGTCGAAAGAACTAGCTCTTAAAAATCCTTCTTGCTCTGTGTAACCTACTGCAGCATAATAGGTAGTGGAAGTATTACCACCTGAAAAACTTAAATTGTGATTGTGTGAAAAACCCTTTTGATGAGTATGATCATACCATCTTGTATCTATTGGGCTTCCGTTTACATCTTGACCGGCGATATATCTTGCAGGATTGTTTGCATTGGCAAGAGCTTCATTTTTGACTTCCAAATATTGAGAAGAATTGAGGAGATCAAATAATCTTATACCTTCTGTCTGGCCAAACCATCCATCATAGTTCACTTTTGTAGAACCAGACTTACCTTTTTTAGTGGTTACAAGAATCACACCGGCAGCAGCCCTAGAACCATAAATTGCACTAGCAGACGCATCTTTAAGTACTTCAAAACTTTCGATGTCTGCTGGATTGATGTTAGCTAATGGGTTGTTTGCAGCAGCATTTCCTGACAAGTTACCTGTAAATGTAGGCACACCATCAATAACGATCAAAGGCTGTGAGCTTAAGTTTATAGAGTTTGTACCTCTAATTCTGATTACTGGCGGATTGTTCAAAACCCCATTTGGAGTAGTGATTTGTACCCCTGCAGCTCTTCCTTGTAAAGCTTGGTCAAAACTTTGAACAGGGGCTAAAGCGATATCAGATCCTTTAATCGAAGATACTGATCCTGTTAAGTCCGCTTTCCTCTGAGTTCCATAACCTACTACAATAACTTCTTCTAGAAAATTACCTTGTGACAGTACCACATCAATAATTGCTCTTCCATCTATGGCAATTTCCTGACTTTCATATCCCGTATAACTCATTATGAGCGTTTTAGCTTCAACAGGTAAAGTCAATTGATACATTCCATCTACATCAGTAATAGTACCGATAGTTGGATTTTCTTTTACGATGACATTGGCACCAATAAGCGTCTCTCCAGAAGGGTCTGTAATCTTACCGGAGATGGTCTTTTGTCCAAAAGTCATGCTTATGCTTCCAAAGAGCACCAGCAATACAAATAAGACTTGCTTCATATTTAAAAATGTTTTGTTAGAAAATAAATTAATATATTATGCAATAAGCATGTTTAACGTGACAAATATAAAACCTTAGTTGACTTAATTAAACATTTTACTACAATTTATTTAACGTTAATTTAACATAAATGCTGCCTTTATATAGAAATCCTACAAACATAATTTAATTTATAATTTATATTACACTGTATTAAAACAGTTTAAGCTTATTTTTAAAACATTACTTTTGATTAAAAAAATATACTTTATGTTAAATTTATATTTAATTATTATTAACTTTTGAGCATCATAGTATCCTCTTGGATGCTTTTATAGCATAGTCATGCAGGTGCTATCATCTTGATTCTTTTCTAACAAATAAAATAAGAAGGAATTTTAAATGACCATGGATAAAAAGTTTTATCATTGTGTTGCCATTTTAAAAGTGTACTTAAAATTGATTCAAATAGGTTAATACCATGATATGTAAATTCCATTCAAACTTGCTCTGTTTTTTAATTTTTAATCTTCTAGCTTTTAAACCTATAACAGCTCAAACTATTTATGGAAAGGATAAGTATATCGAATACTCCTTGGGTAAACTGCCAATTATCATAAGTGTACCGCATGGAGGCAACCTGGCACCCAATGATATCCCTGATAGAACGTGTAACAATCCTACGACCGTCACCGATGCAAATACCATAGATTTGGCTAAAAAAATAGATAGTGTATTTATAGTAAGAACGGGCTGCAAACCCCATGTCATACTGTGTAATCTCAAAAGAACCAAACTTGACGCCAACAGAAATCTCACCAACGGGACATGTGGTCATCCAATAGCGGTAAATGCTTGGAATGAATTTCATAAATTTATAGATACCGCTAGATTTATCGTTAATCAAAGCTATCCAAATCAAGCTTTTTATTTTGACCTCCATGGTCATGGCAATCCCATACAAAGGGTAGAACTAGGATATTTATTGTATGATGACGAATTGGAACTTGATGATGAAACACTCAATACAAGCCAATACATTGAAAACAGTTCTATCCAAAATCTTGCAAAAGTCAATAAAAATAATTTTAGTCACGCTCAGCTATTGCGTGGTTCATTTTCTTTTGGTAGTTTCCTTGCTAAGAGAAGTTTTCCTGCTGTACCTAGTCAATCCATACCGAGACCAGGAATCAATACCAACTACTTCAGTGGCGGATATAACACCGTAAATCATACTTGTTATAATCCTATGCTAGATATCAATGGAGTGCAAGTAGAGTGCAATTTCCAAAAATTAAGAGATACGCCTTCCAATAGAATCCTTTTTGCCTTAGCATTTGTAGAATCCGTGATTGAATATATGCAAGTTCATTTTGGGTTAAATCTTTCTGACTGCAATAAAATCACTAATGTAGAAAATCATAATCATCGACCTCCAATTATATATCCTACAATAGTCGGATGCAATGGTATATTAAACATCATGAACATAAAAAATGCTTACAAAATTACTGTGTATGACCAAGCTGGTCAACTCGTTTTCCAAAATGAAGATTTTAAAGACCAAATTCAACTTCCAGAAATGATGGTTCCAGGTATATATGGGTTGAAAATGGAAATGGAAGGTGTAATGTATAATTTTAGAATTGTAGTCCTTGATTAACAAAACTAATCCGAGTACTTTTTATTAATAAAAAAGGCTGCCCAAGATCGGAAACAGCCTTTTTATGATTTTTAATGCTCTTGTCTAGCGGCTTGAGCCTTATCATTCAACTTTTTCAGTTGCCTTTTGATATTTTCAAGACCATCGTCAAATGAGGCTTCGAATGATTTATCTGAATTAGTCGCAATAAGGGTACTTCCAGGTACATTCATTTTTACTTCTATAACTTTATCTTTAACTTGTCCTGAGTTTTCAAGTTTTAGATATACGGTTGCTTGTATAATTTTTGGATAAAATTTCACAAGTTTTTGAAGCTTATCACTCATATAATCCTTCAACTTTTGATCGGCAGTAAAATGAACTGCCTGAAATGTTACTTGCATACTTCAAAAAATTTAATGGTTAAATAATATTTATAAATAAAACGTATTAACAATTCGTTTAGTTTTCAAAATGTGACAAAATTTATGTTCTTGGGTGTGCTTTATTGTAAGCTTCTTTCAGTTTTGAGATACTATTGTGTGTATAAACTTGAGTAGCAGCTAAACTTGCATGGCCCAAAATTTCCTTTATGGCATTTAAGTCTGCACCTCTATCTAGCATATGTGTGGCAAAAGAATGCCTGAGTACGTGTGGACTCTTTTTTTCTAATGAAGTGACGGAACTCAATTGCCGATTTACTATCGTATGTACCATTCTTGCGTAAATAGGTTTCCCACTCGATGTTAATAGGAGTACATCGTGATCCTCACTGGTTTCCTTCTGCCTGTGGTCAAGATATTCTTTAAAGGATCCGATCATTTCATCAGTCAAGGGTATACTTCTGACTTTATTACCTTTACCCACTACCCTTATTTCTTTTCGGGGAAGATTAAAATCAGAAATTTTAAGACTTATAAGCTCTGCTCTTCGTATACCTGTACTGTACAATAAAGTTATTATAAACTGATTTCTGGCTAATTCATAAGTATTATCAAGGTCGTGATCGATGATGATACTTTTTTCCATCAATCTACTGATATTAGCATCTTGCACTATGACTGGTAATCTTTTTGGTTTTTTGGGTGCATTTACTTTGAGCATTGGATTGAGCACTATGATATCCTTTTTCATGAGCCACTTGTAAAATGATCGCAATGCAGAAATTTTTCTATTGACCGAAGTGGACGAAATATCTTCACTAATCATACTTACAATCCAAGTCCTGATTTGGGTATGTTTAACTAGGGAAATTTCCTCAATATCGAAATTTCTATCGCAAAACAAGCTAAATTGTGTTAAGTCATTTTCATAAGAAATAATTGTATGCCCACTATACTTCTTTTCTACTTTGAGGTATTTTAAAAAGTCAGCAACTAGCCCTGTGATTTGCAAGATTCAATAAATTTAACACAAATTAAATATAATTATAATATATATCCTAGAAAAAATACTTTTTTATTAAAAATCACCTAAATTTTCTTAACTCAAACAGACAAATTTGAATTGATTTATACAGAAAGCGTTACTTTTGTATCAATACAGCATATGACAACTTATGATAACTTCATCAATCAAGCAATTTAAATATTACAAACAATTAGCAGATAAAGCATTAGCCCAAATCCAGCCTGATCAACTATGTCATAGATTTCATGAGGATGATAATAGTATTGCCATTATCATACAACATATGTCAGGCAATATGAAATCCCGCTGGACCAATATCTTTACGGAAGATGGTGAAAAGATATGGAGAAAAAGGGATGAAGAGTTTGAACCCATAACAACAAATGCCGGAGAAATATTTCAACTATGGAATGATGGTTGGCAAGTCTTATTTCAAACACTGGAACATCTATCAGATTCCGATCTTGGTCGCATTATTTATGTAAGAAATGAAGGTATGACCGTTTCAGATGCCATATTGAGACAGTTGTGCCATTACAGTTACCATTGTGGCCAGATTGTTTATAAATGCAAGCAGTTGTCTACTGAAAACTGGCAATCTTTGTCTATAGCCAAAAACAAATCAGAAGAATACAATTTTAAAAAATTTGAACAGATAGCTGAACAAAAACATTTTTTAGATAGTCTATGGGAACAAGGCTCTTAATGCTTTTCAACAGTGTACTGCCTACCCTATTGAACAAACAAATAAACAAAAATATTCAAAACTTTGCAGATGCAGAAAATACAATATTCCTTCCGGCAGCAGCAATACCTGAGCTATAAGGTCGATACATTAAATCTGCAATATTCTCAACCCCTGCATTGATGCTCAAATACTTAAAAATTTTATATCTAGCTTTTAGATTTAAAGTATACCAAGAGGGAGAGAATGGATTCCCTTGTTCATCTTTAGCATAAATAAATGATTTGGCTATTTCTTCAGGATTCAAGTTTTGGTGACTGACTTGATCAGAAAAAATGGTATAAAATTCTACAGTCAGATTTTTTTGGACAAATCCGAGCTTATACTCTCCAAAAGCTGGAGCTGCATGTCTTGATCGGGCTTTTTCTCCATTATCCATTTCTTCAGTACCGTATTGATAATTAAACTTAGCGCCTGTATAAAAACCTTTTCCCAAGTTTATTTCCACACCAACATGAGCACCCAAAATTCTGGCAAAAGCAGCGTTTTGGATAGCAAAGGTCTTACTTAAAACTCCATTATACAAAATACTATCTTTACCATTTACGGCGTATGGTCTTTTCACCATGGCATCATCCAAATAGGTATAATACCCACTCAAATCCCATTTAACATGATCAGAAATCAAACCATTGATGTTGATTTCAGCATTGTAAGCCTGTTCATTTTTTAAATTAGGATTGGGTACATTTACGTTGCCTGCGGTGAAATCAAATATTTTTCCGATATCATCTACATTAGGCGCTCTGAAGCCTGAACCCAATTGGACAGCAAGTTTTAATTTATCATTTAATCTATGTATAAAGCCCAAGTTACCTGAAAACGATCCATGGTGCAATGTAACTTCTTTAAAATCAAACGGAAAGAAAGGAATGAGTCTAGAAAAATCAGAACGCAAACCAAAATAACTATATCTGGTTCCTATTTCCAGAATGGTTTTACTTCCCCAATAATACTGATAATTTAAATATCCTGCGGTACTGAACCACTTCGACAACGGATATCTATCCGCAACGGCTATGGGAGCTTGGGTTATATAATTTATGGCTGTTCCTTCTGAATGTACATCATTTTGCACCCATTCGCCACCGTAAGTTAACAGATGTTTTCCAGATTTTTTCTCAAAATCAAGATTAACACTGTAGGCTTTAACTTGTTCCTTTTGAGTGCGAAGTCTGGTATTATTAAATCTCCTGTCGATCCTACTTTCTTCAAAAAATTGATATGCAGTTCTCAATACCATTTGATCATACCATTTTGTTTTGGCTTTGCTGGATAGCGATAATTGATGCATACGCCATAACTGTGGACCATAATTCCATACTGCTGAACTCGGAACTCCGATAGAATTTGTTTCGATCAACCTATCATATCTTGCATAAGACGAAATATCTGAGATATGCAAATCATACTGAATGTCCCATTTGGGTGACAGTCTAAATTTCAGTTTTTGCATAAAATTTTTTTGCAGATATCCTGATGGTGACTGAACAAGTGGATTAGAATTGGGTATAGCTATATCCTTATTTGATTCATTGATTACAACAAAATTTTTCCTGTAATCATAGGAACCATTTGCACCCATTTTTAAATCACCAAAATCCGATCTTGTAAAACTGGTTACCGAAGAAAATCCGTTTTTAGCTAAGGTGATGTCAGCATGCCATGTTTTTTCTTGATTGGCAGAACTATATCTTGCGGTCGCATTACCAGTAACGAGAAGTTTATTGTCCAGTGCAAACCTTGGATTGAGGGAAGAAAAACTCATAACACCACCTATGGCATCACTACCATAAATCACGGAACCAGGGCCAAAGAGTATTTCTGTTCGTTCAATGGTAAAAGGATCCAAAGAGATTACATTTTGAATATTTCCTGCTCTAAAAATAGCCGTATTCATTCTCACTCCATCTATTGCATAAAGCAGCCTGTTGGTCGCAAATCCCCTGATCATGGGGCTACCACCGCCAGCTTGAGATTTTTGAATAAAAACTTCTCCACTGCTACCTAATAGATCGGCTGCGGTTTGCGGATTTTGAAGTTCTACTTTATTCTTATTTAAAACAAGAACGCGAGAAGCTAAATCCGATGAGCTTTTACTAAATTTTGAAGCAGAGACCACTATTTCATCCAAGACAAAGTCATTTTGTTCAAGATATACTTTATAACCGTCTCTTTTTATTTTAGAGTATGATGTTTGGTGAGATTTAAACCCTATAGAAGTGATCAGTAACTGTGATGTCGTATCTAAACCCTTCAAATCAATTTTTCCTTCATCATCAACATAAAGTAAAATTCCTTGGGATTCTTCAGTAATGGTAGCATAAGGAACAGGAAGTGTACTGTTGTATTTCAATATATGTACAACTTGTCCTTCTAAAATTAAAGTATTAAAAATCAGTAATATTAATATATAAAAAAAGCTAATATTTTTTTTCATGTACAGCTACACTTGGTCAGGGTCCATCCACTTGGCTTTTAGAGGTGCTTCATAGGTCTTCATAAGGTCTACAAGTTTACTTATGTCATGATGAACTAAAAGCATATCCCGATTTGAGATTCTTAGTAATCCTGTCGTGACCATATTATCCAAAAATTTAATCAAATCATTATAGTAGCCATTAGTATTTAAAATGCCAATCGGTTTTTTGTGTAAACCCAATTGGCCCCAAGTTAAAAGCTCAAACAATTCATCCATAGTACCAAATCCTCCCGGAAGTACTATAGCACCATCAGAAATCTCAAACATCTTCATTTTTCTTTCTTGCATGGATTTTACTTCGATAAGTTGGGTCAGCCCTTCATGAGCTACTTCCTTGGTTTTGATAAAATCAGGAATTACACCTATGACATGACCTTGGGAAGCCAATACAGCATCGGCAATAGTACCCATCAATCCTACCCGCGCTCCACCATATACAAGTTTTATTTTATGTGCTGCCAAATATTGCCCTAGCTCAATGGCGTTTACTCTGAATGCTTCTACATTTCCAAGCGAAGATCCACAAAATACAGAAAGTGCATGTATTGTATTCAAAATGTAATGTTTTCAATTTATGATAAAAACGAAAT
>CAMBRK010000002.1 GCA_945870185.1 Aureispira sp. CCB-QB1 | reverse complement strand
TCTAAGTTTAGATCAGTGCCTTCATTTTTGAGTGATTTCGTATCACTCCAATGCAGCAAAGCTGCACCATTCAGTTACCTTTTTTTGAACTGGTCTTTTTCACGCAAAGCGTGACAGGTTGTTTACTTTTTTTCTGGGCTAGCATTACGAAGTAATAAGGGTAAGCAAAAGGAAAAAAAATAAATGCCGCCTGCCTTGCCGTCAGGCAGGCCCGCATAGGCCAAAAGCTTAAATGATGTGCAAATGATTCAGGAATTTTGAAGAAATTTCCATGCAACGAAATCTACGAATATGTACATATATAATTGATAATCATTAATTTATATTACACCAAGCAGGCCCTAAATAATTTAGAATAATATTTAAGCTATCAACCCTTATAAAAAATCCACTTGCTGATTTCTTTAAAGCTGGCTTTTTTGCCGTACATCAATATACCAACCCTATAAATTCTAGCCGCTAGCCATACTAAAAATATGGTGAATACGATCAGTGATACCATGGACACACCTATCTGCCACAGTGGTGGATCGAATGGCAATCTTACAGGCATTACTATGGAGGATAATAGAGGTATCATACTGGACCATACCGCTAGTGAACTATCTGGCGCATTAACGGCACTGAAGCCTATATATATGGAAAACATCAAAGGCATCATCACTGGAAAAGTAAGCGAATTGGCATCATTGATATCTTCTCCTACGGCACTTCCAATAGCTGCAAACAATGCAGAATATGCAAAATATCCTGCCAAAAAGTAAAATAATGTAAGTGGCAAAATCAACCACCAATTCATAGCCCTAATCTCTAAAAATACCTGCCCAATTTTCTCTTTGGATGTGAGTTCCATAGTTTCTGCAGGAAGATTGGTTTGATGTAAGTTTTCCATCCCTTCAGGATTGAATCCAATTAGTGCAGCCCCAATAAAATAAATAAGCGGCATTAATACCAACCAAATACTAATCTGTGTGAGACCTACTAAACCTACACCCAAAACTTTGCCCATCATCAACTCAAATGGCTTTAATGATGAGATCAAAACTTCGATGATTCTATTGATCTTTTCCTCCATAACAGACCTCATCACTTGCATACCGTAAATCAGGATGATAAAAAACATGGCATATCCCACGATACCCCCAAGCACAGACGAAACCACTGTAGTAATCGAACTGATTTTTTTATCTTTCAATATAGTCACTGGCTCTGAAACGATATCTGTATCTATCTTTTCCAAAGTTTCAGATGATATATTGAGCTTTTTTAGCTTATAATTCCTTATTTTTTTTCCTATGGCAGATTCAATGGACATGTTTTCGTCCATGGCCAACTGATCATCAGAATGGTACTTATAGACGTATCTGGACGCTAGAGAATCTTTCAGTTCGGGTAGTTCCAAAATACCATTGATTTTTTCCTGTTTGTAAAGTTCTATTTGCTCAGAAATGGGTTTGTTACTAAACTCAAAAGTCAGATTGTCTCTGGACTGGAACTCGCCACTCAATAAACCCGATGGATCATATATACTGATGACTTTATTTTTGTCAGAACCCGTGCTCATGACCAATACAACAGCAACCATAAACAAAAGTATGCCTAATGGTGCTAGTAATGTAGTCAGGATAAAAGTCTTATTGGTGACTCTAGTGAGATATTCTCTTTGTGTGACTAACCAAATCTTATTCATTGCTTGCTGCTACTTTTTTGATGAAAATTTCATTTAATGATGGAAGGATTTCGTTGAAACTTTGAATATTGAAGCCTTTTTGGATTAAATTGGCCAAAAGTTCATTGGATGTTTGACTTCCATTTGATTTTAAAATAAGTTCATTAGACTGATCTGATACGACATCAAAACCACTGATGTTCTTATCCTGACTGCCGTTTCCTGCGTATTTAACACTAAAAAGATGTTCCTTAAAGTCGTGTTTGATTTGATTTACATCTCCATAGAGCAATATTTTTCCTTTATTGATCAGCACGATATCCTGACAAATTTCTTCTACTTGCTCCATCCTATGGGTAGAAAACAAAATACTGGCCCCTTTTTCTTTGAGTTCAAAAATTTCATCCTTGATCAGATTAGCATTAATTGGGTCCAAACCTGAAAAAGGTTCATCCAAAATAATCAGGCTGGGTTTGTGCACCACTGTAGCAATAAACTGTACTTTCTGGCTCATACCTTTTGATAAATCACCTATTTTTTTGTGCCACCAGCTATGTATTTCAAACTTATCCAGCCAATATTTAAGTTGTTTCAATGCATCTACTTTACTTAATCCTTTGAGCTGCGCCAAATAAGTCAACTGTTCCCCTACCTTCATATTTTTGTACAGGCCTCTCTCTTCTGGCATATATCCGATCTCATTGGGATGCAAACTATTAAGTGCCTGACCATTGAGGAGTACCTTGCCGCTATCGGCAGCGGTTATAGTAGTGATGATCCTGATCAGTGATGTTTTGCCTGCTCCATTGGGACCCAAAAGCCCAAATATAGATCCAGCTTTTACATCAAAACTCACGTCATTTACAGCTACATGATTAGCATAAGTTTTGACTACATTTTGTAGCGAAAGTACATTCATCTCTTTTATGATTAGATTTGTCTTGCAAAACTAATGATTTATAAATTTGTTTTCATTATTAATCGACTAAAGTTTGATTTGGGTAGCTTAATTAATAATTCTTATAATTTTTATTAATTGCAGTGATAAGTTTACCTTTGCTTTTTGACGTAAATTTTTACCATAGATTTGAGTTATACAGAAAATATGAAACGAAAAATAGTTCCAGGACAAATACCAACCAAAGACCTGCATCAATACATCATTGGATCTGTCGCACCGAGGCCCATAGCTTTTGTGAGTACTTTGGACGAAAACGGCGTTCAAAACCTAGCACCTTATAGTTTTTTCAATGCTTTTTCATCCAATCCACCGATAGTGGTGTTTTCTTCCAACAGAAGAGTATCAGACAACACCACCAAAGATACACTGCATAATGTAAGAGTAAGTAAAGAATGTGTAGTCAATGTGGTACCTTATGACATCGTGAGACAAATGTCATTGGCATCTGTGGAGTTTCCAAGCGAAGTCAGCGAATTTACAAAAGTTGGACTCACACCTGAGTCATCTGAAACAGTTGCAGCACCACGCGTCCTCGAGTCTCCCGTTAACCTGGAATGTAAGGTCAAAGATATTATAGAGCTTGGAGAGCACGGTGGAGCAGGTCATCTCATCATATGTGAAGTCACTATGATAGCTGTATCCGAATCTGTACTGAATGGAGATAGATTGGATCCACACAAACTCGACTTGATGGGTAGAATGGGAAGAAACTACTATGTAAGAGCTAGTGGTGCCGCTCTGATGGAGATATACCAATCTGTCACTGATATTCCGATAGGATTTGATGGATTGGCTCCAGAAATCAGAACTTCAAAAATATTGACAGGAAATGACTTGGCTGCTTTAGCATCTTTGAAAGCAATACCTACAGCCGATGAAGTGGTCATACCGAACGAATTGTTGCATCTCTATGATAACGAAAAACATCAAAAAGCTGCCAACATGATCCAAGAAGGCCAAATCAAAGAAGCCATGTATATTTTAAATTATAAGAATTGATCATTAAAACAAAAAAATAAATGAAAATAAAATTTTGCGGTGCAGCCCAATTTGTAACAGGAAGTTCTCACCTTATAGAGCTTGAAGATGGTTTTAAAATTTTGCTGGACTGTGGTCTCTTCCAAGGAAAAGGATCTCAGATTTGGGATTGGAACAATCAATGGTATTTCAAACCATCGGAGATAGATTGTATGATACTGTCACATGCACATATTGACCACTGCGGGCGAATACCAAAATTAGTTAAAGATGGATATTTTGGACCGATTCACGCTACGCATGCCACCCGAAGTCTGTGTGCTGTAATGTTACTGGACAGTGCCAAGATCCAGGAAATGGACGTCATGTGGCACAATGAAAAAATCCTGAAAAAAAGAAAAAAAGAACGACAAAACCTGAGAGAGCCACTTTATGTAGGTGAGGATGTAGGTCCTGCAATGATGAGGTTCGAAGGTCATCCTTACGATATATGGGAGCAGATACACCCCAATGTACAAGTCATGTTTAGAGATGCTGGACACATCTTGGGTAGTGCGTCTGTGACTCTTAAAATCAACGAAAATGGAAAGGAAACCATAGTAGGTTTTACAGGTGATATCGGAAGACCCGACAGGCCCATTTTGCGCGATCCTATTCCTATGCCCGAAGTAGATTATCTTATCTGTGAGTCTACCTATGGTGATAGAGTTCATGAATCTACACCAGAACAATCTGCACAGTTTTTGGAAGTCATCCGCCATGCATGTATTGAGAAAAAAGGAAAATTAATCATCCCCGCGTTCAGCTTGGGACGCACCCAAGAGATTGTATACATGCTAGACAAAATGGAACATGAAGGTATTTTGCCTTCTATCAAAGTATATGTGGATAGTCCACTTGCTGTCAATGTCACCCATATCTTTAGTCTCCATCCTGAGTGTTTTGATAAAGATATCAATGATTATATCCAATCCAACAACAACCCATTTGGTTTTAATAATCTCGTCTATGTAAAAGATCTGGAAGAATCCAAAGCTCTTAACGTGTCACACGAACCGTGTATTATTATCTCGGCATCGGGTATGATGAATGCTGGTAGAGTAAAGCACCATTTATTTAATAACATCGAAAACCCCAAACATACTTTCCTCATCGTAGGGTATTGCAGTCCTGATACACCAGGTGGTGTACTGAGATCTGGTGCGGAGACTATCCGGCTTTTTGATGAGGACAAGATGGTCAGAGCGGAAGTAAAGATTATGGATTCTTTCTCTGCACATGGTGACAAAAACGAAATGTACGACTTTATAGCCAACCAAAAAGGAAAGGTAAAACGTATTTTCCTAGTACACGGCGAAGAAGAAACCCAAGTCAATTTTAAGCATTTTCTGATGGAAAAAGGCATGGGACAAATTGAAATTCCCACAGCTGGACAGGAGTTTGTGTTGTAGATTTAATCTTTGCCAAAGAGCAGTCAGTATTTGCATTAACAATTAGTTTAGAATCATAACTAACTGATTATTTGGTGCTATGATTGCTTAATCCTTATCTTTGTCCCAATTTAAATAATTTTTAAAAAATAATTAAATGTCTGATACACTAACAAAAATAGCTTATAAAGTTAAAGATATCAATCTAGCAGAATGGGGTCGTAAAGAAATCACCCTTGCTGAAGCTGAAATGCCCGGTCTAATGGCCTTAAGAGAAGAATATGTTGAAAGTAAACCACTCAAAGGTGCTAGAGTAGCTGGATGTCTGCACATGACCATCCAAACTGCCGTACTTATTGAGACTTTAACCGCTTTGGGAGCTGAAGTTTCTTGGTCATCATGCAATATCTTTTCTACACAAGACCATGCAGCTGCAGCAATAGCAGCAGCAGGTGTTCCTGTATTTGCATGGAAAGGTATGAATGAAGAAGAATTTGACTGGTGTATAGAGCAAACCTTATTTGCATTCGAAGGAGATCAACCTCTCAATATGATCTTGGACGATGGTGGTGACCTTACTAATATGGTATTCGATAGATTCCCTGAGTTAGTGGATAATATTAAAGGACTTTCTGAAGAAACCACCACAGGTGTACACAGACTTTATGAAAGAGAAAAAAATGGAACTCTAGTACTTCCTGCGATCAATATCAACGATTCAGTGACTAAGTCAAAATTTGACAACAAATACGGATGTAAAGAATCTTTGGTAGACTCTATCAGAAGAGCTACAGACATCATGATGGCTGGTAAAGTTGCTGTGGTGGCAGGTTACGGTGACGTTGGAAAAGGATCAGCAGCATCATTAAGAGGCGCTGGGTGTAGAGTAGTCGTTACAGAAATAGACCCAATCTGTGCCTTACAAGCAGCTATGGACGGTTTTGCTGTTAAAAAAATGGATACTGCTCTTATCGAAGCAACCATTGTGGTGACAGCAACAGGTAATAAAAACATCATCCGAGAAGAACACTTCAGAAAGATGAATGATAAGACCATCGTGTGTAATATCGGTCATTTTGACAATGAGATAGATATGGCTTGGTTGAATGGTAATTATGGTCATACTAAAGATCAAATCAAACCACAAGTAGATCTATATAATATCGACGGTAAAGATGTCATCTTGCTTGCAGAAGGTAGATTGGTAAACCTTGGTTGTGCTACAGGCCACCCTTCTTTTGTAATGTCTAATAGTTTTACCAATCAGGTTTTGGCCCAATTAGAATTATGGCAAAATACGGACCAATACGAAAATAAGGTCTATACTTTACCAAAACATTTGGACGAAAAAGTAGCCAGACTACATTTAGCTAAAATAGGAGTTGAGCTAGAAGAACTTAGTAAAGACCAAGCAGATTATATAGGTGTAACGGTACAAGGACCTTACAAACCAGAATATTATAGATATTAATCTTTCTTAAGGTTATGTATTAAAATAGGCAAAGGCTTGCATTCCCCAGGGTGCAAGCCTTTGTAATTTTTATATACCGATTTAAAGTAGTATATAAAATAAGGTTGATTTGTGCTATGACAAATCTCAAATTAAATCTTCAGTACGATTTACAATTCATTAACAAGATATAAGAACGTTTGTTCATTACTTATATTGTACACTAGTCTTAAAAAAGTGTTAAATTTTAGAATAAAATATTAATCAGTGATTTATGAATCTTTATTCGGAAAGATGTACAAATAGTCTAAAAAGTATAAAAATCGAAGCGAAAAATTATTCGTTTGGTTAGCATTGAACAGTCCTCCTAAGTTTGTAAAATAGTCTCTTTGGTATTCATTATCAACATTAAAAATCTGATTTTTCCAGACGACTATGATATCGCTTCCAGGGGCAAAGCGCCAGTTGTATTGTAAATCTACATTGAATATATTGACATTTCTGTCAAAAATGGGAACGCCTTCTTGATTTATTCCATTATAACTTAAAATATCTACATATCCATTATCATCTAGTCTGCCAAATTCCTGATACAACACTTTATCCCAATAATGCCTGATTCTAAGATTAATACCCATTACGGCATTAAATATGTACCTGCCGGTGATCGAATTTTCCACCACGAGTCGATTTCTGTTTCCAAATAAAACATCACTTCCCGCCAAACCCTCGATCATATTATCCGCAAAGTTTTTATTTACATATCCTGGTTCGTAAGCATTGAAAGATAAATTGGTATCTGTAAACAAACTAAATCTGTCGCTAAATCTAAATCTGGGAGAAAGACCTAAAACATAATTATACCTATTTATAGCATCGAAGTATCTATAGGAAAGTCGCACATCATAGGCAAAGGGTTTGCGATAATCAGAAGATACAAAGCCACCTAAGGTATAGTTTTTGGGCCAAGTCATGAACTTAGAAAAATCTCCGGTCCTCGGCTCAAAATAATCAAAGGTCTCCACAGGTTCCAGTCGGGTATTAAAACCAACGGCAAAACGACTTTTCCACAATATAAAATTTGAAAAACTAATATTAAAGTCTGAAAATAGATTTGGATCGTATAGTCTACTGTAGGTGGTAGAACCAGTAAATCTGACTTGCTGTAGTTTTTGATTTTTAGGTTTATATGCTGTATGTGACCCATCAATATAGTAATACTGCTCATTGGGATTAAATAAAAATCCCATATCATTAGGGTCATAATTGGCCGACTCTACGCCATGTCCGCCTGAGTATGTCCAATTACCACTGATTTTTCCCAGATCAACATTGTAGGTAAACCCACGATCCGTATATTCTGTAAAAAATTTTTGTGATAATGCTCCACTACCTTCGATGTAGTATTTTTGGTCTTTGGTTTTGAAGTTAAAAAATCCACCAGTGACATTGGCATCATAATCTGCTCCTTGTCGTAAAACATTGGTATTCATAAGCGAGACATACGAATTGTTTTTTAGATTTTGGTCTATGACTATGGCATTGTAATTGGTCAACGGGTTAGTTTTTATTAATCTTTCGCTTCCATCATCTTTTCTGACGGTAGCAAACTCCTCACCCACTACGGCATTGAAACCACCAATACCTGTACCACCTGATGTCCTACCCGTAATCTTTGTAGCATTATACAATTGGCTCACATCAGGATTAGCCACCAAGGATTCTCCCAGTTTAATTTCGCTATTCACGTCAAAATAGTGCAATGGAAGTCCTCCGATACGACGAGAATAAAAGATGTTACCTTTATTAAAAAGTTCAGTTCCTTCCGTAAAAAACTGCCTATTCTCTTCAAAAAAGACTTCAAATGGAGTCAAATTCAATACTTGCCTGTCAGATATTACCTGTCCGAAATCCGGTATCAATGTCATATCTAACGTAAAAGCGTCATTGATTCCATATTTCAAATCAAGACCGGCGGAGTAAGCTTCAGATGAAGAAAATTTGTTTGAACTTAATTCCGGGCTGTAATTGGTATTCAAATATCCAGAAACATATGGTGTCAATGACAGTCTTACGGGCGACTTGATATTTTCTATATTAGTGACCCTTCCGGATTGCTGCACCCAGCCCGCAATGGTAGGGTCTATGGGTGACCAATAGCTACTTTCTCTCAATCTTCTGAGCTCTCTACCAAACTGTACATTCCACTCCTGTATATTGTCCGATGGAAATCTCAATGATGAATAGGGGATTTTGAGCTCCACATACCATCCATTTTCGTCCTGACTTACGGCGCTTTCCCATACGGCATTCCAATTGGTGTCATCGTTGTTGTCGGTCACGATAGCTTCGTATTGAACACCTGAAGCCGTGACGAGAAATAAAAATCCATTGAGCCCACTTTTGTAGGTATCAAAAAATACACTAAAATTGTCTGCGTTTCCCGTTTGATCCCGCAGTGAAAACTCCTTCAGTATCTTTTCTGGTTCAGGATCCAATAATCTAGCGCCGATATAAATAGCATTGTTGTCGTACAAAAAGTTTACTTCAGTAGGCGTAGTAGCTTTATTTCCTGGCACAGGCTCGGTCTGAACAAAATCTACTGCTTTTTCTGCTTCATTCCAAGATGATTCGCTAAGTCTGCCATCGATGTTTATTTCAGTGTTGATTCTGAATGATTGGATACTTTTTTGTTGGCCGCTCAGGCTTAGGGTCCATGTGCAACATAATAAAGTAATGTAGTAAATGATGATCTTCAATATCCTGATTTTAGAGATACAAAGGTAATCAGAATTCATATTTTAGAAAAATACAAACCTTGAATGATATTGAGAATTGTATAAAATGATGATTTTCATCGACCAAAATTGGAGGATGTTTAAATCTTGTAGTCGCTGAGTGTATTTGCAATTGAGAACTTGTCTTACCTTCGCAACAAAATGAAAGGAATGGGTATTGATATAAATGAAGGTATAAATGGGGTTGATGTACCTCAAAATGTTCACTCATATACCTACACCGCTGAATATGATGATATTTTGTATAACAGATTAAAAGACAAACTTACTCCTGAATCCTTTAGAGATGAATTAGATAAAATTTATGGCCTACTGGCTGCAGGGAGAACAATAGATTTAATAAATCCAAGAATAATTCCGAATTAGTTGTTTATAATTCCGAATTTTCATAAAATTAAAAAATCATCTTATCAATTTTTGTAAACTTTAAAAAATCATTAATGAAAGTATTTACTATTACAATGGATTATAGATTTTGTTCGTATGTTTCTTTTAAAACAGGTTATATCACTAAATTTAGAAGAGGAAAATCTCATCCTTCGTGGGAAAAGGCGCTATGTTATCTTTCTGAACCCAAGCCTTATAAAAATACATTTTGGTATTATGATAATGCAATCATTATTCCAGAATACTTAATTGGAAATTTTATTTCTTGTTTTGATAAAAATGTAGAAATCCTCCCTATTGATGTTGAAGGCAAAGGAAACGCTTATATCATCAATGTAGTTAATTTGGATTCAACATCCCTAATTTACGATGAATGTATCTTTTTGAATAATGGCACAGAAGTATTAGGCCGTGATATGGATAATTTAAGTAGAAGGAATAAGCCGCAGATATTAAAATTCGCATTTGAGAATTTAAAGCTAAATAGTTCATTCTTCAATACGCAAATAAATTCAAATGTAATTAGCCCAACTACGGGTCAAAATTTTTTCCCAACAATTTACGGACCTTTTTATCTTCAAAATGAGTCAAATCCTTATGATTTTGTAAACACAATATTAAAACTTGATATAAAAGGCTTATTTATTGAAGAGTGTAAAATTGTTTAAATTTAATAAAATCTAATTTCCAATTTTTATGAAAGTATTCTGGATAAGGCCTGATGAAGATATTTTGCCTTACATTGAATTAATTGGTGGCCGTAAAATTAAGTTCAAGTATGGTGTTGAACAGAAAAATTTTCCTGATGATCAAAAGGCATTCTTTAAATCTCCTAAGCCTTTAAAAAAATCACTGTGGCATATATTAACATCATTAGTTGTTTCAGAAGATTTACTTCCAATTTATAGAAAGGCTTTACTAAATTTTGTACAAATCTTACCAATAAATATAGAAAACCATGGCAAAGCATTTTTAATAAACGTTACAACTTCTGGAAATGATTGGTTTAGTATAGAAGAATCGATTTTTGTGGATTATTCTGATCATCAAAAAAAAGAAGGAAAATTTATCCATCAGCTAGATATGAGAACATCTCGATTATATCCTGTGGATGCCGTATTTATTAAAGATAAAATCAAAGCTCCTATATTTAATGTTATTCACAATAAGGATATTTTAGGACCATTTTGTACTTTGGGCTTGTTTCCTGAAGAAGAAGAATTGGCAGCATTAATTTTAAAGAATAATATAAAGGGAATTAGTCTTTATGAAAACAAATTGATTTAATCTATATGACAAAATACACCGTTTATAAAATTAATCATATAAAAGATAAATTGTCTCATATCAAATTATCTAGTCCAATAACTGACGAGGTTCGAGAAAGACTATACTTCAACTCGGCTCATAAATTAAATGCTAATACCAGAAGTAAAAAGGATAGCAATATAGGCAGCTGGGATGATATTACCTTTGAGTTGGTTGATGATAAAAACATTGGTTATACTGATTTTTTGTTTTTGCAAGATGGGGTTATAGTTTTCTCAGAAAACATTATCAAAAAACGTTTACTCCAAGGATGTTTTTACTATTCAGGTGAGATCATAAAGATAAAAGTCTTAGGTGCACCACACAAATATTATATCGCCAATATAACATCCACGGCAAATATGTTGGATTATGAAAAATCAATCTTTGGTCCTAAAGATCAAAATGACCAGTGTGATATCTTGACCTACAGTTTTATCAATCTAAGAACCAAATGCAATCGACCCTTATTCAAATTGGAACCAGACTGGGATCGATCTATATACACTTTGCAAAGACCTGAGGGAGAGATTGAGCCAGATTTTGTCAGATCTATGTTAAAATATAAGATTGACATATTTGATTATCAAGAACTATATGGATTTGATAAGTATGTTTATTCATGACTACTTTAATAACACTAACTGTAATATAAAAAAAGGTTTAACAACATGATTATTTTATTAAATAAAAGTTTTATCAGTTGCCCTATTTATATCTTTTAATTTCAAGTTTAATACTCCAATATGACTTTAGTTGGTTCTAATAGTCAATTAAAAATTAAAATAAACAAAGATTTGATAAAATACTAAGAAAAACATACTATATTTGCGGCTCAAATTAGAACGATGTGAAAGGGGACATAGAGTTCCCTTTTTTATTCCAAGTATTCGTATGCACAATTCAGATTTAGTAAAATTAATTGAAAAAGGCCTTTCAGAGCTTGAATTTACAGATACTTACCTGATAGACACAAAGGTCAATAGTAATAAAATTGAAATCTTTCTGGATTGCGACACGGGTATAAATTTTCTGAAATGTCAGAAATTAAGTAGATGGTTGGAAGCCATATTTGATGAAAGTAAGCCATACGGTGAAAGTTATACTCTCGAAGTATCATCACCTGGAGTGGGTAGCCCATTAAAATTGCTTAGGCAATATCCTAAAAATATTGGTAGGATTATTGATATTAAATACGGAGATGGCTTAAATATAAAAGGAACATTGAAAGATGTTCAGAACAATATGATATTTGTTGAACATGAAGTAAAATTCAAAGAAGGCAAAAAGAATAAAAAGGAAATAGTAATAGAACCGATCAAATTTGAAGATATCATTGAATCTAAAGTTAAAATAAGTTTTAATTAATGAATTTAGTAGAATCCTTTTCTGAGTTTAAAGAAGGTAAAAATATAGACAGACCTACTATGGTTAGGGTCCTTGAAGATGTATTCAGGACTTTGATCAGAAAAAAATATGGCTCTGATGACAATTTTGACGTCATTGTAAATACACAAAATGGTGACCTCGAAATGTGGAGAGTTCGTATGATTGTCACAGATGGTGAGGTAACCGACGAATTAAGTCAGATTTCTTATACCGAAGCAAAATCTATAGACGAAGCCTATGAAGTAGGTGAAGAATGCTATGAGCAACTTACACTAGAAGATTTCGGAAGACGCTCAATCATGGCTGCCAGACAAACATTGATTTCTCGAATAGTTGATTTGGAGAAAGATGATGTCTATAAAAAGTATATTGATAGAGTTGGCGAATTAGTTATAGGAGAAATCAGTCAAGTCCTCAAGAAGGAAGTATTGGTTATGGACGACGTGTCCAAAAACGAACTCGTTTTACCAAGATTAGAAATGATCAAGGGAGATTTTTTCAGAAAAGGTGATATGGTAAGAGGTGTTATCAAACGTGTAGAAATGCGTAACGGAACACCTATGGTCATGTTGTCCAGAACTGACAATCAGTTTCTCGAGAGACTCATGGAACAAGAAGTACCTGAAATAGAAGATGGTGTGATTTCTATCAAAAAAATAGTAAGAATGCCAGGCGAAAGAGCAAAAGTAGCCGTAGAATCTTATGATGACAGAATAGATCCTGTAGGAGCTTGTGTAGGTATGAAGGGATCTAGAATCCACGGTATCGTACGTGAGTTGAAAAATGAAAATATTGATATTGTAAATTATACAAACAATGTATCGCTATTTATCCAAAGATCGCTGACACCTGCAAAGGTCACGACGATCAATCTGGATGAAAAAACCATGAGAGCTTCCGTATTTCTAAAACCAGATCAAGTTTCATTGGCTATCGGTAAAGGTGGTAGCAATATCAAACTTGCAAGTAAGCTTACTGGTTACGAAATAGATGTGTACAGAGATAATGAAGAGCAAGAAATCGATGACGTCGATTTAGATGAATTTACAGATGAGATCGAAGACTGGGTAATCGAGACCCTGAAAAATATTGGCTGTGATACAGCTAGAAGTGTTCTGGCTCTTAATAGAGAAGAACTCATTAGAAGATCAGACTTAGAAGAGGAAACCGTGGATGAAGTGTTGAAAGTATTAGCATCTGAGTTTGAAGACTAAAAGACCATTTTTTAAATTTTTAAAATCGCTAATGGCAGAAAGATTAGTAAAAATAGCAAAGGAACTGAATGTAGGGGTGTCCACAATAGTCGATTTTTTGGCTTCAAAAGGCCATGTAATCGAAAACAAACCTACATCTATGGTCTCTGACGAGATGCATAGTGTCCTCCTGAAGGAGTTCAGATCTTCTATGGCTGAAAAAGAAAAGGCTGATCAAATTGTTATAGGAACGAGACCTGGATTTAAGGACGATCCCAAACATCATGCAGACGAAAAGCCTGCCATTAAACCTTTGTTTTCTATACCCAAATTGTCAGATATTGACAAACCGATAGTTGCTCCTGCGCCTATTGTAATTGAAGAGCCAAAGCCAGCACCGGTATTAAAAGAAAAAGAAATTATTGCAGAAAAACCAACTGAACCGGAACCTAAAGTAGAACAGCCTAAAATAGTTGAAGAAGTAAAGGAAAGTAACGAGATTCAATCTAATAGGCAAGAACTTCCTAAGTTGAAAATTTTAGGCAAAATTGATTTAAATAAGCCGAAACCAAAACCAACTCCAAAGGAAGAACCGAAACCCGCACTACCAAAAGAAGAAGTCAAACATGAACCAGCACCAAAGGTTGAACCAGTAATAAAAGTAGAAGCAATTTCTGCTGATTCCAAACCAAACATAGTAACACCAAAACCATCAGGACTTCCTGAAGAAGAACTTTTGAGGGCCAAAACACCTCAATTGAAAGGTCTCAAAATCATGGGGATGATAGACACTAGCAAGTTGGATAGCTCTACAAAGCCTAAACCTTCTGACAAGACCAAACCCCAAACCGCTGCTCCACAAGCAGATGGTAGCAAACCAGCAAGTACTGCTGCTAGTGATGCTCAAAAACGTAAAAGAAAACGTAAAAAACTTAATCCTGGTGGTCCTGTTTCAGATCCAAGATCTAATAATACAGCACCAAGAACAGGAACTGGACCTGGACCTGGAACAGGTGGCGGTAGTGGTACAAGCGGTGGGTATCAAAACAGACCAAAACCATCATCACAGCCTGAAGTCAAAGAAGTCACTCAAAAGGAGATTGATGACAAAATCAAGGCTACTATGGCGCGCCTCAATGTAGGTGGCAAAAACAAACGCCAAAAAATAAGACGGGACAATAGAGATGTAAAACGTGAAAAACAAGAATTGTTAGATAGCGAAGGTGTCGAAACAAAACTCAAATTGACTGAGTTTATCTCCGTATCTGAGCTAGCAAGTCTTTTGGATGTACCTGTTTCTCAAGTGATTACTACTTGTATGAGCTTAGGAATTATAGTGTCTATCAATCAAAGATTAGATGCAGAAATCATCGAATTGGTTTCAGGCGAGTTTGGTCATGAAGTAGAGTTTATCAGTGCCGAAGAAGATGTCGAAGAAGAAAACGTAATTGTTGATTCGGAAGAAGATCTAAAATCAAGAGCACCTATTGTAACAGTAATGGGTCACGTAGACCACGGTAAAACATCACTCCTTGATTATATTAGATCTGCAAATGTAGTAAGCGGTGAAGCAGGAGGTATTACCCAGCACATCGGTGCTTATGAAGTAAAAGTAGGTCCAGATCATAAGAAAATAACATTTTTGGATACTCCAGGTCACGAAGCTTTTACAGCGATGAGAGCTAGGGGTGCCAAGGTTACGGATGTGGCAGTGATTATCATAGCAGCTGACGATCATTTGATGCCTCAAACCAAAGAAGCCATCAGTCACTCACAAGCAGCTGGAGTACCTATGATCTTTGCGATTAATAAAATAGATAAACCCGGTGCTGATCCTGAGCGTATCAAACAAGAATTAGCTGGTATGAATCTCTTAGTTGAAGATTGGGGTGGTACTTATCAGTCTCAGGACATTTCTGCCAAGCAAGGTTTAAATATTGATAAGCTTTTAGAGAAAATCATCTTGGAAGCAGAAGTCTTAGACCTAAAAGCAAATCCTGACAGACAAGGTACGGGTACTGTCATAGAAGCATCATTGGACAAAGGAAAAGGTTATGTTACCAAAATCCTAGTGCAAAATGGTAGTGTCGAAATCGGAGACTCTGTAGTAGCGGGTCCCTATTCAGGAAAAATTAAAGCTATGTTTAACGAACATGGTAAAAAAGTCAAAAAAGCAGGACCATCAACTCCTACGCTGATTTTAGGATTGAGTGGTGCACCGCAAGCTGGGGAGAAGTTTAAAGTCATGGATTCTGATCAAGAAGCGAGACAGCTAGCCGCTAAGAGAGCGCAGATAGAAAGAGAACAAACCAATAGAGCAAGCAAACGTATCTCTTTGGATGAGATCGGAAGACGTCTTGCTTTAGGTACATTCAAAGAATTGAACCTTATTGTAAAAGGTGACGTGGATGGTTCTATCGAAGCACTTTCTGACTCATTGATCAAGCTTTCAGTAGAAACGATCCAAGTAAATGTAATCCATAAAGCGGTAGGAGCTATTGCTGAATCTGATGTATTGTTAGCATCTGCATCTGATGCGATCATCATCGGATTCCAGGTAAGACCTTCAGCCAATGCACGTATTCTTGCAGAAAGAGAAGGCGTTCAGATCAAAACATACTCTATCATCTACGAAGCCATAGAAGAAATCAAGTCTGCTATGGAAGGTATGTTAGAGCCGACCAAAGAAGAAAAGATTGTGGCTCAGATCGATGTCAGAGAAACTTATACCATGTCTAAGATTGGTACTATTGCCGGTTGTTATGTGACAGAAGGTAAAGTGACCCGGAATACACACATCAGAATTATTCGAGATGGTATCGTCATATTCCCAATGAAGGAAGGGGCTCACGGAGAGATGTCATCATTGAAGAGATTTAAAGACGATGTGAAAGAAGTAAAAGCAGGCTTCGAATGTGGTATTACAATCAAAAACTTCAATGACATCAAAACAGGTGACGTCATAGAAGGATACGAAATTATAGAAATTAAACAAACTTTAAAGTAGTCCCTATTTGATGACATCTCCGTTGTCAAAGGACATCAACATAATCAAGCAACAATTGGACGAAATTGTCGATAAGGTCAATCATAAAGACTTTATCGACAATGATCCGATTGGTATTCCTCATAAATTTTCCAAACTCCAGGACATAGAAATTTCAGCTTTTTTTGCTGCTATATTTGCTTGGGGTAACCGAAAAACCATCATCAATAAGACTAATGAAGTGCTTGACCTGATGGGAAATGATCCCTATGATTTTATAATGAATCACCAAAAGAAAGATCTAAAAGCCTTCGAAAACTTTAAACACCGTACTTTTCAAGCTATTGATTTACTTTACTTTATTGAGTTTTTTAGGTTTTATTATCAAAATCATCAGTCACTTGAAGCCGCATTTAATCCAAATCCTGAGCAACCATATAGCCAAAAAGATGCGTTGATTGGATTCCACGATTTATTCTTTAGCTTGGAATTTGTGCCAGAGAGAACCAAAAAACATGTCTCCACACCTGCTAAAAACTCCACTTGCAAAAGACTCAATATGTTTTTGAGATGGATGGTCAGAAAAGATCATCGTGGAGTAGATTTTGGACTATGGTCTACGATACCCATGTCAGGACTGATGATACCCTTTGATGTACATGTAGAAAAATATGCCAGAGTTTTTGGCTTGCTGACCAGAAAACAGCGAGATTGGATAGCAGTAGAGGAAATCACCGAATGTCTAAGACAAATAAATGCCGAAGATCCAGTCATATACGATTATGCTTTATTTGGATTAGGAGTGGCGCTTAAGTAGTATAATTTTAATATTGTTAATTTATTGGTTAAAATCCACATATTCTATTCAAAATATCGTTTCTTTGCAATCTTTTTTTAATTAAAATCCACTTTATGTCATAAATGAAGAACACATATTTTCAACTTATTAATCAAACGTATTATTTTCCTCAGGAAGGATTTGATCTTAATCAAGGTAACTTAACTTTTCATGGTATTTCGCTGAAGTACCTGATAGAAAAATATGGAACTCCATTTAGATTGACATACTTGCCCCGAATAGGTGACCAAATCAAAAAAGCCAAAAACTTTTTCAATAAAGCCATAAAAGCCAATAACTATAAGGGAGAGTATCATTATTGTTATTGCACTAAGTGCTGTCACTTTTCTCATGTCATCGAAGAAGCTCTCGAACACAATGTACATTTGGAGACTTCATCTTCTTTTGATATAGACATCATCAGAATATTAGAAGCCAAAGGCAAAATCAATAAAAAAACCATTCTTATTCAAAATGGCCACAAAACTGAAGACTACATGAATAAGATAGTCAGTCTGATGGAAGATGGATATGAGAATGTCATCCCAGTACTAGACAGTAAACAGGAATTAGAAAGATTTTATGCCAAAACCAAAGGCGAGCTTACCGTTGGTATCCGTATGGCTATCAATGAAGAGCCACAATCTGCTTACTATACGTCAAGATTGGGTATCAGAAGTGCCGAGATTATTGATTATTATAAGTCAAAGATTTCAAAAAAGAAGCGTGTAAAACTCAAAATGCTACACTTCTTTGTGGATTCTGGTATCAAAGATAATTTGTATTATTGGGGAGAATTCAGAAAGGCTCTAAAACTTTTTGCAGAATTAAAGAAAATTTGTCCTACTTTAGATTCTATCAATCTTGGTGGAGGATTACCTATCAGAAATAATTTAGGATTTGAGTATGATTATAAATATATGATCAACGAATTGGTTAGAAATATCAAAGAGGTCTGTATGGAAGAAGGTATAGACGAACCTGATATTTACACTGAATTTGGTAAATATACTGTGGGTGAGAGTGGTGCGATTATTTTTTCGGTTTTGGAACAAAAACAACAAAATGACTCCGAACTTTGGTATTTGATTGATAATAGCTTGATGAATACGATACCCGATGCCTGGTCCATATTTGAAAAGTTTATCTTATTACCAGTCAATAAGTGGGACAATGAATATTCTAGAGTAAGTATAGGCGGTATCAGTTGCGATCATTCGGATTATTATAATTCAGAAGACCTCAATCAGGAAATCTACCTGCCTACCTATGATTCTGATAAGGAAGAACCCCTTTATTTAGGTTTTTTCCATACTGGAGCATATCAGGATGCCATCAGCGGCTATGGAGGTATCAAGCACTGTCTCATCCCTTCTCCTAAACAAGTGATCATAGACCGTGATGAAAAAGGTAATATAGTAGACAGATTATACAGAGACGAGCAGACTGTAGAACAAATGCTCAAAATCCTTGGATACTAAATTGAAATTTGAAATATCATGCAAATAACTGATTTTTTAAGACATCATTATAAGCACTTCAATGCGGCTGCACTGATCGATGCAGCAGATGGGTATATCACTCATCTAAATGAAGGTGGTAAAATGATGGTCACATTGGCAGGTGCCATGAGTACAGCTGAATTGGGCAAATCCCTAGCAGAAATGATCAGACAAGATAAGGTACAAATTATCTCTTGTACTGGAGCCAATCTGGAAGAAGATATCATGAATCTGGTGGCACACTCACATTACAAAAGAGTACCGAACTACAGAGATTTAAGTCCTCAAGATGAATGGGACCTTTTAGAAAACCATTACAACAGAGTGACAGATACTTGCATTCCTGAAGAAGAAGCATTCAGAAGGCTCCAAAAACATCTTTGGGATATCTGGAGTGGTGCAGAAGCAAAAGGCGAAAGGTATTTTCCGCATGAATTTATGTATCAAATGCTCAATAGCGGCGCCCTTGAGCAATATTATGAGATCGACCCTAAAGATAGCTGGATGCTTGCTGCTGCTGAAAAAAATATTCCGATCGTAGTACCTGGTTGGGAAGATAGCACGATGGGCAACATTTTTGCATCATATTGTATCAAAGGGCAACTCAAAGCTTCTACCATGAAAAGCGGCATAGAATATATGATGTGGCTCGCATATTGGTACCCCAAAAATAGTACCGGTAAAGGAGTAGGATTCTTCCAGATCGGTGGTGGTATCGCAGGTGACTTCCCTATCTGTGTAGTACCTATGTTGTATCAAGATATGGAAATGCACGACATACCTTTCTGGTCTTATTTCTGTCAGATTAGTGATAGTACCACGAGTTATGGTTCCTATTCTGGAGCAGTACCCAATGAAAAGATCACTTGGGGCAAGCTAGACATTAATACTCCTAAATACATCATCGAAAGCGATGCCACTATTGTTGCACCATTGATTTTCGCTATTATATTGGGTCAATAAAAAAATATTTAGTTTTTTTAATCAGAATTAATAGAGAATAATTACTTTCGTAATTCTAAATTTTTATTTAAACCAACTCAAAATCATTATGTCGCCATATTTATTATTTGGATTTGTTTTTGGATATTTCCTTTTGCTCCTCATAGTTGCGTGGTATACTTCAAAAAATTCAGACAATGACTCCTTTTTCATAGGAAATCGCAGTTCTAACTGGTTATTAGTTGCATTTGGTATGGTAGGAACTTCACTGAGTGGTGTCACTTTTGTCAGCGTGCCTGGTACCGTAGGAGTTGGAGCTTTTGGGTACTACCAAGTGGTTATTGGCTACTTTTTAGGATATTTTGCGATAGCTTTTATCTTATTGCCCCTTTACTATAAGATGAATTTGACTTCTATATATCGCTTCTTGGAAGAACGATTTGGTGTAGTTTCATACAAAACAGGAGCTTTATTTTTCATCATTTCTCGTACACTTGGTGCTACTGCACGAATGTATTTGGTGATCAACATACTTCAAATTTTCATTCTCGATGCCATGGGAGTTCCGTTTTTTGCTACGGCATTTGTTATGCTATTATTGATATTATTGTACACTTTTGAAGGAGGTGTTAAAACCATCATCTATACCGATACACTACAGACAACTTTCATGTTGGGCGGCTTGATCGTATGTATTATTGCTTTAATGTCAAAAATGAATTTAGGTATCGGTGATACATTCAGCTTATTACATTCAGAAGGCTTGACCAAGATATTCAATACAGACATCAAAGCTTCTGGTTTTTTCCTTAAACAAATCTTAGGTGGTGCTTTCATCACCATAGCTATGACGGGATTGGACCAAGAAATGATGCAAAAAAATATAAGTGTAAAGACATTGGGAGATTCGCAAAAGAATGTTTTGACATTGGCATCGATACTAATGTTTGTCAATATATTGTTTCTAACATTGGGTGGATTACTTTTCTTATATGCCAAACAAAATAATCTTGACCTGAAGGGTGATGATCTATTCCCATCCATTGCCTTGGAAGGATATTTAGCTCCTGCTATCGGAGTCATGTTTATCATTGGATTGATATCGGCCTTATTTCCAAGTGCAGATGGTGCCCTTACTGCTATGACTTCATCGTTTTGTATAGACATGTTGGGTATGCAAAAAGATACGTTATCTTCTGATGCTAAAAAGAAAAAAACCCGACTCACTGTGCACATTACATTTGCTTTCATATTTCTTCTTTGTGTCTTTGGGTTCAAATGGATTGATGATAAATCTATCATAGATGTCATCCTGAAACTAGCTGGATATACTTATGGACCACTGCTGGGAATGTTTACTTTCGGAATATTTACCACTAGAAAAGTAAGAGATGAATGGGTCATTTGGGTATGTCTTGTGTCTCCCATCTTGATTTTTGGTATCGACTTTATCAATAATGCAGAATGGTTTGCCAAAAAATTAGCGCTGGGAGAATCCATCACCACATCATTAACAAAACTGTCGGAAAGCATTTTCTCCGGTTTTAAAATAGGGATAGAAATTTTAATATTAAACGGCTTACTCACTTTTGCTGGACTTTGGCTTATTACTAAAAAAACCAATAAAATTTAACATCATGAAACGCATCACTGAATCCCCATCATTATATAACAACCTAGAGCAGAAATCTACTCATGAACTTTTGATAGATATCAACACAGAAGATCAGAAAGTAGCGTTAGCTGTACAAGGTTCGATTCATCACATCGCTCCCCTTATCGATGCCATTGTTGACAAAATGCAAAATGGTGGTCGCCTTTTTTATATAGGAGCTGGAACAAGTGGTCGCCTTGGTGTACTGGACGCATCAGAATGCCCACCTACATATGGCGTACCCAAAGATTGGGTCATCGGGCTGATGGCTGGCGGTGATATAGCACTAAGAAACTCAGTCGAGAAAGCCGAAGATGATCCTGAACAAGCCTGGAAAGACCTTTCGCCATACCATATTTCTGATCAGGATGTCTTGGTTGGTATCGCTGCATCAGGTACAACACCCTATGTAATCAATGGCCTGAAAAAAGCAAGAACTCAGGGTATTATCACCGGTTCTATATCATGCAATCCGGATGCTCCCCTATCCAAAGAAGCTGATTTTCCAATAGAAGTAATCGTGGGCCCTGAGTATGTCACAGGAAGCACACGTATGAAGTCCGGAACCGCCCAAAAATTAGTGCTCAACATGATCTCTACATCGGTTATGATAAAATTGGGTAAAGTCAGAGATAATAGGATGGTAGACATGCAACTCAGCAATGATAAGTTACTAGACAGAGGCATCAAGATTGTAGTAGAAAAAACAGGTCTTTCTTATGAAGATGCCAAAGCATTATTGACCGAAAAAGGTTCCGTAAGATTGGCTATAGATAATTTTGAAAATTCCAAATTGTAAAGTATGAAAAATTTATTCCTAACATTTACTATGCTACTATTAACACAGATTTTATTTTCGCAAGGTTTAGGTTCTGACAATGTTAAGTTTACGATAAGCAATGGTATCGGAATAGGATCGGCAATCGCAGTAGTAGCATCTTGGTCGCGAAATAAATCCGTCCTGTGGGCAATCATTCATGGCGTTTTAGGATGGTTTTATGTGATTTATTATGTTTTAACTCGATCCAGCGAAAGAGATTAATTCAAATCTTCATGCTCTGATAAGAAATCCGAAATCTCTTCTATTTTAGGATTGACCATCAAAATCCTTCCCTCAGGACTTATAAAATATTTTGTAGGAATCTCTCTGACTCCATATAGGGTAGCAATAGGGCTTGAAAATCTATCCATTTCACCTATTTGATATTTCCAGGTCAAGCCGTCTGAAAGTATTGCTTTGCGCCAATTAGCTTCTTTCGTTTCTATAGCCACACTTACGATTTCGAAACTACCCGCGCTTTTGTAAGATTTGTTTCGGGTTTCATTATATAATGCTACTAAAGATGGGTTCTCTTGTCTACAAGGCCCACACCAAGAACCCCAAAAATCAAGCAAAACATACTTTCCTTTGATGTCAGAGAGCTTGAATGCAGTACCATCGGCTAACGTCGCGCTAAAATCCTTAGACATCTCACCACTATCATACTTGGGCAACCTGTAGAAATAATTGATCACATATCCCAATACGAGGAGGACTAAAACTACATTAAGCACTTTATTAAAGATATTTAAATTCATAATACTATTTACAATACATTTTATATCTTAATGAATCACATTTTTACACATAATGTTTATCTCCAACAATAGATAATTGTAATTATTTTGTTCTGTTTACAATATGAACGGTACCTTCTCCAATATTTCAATTTACAAAATGAATAATTAGTCAGTAAATTAATCTCCAGACATTGATGTATTGAAGTTGCGAAAAAATAATAAATTGAGATGAAATCTCTGGTGACTCATTAAAATTTACCAAAAGACACATCCATAAAAACAACGATTTTGAATATTAATTGTTATGCTTTTTTATTATAGTGAATTATATTTGAATGAAGATAGGGATCGTATGTTACCCAACTTTTGGTGGTAGTGGTGTCATAGCAACAGAGTTAGGCCTTGGCTTGGCTGATAGGGGTCACGATGTACATTTTATTACATACAAAAGACCTGTAAGGCTTACCGCTTTCCACCCCAATGTTTATTTTCATGAGGTTACGGCCATGGAATATCCACTTTTTGAGTATACACCTTATGAGACTGCTTTAGCCAGTAAAATTGTAGATGTCGTAAGATTCGAAAAGATAGATATCCTTCATGTTCATTATGCTATACCACATGCCGCTGTGGCATTCATGACCAAAGAGATTTTAAAAACTCATGGTATTCAATTGCCAGTAATCACTACATTACATGGTACAGATATTACTTTAGTAGGTACGGATGCTTCTTTTGCGCCTGTAGTAGCATTTAGTATCAATGCATCAGATGGTGTAACCGCAGTATCAGAACAATTAAAAAAGGAAACGCTTGATACCTTTAAGATTATAAAAGATATCAGAGTCATTTATAATTTTATAGATTTTAGTAGGTTTCGCAAGACGAATAAAGACCACTTCAGAAAAGCAATCGCTCCAGAAGGAGAAAAGATTTTAGTTCACATTTCTAATTTCAGAAAGGTCAAAAGAGTACAAGACGTCATTCATGTATTTGAACTGATCAGGAAAGAAGTCAATGCTAAATTACTTTTAATAGGAGATGGACCTGAGCGAAAGCAAATGGAAGATCTTTGCAGATCCATGCATTTGTGCGACGAAATCAGATTTTTAGGAAAACAAGAAGCAGTAGAAGAGTTACTAGCTATTGCTGATTTATTTATTCTACCATCTGAAAACGAAAGTTTCGGTCTTGCAGCTCTTGAAGCTATGGCGTGTGAAGTACCTGTGATATCTTCCAATGCTGGTGGACTTCCGGAAGTAAACATCGATGGTGTCACGGGTTATATGTGCAATGTAGGTGATATTGAAATGATGGCCCAAAAGAGTATCGAATTGCTCCAAGATGAAGTAAGCCTCAATATTTTTAGAAAAAATGCTTTCCTTCAAGCCAAGAGATTTGACATTTTAGAGATTTTACCGCAATATGAATCTTACTATTTGGAGATCATAGAGAAGGTCATTAAAAACGGTTAGAAATGTTTTTTAGTAAGCACTGATACCAAAATATCGATAATTTGTACTTTGACTTGGGCCTTCTTGGTTAAATCTATTTGCTTCTTGTTTTTATACTTTTGTCATATTTTAAATTTATTAATTTATTAAGCAATATTTGTTTCAAGCTTGTCTTTTTATAATATCACAAAAATCCCTAATTCTTCACAACGCCCGGAAACGTTGCTGTTTTAACAATACAATCCATCTGTTGTACTAAATCCCTTTTATCCTTCCCTGGTGCAAAAACGAATACATCAATGAATACAACTTCTCCTTCGGCTTCATTGAGCAACAGATAACTTACAAATGGTCCACCCATAAAATCATGTACCGTCTCCCAGATACCACGCACTTCTTTAGTATAAACATTGTTATGCATATAAGTATACTCAAAGGTAGGTAAATCTATTACATTGGTACTCATGTATGCACTGTCTTGGCCTGTTCTTATAAATTCCTTACCATATTCATTTCTTAATCTGATGATATTTTCCATCTCAAACTGCTTGTTGTCCTTGTATGGAAATTTTCTAATGATGATACTCTGATTGATTTCCTTATTATCCATTCTTAACCATAGGAAATTAGGTTTTTGCATAGCTAAATTATAGAGTCCTGGAATTTTGATTTGAATACCAAAACTATCCAAAGCCAATTTAGAAAGCACCTTATTTACACTTTGAATACCATACACGGTAGCATTTAAATTTTTCTCATCGTGCTGATTGATCCTTTTAGCTACAGCTTCAAAATTGTCTGAAATAGCTTTGTATAGTTTTTCCTTTCCATTTGCAAAAATATAGATGATCAACTGATCTTTGGCCCATTTTTCTTTTCCTATAGATGTAATAAATTTGGGATCGGTCGTGGTTCTTTTAAACTTTTCTTCTCCTAGGTCAGATCTGAGCATTTTTGTAGTAGATGATGTAGTGTCTGAGACATCGGCAATCACAATAAAGGTTCTGAGCTCTTTCCTTAATGGTTTGGCCAATAAGTCTTCTGGGCTCATAAATCTTACATTAAAAATAGGTTCATCAGCTGTCAAAATAGGATATGGAGCCTCGAAATAGTATAAAATCGTATCACCCAGCGGTGTTTGATCTATGTTTTGGTCAGCTAAAATCACAACATCATTTATTCTGCCCATAGCTGTTGGCTTGAGCGCTAGAGGATTGTTATTACTACTTTGCTGTCTACACGCTGTAAAGAGCAGTAAGATTACAGCAGAATACCATAAATTTATTGAATGTTGCATGTGTTCATTTTTATATGGTCATAATCAAGCGACCAGCATTAAAGTTTATAAATTGTGTCTATTTACCTTATCAAGGAATTCAGGATCTTAAAACCACATTTACCCTATAAAGGTAAAATGTTTTTTGCAGATCCATTTCATTTGTTACAAAATTTCACTTATAAGATGCAAATCTATCGTATTTTGGTGGATATTTTCAGCTCATTTGAAAATTTATGTTATGCTCATTACTTTTCAAACAGTGTTAAAATCAATAAACTTCATTTTAAAACTATGCTTTCAGTTCTAAACAGAATACTAAAATCATGCGTTATAGAGTTATCATTAAAAAGTAATTCATGGTATTAAATTTTACAAAAGCAGTTTTGATATGGAGTCTTGTATTAATTTTGTTTGGTTGCAAACAAGATAAAGCTCCTGATGTATCCCATATAGAAGCTAATATGAATATTATACGTACCGAAAAAGCTTTGAAAAATTTAAAAAATGTAGAAGAGTTAAAACTTTTAAAAGAAAAACATCCTTCATTTTACAAAATCTATTTTTCTCAGGTTTTGGGCCTTACTAGCGAAGATAATAATAGTATATTTACTGCATTTGAACCTTTTAAAAATGACTCTTTAACCAGAGATGTACTTAAAATTATTGAAAAGCGATTTACCCAAGATCAATTTCTTCAATCAGACATCCAAAAGATGTATCAATATTTGTTGTATTACTTTCCAGATAAGCTTGCTGTACCCAATATTTACACTTTTATATCAGACTTTGCTTACCAGATATTTATATTTGAAGATGATGACAAAAAAGATGGGATTGCTATAGGTTTAGATATGTTTCTTTATCCGGATATTCCTTATAAAAAAATTGATCCAGATAATACCAATTTTTCAGATTACATTACCAGAGCATGGAATGCCGAACATATCTCTAAAAAAATTGCGGATATCCATGTGGCTGACCTTATAGGCGAAGCTCCGGGACACAGACTAATAGACCAAATGATCCATAACGGTAAAGCCTTGTATATTACAAAGTTGCTACTTCCTGAAAAACATGACTCTATCATTCATGAATACACGGGTGCTCAGATGCAGTTTTGCGTAGAAAACGAACTTCAAATGTGGTCCTTCTTCTTTGATCAAAAATTGTTTTTCGAAACCAATCCCACCAAGATTGCTAAATACATCTTCCCATCACCTCAAAGTCCTGACATGCCAGATGATGCACCAGGTAGGACAGCCAACTATATCGGATGGAAAATAGTTACAGCATTTATGGAGAGATATCCTGAAACCACTTTAGAACAACTCATTAATCTTACCGACAGCCAACAACTCATGGAAAAGTCCAAATACAAACCCAAACAAAAATAGACATCCTGAAATGAGTACATGACAAAGATTATTTACTTATAAATAAATAATAGTTGTATCTTTGCAGCACATAAAAATTAATCATCATGTTTAATCTTGTTTTTGGTTTAGGCGGGCAAGAATTGATGGTCATTGGTTTGATCATCCTTGTATTTTTTGGAGGAAAGAAAATTCCTGAGTTGATGAAAGGTCTTGGAAGTGGAATTCGTGAGTTTAACAATGCAAAAAATAATATTGAGGCAGAAGTTAAAGAGAATATGAAGGAATTGGATAAAAAGTAATTTTATCTAAATAAATTGAAATTTAAACTTTAAATCTTGCCCGATGGGTTTTTTAAAGTCTATTGGATATAATTTTTGCAGTTTAGATTTTTGTATTAGTATTACTCCAAAATAAAATGCCTTTGTCAAATAGATCTGACAAAGGCATTTTTAATTATACAACCTTACGATATTAGAGCTTATAACTAAGACCAACAGTATAATAATTTTGTGTTTTCGCAATTTCTTGTTCAGAATATCTCAATCCAAACTCGGCTCCTACTCCGATACCTTTCCAAAGATTGAAACCAATCCAGTTAGTCCAAGTACCATTGTGTAAAGATGGATCACTATTTTTATAAGATAAAAATCCTGTCAAATTTGTTCGCCAATTTACACCTTTAACGATTTCAGTGGTGTAATCACATACGATTTTACAACCCAATGAAGGTGTAAACTTACTATCATCTTTTGCAAAAACAAAGTTATAGTTAATAGGATGAAAAACAAAAATCATATTCTTCATAGGAGTATAAGTAAGCCCCACTCCAAGGTCAAGGTATCCTGGATCATTAAATTGTCTAATAACTGATGTTCTGTATTCTCCAAGTGCTGAAGCAGCCAATTTAGAAGAAAGCTTATAACCAAACAACGAAGTGACATTCAATACATCTGCAACTGGCTCAAAGTCTGGGTCTACAGTCTCTGTTCCCGTTTTTAATTTTTGCCAGCCTAAATTTAAACTTCCTGAGTTTCTCCAAAAATATTTGTCATCTAGTCTATTTGCGAAAGCATTAAAACTTCCCAAAATAGTTGTTGCACGTGAATCTTTAAGATCGCCCGCGGAAAACCATTCGTTTCTACCTGTAAAATTTGCACCTAAAGTTCCAAAAGCGCCTTTGTACCATCCTGGAAAGGTGGCAATCTGTTTATTGATACCATCAATTTCTGCTTTGATTGCTGCAGCATCTGCTACTATAGGAGCTGCCTTTGCTTCAAGACCAGCTTTTTTTGCCTTTAACTCATCTATCGTTTGAGCATTTACTAAAAGTATTGAAAAACATAAAATAAGTGTAAAAATGTGTTTCATAAAAAATGGAATTTAAAATTGTTATTGAATTATTATTTATAAATTTCTATATTGTCTTGCAATATTTTATTGAGTGGAATTATGACGTCTTTTTGGTCAGAAGTCATGGTGACGGATGATTTATCTACATTCGTGATCACACCTGTCACGCCATTAAGAGTCACCTTATCACCAATATTTAACTTATCTTTGGTATAATACGAAGCAAGAAAACTGGCTACCAGATCCTTTGAAGCAAATCCATATCCTATAGTAAATGTCAATACGCCACCAGCTGTAATGATGGAAATGTTTTGTGCAAAAAAGTCTGTGTTTATTTGAGCCTGCGATAATGCCACTATGATGACATTGATAATAATGAAGTAAAAAACAAAAGAGCCAATGATATTTGCTGATGGCCTGCCCTTAGACTTACAGGTAGCAGTCACTATATTGTTGAGCGTATCGCCAAGCAACAGTCCTGCTATCAAAATTATAAAAGCTGCGATAAGATTAGGAACAAACTTTATAAAATACTGAATCAACTCCGCTAATACAGGCATGTCTAAAGCACCTACAGCAGCCATCGCGAAAACCAACATGATCATGTAGTAAACCATCTTACCTAGTAAGGCACTAAGTTTGATCTCTACATTATTTTTTGCCAAAATATCAATTTGATTAAGTTTATCTCCAAATTGGCCCAATTTAGCTTTTTGTAAAGCAGATGAAACAACTTTTTTTGCCATACTTGTTTTGATATATCCCACAACTAAAATAATCATGGCGATAATCAACTTTGGTATATCTGATACCATACCCGAGAGCATATTGCTCAAAGCTTTTTGGATATCACTACCGAACATTAATATTATAAGATTATGCATGCTATTAATTAGGATATTTTTTAATTTTTTTATATCACGTAGAACTACCTCTATCAAAATATTGTAAGACACTTCCAACTTTTGGGATATACAATTCGATCAGATTACTCTAGAAACCAAAAAGATTTATATTGGCATTTACCTTTTTCTTAGTCTCGCTTGAAGCATCACCCCTTTCCTCTACAATTGCATCTTCATCACTCATCTGTTTATACGACGAATGTGTAATTACGGGATTTAAAAAATTTATGATCAAAATTTAATCATGTTTAAGTCAATTGGGAATATATAAATGACTAATAATTTTAAAAAAGTCACGCAAAACTAAAATTTTATATTTATAAAACAAAAAACTATTGATATTAGGCAGAAATTCATATTCTGGATTTCGCTGTTAAGGTTGTGTTAAAAGTCATAAGTTCCATAATCAAAACAAAATAATATGCGTTTAACAGTTATAAAATTTAATCCTATGAAGCAATACATTCAAATGATTTCGGCAGGAATAGTAGGTGGTATGCTTGTACTTTCAGGGTTCTATTTTCTAGACATGAAACCATCAGAAGGCACATCAGAAAACATTCCAAACAGGCTGGTGAGTCTAAACAGTTCCCCAAACCTTACAGGGGATTTTGTAGAAAGTGCCAAAAGATCCACGAGTTCAGTAGTGCATATATATGCAGAAGAAAGTGATGAACAAGTAAGAAAACGCCAAAGTAATAGGAGAAGAGATCCTTTTGCAGATCTGTTTGGTTTTGAAGATTTTTTTGGGCAGGGCAACTTTTATGCTCCTAAGAATGGGAGCGGCTCAGGCGTCATATATTCTGCGGATGGATATATTGTCACCAATAATCATGTGGTAGGCTTTGCTGATAAAATTACCATTACAGATGCAGAAGGCAAAAAATATTCTGCAAAAAAAATTGGTATCGACGAGACAACTGATCTTGCAGTGATTAAAATTGAAAGAACAAAAGGATTTATTCCGATTAAAATGGGTGATTCTGAAAAAGTTCAGGTAGGCGAATGGGTACTTGCAGTAGGAAATCCTTTTGGATATCTTACTTCAACAGTAACAGCAGGCATAGTCAGTGCTAAAGGTAGGTCGCTAGATATCATCCAGAATGAAAAAAGGATAGAAGAATTTATTCAAACTGATGCCGCCATAAATCCCGGCAATAGTGGTGGTGCTCTAGTCAACCTACAGGGTGAATTGATAGGTATTAATACTGCCATTGCTACTCCGACAGGTGTTTTTGCTGGGTACTCTTTTGCAATTCCATCCAAAATTGTAAGAAAAGTAATCACCGATATTATTGAAAATGGTGGAAATATAGAAAGAACCAATCTCGGCGTAGGCGGATACGATGTGACTGACGATTTGATAAATGAATACAAGCTTCAGTTAAAAGGTAATAAGGGTTTTTACATAGAAGAAGTAGAAAAAAGAAGTGCTGCCCAGTTAGGAGGACTCTTACCTGGTGATGTTATCATAGCCATAAACACTCATCCTGTTGAGAACTATGATGATATTGAAAAGCATATGAAGTATAACAAAGTAGGTGATAAAGTAAATATTAAGGTCAACCGGAGTGGTAAAGAAATGATTATCCCGATACAATTAAGGAAAATGTTTTAAAAATAAGTTTCATAATAGATTAAGTTGGTTGTAGAAAAGTTGGTTTTTCGTTTTGTTTTGATTCGTCTGTCTTCGCTCGGAGACAGACGTTTTTTTTTATATCGTCTAATATAATTTGTACTTTTGCATGATTCAATATTAATTAGGTCATGTCAAAGCAAAAAGTAGCCAAAAACACCGCAGAAGATTTTCAAGTAAAGCAGGTCTCTAAGCCACTACTTTTCATCAGTCTTGGACTATTTGTTTTGTCATTTTTGTTGTATTCCAATACTTTGAATCACGGCTTTGTGCTGGATGATGCTTTGTCTATCGGACTAAATAAAAATGTAACAGCAGGTATAGATGGTATCAGTAAGATCATTTCAGGTAGTTATCGTGACAATAATTTTGGTGGGCAATTATACAGACCTATTTCTTTAATACAATTTGCCATAGAATGGGACCTATCTCCGGATAATCCTACGATTCATCACTTTTTTAGTATTTTTTGGTATAGCTGTACAGTAGCCATGGTTTTTTGGGTGAGTTATTTATGGTTTGGAAGTAGTATGCTTTGGCTTAGTGTCTTGATTGCAGCAATGTTTGCGGTGCATCCCATCCATACGGAAGTAGTGGCCAATATCAAATCCAGAGATGAGATCATGTCTTTGTTTTTTATATTGGGCTCATACCTTTCGTGGCACTTTTTTATGATCCAAAAGAAAAACATGTGGGCTATAATCTCGATAGTTCTATACTTTTTAGCTTTAATGTCTAAAGAATCTGCTGTGACGATGTTTCCTATTTATGGACTATTGGTGTGGTTTGTGTATAAAAAATCAATGCCAGAAAGTGTAATTAAAGGTGCCATTTTTTTGGTCCCTGTGATGCTTTTGTTTCTGATCAGATATAGTCTATTTGGTGGCCAAGCGGCTCCCGAAGTATCCATGATGGACAATCCAATGAAGGAAGCCAATGGATTTGTGGTGCATTTTTCTACTTCTATGGTCGTCCTTTTACAGTATTTTAAGTTGCTAATATATCCTTATCCATTGTCTTGTGACTATAGCTATACTGTGATATCTTTGACTGATTTTAGCAACCCTAAGGTATGGCTTAGCTTAGTGATTCATGTGTTATTGTTGTTATTTGGCTTAAGATTATTAATAAAAAGATCATTTATGGGACTTCCTATTTTAGGATATCTGATGGGATTGGTTTTGTTTAGCCAATTGCTGATGATTATTGGTACTATGTTTGGGGAGCGATTGGCATATTTAGCTTCGTTTTGGTTTGTAGTAGGCCTACTTTATGGTTTGAAAGTGGCTTTTGAATATTACAATCTCAATACTGATAAAGTGCTCTTGACTTCCTTAGCGTTCCCTATTATTATTTTTTCGTGGTTGACTTTACAAAGAAATGGAGACTGGAAAAGTAACTTCTCGTTGTTCACCAAAGACGCTGCTACTTACCCATCCAGTGTGCGACTCCATAATGGTGCAGCTGAAGAAACTCTAAAACAAGCTGATCTTACACAAGATGTGTCACAAAAGGCTGCAATGATGCAAAAAGCAGAGGATTATTGCAATCATATTATGAAAATCAAACCTGTACCTACAGCTTATCTAACCCTCGGAAACATCAGACTTAAACAACAAAAATACGATGAAGCTATTCAATATTATGACCAAGTCAACGACTTAAAATCCATTGTAGATATTAACAAAGCCTTGGCATATAGAGAAATGGCTAGAAATGCAGGGCAAGTAGAACAAGACCTTTCTAAAGCTCAAAATTTACTCCAAGAATCTGTAAAACTTAATCCTAATGATGCTGAAACCTGGTTTCTCACCGGAGTCAGTTATGGCGTATCTGGAAATCATCAACTTGCAGGCGAAAATTTTGAAAAGGCGTATCAACTCAATCCAACACCTGAATATATCAAAAATGTAATCAGTGCCTATCAGAATGCTGGCAATCAATCTAAAGTATTAGCATACAATAAATTGCTTCAACAATAGAAGTTATTGACTACCTAGCAACACTTCTACCACTTTCTCAGACTCTTCTCTGATGTACTTTACTTTGACTTTGTCTCCTGCATTATATTTTTCAAGTGCAAGAAAAAGGTCATTGTTGGATCTGATAGGTATATCATTGACGGCTATGATGATATCTCCAAAAATGATGTCTCCATTTCTAGTTTGTTCCAGCGGTTTCAAACCGGCTTTTGCAGCACCTCCATCTTTTAGTACATTGGAGATCATGACCCCTTCTACACCCCAGTTTTCGGCATACTGACTTGGAAGTATTTCTATGCCTAATACCGGTCGCTTTACCATTCCATATTTAACAATGTCAGACACTACCCAATTGACTTCATCTACAGGGATAGAAAATCCGATACCTGCTGAAGCTCCAGATGTACTGTATATCATAGTATTGACACCAATAAGTCTTCCACCACTGTCGAGCAACGGTCCACCAGAATTACCTGGATTGATGGCTGCATCTGTTTGTATTACATCGCGGATAGGCCGACCACCTACAGACTTGATCTCCCTTCCCAGTGCACTGATGACTCCTGTGGTTAGAGATTGGTCCAAACCAAACGGGTTTCCGATAGCATAGACCGATTGGCCTACTTTTAATTTGGATGATTGACCCAAAGGAATTGGACGTAGTTTATCCGCTGGAGCTTTGATTTTGAGTACTGCCAAATCTTTATTATCTTCATAACCTATGACTTCTGCATCCCATGAAGTCCGATCACTTAAAGTAACTTTTAACTTAGAACCATTTTGGATCACGTGATAATTGGTGATGATGTGTCCTTGATCATCCCATATAAATCCAGAGCCCGATCCCGACGGAATCTCTGTGATATTGCGTGACCAATAATCTCGTTGCTGTTGTAAAGTGGTAATGAAACATACCGAAGGAGCTGACTTTTCAAATAAATCTATGGTAGCCTGTTCGCTATTGGTCAGATATATGACAGAATCCACAGCACGTCTATGGGTATCTGTTGTGCTTTTAGTTGCAGCAGATCCATCGTATTTTACTATATCAAGAATACTTTCTTCAGGATTACTAAAATATTTTTTACTAAAATACGCTCCCAAACCGATTAATAAAATAGCTAAAATTATATTTCCAATTCTCATTTTTGATTAAATGTTTATGTGTATAAACAAAAAAAATAAAAAAATGCTTCAAAGAATTTCTTAATTTTTAGCTAAATTTCTCAGATATCGACTAACTCTGTATCTTTCTTCGCCGTACTCTTGATTTAAATCGTCCAATGTTTTCACAATTTTGGAGTATCCTATTTCTTTTCCCCATTCAAAAAGACCTTTAGGATAGTTGACTCCCAGTTTTACAGCAAGGTCGGCGTCTTCCGGATTACATATTTGTTGGTATACAGTATCAGCAGCTTCGTTGATCAGCATGGAGATGATCCTTAAAAAGATTTGATCAGATAATGCAGCGTTTTCTGTAAGCATCTGTTTGCTATCTGATTGGTAATCATAAAATCCTTTTCCCGTCTTTTTGCCTAGATATCCTGCTTCCAGTAATCTCAACTGTGTAAAAGAAGGTCTATACCTACCATCATAAAAGAAAGCCTTCCAGACAGACTCTGTCACCCGATAATTGACATCATGACCTATAAAATCCATCAAAGTAAATGGACCCATTTTAAATCCATGCGATGTCATGGCATCATCAATAGTGGCGATATCGGCTATTCCTTCTTCCAGGATTCTGATCGCTTCGCTATAAAAAGGTCTGGCTACTTTATTGACAATAAAACCTGGTGTGTCTTTGGCTGTAACTACGGTTTTGCCCCATGACTCCATGATGTTCTTGACTTGGTAGATAATTTCAGAATCCGTTTGAACAGCGGGTATGACTTCGACCAATTTCATCAGCACAGGTGGATTGAAAAAATGAATGCCTGCAAATCTCTCTGGTTTTTGCAAGGCTGATGCCAGTGAAGTTACTGAAAGAGACGAAGTATTGGTAGCTATGATACAGTGGTCAGAAACAATACTTTCTAAAGATTTGAAAACAGACTTTTTGATTTCCAAATCTTCGATAATAGCTTCTATCACAAGATCAACATCATTCAGGGTTTCTAATTTTTCGCACATATAAATACGACCTAATGTAGCTACACCTTCAGATGCTGACATTTTTTCTTTGGAGACCAAGATATTGATGCTATCCGAAATACTTTTAAGTGCTTTATTTCTGGCTGTCTCTTGGGTGTCAAATATCCTGACTTCCCAGCCTGCCATGGCTGCTACCTGTGCTATACCTGAGCCCATAGCTCCTCCACCAATGATTCCAAGTTTCATAAATTAATCTAAATTATTTTTCCAAAAACTAAATTTGTGTAGATCTAAACTAAAACTGATTCTTGAAAAGAAGTTTTTGTGTTCGCTTTTGTATATGTTGCCCAAGTTTTCAGAATATATTAAGGGTACATGGATGGTCAATACATCATCGTAATTGAGCATAAATCCTGCATTGTACATGAGATTATTAACTCGTTTGTCATCAGAAAAAGTTGTAAATGTACCCATGTCAAAGTAAGCTTTAATGGGAAATAATTTGTTCGCAAATGGTAGATGTGCACTTACATTTAAAGCGGTCACAAAATCATTGGACATACCAATAGCATGTGCACTGCCTACAGGCGTCTTAAAACCGCCACCATTGGTCAAACTTACCTGATCGTCTTGTAATAAAGATTGATTTTGTCTGGAGAAAAAGTACTCATCGTATGTGTAGTCATTAAACCCATGTTGGATTAGTGCGAGACTACCTCTCGTGAAGATGTTTTGAAAGCTACCGGATTTTCTTTGGGTGTTCATCAAGAATCCACCAGCAAATAATCTAAAAGATATATTTTTGTTTTTCTTGTACATTCGTTCTATCTTGGTAGAAGCAGTTAATTTCAGATAGTTTTCTTTATCATAACTTTGTTGTTCTGCTAGTATATTCAGATCAAATTTACTCAATTTTTTATCTATCTTTGAATCATAAGTTAATTGATGGATAAGGGATGTCTCAGTAGATTTGCCAGTAAAGATGCCACCTTGCCCAAAATTTGCCCTTTCTTCTAAAATCACTAACGACCTAAATGATAAAGTTGCTGTTTTGCCCAATACTTCAGGCACTTTTAGACGTAAAGTGATTGTAGGGTCAATCTTGATATATCTTTGAGCATATTCAAAGTTGATTTGAGCAGTTTTTTTCTTTACATAATTCATATGAAAGCTTTTGACACCTGCTCTGAAAGTCATAACGTTAAAAACTTCAGACTTTAAATACTTATCGTATTCCGCCCAAGCCTGACCTACTAAAGCCTTATTACGGAAAGAGTACATCGGACTGATGGCGTATCGAAATTTTTTGTAAGCTTCCGAACTTGAATTAGAAAAAACTGCTCCTGCCATGAATGCATCGTTGCTATTGTATGCCGGATATAACATCCCATGTAGTTCCTTTCGGTCACTTCTGTTATCACCAAATATGGATGTTGATTTTAGCTTGAAATTGCTGTCTGATTTTGGAAAATAGTGATTGTTTTCTCTGTTTTCATCAGGCATGACTCCATCTTTATCAATCCTTAAAGTCTTTACTAAATCAAGATTAACGTTTGGAATAGTTACTGAATTGGAACCTAAAAAGCCATCCATAATTTTTTCTTCTACTCTGCCGTTTTTAAAAACAATATTTACTGGAAAGGGTAGACTTGATTCGCTTTTGTTTTCAATCTCGATGCTAATATCTGCTTCACTTTGGGTAGCATTTCTAATAGTATAGTCAGGATATTGTGCTGATTCTGCATATGATATTAATGCAATTTTCAGCGATTTTCCAGAACGGTTTTCCAGTTTAGATATAAAATTTTCAAGATTGAATTTTTCCTGATCATTCTGAAAGGCCAAAATAGTCTGATCAAAAGCATCTTTACCTGCCAATTTTACTGCATATCGGAAAAAGTCTCTGGACTGGACGAACCTATTTAGAAATGATTGCTTTGAGCTGAGTTTCATTTCATCAGTCATCAATGGCAATAACTGTTTTTGTTTTCGATATTGATGAACTTTTTCGTCCAAACCCCATAGAAATTCATCATTTTTGTGAATGCTATCTTGCCCAAAATTGATTTTATAATTTTCATGTTCTATATATTGAGATAAACCCATTGGCATCCAATAATATTTATCAAATGAAACATTTAAATTGTTGAAAACCCATAAAGCTGCTAAAGATGATACAAAATAGTTTTCCAGATTCATGTCATCGTCATCATCAAAATCTTTGGCAACTGCAAGACTTTCTCCTTCAAAACATTGAATACAATTTTCAGAAATCATCAAATGCAGATGGTCATGAGGGTAGTTGCCAAGATGAGTGTTGAGAAATTGTGTAGCTTTATTGAAATTTGCATTTACTATCATCCATCTATTTTTATCCGGCTTACCTAAATGAATGATGCTATATGACACCTGACGATCGCCACTCATAAAACTGCCTTCATGTTTTGGGAAAGGCGCATTGAGTTCAATCAGATTGATATAAAAATCACGAGTACCTTCTGATTTGATTAGATATTTATTAGCATCTGCTTGAATAATTCCGTTGGTGTACAGCTCAAAATTACTAAGTTTATTTAACTGTAAGTTTATTGCTGCTTTGTGCATTTTTTTTGGCATGTATGATCTTATTCCTTCAAAACTCCATTGATTATTTTGAATAGCCAACTGTGGGTAAAAATGTCTAAGAAAATAGTTTCCTTTGTAATATCCCAGACCATTCACCAACTCTGGAAGCTTTAAGATATAAGAAAAACTTAAATCTTGACCATCAGAAATGACTCCAACGAATTCTATTTCTAGTTCATTTTTAAAAAAGTGCGGTATCGTATTTCCTTCTGACTTTATGGATAGGTCAGTCATTCTAGACATTTGGTTTTCCTTACGGAAAAAGTAGTTTGATTCAGGAAAAATTCTTCTCAACTCATCCGTAAAAGTATTGTATTTGTTGCTGTATGTATTGAATGGTAGATGAAACCAAATGGTATCTGACTTTTTAAACTTATTTTCAAGAAGTTTTACATCGACAATGATATTGCACGTTTGCTTTATTTTGTCCAAATCAAGCAGAATATCATACTTAGCAGATTGCCCAAAAGTAGTATTTATCCAAAATACAATTAAGCCTAAAATGAATAATATTTTACTTTTTATAATCACAATCCATTGAATTTAGAACGCAAAATTAAATAAATAAATGATGTATGAGTCATTATTAACCATAGATTTATATAGAAACGGATAGAGCATTTGTATTTTTAGCAATCAACATATCCTAAAAAAGTATTATATTTGCCTTTTAATTCAGATTTTATTGGAATCATATGAGCGACAATTCACAAGTACTATATACCGAAGATAATATCAAAAGTCTTGACTGGCAAGAACATATCCGTCTTAGGCCAGGCATGTATATCGGTAAACTCGGAGATGGGTCTTCGCAAGATGATGGTATCTATGTACTGCTCAAAGAAGTCATAGACAACTCTATTGACGAGTTTGTCATGGGTAATGGAAAGAACATTGATATTAAAATAGAACAAGGTCGTGTTTTTATAAGGGATTATGGTCGTGGGATTCCATTGGGCAAGGTCATAGATTGTGTATCCAAGATCAATACGGGTGGTAAGTACGATTCCAAAGCTTTTAAAAAATCAGTAGGTCTTAATGGTGTAGGTACCAAGGCTGTAAATGCGCTTTCAAGCTATTTTAAAGTGCAATCTTTCAGAGATGGTGAGACCAAAATGGCGGAGTTTACAGCTGGTGTGATCACTGTGGATACCAAATTGGCCAAGACTACTGAGCCTAATGGCACCATGATAGAGTTTATTGCGGATGAAAATATATTTAAACACTACAAATACAGGCCTGAATATGTAGAAAATCAGCTATGGAATTATGCTTATCTAAATGCTGGTCTAAAATTAAATTATAATGGTAAAACTCTAGTTTCCAAAAATGGTCTTAGAGACCTATTAGAAAGAAAGACTGATGTTGAAAATCTACTCTACCCTATCATACATCTCCAAGCTGAAGATATCGAAATAGCAATTTCTCATGGCACACAATACGGAGAAGAGTACTATTCCTTTGTAAATGGTCAAAATACTACCCAAGGAGGAACACATTTGGCAGCATTTAGAGAAGCGATTGTCAAGACTTTACGTGATTTTTACAAAAAAGATTTTGATACCCGAGATGTGCAGACATCTATAGTAGGTGCTATCAGTTTAAAGGTAGAAGAACCAATCTTTGAGTCACAAACCAAAACGAAATTAGGTTCTCAAAATATGGGCCCTGAAACGGCGACAATCCGTTCTTTCGTGATGGACTTTATGAAAACGCATCTGGACAATTTCCTACACAAAAATAAAGAAATTGCCGATACCATTCTCAGAAAACTCCAGCAGTCAGAAAGAGAAAGGAAAGAAATAGCGGACATCAAGAAAATAGCCAATCAGCGTGCTAAGAAGGCAAATATTCACAACAAGAAGTTGAGAGATTGCAGAGCGCACCTTACTGATGGTAAAAAAATAGATGATGAAATCAAACTAGGTTCTACCATCTTTATCACAGAAGGAGACTCAGCGAGCGGGTCGATCACCAAAGCAAGAGATGTACAAACACAAGCTGTATTTTCGCTAAGAGGTAAGCCGCTCAACTGTTATGGTATGACCAAAAAAGTGGTGTATCAAAACGAAGAGTTCAATCTCTTGCAACACGCTCTGGATATAGAAGATGGTATCGAAAACTTGAGATATAATAGAGTAGTGATAGCTACAGATGCCGATGTAGATGGAATGCACATCAGATTATTATTATTGACATTTTTTCTGCAGTTTTTTCCAGATTTGGTCAAGCATGGTCATCTATATATTCTAGACACACCATTATTCAGAGTAAGAGACAAACAAAAGACATTCTATTGCTACAGCGAAACAGAAAAACAAGAAGCCATACTGAAGTTGAAGGGAAAAGCAGAAATCACCCGATTTAAGGGTCTTGGGGAAATTTCACCTAATGAGTTTGAAGATTTTATTGGTGACAACATTAGATTGGAACCCGTAATACTGGGAGAAAAAACCAAAATTGAAGATTTATTGGGATATTATATGGGTAAAAATACTCCAGAAAGACAAGTATTTATCATAGACAATCTTAAAGTAGAGCTGGACCAAATCAAACCCGATGAAGAAGAAGTGATGGATTTGTCAGAGGCAGAAATTACAGAGGCTTAGACATGAACGATCAAAGTTCAACTCCAGACGTCACTATTCTTACAGATATCGTAAGGATGCCCATGCCGTATGGTAAATATAAAGGCACGCTGATCAAGCATATTCCTACTTATTATCTAGAATGGATCTCTACCCAAGGTTTTCCGCAAGGTAGACTAGGCATGATATTGTCCACAGCATTTGTGATTAAAACTAATGGTTTGGAGTATTTGTTAAAGGATATAAGATAACTTTAGTAACAATTTATTAAATATGCGAGTGCTATCATTTCTACTGTTTTTAGGATTTACATCTCTTGTCTTCGCTCAATCAGATGTTGCCTACCGCAACAAAAACTGGAATCCTAAAGCTGGAAAATATTTTTTCTCAACGATGCTTACATGGTCTTATGACAATGAATTGGCTTCGGAAGACCATTATCTAAGAAAAGGGGAATTCAGTATTTATGTAGACGAAAAAACAGGGACTTTTCTCTTTACAAAAGAAGCATATGGCTGGTCAGGAGAAATGATAGATTTTGTCATCGCAGACCAAAAAGGAAACTATATCATTGGTCATACTGACGAGTTTGGTAAAAAACATCGAGAAACCAAAAAAGCTCAACAGTACGCAGAAGTAGTAAGTCTATCGAAAAGTATAATGTCAGATTTTAAAAAATATTGTAAATCGACTAATAAAACTAAGGTTTTTGGCAAAAACGATTACGGCTGGCCAACCAAAACTGGAAAAGAATACATTTTATCTTATCAAAAGACTGAGGATAAAAGTAATTTGTTTTTATCCACAGAAAAATATAGTTTTTTGCCTTTGTTTTTATTCAATAAATTGGAGTTTGATGCTAAACTTCCTATTCATTTTGATTATAGCTTAATTTTAGGTACAAAGTTTATGCCATTAGAATACGTTTATGAATGGAACGGCAAAAAGTCAAAATTGACCTTTATTTCTGCATCTCCGACAGAGTACTTTATTGATCTAAATGACTATAAAAAATAGTATTTCATATGATATCTTGGTCAGATTTTGAAAAAGTAGAAATGCGTGTAGGTACCATCATCCAAGTAGATGATTTTCCAAAGGCTAAAAACCCTGCTTACAAACTTACCATAGATTTTGGTCCACTTGGTATCAAAAAAAGCTCCGCACAAATCACTAAGCTATATCAAAAAGAATCATTGATAGGAAAACAAATCATAGCTGTAGTCAATTTTCCACTCAAACAGATCGCTGACTTTATGTCTGAGTGTCTGGTCTTGGGCGCAGTAGGTGATGATAAAGAAGTCACTTTGCTTTCTGCAGATATGCAAGTGGAGAATGGATTGATGATTGGGTGATGGGATACTTCCAATATTTATTTTACTTTTGCACATCATTTACAGCCAAAAAGATTTTAGTCATGAAAATAATCCAAATAGTTTTATTAGTTTGCTTTATCAGTTTTTGTGGCACTGCCCAAAAACCCATCACCATAGAAGACATCTATGCAAAATTTGCTTTCAGGACCAAATCTGTACCAGGATTCAATTTTATGAAGGACGGTAGGCATTATTCTGCGATGAAAGATGGCGGCATTAAAAAATTTGATATTACAACAGGCTCATTGGTAGAAACAATCTTTTATGGAAAGGAGATGAAAGATAAAGCTGGATTTTCTGGTGATTTCCAGAGCTATACTTTTAGTGATGATGAGACTAAGATATTGATAGAAGCTGAGGGCGAAGCTATTTATAGACATTCTTCCAAGGTCAATTGCTTTGTTTATGATGTAAAAACCAAAACGCTTAGCCGAATATATAAGGATGGGAAGATAGCTAATCCTGCTTTTTCACCAGATGCGGAGCAAGTCGGTTTTGTTTTCAATAATAATCTTTACATACAAAATATTAAATATGGCAATGTCACCCAAGTCACTACTGACGGAGCAAAAAATGCCATCATCAATGGTATGTGTGATTGGGTTTATGAGGAAGAATTCAGTTTTACCAGAGCATTTTATTGGTCACCAGATAGTAAAAAAATAGCTTTTATTCGTTTTGATGAAAGTAAGGTTCCTGAGTTTACTATGCAGCTTTACCGCGACGAAATGTATCCTATTCACGAAACATTTAAATATCCAAAAGTAGGTGAAAAGAATGCAGATGTGACTGCTTGGGTTTACGAAATGTCTCGTGGTAAAGCGGTGAAAGCTGATATGGGTGATATGACCGAAATGTATATACCCCGTATGAAATGGACACAAGATGCCAGTAAGCTTTGTATCTTTAAAATGAACCGACATCAAAACAACCTGAAACTATATATAGCAGACATCAAAACTGGAAAATCATCTGTCATGTATGAAGAAACCAATAAGTATTATATAGACATTACTGACGATCTTACGTTTCTTAAAGACGGAAAACACTTTGTTTGGACTTCTGAAAAAGAAGGTTATAATCAGCTTTATCTTATGGGAATGGATGGTAAACAAAAAGCAAAATTAACCACAGGAACATACGATGTGACCAACTTTTATGGCGTGGATGAAAAAAATAAAAAAGTATTTTTTCAGGCTGCAGAGAAATCACCAATTCAAAAACATGTCTTTTCGGTAGATCTTGATGGTAAAAATCTAACTAATTTGACACCTTCATTAATAGGAAATAATAGCGCACAGTTTAGCAGTACTTTTGACTACTTTAGTAACAATCATAGTTCTATCAATACTGCGCCCACATTTACAGTGTATGACCGAACTGGAAAGAAGGTAAGAACCATAGAAGATAACATTAACTATGGCAAGGTTCAGGAAGAATACGCTGTCTCACCTGTAGAGTTTTTTACATTTACTACCTCTGAAAATGTCAAGCTCAATGGCTATATGATTAAGCCTAGAGACTTCAACTCTACCAGAAAATATCCGGTTTTCATGACTCAATACAGCGGCCCTGGAAGCCAACAAGTGACAGATAGCTGGAAAGGAAATGGATATTGGTGGAATCAAATGATAGCTCAGGCAGGATATATTGTGGTTTGTGTAGATGGTCGAGGTACGGGTGCAAGAGGAGAAGAGTTTAAAAAAATGACCTATTTACAGCTAGGACATTATGAGACATTGGACCAAATCGAAGCCGCTAAATATATAGGATTGCAACCTTATGTGGACAAAGCCAGAATAGGTATCTATGGTTGGAGTTATGGAGGATATATGTCATCTCTTTGCATACTCAAAGGTAATGATGTCTTCAAAGCAGCCATAGCAGTAGCACCTGTTACTAACTGGAAGTGGTATGATAGTGTTTATACGGAAAGATACATGAGGACAACCGCAGAAAATAATAAGGGATACGCAGACAATTCACCAGTATATTTTGCGGATAAGCTCAAAGGAAACTACCTGTTAGTACATGGTATGGCAGACGATAATGTGCATTTTCAACATGCCGTAGAGATGTCTAATGCCCTCATCAAAGCCAATAAACAGTTTGATACCTATTACTACCCCAATAGAAATCACGGCATTTATGGCGACAATGCAACGATACATTTATACACCAAGATGACCAATTTTATTTTTGAGAAGTTGTAAGGTTCACGAATTTGAAACCAAAATAGTTATTTCAAATCTAATAAATTATGACATACCAAAAATCTAATCTACTTCATGCTACTGTACTTATCTTTACAAGTTTATGGATGTATTATGACGCCTTAAACAAAGACATTGGGCTTCTTATTCCATTTTTGTTTGGAGTAGTCTTACTTTCTCTTAATAATGGCATCATGTATGAAAATGTACAACAAAGAAATGCTGCATTGGGTATCACCATCATATCTTTAATCTTTGTTGCGTCTATAGTAATTAGTATGATAAAAGATGATCGTTTAGACCTCATTGTATATTATGGGATATTGGGATTTACATCTATTTTATCTATTATAGTGTTTATATTTTCTAAGCGTCCTCATCATAGAAAATAAGTGCATGATCATCAGATACCTCATCATTATAACGATTACTATTTCAGCATGCAATGCTCAAAAATCATCTTCGATTTTGACATCCAAAGATGCGGTAAGTACTAAAACTAATACTTTAGCTATCCCTCTTGATTCTGTAGATTACAGTGTTGACTATATCATGGGCAAGTTTGACCCATCTACACATCCAGAATTTATGATCATACCGCCAAAATATAGGGATGAAGACATCAGATACATCCGAAAAGATGTGATGAGAGAATTTATAAAAATGTATGATGCAGCCGCCAAAGATGGTGTCCAATTGATCATCAAGTCTGCTACACGCAATTTTGACAATCAGAAAAGAATCTGGGAAAACAAGTGGACGGGCAAAACCATTCTAGAAGATGGAACCAATGCTGCAAAAGATATCCCTGACAATTTGACTAGAGCTAAAAAAATTCTGGAATACAGTTCTATGCCAAGTACATCACGTCATCATTGGGGTACTGATCTTGATTTCAATAGTTTTAATAACAAATGGTTTGAGACAGGAGAAGGTCTTAAGCTGTATCAATGGATGCAATCCCATGCTTATATTTTTGGATTTTGTCAGACTTATACCCAAATGGGAAGCGACAGAAATACTGGATATTTTGAAGAAAAATGGCACTGGACTTACATGCCAGTATCTGAAGGTATTACCAGACAAGCAAGATTAAAGATAAAAAATGACATGATTCAAGGATTTCTGGGAGCAGAAACTGCAGTAGCTATTGATGTGGTTCAAAATTACATCTTGGGCATAAGTCCTAAATGTATAAGCAAACAAAATTAAATGGCAGCTACTGTTACCTCATTAAAAGTAGATACTTCGATCAAAGGTATCATATTACTGACTTTGCCTATCAGTATGGCCAAACTTATACCTGAGCTCAATTACCTTTTCAATGCTGCTTTTTTAGGTCATTTGGGTAGTAAAGAACTTGCATTAGCTGGCATTACTGGAGTGTACTACCTTATTTTTTCTGCCATTGGTTATGGACTCAACAATGCTCTACTCTCCATCATGTCTCGACGTGCTGGTGAAGATAGCCGAAATGAAATTTTTTCATCATTATGGCATGGTGTGATTATAGGGCTCATACTAGCGGTTATATTTTCCGTGATAACGTGGTCTGCTGTGTTACCTGTTATGAGATGGTCGGGTATAGAACCAGAAGGAGCAAGAATGGCTACAAGTTTTCTCAATATCAGAATAGTTGGACTATTCTTTCTGTATTCATTACAGATGCAAAATGCCTTTTTGATCAGTATACAAAAAACAAGATTTCTTATTATCATCGCCATCATTCAATCCGGGGCCAATTTATTTTTGGATTATGGGATGATTTTTGGTAATTTGGGTTTTCCAGCTATGGGATTTAATGGTGCTGCATATGCATCAGTGATCTCCGAAGCTATCGGTATGCTTACGGTTCTTACGATTATTATATTGATGAGAATTAACAAAAATTACGGCATTAAGCCTGATTTTTCTATTTACTTTAACAAGCTAAAATTAGTTTTTACTCAAGGATTCCCGCTCATGAGTCAGTTAGCTATAAGTACAGCAGCTTGGTGGGTTTTCTTTATCTTAGTAAGTCGCAATTATTCTTATGAAGATCAGGCTATTTCTCAAACCATGCGCAATCTTTTTGGACTTGGTGGAGTATTTTCATGGGCTTTTGGCTCTTCGGCCAATACCATTATAAGCAATTTAATAGGTCAAGGGCGACAAGAAGAGATGTTTTCCATTATTCGTAAAATGGTTACCATCAGCGTAGTAGGTATGAGCATTCTGGTGTTAATGCTCAACTTATTTCCAGGAACTTTCCTTGGAGTTTTTGGCCAAAAACAAGGCTTTATTGAATCTGGAACCAGTACGCTTAGGATTGTAAGTACAGCGATGATTATACTGTGTGTAGGTGTTATCTGGCTCAACGCAGTGATAGCTACGGGTAAGACCCATGTGGTATTCTGGATAGAAGTAGCAGGTATTGCAGCCTATTTGGCATATGTGGGGATCGTCATCGAAATAATGAAACTCAGCATCGAAGTCGCCTGGATGAGCGAATGGATATATTGGATTGTTTTGTTTTTACCTAGCTTCGTTTATCTAAAATATGGAAACTGGCGTTTGGGTTTGAAGTATTAACCATAGTCTAACCTCAAAACATATGACTATAACCTAAATTCAATCCCAGGAAATGATATTGTTGTTTGACAGTATTGCTAGTAGTGCTAAAAGCATCTGGTATCATCCTAAACCTGGTGCTAAGATAAATCCGGCCCGATGGATGTACCCATCTTCCTATTTGTATTCCCGCAAAATAAGAAAGGCCCAATTGCGTTTTGAAATGCTGTACAGGTTTTCCAATTTCAATAAATGAAGTGTCGGATTGCAAAATACTTCCTGAAGTTCTGTTGGACAGATTAACATGAACTCCCGCTTCCACACTTCCATACCATTTTCCAAAAGACTGCTCATACCCTATACCTATCGGTAAATCCCATAATTGAAATTGATAATGTCTCGTCTTTGAACCTGAAAATCTCCTTTCTGTGATGATATCTCCTATGATGGCAGTAATCGTGTCCCCATTCTGAGAATACGTGATCGAGATGATGCCTTGAGTCGTATCCTTCTTAGTATATTCGAAGTCCAACTTCATTTTTTCTGTCATCTTTGACCATGAAAGACCCGTTTTTAGATAAAAAGGATATTTTGGAGTACTCACTTGAGCATAGATGCCTGCATAAATACCTTCTAAAGAATTTTCATTATTGGACCTCAGCCGGAATACATTTTCAAATTCTGACCCTCCGTTTTCTAATGTTTTTAAAGGTAAAAAAATACCTACTTCTGGACTAATGGCTATATCAAACTTTGTTTTATTTGAAAAATCAGGACAAACAACTTTTCTGGGATTGATGCCAAGATTTTTAATAGAATGTAACGCTGAAACATCCATAACATTCAATGATGAAATATCTTCCGATGCTCTTTTCAATGTATTTACTGTTTCAATTTTTTCTTGGAATGATATTGGTCCTTCACTTTTCGATGACTTAGAGTCGGAACTAAATGTTACTTTTCCATCTTCTTGAGTCTTTGAGGAAGATTGGTTAGAAGACTTTGTATTAAAGTTAGAGTAATTGTTTCCTTCTTTAGAAAGCTTATTAAGTTGTGTCTTAACTTTGGTTTTTGTAGCAATATTTTGTAATGCATCTGGGTTTTCACCTTTCTTTTCCAAGAACAATGAAGTACCCATATGCCTTTCAGCAGCTACAGATTGAGCAATTGTTGCTTTTGATGATGTAGCAGATGACGTGGACGCTTTAGAATTTTCCATAACAAGATATAACAAACCTCCAGTTACGACCACAGCAGATGCTACTATCCACCAAAAGCCCACAACTCTTCTTTTTGGTTTTTGCCCATGAATATCTTGGATTAAGGCATTGATATCCAAATCCATGGTGTCCTTACTTAAGGAGTCTGCAATATGTTGTTCAAATTTTTGATACTTCATTTTTTCTTTATTTACTTAACACGCCAAAGCAATAGCTACTTTGCCATTTTGCTCTAAGATGGTTATTAATTTTGTTCTTGCCTTACACAATGCCGATCTAGATGTACTTTCAGTAATTCCAAGTAAACCTGCTATCTCATTGTGTTGGTAACCTTCTATCACATATAGATTAAATACGAGATATAGGCTTTCTGGTAATTTCTGAATAAGCTTTTTGATATCTTCAGTATTCATTTGGTCATAAATATCTGGTACTTCTGCCTTTTCCCATCCAGCTTCTTCAGTTAATTCATCAAATTGTAATTGTTTGAATTTTTTGTTTAAAGCAATGGAAGATGTTACTGCAATTCTTCGTAACCAACCTTCAAAACTTCCCTTACCTTCATACTGGCCGATAAACCTAAAAGCACTAATAAAACACTCTTGGAGTGCGTCTCTAGCCAACTCTCTGTCCGAAGTATACCGAGCACATAGCGAAAGGAGCCCTGGTGCGAACTTTTGCACCAGAGCATCCTGACATTTTCGGTTTCCCTCTTTACATCCTTTTATGATATCATCGATATGCACATTAATTTACTTTGACTATTTTATAGGCTATATAACATCCTGTATTTTTATCTGTTACTACTACTAAATACTCGCCTTTTGGAAGTTGGCCTGCATTGTTTTGAGCAGTAAGATCTATATCAATTTGATTACTATTTATTATCTTTATATCTCCTACGGTACATTCAAAACAAGAAGCACTTGATACAATATTGTAATTGATCTTGCCATCATTACAAGTAGAGCAGGTCGTATTTTTTGCTGTTGCCTCAAGACCATTAATTAGTTGTGGCAATTTAATTTGTTTTGAAAAATAACAATTGTTTCTTATTAAAGAGATGGTAAAATTAAAGCCGTGTAAAAAAACATTTACTTGAATAGGAAAATTTACTTCTCCACCTAAATTAATGGCTCCATCATCAAATGGTGTACTTGTAAACGAAAAATTATATAAAGAGCATGTTGGGATAGGATCAAAGTACAAAGGTTCATTATCAAAATATGCACAAGACGAAGCCGAACACCCATTTTTATCTGTAACAGTAAGACAATAGTTTCCTGAAGACAATGGCTTAAAGAATTCCTTAGTACTGCCATCTGGCCATAAGTATGTCACAGGATCCTCGCCTCCAAAATGTTGGCCAAACATTTTTTGTTCATCACATGAACTTCTTACAAAAACCTGGATGGGTTTTACCAACTTGCAAAAAGTCTTTGAGCAATTTGCGGATATATCTGTGATAGTAACACAGTATGTTTTACCCTCTACTATAGAATCTTGTTCAAAAACAATATCTTTAACTGTTGCACCTGAACTCCACGAATACTTGAAATTTCCACTACCTCCTGTTACATTGGAAGACAATTTCTTTTCGCAATCATATTTTAGTAATGCAGCAAAATCACAGGATATCTCACATATGTTTAAAATAACTTCTGTATTAGGTTTTTCTAAAAATTCCTTTGTCATACTGGTGGCTCCAGATAGATTGTCAAATCCGAAAATTGCTACTTCTTTTGTGTCATCACATATGAGTCCCGAAAGATCTATATCAAATACTCCATTTTCATTGGTCCGATATATTAGCTTTTGGTTATCAATCATCACGACTACAATGCCATCTGTTGGTTTAGTGCCACTACAATTAATAGAACCTTTGATCCTATATTCATCTTGCTTTTTGATTATGATATCATTAAGTATGGTATTATTGTCAAAAGGTCCTACATCAATAGAAGTTATCAATTTTTTATTGCAAAAAACAGAATACACGGATATCGTGAGTTTTTTACCTTTGGGCATTTTTCCACAAAATTCGCCATGCTCATTAGTAGATCCATAGGATGTCCCCAACCCTTCAGCTTTTACTTCTACCATAAAGTATTTTGCTGAATCACCATTTTCAAATTTTACCTTACCACAGATCTCGATCAGCGGAAATGACGCATCACAATTCCAAAAGCTAAAATGGCCAACCTTCGCTATATATTTATCTCCTTGCAATGTGGCTTTGCCTTCTTCTTTCCACCATCCTTTGGTTTCGTTAAAAGACCAAAGTGGAATATCTGATGGTTTATAACTGGTGACAGCTGGAAACTCCAATGTCGCTGTGCTGCCAGATTTGATGTTAAGCTCCTTTCCAGACTCGTCCCTGAGTTCTACAGCCATCATACCGAGTGTGCCTAGGATTACAGAATTACCCTTAGCATCGTCTGCCATAAGACCTCCTGGCATGGAAGCACCTATTTCGGCATCATTGGGATTCAGATAATGAGCTGATACCAATACTTTTCCATTGTAAAGCTGACCACTTTCGTTGACTATTGAGTTAGGTTCAAAAATGATTTTACAATTATCTTTTATTTCTATGGTACCACCTTGAGTACTTAAAAAATTATACTTATTGTCTAATGTCAACATCTGAATTCTGGAATTGACGGTAGTGCCCTCCGATGGATATACATAATCTGAACCCAGTAAATATCCATTTTTGACCACTTTTAGGTAAGTACCTTGTTGGTCCATTTTAGCATTTTTGATGAGGAAGACTCCGTGTTTATTGGTTTTGGTGACGGTACTGTATGTGGCCACCGTAGCATCTGCCAGCGGATTTTTGTTTTCGTCATAGACGTAACCCAAGATGGAGCCATTAACTTCTTTATAGACTTTGGCAGAAAAAGTGGTTAGAATTTCTTCATTTATACCGCTGTCTGTATCCTTGTGACAAGATGTAAAGAGTAGCACCGAAAACAGGCTGATGATATAAATTATACGTTGCATGAATGATATTTAAAATAGGTGATAAAAATAAGGAAAATAAATTAATGATTGAAATAAATTACAGACTGTATAAAACTAAAGAGTATATTTTTTTAACAAACGCTCCCATGCACTGCATTTATTTTTAAAAAAATATTTAAATCCAATCATAAAAGCTCCATTAATATCGGAAATGCGCTTAAGATTATCTTTCAGCATTACAAATCGCTATATTCGAAATAAAAAGAAAGGGCTGATTCCAAGATGAACCAACCCTTTAAATATTTTAATAGTACTTACTCTGTGTACTTACTCTAATTTATACTAAACCTGAGCGTAACCCCAGAGCGTATCGTAGTTGTAGGAAACGAAAGTGTTGTTTTGGGCACCGACCTGGAATAATCGAAGTAAAATCTAAGTGCCAAATTTTTATTTACATCATATTCTACTGTAGGACTGAAAGTAACCGTCTTTTGACCTCTGTTGGCTTGCCCATCTATACCGGTTTGTAAATCATATACTTCTGAGATATCATCCCTGAGTGAATATGCCAAATTGATTTTTAAATCTTTTCCTTCTGCGCTGGTACCTTTATCCTTTACAAGTTTTGACAGTAGACCTCCATCTTTTTTAGGATCTGCATCAGGATTGTCAGAATCTTTGCCTCCTTTTTTGGACTTTTTCTTCTTTTTCTCTTTTTTGATCGTTCGGAAGTTTTTAATGACATACCCACCACCTACAGTTATTTCTGTATTCTTGTTTTCCCTTAGTTGTGTTCCATCCAATGAAAGCGCGCGGGTCATTTTAAAGTCCATATCTAATTTTAGATCCTTGACAGTTTTCAAGCTGATACCCAAGACAGGAACAAATTGCTCTTGAATTTGGACAGAAGGAACTTCTAATCTGGTATAATAATTATCATTAGGTGACAAGTTGCCAAAAGGATCTTGATTATCAAATAATGGGGATGTCTGGAAGCTACTGACTCTAACTGTAGAAGCATATCCATGTTTAATGGTAATGTTAGAAAAATGCTTTTTAAACATGCTCAATTTTCCTAACCCATTATAATTGAGTTGCCAGTTTGGTTTTGGAATAAAAGTGTTTTTACTAAATACTGCAACCTGATCTAGCTCTACATTCCAAGCTGACCGATTGGTATAAGTAGCAATAAATGCAGGTACAGTCACCGCTGTATGAGTAGGTCCGTAACCACCAGGAAACCTAGGGTCTTGACCATAGACTCCTGGACTTTCTACATTTGGTAGTCTTCTAGAGACGATTTCACGGTTTAATTTAAACTGATCATAAAGGCCTTTGCTACCTCTAAACAAAGTATTCAGCGTATAATATGACGCATCATAAGAACCCACATCAAACAGGGCTAGTTGCTGGAAGGCATCTCCCGTCTTCTCTGTTTTTCTAAATACTTCATTGTGTGTCTCCTGATAGTTTTTCTTAAAACTGACATCCACACTGAAATCTTTAAACGGTTCAATGAGTGCTTTGATATCTAGGGCATGTCTCTTGGTTTGAGTCAACTGCTCATTGAAATTTGTACTTGGATTAAACCATTCCTGATTTCTTTGCAACCAATTATCTGATCCTTGAATCTGTGGCTGAATACCCGCTATAAAATCCCAACCTGGCGCAGTAAAACCTTCACTTTGACCTAGTAATCTAGATTGTGGCATGAAACCTGGAATCACAGTGGTACGATCTTCTTTATAATTAAACTTGATAGATCTTACAGAAAGTAATGGACGTATGATGATTCTTTCTGCCAAAGATGGATTCCGAGGCTCATCCTTTTTATCAGATTTATCTTTCTTAGAGGATTTTTTCGATTTATCAATGTCAGCTTCATCGTTTGAACCGGATAGGTCAGGCGTCTTTTCAGCTTCCATAGCATCCAACTTACTCGTGTCTTTACCTCCTCGAGATGAAACGGTCCTTTGTCTAGATGGTGTAGCTGTTTTATTTCCTTTCTTTTGTGCTTTTCCGGTTTCTATAGATTTGAGATATCCCGATTTGTTATATAACCTACTGAAATCTAAGGTAACATTCATACTGGCATTTTGTCCATTTCTGATGGTATTGCCCAATAATGTACCTGCATCATCGATCTCAATCAAACTACCTCCGTCCCATGCATAATCTGCTTTATAGTCAGCTCCCGCTGTGACCCAATTCAGGATAGGAATACTTTTAAAAGGCAACTTGTAATTGAGTGATACATTGTGACTGTATGCCTTTGCTCTACCCAAGGATCTCAGATTTTTATTTCTGTAATAGTTGGGATCATCTATTTCACTGACGATGTCGCGATAATTGCGTCCATTTTCGTCTGTTTCACTTCCTTTTTCATCCACAAGGTATCTATCTTCTAAAGTGTTGGCAACACCTACGTACCTGAGTTGGTCTACTATGGAATTTGTTCTGGCTCTGTACCCAAATCTCAATGACTTGGTAAAGTCCCAATCCAAAACATAGTTACGCTCCCAGTTAAATCTATTATCGTCAAATGCATAAATTGGTACGATGGGCTGTCGGAAAGTTCTCCTATTGAGTTGATCAGACATTCTGGAATTGAACGAGAAATTGCTAGGGAGCAAACTGAAGTTAAAGTCAGAAATGATCTGAAAAGCTTTGGATTTTATAAATTTAAATGGTTCTATGTACGAAGATTTGCGAGCATAAACATAATCCAAACCTAAAGTACGGGTTTGTTCCTTATCTTCTGAAATGAGTGCATTGGCAGCGGTTCTTTCCGTAAAAGCATAGGATATACCTACATTGGAAGGAGACCAAGGTTTACCTGTTCCACCTGCATTAATTTTGGCATTGGTAACATTAAATGTTTTGATGGTCAATTCTTCTCTGGCTAGTGCTTTGATAGAATCTCTCTTTCTACTTTCTGTGATCAAATCAAGCTTTTCCTTCACTCTTATATCCTGGTCAAACGGGTCAAACTCCGGAGTGATGATTGTCTTTTGATATTGAGCATAAACAGGGATGGTGAGTTTGGCTGCATTTGGTAAAATTTTACCTGCGTCCACATTGATGGCAGCATCATAAGTCAGTTTTTCTTCCCGATTTCGTTCATGAAGTCTTTTATCTAGTGCCCCAAAACCATTGCTACTGTAACTACCTTGAAGATTAATCTCTCCTAGATCAGCCATTTGCAATTGAAGCCTACTCTGAGCTGCCCATGCAAAGTCCTCATTGTATCCATTGACCCTGAGCTCATTGACCCAAATTTCACCAGCAAGTATTTTATTAGTGGTTCTGTTTTTTACGGATATTTGTATCATCTTGACAGCGCCCAGAGATGGATTACCTACCATACGAACTACATCACCTCTTTCGGGATTGATTATGAATTCTTCTATCCTTTCTCTGGACGAACGACCAGAAGTGATACGTCCTCTCCTAAGATTTAACAGCGTGTCCAAATTAAGATCGATAAAATTTGCATCAGGCCAAATGTTTTCTTCAGTATGTTGAAAAGCATTATTGGTCACTGTAGAAACTTTTAACGGAAGTTCGTACTCATAGTAGTTGTTATTTTCTCTCCTAAATTCTTTGGTTACCACACTAGTACTGTCTGAATCTACAGGAAAATCCTTACCTAATCTTACTATGACGGCTAAATCATTATCGGCGATGCTATCTGCACCGATATTTAACAGATTTTCAGCATGAACAAACATTTGTAATCTCTTGTACAAGGCTAGATTAATATTAGCAAGCTTGGTCATACCTGCCTCACACGATTGTGGCAAATTTCTGAATTTTAAAGCCATAGACCGTTCATCTTGCAATAAGTTTGCGATTTGGCCAAAAGCCCTTGTACGTATAGCTCCTCTTGGAGTTCTATAATGGAACGGAAGTTTATCTGAGTTTTCTTCTATCCCTACATCATCTATACTAAAATCGATTTTACCGGGGTCTTCAACTTTTTCACATATAGGAAGTTGTTTACGCCATATACTTCGTTGTAATTGAAAATCTGCTAGTCTGAATGTCTTGGCTGTCTCAAAATCAGTCATATACATCCTCATATACTGGATACCCCTAAACCCATCGATAGGACCGACTTTTTGGCCACTATTGATGGGAATCTGGAAACGATACCATTTTACTACTTGTGTTTGTCCTTTTTCATTTTGAATGCTGACATCTTTAGTTTCTCTAAGGTATTTACTTACTGCACCTTCATCAATAGCCCCATCTATATTTCTGATGTCTAAAAAGTATTCATAAAAAGCCTCAGTTTGATCCAATGTTTTGTTATTATTAATATCTTCAGTATCCGGATTATTATTTCCTCTTACAAACTGATTATTATTACCACCTTGAGTATTTCTAAATGGAGTATTTCCTTCAGGCCCATTAAATTGCTTCATTCTACCTAGTAAGGTAGTATCGGGTGAGTCATTAAAAAATACAAAGTTATCATTGGAAGGGTCAGTTGCTATTCCTGGAACACTAATCAATGCGTTGTCAACCATCCATTTTTGATATTTTATTGCTTCTTCATTATCACTTAGTCCATCCAATCCTACATCCTGAGTTGGACCTTCCTGAATATCAAATCCATTGACTTGTGGAATACTTACGGTAGCTTTACCATAAATCGTATTGGTCACGGGCGTCCTTCTAGTTGAAGTAGGCATGGCGTTTTCGAAATGTAGCAAGTTATCTTTGATTACATCCTCTGAGACACTTCCCAAGTTAAAGACAATCCTTCCTTCTTCGTTCTGCTTATGCTTTACTCCATCAGGTCTTTCCATAAATGGGTTCATCATCCAAAATTCGATACTTTCATAGTTGGCAGTCTCGAAGTCTGAGTTTTGAAAATATCTTTGTATACCAGCCCACCTTGTCTTAGGGTCTCTCAACACAAGTTTATTATCGACAATATCAAATCCTCTGGAATAACCTCGGATACCATTTCTTTCTTCAAAATTATATGGTCCTCTTTCTGTGGGATAATAACTAACATCAAACGTAAACAACTGCTGTTGCTGACCCGGTTGAACCTGTCTGTTTTGGAAGAGTTGGTTTTGGTTAAAAACTCTTGAATAAGGATTTGCATCTTTTGATGTTCTGTTAGTTCCCAAATCCAGAGTATTCCAGTTGATCAAAGCTCGGTTTGCGTTGGTAGCTTGATCGTTGACTAGCTTTGCTTCCGAAAATTTAGTATCATCTTCATAAAACCTACTCGGTGTACTCGCCAATGTCCAAAGATTGGCATTGAAGCCTCCAAGATTAAAATTGGTAATAGCTCCTTCGAAATCATCCAAATTGGCAATACCTTGATTTTCTACTACGGTATTACCTTGGTTATCTACATATTCGAAATCTATTCCCCGAGCATGTCCAGGCTTGAGACCTGCTGCTTCTGCAGTGAAATTAATTTTTGACTTTTCAGCCGTACTATAAAATGGTAACTTATCTACTAACTTGGTTACAAAAGGTACTTCATCGCTATAATTATAATCAAATCCAAAAATCTGATTTTTTATGGGGTCATCTCCTATATTTACCTTCTGTGTAATAGGTCGCTCTGCTAGTCGCAAATAAGTAGCCCCTAGACTCGATTTTTTACTAAACTGATACTCAAATCTGAGACCCATCATATTTTTTTGCTGCAGATTGAAGAGAGAGTTGTCCTCAAATCTCACATCCAAAGGCGTACCTTGCTGTAGATAGGCAGCATTAATGATTCTAAGTCTACCCAAAGAATAATCAATTTCGTAATCTTGTCCTTCTATGAGCTGCTTTCCACCTGCAGAAACTCTTACAGAACCCGGCGGAACGAAAAACCCTAAACTGATTTCCCCATTTGCGGCTGCGGCTTTGACTTTACCCACCATTCTAAATTTATTTCTGATCAATCCAGTATGTTCGGTTACAGCAGATATCTGATCATATAATTCATCATATCTAAAATCTTTAAGTACATTACCTAATCCTACAGTGTCGGCAGGTGTAAAACCAGGTTTGCTTAACATGATCGCCCCTATTTTTTCACTAGTTAAATGACTTCCGAATGGCTCTAAAACGGGAAATACCACAGTTCCTGTTCTTTCTATAACCGTGACACCAGGTATGTAATCAAAAAAACCATCCGGCTGAGGATCTCCGAATCTATTTAGTTTGTCGAGATTTAGTAGTTCTAAGATAGGAAGTCTGATCAATAAAGGATCATTGAGATATCTTTTTAAGGAACCATCCGCTCGGTCATCTTCAAAATAGACATCAAATTCGAAATCTGTAGGATTGAGCTGACTAGTATTCAGGTTGTACACATTTTTCATCATGAGATCCCACATAGGAGACGACACAATCTGATTGGTGGATTTCAGGAGTTTGACAAAGTGCACTTTGGGTGGCTCTACTCGAGTAGTATCTGCTTGGTTGGCAGGATTGATAGAAGCAGCAGATAGCTCTCCGATCTGATACACTTCATTAGGGTTAGATGTATAATAGTAATTGTATGCAACACCTAGTACTTGATTAGGCCTGAGCTTAAGATTTAAGGAAATTGTTCCTAGCTTGGGATTAAAAGTAAACTCAGAAGTATTTAACCGACGACCTCTGAATACTTCAAAATCTCTAGTTCTCTGAAGGGCAAAATTTGGGCTCTCCAGGATATTGGTAACCTTATCGATATCTTCTATATTTCTCGCCCCTTTTACTTTCTGATAGATATCATTAGCTTCATTGTAAGGTAATGGCAGCCCACTATCATCTTTATCAGCATTGTTATTGTAAATTGTAGCAGCATTTATATTAGTAGAGAATGCTTGATCAGATTCACCAAGGTCTGCGATGGCAGCAACCATATTTGTATTTTCCTGAAATTCAGGTCTATCGTCTGATATCCATACTTCAATTTGTGCAATTTGGTGAGGAGTACCAATGTATGGTAAATTTGAAAGTGCTTTTTCATAAACCCTTCTATTGTAATGAGTCAAAAGAAAGTGCCTATTTTCATCATATCTGATAGGATTGATGATAAATTTTTGCTCAGAGACTCCGTTTTCTATTTTTATAGAATTGTTTCTCGACCTTTGCTGAGATACGAGTCCCGTCACCCTGAGCCTACCAAACTGTAGCTCAGTCTTGAGACCAAAAAGACTCTGCGCTCCTTGTATAAGATTGCCTCTGAGTGGTAAGCTCACATTTCCTGCTTCAATTTTTTTGATGATATCATCCTCAGAAAATGAATCAGAATCAAAAGCCAACTTGATCTGTCTGTCAAAATCAAAAGTAGACTGGGTGTCGTAGTTAAAATCTAGATTAAGTTTTTGACCTATTTTTCCATTGACTCCCATTTTGATTTGTGGCTGGAAATCAGGCTGATTGATAATTTGATTATTTAATGGAATTCTTGGATCTTCTCTTCGTGTGTGGAGCCATCCTACATTGAGATCTACCCTTCCTTGCGGCTGTATATTTACCTCAGTACCTCCAAAAAGCCTGTCGATCAAGCTATTTTTGAGGTCAACCTTATCCATAGGGTCTATCTTGCCTGATTTTGATTTTTTTTCTGACTTGATACCACCTAATGTATTGAAATATCTTCTTTCTTGATCTCCACCTATGTAATCTAAGTACTCATCAAAAGTCATATATGAAGGTGTCCTATAGTACTCGTCACCAATTTTTTCCATAATGACATATTGGCCCGTCTTTGGGTCAAATTCTACCTTTTGCTTGATCTCGCTTGGGGTGATATCAAAAGGATTGTACTTTTTATCTGTGATGTAGTCACCTTTTCTATCTACCCATGGAATAGTATCCGTGGATATTTGAGAATGAATATCATTAACATATGGATCTGGAAGGTTTCTAGAAGGCATTTTTGCTAGCATCTGTGTAGCAATTCCTGCAATCAATAAAATAAATAATAAACACTGTTTCAAACTCATACACAAAATTGAAAATTAATTCGACGAATCCAAATTTACAAATTGAATTCTAAAAATGGTTTTCATAAATATACAAAATATTACAATATATATATTAATGATTTATAAAAAGTTAAATTACATTTAACTAATCCTAATTCAACAAAAAATAAGTCAATGATTTATAACGGCATTTAAGGCTAAAATGGTATGCAAATCTTTAAAAAAATTAATTCATTTGTTTAAGTACCTGTTTGATCAGATCCTCTACTTGCTCGATATTTGGATCCTTATCTAAAATGAATTTTATACTTTTTTCGACTACAGGTTTTGGAAAACCTAAAGCGATCAATGCCGCCAATGCTTCATTTTTAATCAAGTTATTTTGTGGTGAAAATAATACTACATGTTCAGAACCTGATTCCTTAATCACTTTATCTTTTAAGTCCAGAATAATCCTTTTAGCTGTTTTGGGTCCGATACCTTTTACTTTACCTAGGGCCATTGCATTTTCATGGATGATAGCTGTACGAACTTCATCAGGATTCATGTAGGATAAAATAACCCTAGCCGTATTAACACCTATGCCTGATACTGATATCAGTAAAATAAATAGCGATCTCTCATCATCATCAAAAAATCCATACAAAGAATGGTCATCTTCCTTAATGGCCAAATAGGTAAATATCTTGATTTTTTGTAAGTTCTCAAGCTTAGAGTAGGTATTCAAACTAATATTGACGTGATATCCTACACCATGACAATCGACATAAATAAAAGCAGGTGTCTTGTGTGTGATCTCTCCATTAAGGTATGCTATCAAAGTAAAATTTTTAATTATTTTTAAAATATTCACCAAGAACATAGATGGTTTCTGACCATTTATTCAAAGCGTTCACAAAGGTAACTCATTAATTATATATTTATCAAATATTTAATATGAAATTACGAACAAAACTTGATCTTGTTAATTAATTTGATAAAAAAATTGGTGGTTTAAACCTAGTTTATTTTACCCGACCTTACAAGTTCCCAAGCCCAGGCAGTTTTCATGATATCATTGACATCATAGTTGGGTTGCCATCCAAGCTCTTTTTTGGCTTTAGAGTAGTCAGAAAATATAGCCATAACGTCACCAGGTCTTCTAGGTCCGACCTCATAGTTCAATCTTAAACCCGTTACTTTTTCAAAAGCTTCAATGATCTCCAATACAGACAAACCACTTCCAATACCTACATTAAATACATCAGTGGAAACTTTTTGTTTTCCATCAAAAATATATTTTAATGCCAAAGTATGGGCATGTGAAAGATCCACCACATGGATGTAGTCCCTGATACAACTACCATCTCTTGTAGGGTAGTCTGTTCCAAAAACAGTCATTCCTGCGCGTTTACCTATAGCTGTCTCCGTAATAACCGGCACAAGGTTTAGAGCGGGATTATTGGGTGCTTCACCGAGCTTGGCACTTGGATGGGCGCCTGCAGGGTTAAAATATCTTAATAAAATGCTTTTCATTTTATTGTTTTTTAAAGTATCTAATATCACTTGTTCGCCTATTTGCTTAGTTCTTCCATAAGGCGATGCCGCTTCTTGCAGCGGTGTATTTTCATCCACAGGGCTTCGCTGCACATCTCCATAAACGGTACAACTGGAGCTAAAAATAAAAGCCTTTACTTCATATTGTAGCGACAAATCAAGGATGTTTAATAAAGATTCGATATTATTTCGAAAATACAAGACTGGCTTTTCTACCGACTCTCCCACAGATTTTAACGCTGCAAAATGGATAACACCTTGAATATCAAGATGGTCTTTGAAAATAGTTTCTGTCAAGCTTAAGTCACACAAATCAATATGGTAATATGGAACGGTTACTCCTGTAATCTCCTTTACAGCATTGAGCACCGATTTATCTGAGTTTATACCATTATCTACACAGACGACATCATAGCCATTTTCTATAAGATCTATGATCGTATGACTACCTATGTAACCTGTACCACCTGTGACTAAAACTTTTTGTTTCATTTTTTTTGTTGAATTTGCTGGTTTGCTAAATTTGTGGATTTGAATGTGACTATGAGCCTATTTTTAATATAGAATGTTATAGGAAATCCAATTTTTACTTTTCTTGAAATTTTTCATTCTTTTTGATAGGCAAGATGATTACGAAAATGGTTTCTTCGTTTGGTTTTGAAGATTTGACGAAGATTTTACCTTTATGATATTCTTCTATAATTCTTTTTGCTAATGATAAACCTAAACCCCAGCCTCTTTTTTTGGTAGAATAACCAGGTTTAAAAACCGATTTAAACTTTGCAGACGGTATCCCATGACCAGTGTCACTCAATTCTACATAAACTTTATCTTCTTTTTGATACACACCACACCCTATAGTACCTTTTCCATCCATCGCATCGAGGGAGTTTCTAATCAAATTTTCGATAACCCATGCAAATAAATGTTGATTTAGATGAACATTGATTACATCTTTAGGTGGTATAAAATTAAACTGTACCCTTTTGGGTGATCTACGCTGTAAATATTCTTTTACCTCTTGTAATTCACTAAATATGTCCACCTCTTTAAGTACAGGCTCGGAGCCTATCTTTGAGAATCTATCAGCAACCAACTCTAGCCTATCTACGTCCTTTTTCAATTCTTTAATGATTTCTATATCATCAGGCTTATCTGCATAATTATCTTTAAGTATTTCTATCCAACCGATGATGGCACTGATAGGTGTACCTAACTGATGCGCCGTTTCTTTGGCCATACCTGCCCACACTCTGTTTTGTTCTGATCTACGAGACGAACTAAATAAAAAGTATCCTAAACCGATATACAAACTTACCAACAGACCTTGTACATAAGGAAACATTTGGATATACTTAAGCATAGGAGAATTGAACCAATAAATAAATTTGGCATATCCAGAGTCTTCAATAGGTTTTTCTCCAGATTTCAAAAATGCTAGTTTTTGGGATTCCAAAAACTCAGGGTTATTTATTTCAGAATCACTAAAATTTCTAGCTTCTAATATACCTGCTTCATCTTCATATATTACAGGTAATGGAAAGGAATCCATTATGGTTTGGTAAAATGTTAAATCATCATCAATAGATGCGCTGATGATTTCATTGATTGCTTGTTTGTATAAAAATACATGTTTTTCTTCCTTTTTTTTCAGATTATCTGCCAAAAAATTGGAGTATAAAATGGTGAAAAGCAAAATACCTGCACCCAAGATCATGAGCCCAATTTTCCAGATATTACTTTTTTGATATAATGAAGACAAAGTGGATATTATATAAAGTGACAAAGATATAACGTTGATTCTATTTTAGTAAGTATATCGTTTTAAAGTTTTTGATGGGTAATAAAATCAGATCTTTAGATCTTTTCCATAAAAGTGTGTTTATTTGTATTCTTAAAATAAATAATAATGAATAATTTTAATCGGGTTTGGTACACAAAATACTTTGTGACTTTAGTTTTTTTAGTTTTTGCATGTAGCTCCAGATCCCAAAACAAAGATGTAAAAGATGTCCTACCCTTTCAAGATATCACCACTTATCCAGATACTTACTCTAGCGAAACTCTGGTGGCACGGATGATAGATGGTCTTGGATTTCGTTTTTATTGGGCTACTGAAGGACTGACAGTAACAGATTTGTCTTTTCGCCCCCATGCTGAAGCGAGAACATCAGAAGAAACTATTGACCATATCATGGTTCTATCAGATATCATCATAAACGCCATCAAAAACAAGCCCAATATCGCTTCTGGAGCAGAAACGTCACCTAAAACTTTTGCTGAAAAAAGAAAAATAATATTGAATAATTTATTTGAAGCAAGACAACATTTAGTGACTTCAGTAAAAGTGGATGATGTAAATATAATCTTTGAAAGAAAAGAAGGAAGGACTGAACTTCCTGTATGGAATCTTATCAATGGGCCTATTGCCGATGCTATTTGGCACGTGGGACAGGTCGTTTCTTTCAGAAGAGCATCAGGCAATCCATTCAATGCCAAAGTAAATCTTATGATGGGAAAATTGAGATAAATTTGTGATAATTGGTCTGTTATTTTGCATAGTGATTCATAAGCTTTATCGTACTCATAAAAATCTTTAAAAATAATGTCCATAGCCATCATAGAAGATGAACCCAATATCCGAGCATTGATAAAAATTGTATTGTCGGAGCTCCAATTGCCCATCGATGAGTATGGCAATGGGTGGCAAGGCTTGGATAACGTTTTAAGTAAAAACTATCAATTTCTGGTTTTGGATATCATGTTGCCTGGTGTCAATGGCATAGAAATCTGTCGTAAAATAAGACAACCCAATAATCATATGCCTATCTAAATGCTCACCTCAAAGTCAGAAGAAGACGATAAGATCTCAGGGCTTGATATTGGTGCTGATGATTATCTGACTATACCATTTAGCAATAGAGAATTACTGGCACGCGCCAAGGCCCTACTTAGACGCTCGGACACTGTAAATATTAAAGGTAATAAGGAAATGCAGGTGATCAAGATTGGAAATTTGACGCTGAATATTTCTCAAAAAACCCTGATGAAAAATAATATGGATATCAGCCTTACAGCTAAGGAATTTGATCTTATTCAGCTTTTTATGACCAATCCTGGTCGGAATTTTACTAAGATGGATATATTGGAATGGGTGTGGGGCGAACATTTTGAAGGACTAGAACATACAGTCAACTCTAATATCAACAGGTTGAGAAGTAAGATAGAAAGCGATCCTGCAAAGCCTAAATATTTGGTCATAGTATAGGGATTGGGGTAAAAGCTTAATAAAAACTCCAGAAGTCTAATATGGTTGCAGGTAATATTTGGAAAAGCAGGAGATTGAGACTAATACTTCTTTTGGTAGGAAGCTCTATTGCGGTATTATGGGTATTTATCGCCATATTGTTTTACAATTTTACGGTTTCCAAACATGAACAGTTTACTCTGATGAGATTAGCGGGTATCGCCAATTCACTTTCATAACAGATGGATGGCGAACAACATGAGCAGTTGTTTTTAAACTATAAATCAAAAGACGAAATAAAACAGACCAATCAGGATAATATTTATGGGGCATTACATCGATTATTAAAATCCAACTAGGAAGCCAATCTGTAAATTCTTTTTGGTTTACGGTACCTAAAAATATAGGACAGATTTCAGAAACTTAGTTTGATTTTAAAATGTTTGTAAAAAATAATTTCATTTGTTTCAAATTATAAATCACGGAGACATTAATCATCAGCACAGAAAACGAAAAACTTACGGCTCTTAAATCATTTTTGGAAAAGATACATATCACTTTTGAAGTCAAAAAGCCAAAGGTTAAGAAAAAGGATCGCCCTTATGATCCTGAGTTTGTAAAGAAGATATTGGATACTAAAAACGAAAAAAGAATACAAATAGACCTTGCAAAACTATGGGAAAGTATTCAATAGAAATAAAGGAAACTGCACAAAATGAAATAAAGTTAATTCAAAAATCTGGAGATAAAGCTACAATAAAAATGATTGAATTGATTTTACTTGAGTTAGAAAATCATCCCACTACAGGAACGGGAAAACCAGAATTACTCAAGCACGAGCTTTCGATTTACTGGAGCCGCAAACTAAATAAAAAAGATAGAATCATTTATCAAATCCTTGAAGACGAAGTCATTGTCGTCGTGATTTCTGCATTGGGTAATTAATAGATAAGTGTAATATATCCAATAAAAATGGCAATACGATTTCTACCAAACAAAAAAAGACAATCTGGATTGCTCCAAATTGCTTCTTTTATAATTTGATTTATGCTCAAATATTATTTTGGCATCACTACTCCATCAATTACGTGGATCACACCATTAGTACCTTTAAGGTCTGTAGCAGTTACAAAAACAGCATTTCCTTTCTCGTCAGTAAGTTTTACTTTACCATTATCCAAAGACGCTGTCAATTTTCCACCTTGTACGGTTGTCAATTCGGCTTTACCATTTCCTGATTTAATAGCTGCCATTACAGCTGCAGCATCTACATTACCACTCACTACATGGTAAGTCAAAATACTTGTTAAAGTACTTTTGTTTTCAGGCTTGAGCAAAGTTTCCACAGTACCTGCAGGCAATTGAGCAAATGCAGCATTGGTAGGAGCAAATACCGTAAATGGGCCTATACTTTTTAAAGTCGTTACAAGATCAGCTGCACCTACTGCGGCTACTAAGGTAGTATGATCAGCAGATCCAACAGCGATATCCACGATATCTTTACCTTGACTAATTGCCACTGCTTGCTGACCAAAAGTAAATGTTGATGCAACACTTACAAATAAAACAATCATTAATGATTTCATTTTTGTTTAATATTTATGTTAATAATGTTGAACAAACGTGAGACGTGGATTTATGTTTCGAATTCATGATTTAATTAACTTCTGGATATTCTGTTTAAACTGATGGCTTGATAAACATGAAGTTTACTACAATAATATTTTTCATAAGGCATAGCAAAGCTATTTTCGAGTAATATTTCATTGATAGACTTCCCATTTGATAAGATTATGTAAGCTAAAGTAAGACCATATTTATTTGTTAGATTTGAAGTTTCTTGTATATTTGCACTTTTCTCCCAGGTTTGACCCTAATTCTTAAAAAATCAATAGATTTCTATCCCAAGGTCAAAAGAAATGTTCCTATCAAATTTTTTATAATATTTAATACAAATATTAAAAGAAAATTATTCATGATGCAATATTTCACATATTTTTTTTATTATTTTTAATAGAACTATATTTTGTGATAGACATTTTATAGTCAAAAAATTTTAATGATCAAACCAATCTTGAATGGAATGCATATTCAAATAAAATACACCCTATAAGGTATAAATTTATAAAATAAATATCCATTTATACCTGATATGGTATAAATGGACCTAAATTACTCATATTACACCCTATGTGGTATAATTTTGAAAAATTAACCTGTTTTTGTACCCTAAAAGGTATAAAATGAGCTTAAGTGATTTTGTCAAAGAAAAAAGACCACTTACTAAACTGACCCAGCCAGAATTGGCAGAAAAAGCAGGTGTAGGTCTTAGATTTTTACGCGAACTAGAACAAGGAAAGGCCACACTTAGACTGGATAAGGTAAATCAAGTGCTTGGACTATTTGGGTATGAAATAGGACCTGTGGAGCGTGATCGTAATTTGTTTTAAATAAAGAAATAATCAATGCGAAAAGCAGAAATAAAGATGCATAACATTACAGCTGAATGGCTCACAGAGGGTGAAAACGGGTATCATTTTGTCTATGATGCAGCGTATCTTCAAAAAGATAATGAAGATACGGCACTCACGCTCAATTGTAGAAAGAAGAAAATTAAAATAGCCGATTTTGAGACTGTTTTTAACACCATAGGTATGGATACCCAACAGCAGAAAATTATATTCAATAAAATGTATAAAGCTGCGCCAAAGTGGGAAGACATGATTGATAGAAGTTTTCTTAATGCAGAATGTAAGGAAAAGTATAAAATAATGATAAAGGAGCGGTTTCAGAGGATATCGTGACCTACCTCCCAATCACACCATCTATCACCTCACCTACTTCTTCTTTATTGCTATACTCATAACCTAGAAGTGCGGCCACGGTTTTGGCTACTTGATTCTGAAAGAAACGTCCTTTGACTTTTCTTTCGCCCAAGGCAGGTGTGTCGGGACCGATAACTGCCATCCAAATTTCGTTGCTGCCTTTGAATATTTTGCCATGAGATGTCCACTCATTTTTGACGATGTCGCCACGTCCATGATCGGTGGTGATGACGAAAGTGGTTTTGTTTTTATAGACAGGATCTGACTGACAGAAAGCCCATAAGTCATGGATAAATTTATCTGTCCTGCGAGCGGCATGGAGATAGTGATCATATCGTCCATCATGTGCAAAATCATCGGTTTCGCCATAGGAGATGTATAGAACTTTGGGATGCTTTTTTTGTATATATTCTAGTACAAACTGATGGGTAAATACATCCAATCTGACAGTGCTCCATGGACTCGGTGTTTGGTCTTGAAGTTCGTTGAGATACTTTTCTTTCCATGTCAGATCATCGCCGGTAGCGTGCTCGAAACCTGCATTTACAGGAATACCAGATCGGTCTCTATTGATGATATAAGGGAAAACATCCCACGAGCCAAATGCAGCTACCCTTCCTTTGAGCGCATCTTTTTGATTGAGCCATTCTAAGACGGTGACATTGGGGTTATTGATTTTATCATTAGACTTGATGTATGGATCGGTGTATCCTGTCAAAATTTCGTTGTATCCCGGATAAGAAAACCAATGAATATTAGTCACTTGTGCATTGTTTTCGTATTTTCTATTGCCTATGATTTGTCCTTCTTTTGCCATAGTATTCCAAAACCAAGGCATCAGGATTTCTCTACGTTTTAAAGGGTCTTTATGCCAAAATTCTTTTTTCAAAGCCGCAGTATCTTTGGTAAATACGGTATTGTGAATGAGACTATCATCTGCACCACCAAAAAGTTCTTGCCATCTCAACCCGTCGAGCGTAATAAGGAAAACATTTTCTGTCTGTAGATCAGTGGTCTGTGCCATAATTGTCATGGGTAAAAAGCAAACAGCACATAAAAGGATGGCTAAAAAATATCGTCTCATTTGTTGGATTTGTGAATGGTTAATTGATCTAAAATAGCTCCATTGATGTCGTAAATGTACATTATTGCTTTGTTTTTTTGTAGCATCATCCTCCCGAAATGATGTTGTTTGATGAGTCGATCCATAACAGGAGTTGGATTGGATTCTATAGGTTCGATGCCACCGCCTGCACCACCTGATATGATGAATGTGGTGGAATGATCTCCATACTTTTTGGTCAGTCGTTCGTAATCATGGATGTGACCACTGAGCACAAAATCTATTTGATAAGGATTTGCCAAGGTATCGATCATATTTCGAATAAATAAATCACCTTCATATCCATTCCAACCTTGACCATAAGGCACTTGATGAATAACTATAAATCGCCAGTCAGCTTCTTTCCATGACTTGGACTGCATGGTTTGCAACATCCACAGGTATTGTGTAGAATCAATAATTAAAGGAAAATTCCGATTCGGGTCCAAAGCTATGAAAGCAGCTTTTCCGACATTAAAATCGTAATAAGTTTGGCCGGATTTTTCGACAGATATATGTTTCAGGTAGTTATGCGGAATCAAATCATCATAATAGCCATCGTAATCGTGGTTGCCTGGAATAAAAAATAGAGGCATCTTTTTTTGCAGCGGATTCAATGCATATCTAAACAGCATATATTCCGATTCTTGGCTCCCATCTCCCACCAAATCACCCAAGCCCATGCTAAAGTCATCATCAAAACTGGCCATTTTCTGAACCATATTACCAAAGGTATGCCAACCACCCTGACTATCTCCCCAAAATGAAAACGATATTTCTTCTTTGCCATCATGGATGTTTTTATCCCCAGACATTAAAGGACTAATGGAAAATTGGGTTTCTATTTCATTTTCAATATTACCCTCTTGATGATTCAATAACGCTACGCTTCTTATTCCCCCCGCAACCGCATTGTTCAAAACCCGAATAATAATTTCTGTGCTGTCACTTGTCGTTTGAATTGGGAAATTTCCATCTTTATTCGGCTTGATTCGCTGATCATTTATCCATACTTGAGCGCCGTCATCTGCATTGAGTTTTAGGATAGCATGTGACTTGGTTTTTATTCTTTTGTAATACCAAAACACACTATTGGGTAAGGTCAATCTATGTGGTAAATCTACTTTCTCTGCATCTTGAAAACCAGGTATCGAAAATGCATTCAAAGTTTCATCTTTTGCGCCTGATACATAAGACCAGTCATTAGAGACTTGTCCTAAAGATAAGTTCGAACAAAACAAGATAGATGCCAAACCTAATGAAAATCTAAGTGTGATTGCCATCAGAATAATTTATTGATATGTTCTTCTGCCCATCCAAGGCTTGCTGTCATGCCTTTACCGCCTATAGCCGTCACGACATGGATACGATGGTCTATTTTTTTATGAAAAATGGGTCCTTTTTTACTTTGAGAATAACATCCTGCCCAAGTCCGGGCCATAGTATAGTCGATATCCATTATTTTTTTAGCTTCTGCCACCATGAAATCGTTGATAGACTGATTGTTGTCTTGTAATTGTAGTAGATGTTCTTCGTCAATGGTCGCATATTCGTGTGAGTCACCCAAAATAATACTGCCACTCGCTGTTTGCTTGAATAAAATATGGACACCCAGTTGATTTTGAAGAGAAGTTTTGTCTTCATCTGCTTTGATACGGCTATAAGAAGGACATTCTGAAAAACTCTCATACCTTCTGATAGTCCATCCAGTAAGCACAGAACCAGGCATAGATTTATGCTGTGGTGTGGTTTCCATCATTTGCAACTTGACCAGTTGGATGTCTTCCTTTGGAAATTCTTCTGGAAACAGAGATTGATATTCACTACCATTACAGATGATGACTTGACCGCCTACCCATTTGTCACCAGCAGTATCAAAAACAATGGCTTCGTTTTCAGTTTCATAAATATCTACGATCCGCTTACCATTGATGATGTGCATGCCAAAACCACGGACAAGATAATGGGTAATGGCAGGTATCGTTTTCCTGCTATCGGCGTTGATTTCGGCAGGAAAAAACAATGCTCCTTTGACATAATCATCTTTGAGCATAGGATATTTTTCTTTACACTGTTGCGCAGTGATCAGCTGAGATGGATATGCGTTTACCGTATTGATATGGTGCAGCTCTTCTATGAGTGTCATTTCATCTTCGTCTGACGCTATGTATATACTACCTTCTTTGCGAACAGATATATCTGATTTAGATGCCATATCCAGATAATGTCGGGTAGAAGCGATACCGTACTTTTGCCATTCGACACCAAAACCTGAAGGTACTACCTGACCAAAATTAAGAATACTGGCTCCCATGGCTTGAGTATTTTTTTCGATAAGCAGGACTTTAAGCCCCTTTTGAAGACCATGATACGCATGAGACAAGCCAAGGATACCACCTCCTATGACTATAAGATCGTACTTAAACATATTTTTCTTGAAGATTTATATCGGATACTGTACTTTTTTTATGTTCCGATTTTTGAAGTAATGATACTATCCTGATATGAGTTAAAATCATGATCAAGACACCAACTATACCGGCTATGACACACAGTATTGTATAGAATTGCAGCCAGGAAATGCTATGATTACCAAAGTTTTTGTACAATAGAATCCCCACACTACTCAGATAGCCAAATGCATCCACGATGTACATAAAAAATCCTACGTTTGCAGTGATCCTGAATGCCCCGATCAATCTGTCAAAAAGGATACCGTTGTACAATATGTATGGCACAAATAAACCCACACCTGTGATCATCATCCACAACATGCCGTTCAGGTTTCCAGTGTAAAATGCCAATGTCGCCAAAACCAAGAGGACCAAACCTGCAATCGCCAACCATAAATTAAGGAGTAAGGCTCTTTTGTTGTCTTTGATTTTGTAAAGGGCTCCCAAAAGTAAAAGTAATAGTATGGTGGCGGGAATTTCTGATGTCGTATAAACTGATGCATTATCGCCATATCCCAATCCTTTCCATATTTCTACTCCAAAATTGTCTCTGACATCTCTAATCATGGTTAGGATGATGTATCCCAATATAAATAGAATCAACACACCGCCAAAATCTTTAATAATTGCATTTCTTTCTACTTGAGTCATAGGAAGTCTCTCTGCTCTTTGCTCCATATCCGATTGGTTTTGAGACGGTATCATAGTCATCATCCATACAAATAGTAAGGTTAACGGAACAAAAATCCAACCAATCATCATAGGCATCATTTTTTCGGACACTCCTGATTGCAGACAATACTGCCCTAGTGATTTAGCTACTCCTGATGTAAAAATGAAGTTGGCACTCAAGATTACAGTTAGCAATTCAGTGATGCTACGTCCTTCTAGATATTGGAATACAACTCCCCAAATCAGTCCTAATGCCAAACCATTGATAAATAACCACAACATACTCCATACCGGACTACTAAAATAAAATAGACTCAAACCCGTCAAAGCAATGCCAATCAACCCAATATAGTAATACGCTCTGCTCTCAGGTTTCATAGATGAGATAATGCGGATGCCCAGAAACTTGGAACAGGCATATCCAGCAACTTGTGATACTATTAATACTATTTTATAGTCCAAGCCAAAGAGCATTTGTCCTTCAAATAGGGCAGCAGCATAAGGTTTACGGTACATATACATACAGAAGTAAGCCCCAAATGCAGCCATGCTTGCCCATAATATCAAAAAAAACGGATGAGCTGACATCTGATGGTTCAGGTACTTCCTGATTTTCACAAAGTATTGTTTACAAAATCAATGATTTCTATCAATTCTCTCAAATGATGGATGATATAATCCGGTGTCGCTGTAATTAAAATTGCAGCCGATTGTGCCCCGGTAGTAATGCCGATGCTATATTTTACTTTAGCGTTTTTTCCTTCTTCAATATCGACTACCGAGTCTCCCACCTTGATACATTCCCATGGTTTGATCTGATATTTGTTGAGTGCGTATTGAATCATATCAGGTGCAGGCCTACTGTTGTCCACCATATCTGCAGTCACCAACAAATCGATATCCCTGCCAGGAACGATATTTACCTTTTTCAGAATATCAGATGCAACAGCTTTAGTATATCCTGTATTGAATACCACCTTGATATCTCTTTTATGTAAGAAATACAATAACGATTTGACTCCATCAAATAGTTTCATCTGAATGGTACTGTATGCTTCTTCCAGCAGGGTCATAAATGATTGGTAGATTTCCTGAGCCACAGCTTCATCAGGAATTTCATTTAGAACTTCGGCATATACAGTTTTGATGGCATCCAATTTTTCCTTACCAGCACCATGCATCAGTACAGTCTCCAGGTCTACAATTATCTTGTGATCGATAAAAGCTTTGGTCACGCATTTATAGACCATATTATCTTCATCGATCGTAGTGCCAGCCATATCAAAAACAACCATTTTTATCATCACAGAGGTTTATTGGTTTCAAGCCACAAATTTGATACTTTGTGATGAGTTAGTGATGTGATATCAGGTTATGTATTTGTTATGTTTATATTAAGGGAAGGTGAGAAGTAAGATGATTAAGATTGATTTTCTTAAAATTTACATAAATTAGAAATGCACAAAATAGTATATTTCATTCTAAGCTCAATAAAGTATTTTCGATACTTTCTATGAGTTCAGCGCTTACCTGCACATCTGCTGCAAATTTTGGCCATTGAGAGATGGTTTGGTTTATTTCAGAGATGATGCTTGTTGATTTTTTACATTTGATGGATTCTCCTATTATCATAAGATCATCTTTCGAAATATTATATCTTTTGTTATTGATACTCAAAGCATGTTGACTCACCCATTCGCTTCCGGGTCGGTAAGCATGACAAATATCGTACGCAGGTGTTAATTCCCATTTTTGATCTTTTTTTAATCTAAAAGCAAAGTTTTTGGTGTGGTCGTCGCAATTTCGGGCAATGACATTAAAAATCATTCGCCTAAACATTTGTTCCATGTCTTGATAAGTCAGTTTTAGCTCCCTCATAGTTTGGAATAACTGTTCATAACTAAAACTATTGACCATATTGAAATCAAAATGTTTCAGGGCACAAAATGTCTGTATATGATGCTTGATCGTACCACCTTCACGGTCAAAACGTTTTGTCATAAAATGGGACCTACCATTTTCTTCTAATAGTCGAGATGGCATCATATCTATTCCACAAGCTATAGCCATATTGTAATAAGCCATTTCCACTCTACCATATCCTTTGCTTTTTCCAAGCTGTACATCGCTGACATTGTCCAATTTTATCAACCAATGTTCAAATCCATTAGGCGCAGTTGTTTGGCCTGACTTCACTTCGCCCGTTTTTTCATTATAGGCAATGACTGCTTTAGGGCGCGCACCACCTGCTGATGTACCTATATTCAAAATTTCCAATACTGCTTTTTCTTCGTCCTTTTGAAGATTTGTAGTGAAAGATTCTCTTTTGGATAACATTTTTTGCGCGATGTCCACAAGACTATTTATCTCCACAGAAAATGCTTTTTTACCATCGCTCATCGTAGCGGGTTCAAATTCCAATGCGCCCATGCCTCTATTCCCAATGAAGCACAACATTTCTACAGGGTTCATGCTTTCTTGTGGACGTCCTTGTTGGGCCAACCAAATATTGATTAATTGATTTCCATATTTATCGGGTAGTACATCAGCTAATAAGCCGGGCATTCCTTTGAAAGTATCATAGTCTGCATTTTTGTTTCTAAGTAATTCTGGAAATGTAAATACTTTATTTGCTGATGCAATAGGAAGCTTTAACGGTGCTAAATCCCATTGGAGTTTTTTAAATTTAGAATCATACTCAAAACTTGCTAAACCTTTCTTCTCGTCCCAAGAAACAGCGCCTACAAGTTCTCCCCAAATTTTCACGATTGCCGTATTCATAATTCCACTTTATATCTTTTTCCTTCAGATTTGCCACTAGCTCTTTTGCGTTTATTTTGTTCCATTTTAGCCAAAGCTAGTGGACTCATGGTTTGTGACACATTAAAAATTTCCATGACATGCAATTGATCCAATACTCTCAATACTTGAATAAGAGTAGCCAATGTGACAGTTTCTCCACGCTCCAATAAACTTAATGTAGATCGGCTAATCCCTGCTGCTTTTGCCAGCGTATCTTGTGTTTTGTTTTGCTCCATACGATGGTGCCTGACAAATATACCAATATGTTCTGCCAAAGCATGATCACTCATGGAGTCCCAATTTGTGTATGATAAACCAGTCATAATTTAGGATAATTAACATTTGTGAATGAAATACCATACAAAAATAGACCATTTTTATGAATTAGTCAAGTAATATTCAAATATATTCATATTATGTATGATATCTCAATCATAATATGCAATTTTAGTACTTAATGAATGATTTAACATTCAATATTGTTTATTTAGTAATAGTATAGATTGTGGTATTAGAATGGTAACATTTTTATTTGTGCCGCTTTCTTTTTAATTTGATTTGAGCTCCATATAGAATTTTACTTCCATTTATAGGTAAAATTAACAGAAGGAATAAATTGAAAAATAGATTTTTGAACAATTACAATCTTAGAATTTCCTTCTTTAAAATTAAGTCTATTTGCTACTTCAAGAGCATATGGATTCCTTCTAGCGTAAGCATTGTATAATCCGAAAGTCCAAGACCGAATTCCTTTTTCGGTTTCAATTGATTTTGTCAATCCTATATCAAGTCTATGATATACAGGCATTCTTTTATTATTTCTTCCTTCAAAAATATAGAAATAATCACCATCCTGGCCTAAAACTCTTGCCGTGGGTAATGTAACAGGTCTGCCTGATTCAAATACAAAAGTACTATTAATTGTCCATTTTTTTGATAAACTTGATGAAGCTACTATCGATAGACTGTGTGGTCTGTCATAAAGATGGTTGTACTCTTGTCCATTGTTAATCTGACTGAAACGGCGCAAATTACGACTATAGGTATAAGAAATCCAACCTTTTATATTTCCAGCACTTTTTTCAAGTTGCAATTCAAGGCCTGTTGTTGTGCCTATCCCGTTAGAAGCCAGTTTGTCTTCAAAATCTCCTGACGTAACCAAATTAAATATACTAAATCTATCGCCATTTCTAATATAATCTACTTGATTGGACATTCTTTTGAAAAATAGCCCTGTTCTTATATCGAGACCCCAAAATAGTTTTTTATGATAAGATGATAATGTACTCAAAACTGCAGTTTCAGGCTTTAATTTTGATGTTGCAGGTATCCACAGTTCATTTTCTGAAAGTGAATTATAATTTGTTAAACTATGGAGCTGTTGAACTGTATTTGTAACTGAAAATAGAAAGCTTGATTTATCGGAATAATCATAACCAGCTGCAATTCTCGGTTGGAAATATATTTTTTGATCTCTTCCAAATATGCCTACTCTGTATCCCAAATCAAAGTGCCATTTACGAAACTTAAATTTCAAATCAACGAATGGGTTTATAGAAGACAAGAAGTATGTTGAATCGCCATATTTTTTATCTGATCCATCAAACAATTGAAACTTTGATGGTAGGATTGACATATTATTTAATTCCATCCCAAAATCAATATTTTGCTTATCAAACAGAGTAAAACTATTTAAATTCTTGATATTAAAATCCTTAACGTTAGATTGGTTAGAGAATCCATCTATTCGACTTTCATTAGAATCGAAGGTATTAAAATTAAAATCATAAATATATTGATTATAAGTGACAACTATTTTTGATACTCCTGATTTCCAAAAATGGTTGTATTTCATTGAAAAAATCCTATTACCCCAATTATTTTTAGCTTTTGAAATGTCACTGGATTGTTTTGAATTTGCTAAAATATGATCTTTTCCATCATAAAAACTAAATGTTAATTTATTTTTTTCACTGATATTGTAAGTTACTTTTGCATTGATATCATACATCGAAAAGTTAAAATAATTCTTTGATGTACCTCTTTTGTAAGCTGGATAAGTAGGTAACAAGAGTAAACCTAAATAATTAGCCCGAGCGTTAAAATTTAAGACAACTTTATCAGAAATTGGCCCATTTAAATTTACATGAGAACTTATTAAACCTACAGATGCATCTTTATTCCATTTGTTTTTATTACCTTCTTTAACAGTTAGGTCTATCACAGAAGATAGACGGCCTCCATATCTAGCTGGAATAGGTCCGTGATATAAATTTACATTTTTTACAGCATCTGGATTTATGGCTGAAATAAATCCAAATAAATGATTTAAATTATAGGTTGGTGCGTCGTCTATCAATATTAAGTTTTGATCTGGCGTTCCACCTCTTATATACAAACCGCTGGTTCCTTCGCCGCCCGTTGATATACCAGGTAAAAGTGATAATGATTTAAATATGTCAGCTTCTCCTCCTAATTGAGGTATTGACTTTATTTGTTCAAGTGAGATAGTTCTGCTTTGAAGTAATTCAGTAGCATTTCTATCATTAAAAGCCGTAATTTCGACAATAGGCAAAATTTCTGGCTCCAGTTTTACAATACTTTTGGTCTTTAATTTATTATAAATTATAGTGTCTGTAATATAACCTGGATACGAAAATACTATTTGAGTCGTGTCATTTATTTTTGGCAAAACTACACTACCATCTTTATCACATGTAGTGTACCATTTTAAATCAATGGTTCTTGAGCTACAGCCTGTAATTGGTTCTCCACTTTGAGCATCTAAAACAAATATTCTGTGCTGCCCATTCAAATTGAAAATCGTGAACAATATAAAAATCGAAATATTGATAAAACGCATATTTATATTTTGAAATTTAGTAGTAATTATTTTTTGAATCGTTTTTTGAAATTTGTCAAAAATTAACTAATAAATAATTTGAAAAGATTTTTCATAACTAATATAAAAATATCCATAACCATTGGAGATATTTGAGTTTGAAATATCTGGGAAGTCTGAAGCATTTATACTAAATGTGCTGCGTACTTGACTTTTTAAAAATTTTATATAATCCCCATCAACATATTGGCATTTTATGCTTAGTTTTTTAAGATTTTCTATTGAGAATAGAATATCTTCATCTATTGTATTATAATCTGAACAGATATCATCTAATGTTGCAGTCAAAATTTTGTTATGACTATTTATGGAATAATTACATGGCAGATCTTGCAAATCATAATATTTTGCAAATCCATATAAATCAACTCCAATACTTGTGCCATCTGTATTTTCTGGTGAGATTTGTACCACATAGTTTGATTTTTTTTCAACTGATGATACAAAACTTAAATTTATCGAATAAAGCGGTTGATTTCCATTATCAATAATTTGCCCTTTACTAACTTGCATGGCTGGAACTGGATTCTTAATGAAATTTGTAATAGTTGATTTAACTAAAGGAAAGTCTGGAATTGCCACTTTTAATTCATATTGTTTAGAAACATTATTTGCAGAATCAAAATATAGATGATACATATTTTCTTTAACAAATGGAATATATAATGTTGTGTCACTTGTAATTATATGTATTTGAGCATTTTGAATCCAAAGTTTTGATGGGTTTAGTTCATCTAATAAAAGATTTTCAGATTTACTGACATATACAGTGATACCATTATTGTGAATATTAGCATATACAACTGGTTTAATAATCGTTGGTATTGAATAATTTAGTTCCTTTTGGCAAGAATAACTCATTACCAATAAACTTATCCAACATAAATATAGACCTATCTTTTGCATATCTAAATAGTAAAATGAGCAAAACATATTTGATTAAATAATAGTTAATAATTTATCTTATTATTGAACAACCTCTAGTTTGATTGTCTAAACAAGTCGCAGTATAATTTACATTTGCATTGCATAAACTAGGACATGTTGTACAATTGACTCCATAATCTACTATGACATTAACGGATGATGCCCAATATTCTTCTGCAAACTCTGTTGTGCCACTACACGGCCCTCCAGTACATGCCGGTGTGAAACTTACCGATCCATTTGTTGTCCCTAAAGCGAGGTAATGAGTATCTGAATAATTCCAAGTACCCCATGATCTTCTTCTGTGTTTTGCGTTTACTCTTAATTCAGAATAGAAAAAAGCACATGTACGACTTATTTCTCCTGACACCTTTCTTCTCAGTCTACTAAAATTGTATTCTGGTGAATCACATTGGGCTATATCTAACCTTGAACCTAATTCAATTTCATCTCTGGTGATAGGATATGACTCAGATACTGACCAATCTTCATTGATATTTTTTACTTTTATTTCATTTCTAAAATATTTATAAACAGTATTTCCTATAATAAATTCTAAATCTTTATTTAGAATAAATTGCATTGCATACTGATCAACTATTGGTTCTAAGTAAGTCTCATTTTTTCTTGGACGAATACAAAATACTTACTAGTGTTTTTACCTGATCTCGAATATTCTTGGCAAACTTGATCGATGAATTCGTCACTAAAATCAGCTAAAATGTGTTTTAGTGAATAAAATTCAGATTTAGAAAATGGCGATTCATTATTCTCCTTAATTTGTTTAATAAATGATTCAAATGCTTCATCATTTTTAAATGCCATTTTACCACCTTCTATCATTACATCTTTTTCTTGTTGTACAAATACTTCAGATTTTGAACAAGAAAAAAGGGATAGAATTGAAACTAAAATAATAGTAAAGAAAAAATTTTGTGTTTTCATGTTAATTTTTTTTTAATATGTTATTGCTCATTTTACAATGCAAAAGTAAAGAGTTGTAAAATAACTAAACTATTATTTTGTAAACTTAATATTAAATTAATACAAATCACCATAACCACAACTTAACCATACCTTAATATTGACGATACTTACTGGTAAAATGGAAACCATATTTTTGCCATTCAAATGTATGACATGATGCCCGACAGAATATTTCAAAGTACAGAATCTATAATCTCACTCTACAGAAAATATGGCGGCGAACTCTATTTTGGTGAAGGAGTAACGCAACTGCAACACGCCCTTCAAGCAGCACATCTGGCCAAAGCTAATGGTGGTGACTCAGAAACGATATTGGCTGCTTTTCTACACGACATCGGACATTTATGTATTGATGAGACCGACGAACATCAAGTAATGGATAGTTATGGTGTGGTAGATCATGAGACACTTGGTGCTAATTTCCTTCGAAAAATGGGCTTTTCAAACAAAGTGTGTAGACTCATCGCATCCCATGTCAATGCTAAGAGATACCTAACTTACAAATTTCCCGAGTATTACGAACAGCTTTCAGAAGCTAGTAAAAGAACATTGGACTTTCAGGGTGGAAAGATGACTCCTGGGGAAGCAAAAGACTTTCAGGAAGACAAATATTCTGAAAGATATATCCAGCTACGAAAATGGGACGAAATGGCAAAATCAGAAATTCCCGTTGATGAAAATATGGATGAAATTCGCCAATTGATTTATACCCATTTGGAGCATAATTTAAAATCATCATCTTTATAAAATCACAAAACAAATGAGTTTTAAGTCAATCCTATTATTTGTTGTTTCATTAATGCTATCGGCTTCCATTTATAGTCAAAGTGACACAGGTTTTTTGGTAAAACCATACTTACAGTTTTCTACCCAAACGGGCATGTACATCTTATGGGAAACCCATAAAAAAGCTACGACCAAAGTGCAATACGGCGAAGCTACCAAAAATGCAGCTCAGCCCAATCTCGATCAAGCTGTACTAGTCAAAGGCAAGCGAACACTGCATGAAGTGTATATGGATAAGCTAAAACCAGAAACCAATTATTTCTATCGGGTAGTATCTGTTACAGATGATGGCAAAGAATGGATATCGCCCACTTCTACCTTCAAAACAGCCGTCAAAGATAGCAGCGCACTCATGTTTGCCCTGATAGGTGATACGCAACGAAATAATGATACCCCTTGGGCGTGGGGCAAAATAGCCGAAAAAGTATATCAGGACAGACCCAATTTTGTAGTACATGTCGGCGACTTAGTAGATAAAGGACTTAAAAAAACGGATTGGACAGAACACTTTTTTCCATATGGCCATATACTCATGAATCGGGTGCCCATCTATCCTGTATTGGGAAATCATGAACAGGACTCACCCTTGTACTACGATTATATAGTGGCTCCGGCACCAGAGTATTACTATACTTTTACCTATGGGAATGTGCAGTTTTTTATGATTGACTCCAACAGAGATATAGATGAAGGTTCTGAGCAATACAATTGGCTGGAGTGGGAACTATCTAAATCTACTGCTACCTGGAAGATAGCCATGCATCATCATCCACCATATACCTCAGATAATAATGACTATGGAGATACCGCCAAAGAACTGTCCAATCTTGGTTCAAAATCGAGAAACTTGGTACCTTTATATGATAAATATGGTTTGGATTTTTGTTTGTACGGACATACCCATTTGTATGAAAGAAGCTGGCCAATGACCAACGATCGGATCAATACCAAAGATGGCGTCATTTATATCAATTCTGGTGGTGCAGGCGGATATATTGAAGATTTTGCGCCTACGAGAAGTTGGTTTACTACAGAGTTGCAAGCGGTACATCATTATTGCACATTCAATATTTATCAGGATCAATTGATATTTAAAGCCATTGACCATGAAGGTAGATTGATCGATGCTTTTCAGATGGAAAAAAACAAAGACAAACTCAAAATAGTTAAGATGCCACCCGGAGTAAAAATAGAAACCACGGGCCCAGTTTTTGAAAAAAATACTTCCATTACCTTGTCTGCTGCTATGAATGATTTGATGATATATTATACAACTGATGGCACAGAACCTACCGATAAAAGTAGCCGATATAGTCAGCCCATTAAAGTAGATAAAACGTGTACGATCAGAACAAGAGCATATACCAAAGATGGTAACCAAAGTAGAATCACCCAACAGTCTGTCAAGAAAATGAGTCCGCAAGCACCAACAGTAAAAAGGGATTTGGTCAAAGGTCTAAACTATACTTATTATGAAGGAGATTGGAAAAATATTCCAGATTTCTCAAAGCTTCAGACTGTAAAAACGGGCTTCATGCAAACACTCAATCTATCTACAGTAGCGCATAGAGAAGATCACTTCGGACTAGTGATAGAAGGATATATCGAAATACCTGAAACGGGCATCCGCACGTTTTATATCAACTCAGATGATGGCTCAAAACTGTATATCAATGATACATTGCTCATAGACCACGATGGTGACCATAGCGCTATGTCCAAAACAGGTCAGACCATATTGTCCAAAGGTAAACACAAAATTAAAATAGAATATATAGAGTCCACAGGCTCTCAGCATCTACAAGCCGGATATCTAGACCTGAATAAAAATGAGATTCCCTTTACACCATTTGAATTGTGGAGATAGTAAAAATAATTTGTTATTGTTAGTTAGTTAATATAAAGCCTTCCAAAAGTGTGAAGGCTTTTTTTATACCAGTTATATAGTGGTTTATAAAATAGTACAGATGCATTACTTGTGCTGCTGTAGTGGCACTGAGACTTTTTACCATATTTAGCTAACTTAATTTGTAAATTGTAGTATAATGATTTAATCTTTCAGATTACGCCCAATTTTTTGTATTTTTGCATTCAAAATAATTTTTTATGGCAAAGAAATATCCCAAAACGCTATCATCAGGTGCAAACAATACTGTAATTGCTTTGTCAGAAACAGAAGCTGGAAAATTATTTTTTGAAAATACAAGATCAGAGATAGGTTCAGAAGCAGAAAAAATGAAATTTGCTAACCATATCAATAACCTTATAGTAAAGTTTGTCCGTTTAGACTTATTAGCCGACGATACGGAAGTATTAGTGATGGAAAGGTTGTATCCAATAGACTTTAGAGCATTTGAATTTGAAAGGAGGCAATTGATATTCGAAGTATTTGAAGATGAATTGACGCAACTTCATGAACAAGGTTTTGTACATCGTGATATACGGAGACCATCAGACATGCCAGGTTTTTCATTTGACAATATATTTTTGACTGATCAAGGTATTAGATTGATTGATGTGGGCATATCAGCACTCAGAAGTCAGGTTGGTGATAAGTTATTTGACAAATTTGTTACACAGGAAATCAATGAATTAAAAGCTTTTGAAACTTTTTTTATTAATCGGTAAGATGCAAATAAACTCCCGTAGATCGAAGTGATACTAAGGCGTTTCAAGTTTTGCAACTTCGATCATATACAATCAGCATCTGGATTTTCGAAAGCTGGTAGAATCAAACCCATTTACTTCTTCAATCCATTGGGTGCTAAAAAGAGATCTTTTCCAGCTATGTCTTCCCACTTATAAAACTGAAATGTACCATCTGTACTCATGGCCACAAAAAGTCCATTTTTAAACTTATCGTTTATGGATATATGGGTGACTTCGCTTCCATCACTTTCGTCTGTACTGGTTTTGATAACCTTAATCAAGGGATGATCATGTTTATTAGCTTTGGTGCCTTCGCGTGGGAAAATATGAAATTGATTGGCTTGTTGGTCGGAAAGCAGGATATATCCTGTACCATCATTGGCCTTATATATAGAGAGTCCTTCATGATCCTCGGCAACACCGTTAGTGGCAAAAAGTGCTAATTCTACATTGGTGCTATCCGGATGAGCATAATATTTTCTCACACCAACTCCTTCGTCAGAACAATATACATAACCTAATTCATTATCTACCACAATAGATTCTATCTCTTTTTGGCCGCTGTATTTCCCAAACTTTCTTACCAAAGACCCTTTAACTATACCATTGCCGTCAGCAGCCAGTCTGTATTGGTACAGATATCCTTCTTTTGGACCCGTTTTTCTGCCTACTATGGCATAGATCAATTGTGTGGATAGATCTTTAAACAATGCGATACCCATGGGCGCCTGGAGAGAGTCATCTTCAAAAACAGATATTCCTCCATTGTCTATTAGCTTCATTTCTGGTAACGCCACCACTCTGATGCTATTGGTATTTCTTTCTGTACATACTGCAATGTCTATTTTGGTTCCATTGATATCTAGACCATATGCAATATCCACATTATTGGGTCGTTGGAGTGGAATGGTTTTGGATGTATCTATCTTACCATTCATATCAAACATATACAAACCACCTGCTCCAGAATCCCCGCCTTTGTCTGTACCTATGACTAGACTTTTTGATGGGTCCACAGGATGAATCCATATCGCAGGATCATCACTATCCGTATTTACTTTTTCGGTAGTGATTGCAGGTGATAAAACTTCCAAAGTTTTTTCTTTTGTTCCACATGCAAATAATGATATGAAAACTAATGCAATCCACAAAAATTTTTTGATAAACATAAGTACAAATTATTTTTAACCCACAAAAATCGTAATTATGTTTTAAACCCATTGAAATTCAATATTATTTTAATGTTAATAATTTCATATATAAATGATAACATAAATTTAACATGAAATTAATATACGCGTAATGTAGTAGATCTATCATTGTGGCTTAATTTAAAATCAAATTTTATGTCAAAGCGTTTACACATCTTTATAGTGATGATTTTTTGTATATCATCCTTATCTGCTCAAACAGGAAACATTCAAGGAAAAATCACTGATGATCTTGGTTTAGTAATGCCAGGAGCAACTATTTTTATTAATACTTCAGATTCAAAAGGTACTATTGCAGATAATGCAGGAAAGTTTAATTTTTCGGCCATTCCTGTTGGAAGCTATACACTTTCTATAAGCTATCTGGGTTATGAAGACAAATCTATGGAAGTAACGGTGGAAAGTGGGAAGACTACAACGATTACTATTGCTATTTCAGAAGCATCTATCCTAGGTGATGAAGTGATCATCCTGGGTGACAGGCTCAGAGGCCAGGCAAAAGCATTGAGCCAGCAAAGAAACAATGCTAATATAACCAATATCGTGGCGGCTGACCAGATAGGTAAGTTTCCTGATGCAAACATTGGAGACGCTATGAAGAGAATTCCGGGTATCACTATGCAAAATGATCAAGGTGAAGCCAGAAATATCATCATCAGGGGTATGGCCCCTCAACTTAACTCTGTAATGATCAACGGTGAAAGAGTACCGTCTGCAGAGGGAGACAACAGAAACGTACAAATGGACTTAATTCCCGCCGATATGGTCCAAGCCATAGAAGTCAATAAAGCCGTCCTACCCAATATGGATGCCGATGCTATAGGAGGATCTGTAAATTTAGTCACCAGAAAAGCACCTACCAGTTTGAGACTTTCAGGTACTTTGGGTTCTGGATTAAACTTCCTTTCCAATAAACCAATATGGAATGGTTCTCTTATTCTTGGAAATAGGTTTTTAAGTAACAAATTGGGAGTTATACTCTCTGGATCTTACAACAACCATACTTTTGGATCTGACAATTTCGAAGGAGTATGGGCACAAACGGAGGTCCCTGGATATGCTGCAGTCTTATCAGGCTTTGACTTAAGAAAATATGATGTTCAAAGAGTCAGGAGAAGTGCTTCACTGGCTTTGGATTATGAGTTGGCTAAGGGACACAATATCTACTTTAATTCCATGTACAACTGGAGAGATGATTGGGAAAATAGATATAGATTCAGAGTGGATAGATTGAATACACCTATCACCACAGGTAAATTTACCAAATTATCGGATGGAGTACTCGAGTTGCAAGGTCGTGTAGCTATCCAAACTAAAGGTGGTATAGACAATGAGAGAAATAAAGGTACAAGAGTAGAAGATCAAAGAGTAGCCAACTACAGCCTTTCAGGAGATCACCTTTTCAACAAACTAAAAATGACCTGGTCAGGTACCTATGCTACGGCAGAAGAAGACAGACCAAATGAAAGATATATCACGCACAGAAGCAATAAAACGGTCATCGTAGATACCAAAGATCCTGCTAAATATTTGGTGACACTTAAAAATGCTGCAGATATCAATACTCTGTCCCTAAATGAAATATATGAATCTAATAACAATACTAATGAACAAGATATCAATGGTCGCTTAGATTTCGAATTGCCTTTTGCTGCTAATAAAGGTAAGCTTCAGTTTGGGGGAAGATATCGGGGCAAAGACAAGGAAAGAAATAATACCTATGATATTTACAAGCCTATTGGAAATTTGGGTACCAATGGTAATACTTTTGGTGATCTGCCTAGTTCTGCTCAAAATGAAAGAACATTTTTAAATGGTGAAAAATATGTTCCTGGCAACTTTATTACCAAAGAATATTTAGGTGGCTTGGAGTTTGGAAATGCAGCTAAGTTCGAAAAAGAAGATGCTGTAGCAGAATATATCACCAGTAACTACACTGCCAAAGAAAATATCACCGGTGGATATGTGATGGCAGATTACAAAATTTCTGATAAGTTATTGGCTATAGTTGGTGCCAGAATCGAAAACACATCGATCAAGTACAGTGGTTTTGAATATGACGAAGATAATGAAGTAGCTAAACCAACTGCTGAAATCTCTCAAAATTATTCCAACTTTCTTCCTGGAGCTCACCTGAAATATAATTTTACAGACAATTCAATCTTACGATTTGCTTGGACCAATACAGTAGCCAGACCTAATTATTTTGATTTAGTACCTTTTGTCAATTTTAGTCCGGATAACATGACCGTTGAGAGAGGAAACTCTGCGCTAAAAGCAACCACATCTATGAATTTTGATGTCATGTTTGAAAACTACTTTAAATCTATTGGTTTGATCTCAGCAGGTGGATTCTATAAGGATATAAGTAACTTTATCTACAATCGTACAGACCTCAATGTCAATGATCCCAAATACGGACAATTAGTTTCGCTTTCACAACCCCAAAATGGTGGTACTGCAGATGTTTATGGATTTGAAGTAGCTCTCCAAAGACAATTAGATTTCTTACCTGGTGCGCTCAAAGGGTTAGGAGTATATTTAAATTATACCCTTACAGAATCCAGTACCACTGGTATTCAAGAGCGCGAAAACGAAAATCTAAGACTCACAGGTACAGCCAAAAATATGCTCAATGCATCTCTTTCTTACGAGAATAAAAAACTGGTCATTCGTACTTCATTGAATTTTGCAAGTGACTATATTGATGAAGTTGGCGGGTCAGCATTTAATGATATTTATTACGACAAACAGACCTTTGTTGATGTTAACGCTTCTTATGCCTTCACTCCTAAATGGAGATTTTATGTAGAAGCCAATAACCTTACCAATCAACCACTGAGATACTATCAAGGTATTTCTGAAAGAACCTTTCAGGAAGAATACTATAATGTACGTATCAATGCAGGTATAAAATTTGACTTCTTCGGAAAATAGATTTCAGTAAAACTAATGTAGTAAACCTGGCTATCAATGATGATGGCCAGGTTTTTTTTAAAATATTTTAAACCCGGATTATGCATTAGAAAATCTATTCCGAAGCTAAACTTCGTGCCTTTGGCTCGACAAGGTCTGCAAATCAGAATCCGCCGCGGCGGACTATTTTTCTTCTGTAACCGAAGCGGTGCTACGCTTTTCGAATATAAATAGCTGATTTACCTGCCCGCCTACCATGTAGTGGTCAGGCTGGTTGCATTTTAGCTTCTTCCCGCTAAAGCGGGACAGGCTATTACAAAGTTCTAACGCATAATCCGGGTTAAAACAATTTAGTCTTGACATGCAAACACTCAACATGGACCACAATAATTCAGCTAGGATACAAGATTAAAAAAGTAAATTTCCATCACTTTTACGAACTTTATTATCCAAAACATAGTTGTAAATACTTAATCAAAAAATATGGAGTCGAAAATTCTTAGTAAAAAACTTGAATTGATTCAATGGCTCCCGACATTGGAAGACAAAGTAGTTATTGAAAAATTGATTAAATCTAAAAAAGAAGAGAATAAAGATTGGTTGGATTCTATATCAGAAAAAGAAAAATCAGCTGTCGAACAAGGGTTTAATAATACTGAAGTGAATAATTTAGCTCCCCATGTCACTGCAAGAAAAATTTATGAAAAGTGGTTATAAATTGTTTTGGACCGCCTATGCGTTAAAAGAATTGTCTGATACATTTAAAAATTTAGACTTTACCTAATCACCAATCACCTAAAAGAAATAAACTTTAGTAATATGAAGTCAAACAGAATAAATTCAAAGTTCTTAAAAAAATTGTCAATACGTCATACTTTCACCATGAGACGTATCTTTTGTCTATGGTGTATCTTGTTTGTAGGACACTTATCAGCTCAATTAAAGTTGGCATCTAAACTACAAGCTCCCCAAAATTTCGTATCCGACACTATCGTCTCACCACCATCTCCACTGTGGACTCAGGTACTTTTCGTTGGTGGGCATGATTTGGTGCAAACCAATAGTACCTACAAAAACCCCAAAGGACGCGCCATAGCTAAAGAAGGAAACGATTTTATCGGCTTTACGGCAGACTCTTCCGGTCAATCCTTAGGTTGGATTAGTATCAATCATGAGCTCAACTACAAAGATGATCGTTTGGGTGATGGTGGCGGCATGACGGCATTCAGGGTCAAAAGACTGGCAGATGGCAGCCTAGAAGTCATGGACCAAAACCTAAATGACGGCAGACAAGGTAAGTTTTTTAATGTGAATTTTGTAAATACGGTAGGGGAAACAGGTATGAATTGTAGTGGTATTCGATCACCCAATGGTCGCATATGGACCGCTGAAGAATGGTTTAAAACGGACAATGCATCGATATTTAATGGCGAACCCAATAAAAGAGCATATCCCATAGAAATAGCTGGCATCACCATAGGCCAGGGCGTCAGAGATACCCATGACTTCATAATCCGATCAGACATTAAACCTTGGAATGGTAAAACAATTAAAAAATACCAAAATTTCAATTGGTATGTGGAGATCGACCCTAAACAGGCAGTAGCCATCAGAAAACAATACAATTGGGGCCGAGCAGGATGGGAAGGCGGTGCCATTTCCAATGATCTAAAGACTGTTTATTTTGGCAATGATGAGGCCCCAACAGCTTTCTTCAAGTTTGAAGCCAAGACGGCCAATCAATATCAAGAAGGCGATCTATATTTTTACAAACACGATCATCCACAAAAGTGGATCAAAATACCCTACGACACCGAGATTTATCTCCAAAGTGTCAATGATTATGCCATATCTCAAGGCGCAACGATGTTTCTCCGCAACGAATGGGTAGCCGTAGACCCAAAAACGGATATGGTATACTGGACAGAAACTGGAAGGGATGACGGCGGTAAATCTTTTGACAAAGGTATAAAGGCAGGCGGTAAGCCACATCCTCATCATCTAAAATTGGCCAAAGAACAAAATCTTGCCACAGCGAATGATCCGGCATATCTTGATCCCTATGGACGAGTATGGTACTATGACCCAAAAACAATGGAAACTGGAGTTGCCGTATCAGGAGGACCTTGGCCGGTGGCCGGAGAGAATAATTACCCTGAAAATCATTTGTCCAATCCAGATGGCCTGACCACCATAGTCATAGATGGGCACACTTTTTTGGTCATTTGTGAAGATCTCAATGGGATCTCACACCATAGAGTTCCGCCTGGTGTGACAGAAAAAACGTGCGAAGTTTATCTTTTAGACATCCGAAAAGCAAAAAACGCAACCGCCAAAGATTTGATCAAAATATCCATGGTACCTAGAGGCGCTGAAGTCACCGGTGCTTGTGTGACTCCTGACCAAAAATCAATCTTATTGAACGCACAGCATCCGGATTATACCAATCCATTTCCATACAATCATTCGATCACTTATGCGATCCATGGGTTAGATTTATTGAAGGTGGTGGAGTGATATACTTAATAACCTTTATCTAAAAAAAATGTGCCCTACAATGCCAAAATAAAAAGAGTAGCTTGCATTAAGTTAAGCAAGTTACTCTTTTTATATAGCTGTATTCATTCCTGTCCGCCACCCAAAACCTTATATAAATTAATTACACTCAACTTTTGCAATTTGGTCAAATTCTGTAAATCAACTTTGGCTTGTAACAAGTTTTGTTGGGCTATGAGTACTTCCAGATAATCGGCCCGATTGGTTTGAAACAACAAATCTGCATTTTCGATGGCTTGCTCAAGAGTGTTTACCTCATCTTGCTTCAATGAGGCAATTTCCTTTAAATTTTCAATATTTTTTAGTTCGTTGTACACTTCTGTAAAAGCAGATATAATGGTTTGTTGATAATTATTAAGCGCAGTCAATTGAATAGCACTGGCTGTTTTGAAATCTGCTTGCAAGGGTTTGCGATTGAAAACAGGTGCAGTCAGTCCTCCCAAAATACTGTATGCAGCTGATGGCCATGTGAAAAAAAGTGGTACCGAAAAACCATTTGAGCCGAAACCTGCATTGATATTGAAGGAAGGATAAAATGCTTTTTTGGCCGCTTTGGTATCAAATCTGGTGGCCAAAAGTTCTTGTTCTGCCATTCTTACATCAAGTCTGTTACTCAGTAATTGAGAAGGTACACCGCTTTGATATACTAGTGATGATGTTTCAGATAGTGCATTTTTGTTGCGATCTATAGCTTGCGGATATCGGGCCAATAGAAGATTTATAATACTTTCATACTCCACGATAACCTGGTTGATTTGTGTCGCATCTGCTTTGGCATTCAGGATTTGTGCTTCAAATTGCTTTACGGCAAGTTCATTACTTCTTCCTGCTTCCTTTAGTTGTTGCACGATTTCAAGTGAATTTTCCTGAATAGCTGTGTTCTGATTGATAATGTCTAATTGATTATCCAATGCTACTAATTCGTAATACACATTAGCAATGGCATATACGAGGTTGGTTTGCACCCATTTTTTACCTTCAAAAGTAGAGAAGAAACGAGCTTGAGCCGCTTTATTTTGGTCTTTGAGTTTGCCATAAATATCTACCTCCCAATTGGCCATCAAACCTAAGTAATAGTTGGGTAAATGACGTGAAAAAAAAGGACCACTTTCCGTCATCTCTGTTGTCCTGTTACCTGCCCATTCCTGTGTATAATCACCATACTTATATACAGCCGCACTTGCTCCGGCATCAATTGTAGGAAGTAACATACCCTTGGCTCGCAATTGATTGGCTGAGGCTATTTCTATGTTTTGAAAAGCGTTTTGTAAATCAATGTTTCTTTCGAGTCCTTCCAGAATCAATGCTTTCAACTTTTCATCGGTAAAAAACGCTGTCCACTTGATTTTGGCTATATTCGTTGTATCCTTTGAATCGACAAAGGTATCCGGCATCTGTGTCAATGATTTTTCTGTCGGCAATTGTACTGTTTTACAGGCTCCCAGCATTGACAATATTAAAAATATATATATTCTATAAAATTTCATTACGTTATTCTTTATAAAAACTAATTATTAAAAATTGGAATTAAGGTTTAAATAATTTCAGTTACCGGATTTTCGTTTTTTCTGTTCTTGCTGAATTTTTCCGAAATGGTAGCAAATGCTATATACAAGCCCGGAATGATAATTACACCGAATATTGTTCCAAACAACATTCCACCTGCTGCTGCCGTACCTATGGTCCTGTTACCGATAGCACCTGCACCCGTTGCTATAGTAAGTGGCAACAAGCCTGCAATAAATGCAAATGATGTCATTAGAATGGGACGTAGACGGAGCTTTGAACCTTCTAAAGCTGCTTCGATTACACTCATTCCCTCACTGTGCTTTTGTGCAGCAAATTCAACAATCAGAATGGCGTTTTTACCCAAGATACCAATCAACATCAGCATGGCAATTTGTGCATAAATGTTGTTTTCTAAGCCCAGCACTGTCAGCATCAGAAATGCACCAAAAATTCCCGTTGGAAGTGAAAGGATTACGGGTAAAGGCAGAAGAAAACTCTCATATTGCCCAGAAAGAACAAGGTAAATAAACAATAAACAAATCATGAAAATAATGATTCCTTCATTACCTGTATTAACCTCATCCCTCGAAATACCTGCCCAGTCAATATCATATCCTCTCGGCAACTTTTCTTTTGCTGTTTCCTGCACAGCCTTCAAAACGGTTCCGCTGCTTATTCCTTTTTTTCCCTCTCCGTTTAATTCGGCAGATGGAAACATATTGTACCGTGTCACCTGGTCAACACCGTATGTTTTTTCAATGGTCATAAATGCAGAAAGAGATACCATTTCATCCTGGTCATTCTTAACATACAGTTTCAATATATCATCAGGCACAGCTCGATATTCGGGCAATGCCTGAACCATCACTTTATACATCTGCCCAAAACGGATGAAGTTGGTGGCGTATTCACTTCCCAGGAGTGTTTGTAACGAACCCAAAGCATTACTTATGGTAACACCCTTTTGTGCGGCTTTATCAATGTCTATGTGCAAAGTGTACTGTGGAAAGCTTGCATCAAAAATGGTAAAGGCACTGGCAATTTCTGGCCGGGCTTTCAGGTTGGAAATAAATTGCCGAACTACTTCTTCCATTTTTTTGAAATCTCCACTTCCTGTTTTGTCTAATAAGCGCAATTCAAAACCACTTGCATTACCGTAACCTGGAACGGCAGGTGGAGGAAAATATTCAATCTGTGCATCTTTAATGTGTTGTGTTTTTTCTTCCAATATTGCAATCGCATCATCTACAGAAATGGACCTGTCTTCCCATGGTTTCAAATTGATAAGAGCTGTTCCGTAAGTGGCACCCGTTCCGTCAGACAGGATATTTGTTCCCGCGAGTGTCGAGATACTTTCGAGACCTTCCATCGTTTGCGCTTCTTTCTGAATAGCGTTTACTACTTCTTTCGTGCGTTCAAGGGTTGCTCCCGATGGAGATGTAACACTTGCATAAAAAGTACCTTGATCTTCATTTGGAATAAAACCTGTTGGTAATATTTTACTCAATAAGCCTGTACCTAGACAAAAGGCAAACAAAACTCCAAAAGTTACAATTCGTCGGTTTGCAATTTTTGAAATCAGGTCTTTGTACTTGTCTTCCACACCTGAATACCATATATTAAAGCCATTCAGGAATTTGGAAATGATGTTTTGTTTTTGTTCTTCACCATAGTTATTTTTCAAAAGTAAGGCACACAAAGCAGGCGTTAGGGTAAGGGCTACAACCCCTGATAAAACAATAGCAATTGCCATGGTAATTGAAAACTGCCTGTAAAAGATTCCTGAAGGGCCACCCATAAAAGCAACCGGAATAAACACTGCCGACATCACTAAAGTAATAGCTATGATTGCCCCCGTGATTTCTTTCATGGCTTCTTCTGTCGCTTTCATTGCACTTATTTTTGAATGTTCCATTTTGGCGTGAACGGCTTCAACTACCACAATGGCATTATCCACCACAATTCCGATGGCCAGTACCAAAGCAAAAAGTGTAATAAGGTTTAAGGAAAAGCCAAAAAACTGCATGAAGAAAAATGTTCCAACCAGCGAAACAGGAACAGCCAGCGCAGGAATCAACGTTGAACGCCAGTCTTGTAGAAAAAGAAATACGACCAAGGTCACCAGTATCAAGGCTTCTATAAAGGTTTTTACTACTTCGTTTACCGAAGCATCCATAAACCGCGAAATGTCATAACTCACTTCATAGTCCATGCCCTTCAGAAACGTTGTTTCTTTGAGTAAGGCAACCCGTTTTTTTACATTACTAACTACTTCACGTGCATTGGAGCCGGGCAATTGTTTCAACATAATTGCTGCGCAAGGATTGCCGTTCATTTTGGCTTCCACATCAAAATAGGTTGTACCAAACTCTACATCAGCAATATCTTTTATGCGGAGCATTTGTCCACTTTCGGTGGACTTAATTGGGATATTTTCATATTGCTCTTTGGTATTGAACTTTCCCGTGTATTTAATGGTGTATTGAAGTGCCTGTGCTTTCTTGTCGCTGCTCTCCCCAATTTTTCCGGGGGCTGCCTCCAGGTTCTGCTCTTCCAATGTATTTAAAACGTCATTTGTTGAAACATTGTAGGTGACCATTTTGTCAGGCTTCAACCAGATACGCATGGCATATTCTTTTGCCCCAACAATATCAGCAAAACCAACACCTTTAATTCTTTTGAGTTCTGCAAGAATGTTGATGTCAGCAAAATTGTAGAGGAATTTTTCGTCAAGCGTTGAATCTGTTGAATAGATGTTCAGGTACATGAGCATGGCATTTTCTTCTTTGGCAATTTTAACTCCATTTCGAATTACTTCGGATGGCAATTCTCCCATTACAGCACTTACCCTGTTCTGTACATTAATACCCGCAACATTCGGATCGGTACCTGTTTCAAATAAAATCTGTACAACACCCACCCCATCATTACCTGCATCACTGCTCATGTATTTCATTCCGGGAACACCGTTGATGGCGCGTTCAAGCGGAACGATGGCGGCTCTAGTCACCGTTTCGGCATTCGCTCCCGTGTATTCCACTGTTACGTTTACTTCAGGTGGGGCAATACTAGGAAAAAGTGTCATGGGCAGCTGGAACAAAGACAGTATACCGAGAAAAAGAATAATCAGCGATATAACAACCGCCAATATAGGGCGATGAATAATTTGTGCTATCATTTTCTTTGGGTTTTTGAGTTATTAATATCAGAAAATGATACTGTTTCGGTATGTACTTTATCGCCATCTTTTACCCTTTGTATGCCCTCATAAATGATTTTATCATTTGTTGCAAGTGTCGGTTGTATTACATACGATTGGGATAGTCTTGCTGTGGGCGTAATCTGACGTTGCTGCACCGTACTATCAGCAGTTACCACAAACACATAAATGTTCCCTTGAATTTCAAAGGTGGACTTCTGCGGAATGAGCATAGCGTTTTTCAGCTCTGTTTTTACCAACACTTTTCCGCTTGCGCCGTGTTTTAGAAGATTTCCAGGATTTGGGAATTTAGCTCTAAAAGATAAATTTCCCGTGCTCTGGTCTATTTCACCGTCAATGGTTTCAATGACTCCTGCTTGTGGGAAAGTAGCATCATTGGCCAATTTGAGATTTACTTTTTTATTGCTATGGTTTTGAGTAATGTGATTCAGGTAATCCGTCTCCGAAACGTTGAAATAAGCAAACATTTCATTGTTGTTGGAAATAGTGGTAAGCAAAGTACCTTCTTCTACCAAAGATCCTATTTTATTGGGTATTCTATTGATTATTCCGCTAAACGGTGCTCTGATTTCGGTAAAGCCCAAGTTGATATTAGCTAAAGAAATAGTCGCATTAGCTTCCTGAATCTTAGCTTTTACGGCATTAATAATGGCCTTGGATTCTTCTTTTTTAGCATTAGCTGCTGCCAATTTTGCTTTTGCTAATTTTGCTTCAGTACTAGAAATTATTTTCTTTTCAGCCAGTAATGAAGTATTCTCTACTTCTATTGACGATTGTTGAATTTCTGTATCCGCAATTTTTTCATTGGCAAGAGATTGTTGTAACTCTGCTTCGGCAGAAGCCAACTGTGCTTTTGCTTTGGCTAATTCTTGGCGATACTCACTCGAATTTAATGTAAATAACAGCTGCCCTTGGGTTACGAATTTACCTTCGTCCACGTGAATACGTTCTACAAATCCCTTGGATCTTGCTCTCAATTCAACATTTTGTATAGATTGAATGTCTGCCACATACTCTTGGGTATAGCTAGAGTCTGCATAGATAGGATTTATGACAGTATATTTTTCTAGAACTTCATTATTTTTTTGTTCATTGCACGAAAATAGAATGCTACTCATGGTACAAACCATTAGCATCTGCAAGGTATTTGCAGAGAAATTTATAAATTTCATATTGATTTAATTAATTATTTTGAAATGTTTCTATTTGAAAAAATAAATTGTAGAGCAAAGCAAATACCAGTCATCAGACGAGTATTTTTGCACAAAACATTAAAAAATAATTATACTTCGGGTGGAGGGGATTCTATTCCGAAATCTATGGACGAAAGATTGAATTTTTCGAATACAAAGTGATTGCACTTTTTCTCATAAATTACAAAAAAAGATTTTAGGGTTGGTTGATATGGTGTTAAGGTACAATATTGTAATATTTTTGAACTGTTTGAAGTACTATCATCTTCTGTTCCAGAGTCACCATCTTCATCTTCGGCAGTAGTGTCATATCCGAGTACGACCATTATTTGCTCATAAAACGAGTTAATTTCATCTACTTGTTGATGAGAACCCATTATGAATACATCAGTTTCACCTACATGCGGAACTAAAGCCATATTTAGGTAAGTTACTAATAATATATATATAAATAATTCTTTCATCTTGGACGCAAAGATATACATTGCAATATTATAAAACCCTTAAAATTATGTTAAAATTATTTAATTAAATGGCTATCATTAAAATGTAAATTAAATAAATTTGTATTGTATCGAGCGCCTTACCCAATTTTTAGTAAGCAAAGAAGTAAATTATGTATTTAAAATCATTCACCTAACCCAAAATATCTGATATCAGGCCCGCAAATATATTGGCCAGTTACATCCTGAAATCCTAATTTAGTTAATATTTTTTTGGAGGCGGGATTACTATCATGAGTGTAAGCCAATGCTAAAGGTCTACCCAAACTGTGTTTTGCATAATGTATCAATGACTTCACTGCTTCACTTCCATATCCTTTTCTTCGATATGAAGTATGGATAGCAAATCCTAGCGTACACCTTTGAACATTGTCGTGATATTCCTCGGTAGATAGATCATATAAACTTACAATACCAATATACTTTTGATCTTCACGATGATATACCATCCATTCCTGACCAGCATATTTAGATTTGGATTGACGGAGTTTTTCCATGTTGTCGAAGTACACCTTTAGCTTTTTGCGCACTTTATATGATTCACTCACAAAAGGATGTTCGTCTTCAGTAAAAATATCTAGTATTTTGAGATAGTTATCAGAAGTAACCAACTCATATGAAAGTTGTACCGAATCCGGGATTCCCCAATTTATATCCATATGATTATTTCTGTCACAAATGTAGGTGATGCAGGATAACTCCATCGTAATATCCATATTAAGGAATTGTGAAATGTGATCTATTCTCAGTTATTTTCAATATTACATGTTAATTTTGTAAATAAATACTCAAAATCTAAAAATGCATTTTTATAAATGACGTCCAGAAGAAATTTTATCCAATATTTTACTTTGAGTCTATTTGTATCAGCATGCCATAAATCTGAAGAAAATAAAAATATCGTATTCGTTTTTCCCACATACTATATTATTCTTAGTTATGAAACTCCTGTTGAAATTTTATGGGAATCCAAATTCATAGAAAAATTAGACTTATTTTACTCTTTAGATAATGGCATTACATGGCTCAAAATAGCGGAAAAAATAGATGCTAGCGATGATAAGTATTTATGGTTGCCTAAAAAAATCAATGCAGAAAAGATTAAACTAAAGTTGCAGGACCACGATGATACAAACTATTTTACAATTAGTACCCCTTTTGAACTTTATGAAACTGCCACCATATATCTCGACCAAGTGCCAGAAGCAATGGTGGATGAATCAATTGTCACTATAAAAAATAAAAAATTTGATGACTTTGCGATCCTTAACTTGGGGAATAATAGATTTAAAACATTTTCTTTATCCTGTACACATTCCGGATGTACGATTATGCTTTTCAATGATGCATTCGAATGCCCTTGCCATGGTTCGATGTTTAACAAAAAAGGTTGTGTCAAACAAGGACCAGCCAAAGAAAACCTGGCAGTTTTCTATAATGAGTTTGATTTAAAAGCCAATAAACTCATTGTATTTAGAAAGCAGATAAAAGATGATTGTTAATCAATAGTTTTGTTTTTTAAGATCATAAATGGCAACCCATCCATAACCCATGCTTGTATTAGGTCTTGATGACCGAGAAGTTCCATGATTAAATTTCCCACTATGATATCCATATCGCCGTCACCTTCCAAATCGGCCATATCGGAGACCAACCACCTTCCCATATCTTCTGAAGCCAATGATTTTTTTTGATATTTTCCATTAATATTTTCAAATAAGCTCAGTCCTGTCACCTTTGGTTTTCCTTTATTTGGGAAAAAAGAATTACAAAATATATCGATATCACCATCCATATCAAAATCAGCAACATGAGCTTGATAAACACCACTTGCTTGTAAAAAATCATTTTTGACGAACTTACCTTTTCCATTATTTAAATATATCCATATACCTTGGTAAGGTTTTGCACTTATGGGAAAGTCGGCCAAGTCACCATTATAGTACAAAATATCGAGATATTTATCATGATTAAAATCTTGAACCACAAAACCTGTAGAGCCAAACGCAGGTGAAAATTCCAGTACGCGATTTTCTACAAAACTCCCATCTCTATTTTGGGTAAAAACAGAAATATGTTCATCGCCTTGTGCAAAAAGACCGATTATATCCAATAATCCATCATTATTTAAGTCAACTACTTCAGCGCTTACGCTTCCTGGTTTTTTTGATAAAATCATTTTCTTAAAACTACCACTTCCTTGGTTGATAAAAACAGTGAGTTGCCCCAGCCATTTACCAAATTCGGCGACTATTATATCATCTTTTCCATCTTGATTCATATCATTGACTTGCGTCTTTACAGGTCTCCTAAGGCCATAAATAAGTGGATAAAGTTTAAAATCACTCGTAGTATCTAGAAAATAAATCATTCCGGTAGTGTCATCTGTAGGGCTAAAACTACCCATAAAAGTGAATATTTTACCTTTCCCAAAGTGATCCACATCTACAAGTCCTTCTGCTGGATTTTTAATAGATTTTATAGCATCAAAGTTGTGGTCCAAAATATAGGTAGATTGCGTGTGTATGTCGCTCCACAAAATATGACTGCCATCTAATCTGATCAAAGAAGTCGATGGCGGACTACTATAAATGCTTGGAAATATGGGTTTAAACAACGATGATAATTCCATACTTTCTTCATCATCTTTAGGGTTCAATGTCACAGGGGCTTCAGAAATGTAGTAATCATGTATAGCATCCCATGAAGAAATGGGCAAACTGGAGAAATCTAAAAAGATGCCTCTTTCTTTTATTTCAGAAATATATCTTTTCTCAAAAAAATCATCATGCTGAGTGATGGAATCAATACCCATCATTTTTTTCATTCTAGGTAAAACATATTGCTCCCAACTGATTTTATCCAACTCTTCAGGCAAAGGTACTTTATGACAAGTAGAACAATATACTTGAGCAAGTTTTTTACCTTTACCTTTATCCGTTTCAAAGTCTTTGCTCATGACAAAAATCTGAAGAAAAGCGTAAAGACTTAAAAATGATAAAAGCGGACTTTTGCGTAAAATTTTTCTAAAATTCATTAATATGTAGTTATCGGGCTGGTCATTGACTCCATAAAACTAATGATATCAGCCATTTCTGCATCTGTCAGTTGTAATGGGTCAGACGATAGTGTCTGGTACTCTAATGGGAATCCAAGTCCTGCCCCTCCACCTTTATTGTAAAACTGCATGACATCGTTCAAAGAATTAAAGGCGCCATTGTGCATGTATGGGGCTGTCTTGGATATATTCCTGATAGTTGTCGTTTTGAATGAGAAGGCAAGATGGGGAGCTTCGTCCCTTGGTTTACCACTTCTAATCCGGCCAGGGTCAGTATCTAAGTGCATCGTGCCCTTTGGATTCCAAATTTTGGGGACACCTAGCACTTCACTTTCACTTTCTTTAAACGAAGCAGGTACCAATCCACTAAAGGTAGGTATAAAATGACACGTAGCACAGGCCGCTTTACCCGCAAAAAGATTGAAACCCCTAACTACAGCGGGATCTATAGATGCGATTTCCCCTCTCATATACTGATCAAAAGGCGTATCATAGGAAGAAAGACTGGCTACATAAGCCGTGATCGCAGCAGTTATGGCATACTTACTTATTTTGGCATCTGGAAATACCTCATGGAAAGCTGTTTTGTAAGATTCTTGCATTTCCAATCTATCCATGATGTCCATGAAGTCGCTATTGAATTCGTTTTTGTCTTTGACAACATGTACAATTTGTCTGGATGGGTCATCTTCCCTCAGATCATAAAAGTATCCTTTGGTATATATGGAGTTAATAAGTGTCGGTGTATTTCGCGACCCAAGCAAGCCTTGTTTGTTGGTAATCGACGTTTCTAGTCCATCTGTAAAGGCCTTTTCTGGTTGGTGGCAGGTAGCACAAGACATCGTATTTTCGTGGGACAATATAGGGTCATAAAACAGCTTTTTGCCTAGTTGAATGACTTTGGGATTGGTCATCAATGTCTTAGGCTGGAGCGTAAAGTAGTCAAGATTAAATAGTGAAGTAGTAAAGATATGTTCGGCATTAAAATTGACACCCCATTTTTCACTGGGATTTCTGGATAAAATGGGCAAATCATTGGCGTCCCATCCACTCAGTACTTTTAGTATTTTTGCAATATGATTTTTATAAAAATACACCCGATCAAAGGTATCAAAATCCTGATGTAGTGTAAGATAGTCAACTGATGCATTCAGTAATGGAATCAATGATTTAGCACTTGGATTTTGCTGATAAAACAACGTTAAAAATTCACGCATCCCTTGAAGGTTATAGGTAGCATTTTGTAATCCGGTTACTGAACCGGGAGTATCAAATCCAGTGATTTGCAAAGTGTAAATTCTGATGATATCTTTATACACTGCCCTTTTGATATCTGCTTCAAAAAGTGAGGCTGATACAAAAACAGGTTCAAGATTTTTTAATGCTGTGGCCAACTCCTGTGACACTTTGTATATTTCCTGTATATCCAACGAATCTTCGTACAATAACTCATCCAAAACCTGAAGCCCTCTAGGCTCTAAGACATTGACCGTAGGAATACTGGGCTCTACTGATAACAATGGAGCACCATTGATATATCTTTTTACCGACTCTTCACTAATGTGTTCTAGTAAAAATTGTATTTTCCTGAAGTCGGCTTGTACAGTTTTGAATTGCTTCCTGATGTCTGATGTAGATTTGTTTTCGTTTGCAAAAGATACCAATCTATTTGCAGAATGATAAAATGTACTATAATTTTGAGAAATCCATTCCTTTGATGGCACATTTTCCTTTCCTATTCTAAATGAAGTAATGACGAAAAACAAAATCCCCATTAGTAAGCTCACTTTTATCGTGCTGTACATTCTTAAATTTTTTTATTTCAAAAAATGATTTTATAAAAGAAGCCAACCACCTTAAATTTTGAAGGTGGTTGGCCAAAGATACTAGGTTTTTGGACTAATTTGTTTATTGTATTACAAACTTATAGATTTCTCCATCTTTAGTTTGTAAAAAGTAAATCCCTGATGTTAAATCACCAACATATGCATTATTTGTAGTAGTAAAAGTTTTTAATCTTTTACCCTCCAAATTATAAATAGCAAATTCAGTCTCTTTTTCAAGATATATCTCTCTGGTAGTTGGATTAGGATACACCTTATTTGATTTAAAAGAATCCTTATCCGGTTCTTGTAAATTAGATACTTTTATAAGATCAAATCCATGAATAGCATAAGTCAATGAGTGATTGAAAGGGAATGCATTGTTTACACTTGGGTGCTGACTGTTTACTAATAATGATTTTCCATCTGGTGTCATCGCACAACCAGTGACTTCCGCACCAGCTGGAACGGCAGAAAGTCTAATCAAATCACTAACTTTTGCATTTTTAGCTTTTCTCACATCTAGCAACCACATCTCACAAGTAGGATTGGTCACACCTGCTGGAACTCTACCATATGATGTACCATTTAAATCTTCTTGAATTACCAAAAAAGATTTACCATCAATAGTCATCACATTGAGCCCGTCAGGATTTGAAAGGTGTTTCTCAGGATAGCTTCTTTCTTCTGGACTTTCAGCTTTGGCAAACCAAGGGCCTCCATTTATAGCAACACCTATTTGCGAAGTTGCAGGGTCATAATACCAAACTCTACCATATGGATCTTCAAATTTATCATCAGCTGCTTTCGTTAATCCTTGTAATACTGCCAAACTATCCATATAAGGATGTATAACACCACCTTTTGTAACAGCAGAAACCAATGATTTGCCACCATCATCTCTTCCTGTTTCAGTCCAATAAACATATCCTGAATTTTGGTCTATCGCCACCCATTCGTTCCTCAAAAATACAGTTGCACCGTTTGCAATGGCATATCCATTTAAATTATTTTTTAGTGTCTCCACAGTTGAAGGAATTTCAAGCCATTTGCTGCCTACCGCATCATGCTTATAAAAATACATTTTCCCTTTACTATAGTCATCTGCTTTTTCAGTCACAAACTTAAAAAAAGCACTTGGAGCTTCATCATTACCCAAATATACAGTTTTTAAATCATTGGTGATAGCGCCTCCTTCCCAACCAGCTCTACCCCAGTTATATTGTTTTCTGATCGCTTTAGCTTGTTTGGGGTCTATTTCCACCATCCAGTTGAAATTTTCAAATTTCTTCAATTTAAGCCCGTTCCAGTCTTCAAGGTCAGATTTAACTGTCCACTCTGCTGTATCTCTTACCCCATAACCTGTGGTAATGCCACCAACTCTCACTGGAAGTGCTCCAGTGGATACATTTCCAGTATGAATAGATGCCGTATTTGATCTAAACCATTCTTCGGCTGTCCATATACGTCCATTGGGCGCTATGATTCCACCACAATTCATACCTGTCTCTCCTACAGTGTTTACAAAATCCACATTGAAAAACTTTCCTTCTCTTCCATCTTGTAGTTTTTGGTCTACAATTTCCAGATTGCCATCAGCAGCTCTTTTTATTTTAAACATGGTCATACCTCCACCATCTCCAAGTTTGTCATCATGATAGATCATTTCATGATTTACGGTCACCCATCCTTGACTATCACCGGTATTGTCAGGAGTCAATCCGATAAAGTCATGCCATTCTTTAGCTATGGCTCTACCTGCTGGATTATTGTAAGTTTTTGTTGTTTGAACAATGTCATGTCCACCTACAAACAATACCTGCATTTTCAATGGGGATGGAGGTAAAACCACTTCTTTAGGCACATAACCCGCAGGAATTTTAATGGTTTCTTTAAAAATATCATCTTGAGCACTAAGTCCTAAGCAACAAGATGAAACTAAAATAAAAGTAAATAAAATGTTTCTCATAAAAAAACTTTTTTGGTTAAATAATAAGCAAAATTAAGATTGGAAGATTAACCAAAAGTTAGTGAGAAATTAAGTATAGGGCAATTAAATATTACCTTATTGTAAACAAAAAAAGGCTCCCACCTTTGAGAGAGCCTAAATCATTAAATTTACTCAATTAACTGAGTTATCAAAAGAAAACGTCTATTTAGGGCCTGCTGAAAAAGACAAATTCTTTCAAAAATATTAATGCTATAGGTCTGGGATATCGTTCAAAAAACAAGCGATAGTGAATGGAGAGTCAAAAGTGCGTCTATCGCCAAGGCAGAACACTAAGAATTAACCATTGATAATCATGGCGATAGAAAAAGCATTTTGACTCGGGAATGAACGGTGCTTTGCAATCGCCTTTTTTTGAACTGGTCTTTTTTGTTTACTTTTTTTGACAGGAAAAAAAGTAAATGCCGCCCGCATAGGGCAAATGACTAAATGAAGTGCAAATGTTTTTATAAATATGGTCAATAACCCTTGCAACTAAATCAAAAATTTTAAGCATAATGACTTGCTCATCAATATTTAATTTTAAACCAAGCAGGCACTATTTAAGGTGCTAAAACCTGATGGTCACGGTCTGTAAATTCGTTCATCTTTGAGCATCTGAGACTATTTTGTAATTTCTTTATTAATAGTTTCATACCATTAATCCCTATTTTAGCGATATAGATACCAGCCTAATGCGCATTCATTCAATGTGAAAATCTATTTCCATCAATATTTTTTCCTTTAAGGCTTTACGGTGAGCTGAAAATTCGGTAAAATCGAAAGATAACTACCAGGTTTTAATTCAATTCTTCTAATTGTAGCATTGCTTTGTAAAACTGGAAAATTAGGTGCTAATGTCGGAATGATTATAGAATTATTAGCCGTGGGCAAAATATTAGGTGACCAATTTATTGGATTTTCCCATTGGCTATTGATATCCCCATTCCAAATTAGAGTTTCTCTATAAATTACAAATACCAATGTTTCGCTTTCTGGCAATTGGGTAAAAGTATAGTTTTGCAAACCAGAGACTTCTACAGAATCCATTACACCTTCAAAACCATAAAGCAATATTTTTGATGCATCTTGTGGTAGATCAATAGTAAATGAAGAACCATTGATATTGCTCCATCTATAATAGTTTTGCCATACCCACATATCTTTTTCGCCATCAGTAAGTTTATAGATTCCCGATGTATTCGGATCTAAATAGGTAAAATTCATCCCAGCACCTAAATCCATAACGAGCTTAAACGTTTCACCTTTGCTATTGGGTTCATAGGGAAATAATTGATGGCACATCCCATATACTGAATCTTCTTCGACCGTATGAAATAAATTCCAAACCAATGCAAATTCAGTTGCATGAGAAGAACTATCACTTTTGACAGCTCCTATATTATTCCATATACACGTAAATTGTCTTTTTGCTGATTCTTCATCACTGATTCCAAGAATGTTAGCTTTATAACTAAATTCTGTAGAATAAAACTTGATGGGTACAGTAACTCCGATTTCTTCTTGTACTTCATTAAAGTCAGCCTGCGCAGAGTACCTCCAATAGAACTCATTTTGTTGGTCAACTATCGGTGCAAAAGTATTATCATTGTAAGTATGTAAGTCAAAACCTGCCAGTTTGCCATTATTGATCAGATCTACAACGGCTGTGGCATATCCGTTGGCATCATTCCAACTAAAAGCATTTTGAGCTGCCCATCCACCTGGAATAGCACTCAAACTTGGATCAATAGAATGAATTCCATCAGCCAATCCCTCCAAAGCATCGTGATAATTTTCTGGGCCATCCAATATCGTTCTTGGGATATACGGGGTGTTGATATCTGGCTCATTGATGGCCGAATACACGGAAATACCCCAGTTTTGAATGTTTTTAGAAAGTAGATAAGGTGAATTTGGTCTCCAACGCTCAGCAAAACTTCTTCCTATCTCAAACCATTTCTCTCTTGAACCCAATGCATTGTACCATCCATAGTATTCAAAAAGAATCATCGGAGTAATACCTCCTTGGTACAATAAAATCATGATACTGTCAATGGATGCAGGATTCCCTGTTTGAGTAATTGAATTGTAATAGTAAGATGGGTACAAACTAACTCTAGTTTTTTTAGCACCTATAAAATTTAGGGCATTTATCTGATGAATTTCTTCACTCGTTGTCTCTCCATTGGTAAAATTGCCACTTCCTGTTAAGTGTGTGATATCTTGTGCCGTGCCTCTAGTGGTATGAATAAAAGATATGCTAATAAGTAAGACTTTTATCAAAATTATTCTGGACATACGCATAAAATTAATTTAGACTTTATGCAAAGATATGATCTGACATTATAAAACTCGAATGTTTTACTTTAATTTGTGATCAATAAATTTTTATTAAGCTTCTAAAATCAAAAAAGGCTCCCACCTTTGTGAGAGCCTAAATCATTAAAGCCACAATATTAACTCAGTTAACTAAAGAAATCGTCTATTTAAGGTGCCACATCAGGGTATTGATATCATCACCACCTTGTCTGCTTACTGCTTCTAATCTATTGGGACCATTGAGACCTTGCTCTATGATCGGATAGATAAATCTGACAGGTATTTTACCTCCGTTTTGATTGGATATGGCAGGCTTTATAGCTGGAATTTTGGTTCTTCTCCAGTCAAACCATGCTTCCATTCCTTGGTAAAATAAAGATATCCATTTTTGTAAACCTATCTTCTTAAGATCATCATCTTTGCTACCCGTCAATTTCACCTGTGCCTGATCCATATATCCTGCAGGTACCGCTATATTGTAATAAGCAAATGATGCAGCCACTCCCGCTTTGTATAATGTTTCAGTATTTCCAGTAGTCCAACCTTTGGCAGCGGCTTCAGCTAATAAAAATTGCAACTCTGCATAAGTCATGATCACACCTTTAGCAATATTCAAACCTTCGGCAGAAACCGCATTCTCATAAAATATTGCACTGATTCTAGAGTGATTTTCAGGTCCACCTGCAAAAGTAAGTGCATCTACATCATTGAGACCATTGGGCAAACCTATAAATACTGGATTGGCACTACCTTCTGTTTTAGGAGTTGCTCTGTAAAATATATTGAGTCTGGAGTCCTTTAAAGTTACCAAGGTATCCAACATAAATTTGCTCGCTCTGAACTCATTAAATGATCCACTTCTTGCTGTAAATAATGGGAATTGATCAGGAGAAGCTGCCTTGAATGCATATACGGCATTATCTGCGTTACTTTCGAAGATAGGATTAGCACTGGCGTTAGACAAAATCTCTGTTAACTCAGTAGCTGGTGATTTTTTATTGGATATTCTCATTAAATATCTTACTCTCAGTGAATTGGCCAATTTTCTCCATTTTGCCAGGTTACCACTATATATCAAATCTCCACCTACAACTCCTGTGGTTGAAGCCAATAATTGATTAGCTGCCTTTAACTCTGCTAATATGCCTGCATAGATTGCTTCCTGAGCATCATATTTGGCATAGTAGATACCACTTTTGGCTTTAATCGCTTCGCTATAAGGTACATCTCCATAAGCATCAGTTACCAAAGAAAACATCCAAGCCTTCATGATCATGGCTACAGCTTTGGTACCATTATCATTGTTTTCTTCAGCCAATTTGATCATATTTTCAATATCTCTCAATCTGCTGTATGTAGTATTCCAGATACCATTGATTTCTCCCCAAAGATATCTATCTTCGTTTACAAACTGATTTTTGGCAGTATGTTGTATCACTATATTTCCTATACCCCAGGCTTCTCCCAGGACTTGATTGATCATATCTCTTTGGATAGCAGGCAGGATCAATTGTGGTGTCACTTTGAGCGGAGCATTATTATTGGTATTGATTTCTTCAAAATCTTTTGTACATGAGACAATAGATAAAGCTATCAATAATAAAAAAGTATATAATTTAATGTTATTCATTTTAAATGGATTTTAAAGATTAAAACTTAAGACCTACGTTTACTCCAAAACTTCTAGTAGATGGAATAGCTACTGACTCCACACCCGGGATGATTGTTCCGCCTGCTGTAGATGCTGTTTCAGGATCTATATGTGGTACTTTGGACCATAACATAAGGTTTCTTCCTACCAATGAAAGGGTAATATCTCTCACTCCGGATCTACCCAAAATTTTATTAGGAAGCGTATATGAAAGTTGTACTTCTCTTAACTTGGTAAAACTGGCATCATAGATCACTCCTTCTACCAATCTTCTACCCAAAGTATAACTGGTGTGCCATTCTCTTGCTGATAGTTTGGTTGTGTTTGGTGCGAAAGTTCCGTCAGCTTGTAATACTACACCTTCGCCTATAACTCCATTGCCTGGTTTAGAAAGATCGTAACCATCTTCGCGACCTTCCAGCGTTTCGCTGATGATACCACCTTCTCTACCTACAGTCTGAGTATGGGAATAGATCTGTCCACCTTGACGTGTATCAAACAAGACACTTAATGCTACACCTTTATAAGAAAAAGTATTTCTAATACCTGCCAACCAATCTGGATTATAATTACCCAATTTGATTCTCTCTGTGGTTGCGATAGGTTTTCCATTAGAAGAATAAACGATTTGGTCTACATATTGACCTGTTTTATCATAATATTTGTCAGTAGGATCAGAAGATACTCTTTCGAATCCGATACCATACATGTCACCCATTTGCTCACCCACTCTTGCTTCTACGGTGATATATCTTGAAGCCATAACATAATTATTGATCTCTTGACCTGATTCTGGATCTGTAAAGAGTTCTTTCACTTCACTTCTATTGGTAGACCAATTGACGTCAACATCCCAATTGAATCCTTTACTACTTTTCACAGGATTAAGGTGCAACATGGCTTCTAAGCCTCTATTTTGTATCAATCCTGCATTGATGATTCTGGATGAATATCCTGTCGTACTACTCAACTGAATAGGAAGAATTTGGTTACGGCTGTTAGAATTGTAATATGTTATATCTAATCCTACTCTATTCATAAAAAACTTTAATTCTGTTCCTACCTCAAAAGATGAACTGATCTCAGGCTTCAACTCTGCATTGGGTAGGGCTCCTGATTCCAAAAATGCTGGAAGACCATTGGCTGCTGTCTGAGCACTGTAAGTTGCCAACAATTGATAAGGATCAGTATCATTACCCACTTGTGCATAACCCAATCTCAACTTACCAAAAGAAAGTGGACTTCCTTCTAAGCCAAGAAACTCGCTAAATACAAAACTAGAACTCGCACTGTAATATAAATAACTATTGTTGTCTGTAGGCAATGTACTAGACCAGTCATTTCTTAAGGATAGATCTAAGTACAAATAATTTTTGTATCCAAGATTAGAAAATGCATACATAGAATTGATTCTTTTCGTAGAATTAAACGCAAAAGATTGAATGGCTACTCTTGAATTGTTTAGCGAATAAATTCCTGGCACAGCTAATTCTGGTGCACTTACATCCGAGGTATTAAATCTTTGGTCCAATCTGTTTCCACCCAAGGATACTGAGTAACTAAAATCTCCTTTAGCTTCTGGTGCAAAGGCCAATAAAAAATCTGTATTTCTCTCTTCAGAAAAAATCTTCTCCTCTCTATAGCTACCCAATTTAAATCTCTGTGTACTATATGCTCTTTTTCTAGCTCTGAATTCATTATTGATATCTGTACCACTTCTGAGCATCAAGCTCAATGCAGGAGTAAATTGATAATTAAGAGATAGATTTCCAAAAACACGATTTAGGTCTTGGCTATTGGTATTTTCAAACACATTGAAGTATGGATTGTCATGATAGTTGTAATTCCAACCAAACTGATTGATGCCTTCTTTACCTGCTTGCCAGTAGTTTTCCATTGGAGACATTCTCGTGTTTCTTGGATACCAACAATTAAATAAATACATGATGTTTTCAGTACCGTAACTTAGATTAGGTCTGTTACCACTTTTATTATTCATGATATTGACATTCATTCTCACCTTAAATTTGTCCGTAAGATTATATCCACCATTGAGTGCTGTAGTGTATCTGTTCAGGTCGGTATTGGGTACGATACCTGTTTGGTTTAACGAGGTAAAAGACACTCTAAAGTCAGATTTGTCATTGCTACCTGATATCGCTACATTGTTAGTATATGCATGACCAGTTTGGAAGAAATCTTTGATATTATCAGGTTGTGCACTAAATGGTGTAGCATTGATCGCACCTCTTTGTTGTAATTGTGCCGCTAGGGAAACAGGTCCAATGACCGTGTACAAATTTCCTACATCACCACCTCTGAATCCATTGGCTGTAGGGGAGTCATACTGAGCTAATAATTGACCATCCATCTTTGGACCCCAGCTTTCATCCACACCATCACGAAGTCCACCACCATTTCCGTCTATAAAGTTGAATTCTCCATTCAGACCTTGACCATATACATTTTGATAATCAGGTAATCTGAGGGCATTTTCAAAGGTAATCGTAGAGTTTACGGAGATACCTAGACCTTTGTTCTTAGCGCCTGTTTTAGTTTTAATGACGATGGCACCATTTGCAGCTCTTGATCCATATAGTGCTGTAGCACTTGCACCTTTCAATACAGTCATGGTTTCTACATCATCAGGATTGACAAAACCAGCACCGTTACCATAATCCGCTTCTTGGAAACTACGTCCAGATGAACCGTTAAATTGATTGGTGATCGGCACACCGTCCACTACAAAAAGGGGTTGGTTGTTATTGATATTCAGTGATCGCTCACCTCTGATACTCACTCTTGCAGAAGCACCAATACCACTTGGATTACCTACGATAGTGACACCAGCTACTTTACCAGCTAGAGAATTGAGTATATTGGTTTCCCTAGCTTTGATCAGGTCATCTCCTTTGACATCCTGCACTGCATACCCGAGTGCTTTTTTCTCTCTTTTGATACCTAAAGCAGTGACTGTCACTTCTGACAAACCAATAGCATCATCTTCCAAAGTGATCATTAAACTAGTTTGGTTTTCTATTTTGACAGTTTTAGTCTGAAACCCAATATAACTTACATTTAATGATTTAAATAGATCTTTGACCATAAGCTCAAAATTTCCATCAATGTCTGTAATGGTTCCATTGTTGGTACCGCTTTCAACAACCGAAGCACCTATCATGGGTTCATTGTTAGTACCTTTTACATTACCTGTTATTTTGACTTGCGCGTGTATATTTACCACCGCAAATGAAAACAACAATGTGATACATAATTGTAAAAATTGTTTGTTCATACTGATTGATTTTGGTTTGTTAAAATAATCCGCAAAGGTGTTCAGTATGTATTAACTCAATGTATTTAGAATATTATCATAACGTGATTACTACATTAATTTTGTGTTTAGTGTATCTCCATTTAATATTAATGCATCCATTCGAGTTTGCTAATAATGATATACTACCACTCCTGTGGCACATAAGCATTAACTTAGTAACGCCATATAATAGATTGATTCTACTCTGTTTGATTCTTTGTATAGTATTGAAATGTATTGTACCGAATTAAAGCAGATAATTAATTCATTTCATTAGAGTCCATTATGTTGAACAAACTCTATTAATTGAATTTCTCAAAAGAAAAGTCCTACATGTTCTCCATTTCAGCCACATAACCCAAACACATCTTTTCCCAACTATAGTTTTGTGTCGTAAACGCTTTGATGTCTTCACCTGTGAGTGTATGATTTTCTATATGATGGTGAATGGCGTCTGCCCACATTTGAGCATTACCTGCTGGAATCCTATAACCATTTTTTCCATTGATGATAGCATCTTTCATACCTTCTAGGTCCGATACCAACACTATTTTTCCCATGACTGCCGCTTCCAATGCTACCAATCCAAAACCTTCCATATCACCATCCACACGTACATTGGGCATCACCACCATATCTGCACTTGCTATGAGATGATCTCTGTCTGTATCAGATAACCTACCTGCTAAAATGATTTTGTCCGGATTTTTGTGGTGAGCCGCCAGAAGAGCAGCGCTATCGTCCGCTTTTCCCATAAATAGATTAAATTTATTTTCCCAACTATTAGGAATTACAGTTTGTAAGGATGTAGTAGGTAGTGTAGCGATATGACCTATGTGAACCATTCTAATATGGTCTTCAAGCAATGGCATTACTTCATTAGCAAACCAACTAAAACCTTTTCTTTTGACAGGTCGTCCCAGTGTAAGGATGATTTTGTCATGGGTTAAGTCTAAATTGTATTTCTTAAAAGTACTGCCCTTATTTTCAGCGCTTTTATTTTTCCAATGTACATCGACACCATTATGAACAACCGTGATTTTCTCTTTTGGGATATTTCTTGCACAGCAAGCATCCTGAGTAGCGGTACTGACACAGATGATCTTATCCACTTTTTGGACCATCTTTCTAAAAATATAGTTTTGGTATACACCCAAAGGAAAAACCACATCCAATCCATGAAAAGTAGCCAAAACCTTTCTTCCCCCAAAATCTACGCTCAGGAGATAACAAAATGCCGCCATCAAACCATCATTTAAATGGATATGGGTGATTTCAGGATGTTTTAATAACATTTTACTCACCCTAGGTCGAAGCTGAAAAAAGAATTTCCAGATAGGGTCTTTTTGTTCGTATATGATGGTATGAGCTGATGCCATTTGACGGATGCCTTGGATCAAATGAAAACTTTGATTTTCCATGCCGCCTACAGAAGGTGGGTACTTGTGAGTGATGAATAGTACTGTCAATCTTAAAGTTTAAATGGGTATATGCTGAATTTTACATCGCCAATTCCATGGGCAAAGTCACTAAAACTTCTCTTTGTTGTTGTCTTTGATATTTCAATATTTCTAAGTCATGTAAATAGATATCCAACAAAGTAGTCCATTGGTATTGTTTGACAGATTCTAGCCCATGGTGTATTAAAGACGCTTTTAAGGTATCTTGTTCAAATATTTCAGTAATATATTCCACATACCGGTCAGCATCCTGAGGTGCGCACAGCAATCCATTGATACCATGTGCTACCAATCCGGCAGAACCTCCACCATCAGCAATCACTACAGGAATGCCTGAAGCTTGTGCTTCCACTACTACATTGCCAAAAGTCTCTGATATCGAAGTGAATAAAAACACATCGCAAGATGCATATAAGACTGCCAGTTGGTCATGGTTTTGATGGCCCACAAAGATCGCATCAGGCATTAAATTTTTTAAAGATTCTTTAGCTACGCCATCTCCGGCTATCACAAAATTGTAGGGTAGTTTTTTTACCTTACACACTTGATATACTTTCACCAAAGTTTCCAGATTTTTCTCCCATACTAGCCTGCTGGCAAACAAGATGTTTTTATTTTGATTTCCAACCAAAGATGCCATGTAATCTGAATCTCGATGACTCGGAGAAAAAGTAGCCGTATTGATCCCTCGAGGCCAAATACTGAAATTGTGCTCACTAAATCCCATGTTTACCAATTCCTTTTTCATGGCTTGGGTAGGGATATATACTTTGTTGCACTGACTGTAGAATCTTTTTTGACTATCAATAATTTTGCCCTTTACGAATGGTACGATAGATTTTATTCCCTTAAGATAATAATCGATGTAAGAGATAAAATGAGTATGGTATATGCTGATCACAGGAATGTGATACTTACGACCATAAGACAAGGCAAATTGCCCCAACATAGAAGGGGTGGAAATGTGAATCACATCAGGATTAAAATCGGATAGTTTTTGCCGCAATCTCGTAATTTTAAATTGCGGTACAGCCATACTATAGTCACGATTAAAGGGGATTTGGACTACAGATACTTTGAAAACTTCCCAATGCGTCTCCTTTTTTGGAGGTATGCCACATATCAGTAAAACTTCATACTGATCTTTAGGTATTCTTTGGAGAATATGGGTGATCGTACGGGAGGCACCGTCAAAATCCTCGATTAGGATTTCAGCAAAAAATGCAAGTCTGAGTTTTCGCGACATGTGGTTGAATTTATCACAAGAATAGGCAACTTAAGTTAAGTCAATCTTAAATGAGTATTACCTGAATGTTAAATATCAAAAAAACACAATACGCTGATAAACAATTAATAATGACTTAACATACCATTTAAAATGAATTAACATGAGCCTGATACTTTTACACAAAATAGTATTATGCCTATAGTAACAAATACTGAAATAGCTGACTCTTTGGGATTATCTAAGTTTGGGCCTTGGGGGACATCATTGAGTAATGGTATCATGCATATGCTTAGCATAACGGACCTCAATGACATGTATGATCTTTATTCATATCTTGACGGTCTCGCTTTTATCAATGCGGTTTTAAAAGACCTGGGCATTATTATAGAAATATCAGATGCAGATAGAAAAAAGATTCCTACAGACCGACCTTTTATTGCTATTGCTAATCATCCCTTAGGTGGTATCGACGGCTTAATTATGCTTAAAATTCTTATGGAATGCCATCCTGACGCTATGATATTGGCCAATTTTTTACTTTGTAAAATCAAGCCTATAGCAGATCACATTTGTCCTGTTAATCCATTTGAAACCCGAAAAAAAATCTTTCAAAGTACCAATGGGATTAGATCTGCACTAAACCACTTACAGTCTGGTGCTCCTTTAGGTATTTTTCCAGCTGGTGAGGTATCTCAAAAGTCCAAATTAATAAACGGTCAGATTGTGGACAAAATTTGGGAAAAAAGTGCTTTGAAACTCATAAAAAAAGCAAACGTGCCTATTGTGCCCATCTATTTCAATGCACAGAATAGCGCCATGTTTTACTTTATGGCAGGTATACATCACAATTTTCGAACTGCCAGTTTGCCCAGTGAAGTGCTTAGGGCCAAAAATAAAAAAATCCAAGTCCGTATTGGGACACCCATATGTCCAGATAATATAAAGCAGTATGATGATATCAATAGTTTTGGTAATATGCTCAGGCATCAATTGGATGTCTTGGCATTCTTCAAAAAGAGAAGAAAAAAAATCATCACTATACAAAATTACAAGTTTAAAAAAATACAACAAATTGCGAAAAGTCAATCAGCAGAAACTATAATCAATGCTGTTCAAAATATGGAAAAATCTGGAGATTTGTTATTTACATCAGGAAGTTTCAAAGTATTTTTTACTAAACTCCATAATAAACCTGAGCTACTTCATGAGATAGGAAAGCTTCGCGAGATTACATTTAGAAATGCGGGAGAAGGTACTATGCAATCGATGGATACCGATTCTTATGATCTCTACTATCATCATTTGATACTTTGGGACGACCAAAACAAATGTATTGCAGGAGCATACCGACTAGGCCTAGGTAATGAAATATATAAAAAACATGGCATTAATGGATTCTACGTTCATGAATTATTTCATCTACAAGGTGGCATGCACGATATCTTGTATCGATCTATAGAAATGGGCAGATCATTTATTGTTCAAAATTATCAACAAAAACCAACTCCTTTATTTTTATTGTGGAAAGGAATCATGATGGTAACCAAACTTCACCCCGATCATCAATACCTTATTGGTGCAGCCAGTATTAGTAATGATTTTTCTGATTGTTCCAAAGCGCTGCTGACTAAGTACTTGGAGCATCATTATTTGGATCAGAGTATTTCACATTATGTATCCCCAAAAAAGCATTTTAAGTACATATTGAGTCCAGTGCAAAAACTGACTTTTAAAGAAATGATCACCAAAGACATCGGCGAAGTTGATAAATTGATCAGCAATATTGAACCCGATGGAAAAAAAATACCAGTACTAATTAAAAAATATCTTAAACAAAATGCCTCAGTCCTAGGTATAAATGTAGATGTCTCGTTTAACGATGCCATAGATGTCTTGATGTATATTGATATAGGCAAACTGGATAGTGAAAAGTATGATAGATGATCAATGTCATATGCTGATTATCAGGGAGTCATACTGATTTGATATATCTATGATTAATTTTGTATTATTAAGTGAATTTCGATGATAGAAATAAAAAATATAAGAGCCATGCTTTACAGCATAGAAATGTCTATGCAAAATCATGTTGTAGATAGAAACGAGGTAATTAATAGCCTCCACCCTACCAATCAGAAAGCAGGAAAAAATCTAATTGAATACCTTACGCTTAGAAGCGCTGATATCCGAGAGTTACAAGATCTCCTTCACACTTTAGGATTATCATCGCTTGCGAGTTCTGAAAGCCACATCAAAAGCCAATTAGAAGCTATCAGTCAAAGGCTAGGTAAAAAATATAGTTTAGATCAATTAGATGATTGCAACTTTGAGTGGAGTTTAGAAAATAAAAAAGTCAAATCCAAAAACCTTTTAGGGGAGAAAGAAAATCAAGTCCTACCTTCCATTATGGTAACTTTTGATAAAAGTTTTGCCGATGACTATTCCATGATAAAAAACCTGCTTTTTAATGGGATGAATCTAGCTCGGATAAATTGTGCTCATGATGATGAAACAATATGGGCAGCTATGATCGAAAAAGTTAAAAAAGCATGTCATAAAACAGGCAAAACCTGTAAAATATACATGGATTTGGGTGGCCCCAAAATAAGAATAGAGCTTATAGGAAAAGGCTCCAAAAAAGGTAAGGTAGGTTTGAAGGAAGGCGATCTCATCTATTTATCCGATGGTAGTGAAGACGTGGGTCACAAAGCCATCATTATCAACCCTGGAATACCAGAAATTATAAGTTCCTTAAAAAAAGGGGAAAGAGTTTATATGGATGACGGCATGCTACGAGGAATCATAGTAAATGTAAAAGGTCAAAAAGCAACTGTCAGAATTACCAGAATATCATCCGCAAAAAAAATAATTAAAAATGGGAAAGGCATTAATTTTCCAGACTCTGAATTAGACATTGCACCGCTGACTGATTATGATATTTCTTGTCTGCCATTTATATGTGAAAATGCTGATATTATTGGATATTCTTTTGCTCGGTTTCCTTCAGATATTAAAATCTTACAAAAATTAATGTCTGAAATAAGTGAGACTCCCCCAAATCTGGTAATCAAAATTGAAACTCCCGAAGCCGTAAAATATTTGCCTGATTTACTCCTTGAAGGAATGAAAAACGAGTCAATAGGGATTATGATTGCTCGCGGAGATTTAGCTGTTGAGATTGGTTTCGAGCGTATGTCCGAGATTCAAGACGAAATATTGTGGATATGCGAGGCAGCTCATGTCCCTGTCATCTGGGCTACCCAAGTACTGGAGAGTATGAATAAATCTGGATTGGCCACCCGATCAGAAATGACTGACGCTGGACACGCAACTCAGTCTGAATGTATTATGCTCAATAAAGGAACTCATACCATAGAAGTGCTCGAGACACTTAAAGATATCTCACTTAGACATTCAGAACATAGGAGTAAAAAAAGGTATACTTTCAGGCCTCTCAGTATTGCTCAGGAATTTATTAAAAATGGTGAAGAAGCATAAAACGCTTAAAGGCAACACCTTATTTCAAAAAATTATTTTGTGATATCTTTTAAAAATTTAAGCTGGCTAAATAAAAAAATCTTGTTAGATTTGCATTTGTTTAAATGAGACCTTAAAGTCTAAAATAAGATGCAAAGTGAAAGCTTCAAATACGCCCTGCTTGAGCAGGTTGTAAAAGATTATCATTTTAGATTTTTTAAGGGACACTATTTTTTTTAATAAATTTCACCTTAAAGCATGGAACATTTAGGTCTGGATCAAAATATTGAAAACAATATAAAAAAATGGCTATCAGGAGATTATGATGATGCTACTAAAAACGAAATAAAGCAACTCATAGACCAAGGTAACAAAACAGAACTCATAGATTCGTTTTACAAAGATCTCGAATTCGGAACAGGAGGGCTGCGCGGTATTATGGGACCAGGTACCAATCGAGTCAATAAATACACACTCGGAGCTGCCACCCAAGGACTTTCTAATTATCTCAATCATCTCTATAAAGGCCAGCAAGTCAGAGTTGCTATAGCCCATGACAATAGAAATAACAGTAATATTTTTGCAAAAGTAGTTGCAGATGTGTTCTCAGCTAATGGTATCGAAGTATACTTCTTTGAAGGCCTCAGACCTACCCCCGAGTTATCATTTGCTATCCGGGCACTAGGATGTCAGAGTGGTGTCATGCTTACAGCATCTCACAATCCCAAGGAGTATAACGGTTACAAAGCTTATGGAGCAGATGGTGGCCAACTAGTATTTCCACATGATGAAGCCGTCATGGTAGAAGTGGCCAAAATCTCAGACTTATCAGATATAAAATTTGAAAGAATAGATGCAAATGTCCATTTTATTGGAAAAGAAATGGATGATCAATATTTGGATGCTCTTGCCAAAGTTTCTATCTCCAAAGATATCATCCAAAGACAAAAAGATCTCAAAATCGTATTTTCGCCTATACACGGTACAGGTGGTGTGTCTGTTCCGCCTGCTTTGGCAAGGTTTGGTTTTGAAAATGTCATCTTGGTAGAAGAACAAATGGTGATAGATGGCAACTTCCCAACTGTGATTTATCCCAATCCTGAAGAAGCTGAAGCCCTTACCATGGCATTGGCAAAAGCCAAAGAAGTAGATGCAGATATCGTCATGGCCACAGACCCGGATGCGGACAGAGTCGGATTGGCTATCAAAAATGATCAAGGCGCATTTATCTTGCTCAATGGAAATCAAGCATTATGTTTATTAGTAAATTATGTACTCACTGCGTGGGAAAAAGCAGGCAAGCTCAATGCTGATACTTATGTCATGAAAACGATAGTCACATCCTATATGATAGACAAAATCGCAGCATCCAAAGGGGTGGATTGTTACAATGTACTCACAGGTTTTAAATATATCGGCGAAGTCATGACTCAACTCGAAGGCAAAAAGACATTCATTTTGGGTGGTGAGGAGAGTTATGGATATTTGGTAGGTGACCATGCTAGGGATAAAGATGCTGTAGTAGCTTGTTGTATGTTTGCAGAGTTGGCAGCCTGGTACAAAGATCAGGGAGAATCTATGTATGATGCATTAATCGGATTGTATAAAACTTATGGTTTTTATAAGGAAAAACTCATATCTATTACCAAAAAAGGTAAAGCCGGGGCCGAAGAGATCAAGGAAATGATGGACAATTACCGCAAACATACTCCTTTGAATCTTGGTGGTCAGAAAGTCGTTATGCTCAAAGATTATAAAAACGCCACCTCCAAAAATATGGTCACAGGCGAAATAGAAAAAATAGACCTTCCATCATCCAATGTATTGCAGTTTTTTACCGAAGATGGTAGTATTATTTCAGCCAGACCCTCAGGTACCGAACCCAAAATCAAGTTTTATTGTAGTGTTAATACCGTGCTGAAAGACAAGGCTGCTTTTGAAGCCACAGAGACCGCATTGGATCAAAAATTGAATGCCATGCTTAAAGATTTGGGTATTTAAAACATGATTTACTAAATATAAGATAAGGAGCGAGTTTATAACATTTTACTGTCCCTTTTGGGCCAGACTATTCACTTTTCTTCCATTTTTGCGTTTTGATAGTGCTCGGTACTTTCTATAAAGTTCTGTATTTTTTGTTTAACTTTTATAGATTTGTATAATAGCTATTAATTGATGCTTTACCTATTTTTGGTATTTTATTATTCTTGTAGCCTTATAATCATCTAGACTTATGCCTCTGTTAGAAATATCTCCAAAAAACAGGTCTGATTTTAAAACATTTTGAGTCTTTTTTATTAAATCTTCTATTTGTAATTCACTATTTTTTAAAGTGATATGTATTCTGTGTGGCTTTAAAAATTCTCCAGTTTCCCAATTATGTTGACGACTTATATTTATTTCGATATCTTTATTTAAATCATTACAAATCCATTCCCAATCATTTTCGTAATCTCTAATCAAGTTAATTGAAAATTCTTTTTCAAATTCAGATTTGAGCTCTAAAATTTCTTTGTTTATAAAAACCCAAGCTCTAAAATTCATTTTCATCATCAATCAATTTTAATTAACCCAAAGTTTACCATTTGCAAATCACTACCTTCCTTTATCATACCTGTAAAGTACGGGATGTATCTTGCCAGGTGATTCTTCACTTAATGTAAAAAATGATTTTGAGTCCGTACTCCAACATATCGATTCTCCCTGAGGCTCTCGTACATATGGTGGAAGATAGGGTTTTTCCAAAAGAGCATCTTCGATTTTTTGATCTTTAACCAGACTAAAATGATAAACACTATTGTAGTCTTTAATGACTACTGCACTGCGATCTGATGCAATATCCCCAGCAACGATGTAGGTATAAGGTAAATCAGTTATTTTTTTGGCAACGATTTTTTCATTGGGGTATGGAAATGGTATTTTAAAAAGACCTACTTGGTTTTCTCTTTTTGAAATGATGTAAATATCACCATTTGCGGGATCTATCATGAGCGTTTCGGCATCTCTAGGCCCATCAAGATACGTGTAAGTAATGGTTTGAGAAACGGATACAGTAGTTTCAATAGTATCCAGATTTAGATTGGGTTCCTCTATTATATGAATTTGACCGTAGTCATATTTTGCCTTATTGTCACCTATGTCAGCTATATAAATCATGGATCTCCCGGATGCAGGATTTTTATAAATAGCTATATCTTCCCAATCTCGGTTTTTAACATTTTCTATATACACCGTGTGAATTAACGCTGCCTTTTGATTGATTAAAAACAATCGTGCTTTATCTCCGGAATCATTATGGCACCAAATATGGTCAATATACACATTAGAAACAGTGATGCCAGAAATTTCGTCCATTTCTTTTTCACTAATAACGCCAAGACTTACTGCGGATTGAAAAATTAAACTATCTTTGACAACAATTGGGGTTTCATTTTTGGCTACCATAGTATATTCACAACCAAGCAAAACCCCTAGTAAAAAAGTATATATCACAACCATAATTTTAACCATTTGATGATTTACTTTAGATAATGCTCAAATCTACTTATTTTTTTGTTTTACAACAATATTTAAACATTTTTACTGAAAATTCTATTGATAAAACATAATGTAAACAGATGCAATTTGGTTGGTTAGAAGTTCTTCAGATTTTAGGCGCTGTAGGTGTATTCATCTATGGCATGAAGCTGATGAGCGACTCTGTACAACGTGCCGCTGGTTCCGAGTTCCGAAATACCATCAAATATATCACCCAAAACAAATGGCTGGGTCTAGTCATAGGTGCTGGTATTACCGGATTTATACAATCATCTTCTGCCACCACAGTCATGACAGTAAGCTTTGTCAACGCTGGATTATTTACAGCTTACGAATCAGTAGGTCTTATCATTGGTGCCAACATTGGCACTACCATCACAGGGTGGATAGTTTCACTTTTGGGTTTTAAAGTAAATCTTTCTGATTATGCAGTTCCAATATTTGCCATTGCTGTACCACTTATGTTCATATCCAAAGGCAAAACCAAATATTGGGGCGAGTTTTTGGTAGGACTGGCTATCATTTTTTTAGGTCTTTCATTCCTGAGGTCTTCAGTACCCGCATTCAGTGACGATGTATTACTATTTGATTGGTTAAAATCGTTTACCAATAGTGGAATTTACTCAAGACTATTTTTTGTCCTTATAGGGGCATTAGTCACTGTTATCGTCCAATCTTCTAGCGTGGCTATGGCTTTTACATTGACGATGTGCGCTCAAGGTTGGCTACCGATAGAGATCGCGGCTTCTATGATTCTTGGCGAAAATATAGGTACTACATCTACTGCCATGTTTGCATCTGTTATAGCCAACAGAGAAGCTAAAATAGCTGCACGTATTCACTTTTACTTTAATCTTTTGGGTGCTTCTGTAATGGTGATTATTTTACCTTACTTTTTGCCATGGCTATCTTCATTTCTTGCTTTTATGTTGGGTACAGAAGACATTTATAAAAATCCGCTGGACATGACCATAGGCTTATCTGCTTTTCATACCGCATTCAATCTAATCAATGGTCTGATTTTGATCCATTTTCCTGGTTGGCTTACTCGTTTGGCTTCTTTTAAAGTAGGTAGTCATGATGGACCAATAAAATCATCAAAATTCATTACCAATGCGGACCTTATGCCAGAAATGACTAGTATTCAGGTTCATAGTGAAATCAGAAAATTTGGATTCCTTATCGAAAATATGTTTACCTACTTTACGTCCATAATCAATATTACGGATGAGAAAAAACAAGAAAAACTGATTAAAAAGATACAGCAAAGTGAAGATATAACGGATCAATTCCATAATGAAATAACGCAGCACATTACAGAAATGTCTGGATTTCCGCTTACTTCCAAAACTAGTATGATGTTTAAAACATCCCTTCAGATTTGTAATGAACTAGAACTCATTGGTGATGTTTTCAGACGCTCTTCTACAGCACTTCACAAAAAAATAGAAGACAAGGTATTTTTCTTGCCTGAACAAAGAGAAAATATTAACACTTACGCCCAACAAATACAAGAAGCCATTAAGACCATGAATCTTCAATTACAATCGTTGGATTATAAAAATGAAAATAAATTTACTGCTATACGTCTTAAAAAGGAGTCCAAAAGAATAACTTCTACATTAAAACAAAAACACGTAGAGCGCTTGGGAAATGCAGACTACAACCTAAAATCTGCAATGATTTACATACAACTCATCCAAAATCTAGAACTTGTAAGCGAACATATTTATAACGTTACCGAAATCATCACTACTTTAGATGTTAAAGAATAAATTTTATTGCTTGTTCTTCAATCTATCTAGCCCAGATTTTGCTTTTTGATGCAGACTAGAACTGTAGCCGTCAGGATTGGAGTCAATACATTTTTGGAAGTACCGTTTTGCTTTTTTGTAGCTTTTTAACTCTTCACTTATGAGTCCTGCGTAAAGCGCCGCACTACAGGCATAATACTTTTGAGGATCTCCCTTGACTATAGTGGCATCATAATACTCTAAAGCATCACTGTAGTTTTTTAGTGCATCTAGTACCCTTCCAAAACGATAGAAATATTCTCCATCGTGAATGGTGGCGGCGTATTTTTTTGCATTCAAAACCAAAAGTTTTTGCGCTTTGGCGTAGTAGCCTCCATCATAGAGCATTCTGGCCTCTAAAAGAATTTCATCGGGTAATTGTTTTTGCTTTGCATCCTTCTCTGCTTGGATGTCTTCATCTATCAGACTATTTCCTTTAATAAGGCATAGATTCATGTTCTTAAGATACTTTTTGGGATTATTGCTTACTACAAGATGATACCACGCTAGTTTCTGATACGCTTCTTTGACATAATGCCTTCCTTCAAAATTTTTCAAAAAATTATTGATATAAACATCTGCATCTCTATCTAGCCTGTACAACTTATATTTACCATACATAAAATCCAAATAATAAAAACGGAAGTATTGCGATGACTTTGGTCTTTCTTCTAGTATTTTGATAGCTTCTTCATTCCTTCCGGTTTTGTGCGCCATAGAAGCTTTGAGAAAGGCTATCAAAGGGTTTGCTTTATAGTCCAAACGAAATTTATCGAAGAGTTGGTAAGCTTCTTCTTTTTTATTATTGGAATAAAAGAGAATGTAACTATAAATAGCTATTACCTCGTTTTTATACATATGATTACCGAGAGCAACCTTTTCGGCCAACTTGGCTATTTCTTGAGTACCAAGGGCTACAGAACCATTGATCCCCATTATTTTTCTAACCCACGAAGGCACACTTTCTGCCAAAGCATGAATGATACTCAGACTCTTATTATTTTCCATAAAATCGGGAAATAATTTTTTGTTTTCCTCTAGTAACTTATAGGCATCATATACATCTTTGGCTGCACCAATTTTATCATCAAATTTAAGTTTGATAGTCGCCCATTGCAATATGATTTCAGCTTGACAAAACAAATAATAAGGAGAATTTTTACTAGAATTTTTGATTTTATTGATCCTAAAATTTCTATTGGGCAATAGTTTTTTGTACAGCGTTTGATCCTCCTGAATAAATAAAGTAAAAAAATCAATATAGTTTTCGATATAGTAAGTCATCACATTGTGCGGCTCGTTGAGCTTTACTAAATTTAGATTTTGCTTTCCAGACTCTAATTTAAGTGCCGTAATATCGTGATAAGCTTCTTCAAGAGCATCTGACATTTTTAGGACAGATTGACCATGAGTCAATGTACAAAATGAGAAATTCAACCCAACCAGAAAAAAAATTATCGCTTTTATTATCATCTACATATCATACAAAAAAGCCCCAAATTTTTACTTTCGGGGCTTGATTGTTAACTTGTTTTTTATATTTATTCTTGATCTACAAAGATACTCTCATCTACCAAAACTCTTCCACAATGCTCACAAGCTATAATTTTTTTCATTATACCTATTTCTATGATTAGCTGCGGTGGTATTCTATTGAAGCACCCACCACAAGCACCTCTAGATACTGTTACTACAGCTAGACCGTTTCTATACGCCTTACGAATTTTATCATAAGAAGTCAAAAGCCTTTGCTCTATATCTTTTCTCGCTTTATCGGACTCTTTGAGAAGTTTTGCTTCTTCTTTTTCTGTCTTTTCTATGATTTTATGAAGTTCCACCTTTTTGGACTCCACATCTTTTGTTCTTTGATTGAGCTTGGCGCTGATAGCATCAAGAGCTTCTTTCTTGCTGTCCCTATTACTGGTTGTCTCTCTGATTTTCTTTTGAGAAAGCTGTATTTCCAGTCTTTGTAACTCTATCTCTTTGGTCAAAGCGTCAAATTCTCTATTGTTTTTGACATTGTCTAGTTGCTTCTCATATTTTACTATAAGTGCTTCTGACTCCTTGATATTATTATTATGTCTGGCGATTTCTAGCTCTATCTCACTTACTGAAGACTCTAATTTTTTGAGTCTCGTTTTCAGACCCGTGATCTCATCTTCAAGATCACTAACTTCCATTGGGAGCTCTCCTTTCATGATTGCAATTTGATCCATTTTGGAATCCACTTGCTGAAGATTGTATAGTGCTTTTAATTTATCTGATATGCTTTGTTCTTTAACAGCTGCCATAGATATTTATTGAAAATATTTAATTGGATTAGTTACTAATTTTGTATAATGGGTTGCAAAGGTACTAAATTTATTAATAATCAAGCTAAAAAGTAAATCAATTGTATATTTTTCACTCTCAAAATGGCCAATATCTGCAATTATGAGGTCTCCATCTGCGTCAAAGTACTCATGATACTTGTAATCTGACGTGATAAAGATATCTGCTCCTGCTTTTTTGGCATATGGCAACAGAAATCCTCCTGAGCCACCACATATGGCTACACTACTGATTTGTGACTTACATATTGCTGTGTGTTTGATGACTTCGAGTTCCATCCTCGATTTCAAAAAATGTAGAAAATCAATGGTGGATAGTGGCGCATCCAAGTGTCCCATGACGCCTGCGCCTACCGGATATTCCTGATATAGGATATCTTTTTTGGGCGCCAATATTTGTACGTTTTGCAAGCCCAGTTTTTCGGCTATTGTTGTATTTACACCTGATACGTATACGTTGTCCAAATTGGTATGGATAGCAAAGATAGCGATATCGTTTTTAATCGCTTTGATGATCGTGCGCTCCACATAATTGCTGCCATTAAATCTCTTTAAACCCCTGAAAACAATGGGATGATGCGCTACTATGACATTACATTTAAGTTCGATAGCTTCATCCACTATGGCTTCTATACAATCCAAGCTCACAAGTACACCCGTGATTTCTTGATCCAATCTGCCGGTGATGAGTCCCGCATTATCATAATCTTCCTGAAAGTGATTGGGAGCGATGCTGTGAAGGTATTGGGCTAAATCGTTGATTATCATATGGCAGATTATTTATTCTACAAAAAAACTTCATTTCTTTTCAGCACTTAAAGGAAAATAACCTATTGTAAATACATTTACCGGACTATGTCTTTGAAATCCTGGTTGAAATTTAAGTTTTGAAGCTATAATTTTTCCAAAAGCAAGCATAAAAGCTTTATCAACATCATATTTTACATCTTGGTTTGCAACTTCTACTTTTACCAAATAACCTTGCATGTCAATAAAAACTCTATATGCTAAAGACATAGCATAGTTGTTTTTACTTGCTTCATTACTATAATTTATATACTTTTCAATTTCCCTATTTATGATTTCAAAGTCAATTTTTGGCATCACTTCAACTCTTGTATACCAAGGTGTGTGTTGTAAATAAATCTTTGCTGTTTCGGGATCCAAATTTTCTGAGAATCTATAAACAGCGTTAAAATCCTCTGTACTGTTAAAATTTTGAATCTTCTTAACCTTCGTTTTAAGTGTCTTTAATAAATATGGTCCGTTTTCTTCTTTCCAAGACAAAATTAACTGTGTAATTTCACTATCTTTATTAGTTGTAAGATTTAAGATAAGGTTCTTTTTCCCTTGTAACTCTGTCTCCGGAATATTTTTAATAATTTGCTCAAAAATGAAGTTTTTCATTTTTAGATCATTACAAGTTTTATCAATTTGATTATTTTGAACACAATCATCAAAAGAATAAGAACTTTTATTAAATTGACATAGTAATAAATTTGGAGCATTCAAAATTAAAATAAATAGGCTTAAATATTTCATTATTATATAATTTAACAATATTTATAGGAATCCAAAATCTTCTTTTCCAATGCGGTAGTAGAGTACCCTTCCAAAAATTGCAGAGAACGAACTTCTCCTCCATGGGATAAGACAATATCGCTTCCTACGATCTGATCCGGAGACCAATCTCCTCCCTTGACCAGAATATCGGGGACGACCTGTTGGATGATTTCGTAAGGTGTCTCAGTTCCAAAAAGTAAAACCATATCTACACTTTGTAGCGCCGCCATGATACTCATGCGATTATACTCATCTTTTATGGGTCGGTGTGGGCCTTTGAGCTTACTTACTGATGCATCGCTGTTAACGGCCACTATCAACTTATCTCCCAATGATTTTGCTTCTTGTAGGTACATCACATGTCCTACGTGCAGCAAATCAAAACAACCATTGGTAAACACAATTTTTTGAGATGCTTCTTTCCAACGTTGGATTTGCTCTACAGCTTTGTCGATATCCAAAAAAATCTTGTCTTCGATCATTATCGTTTGTTTATGGCTGGCAAAATGATTAATGCTATGATTCCAAACAATATATTGACAAACAATTGGATAGAAAAGAATACAATATTGGCAAATGAGAAAGCATCTGCACCCTGTACTCCATACATAGAAAGTGCCTCGCCTACTAGATAATGATAACTGCCCATACCGCCAGGTGTAGGAATCAATATCCCTAAACTCCCGAATGTAAAAACTACCAAACCCGCTGTAAGTCCCAAATGTGATGTGGGTTCAAAGCTAAAAAATGCTAAATACAACATAAAATAATACAAGAGCCAAATACCCACGGTATACACTAAAAACAAAGGAATGCTCGAAACATGCTTGACACTCTGCACACCATCGTAAAAACCTTTGAGAACATGGATGATTTTATTGCCCAAAGCTGTATTCCTTATTTTTGCCTTATTTTTAATCACAAGCAAAAAAGCTCCTACAGTGATTATGGCAAATAAAGCGATCCACATAGGATTTTGGGTAAGGATGTTCAGTTTTTCAGAGAAATTTACATTTTGATCCATATAATTGATAAAGTCACTTCCTCCCAATATCATAGTGAGACCTATCACAATAGCTAGCATAATGACATCAAAAATCCGATCTGTAAATATGGTACCCAATGCTTTTTCAACTGGAATATCTTCATATTTGGCAATCAATCCGGCCCTGATGACTTCACCCGACCTAGGTATTCCCAAATTGGCCAGGTAATTGATCATGATCGTTCCCATCAAGTTGATAAATTTGGGGTTATAACCCATAGCTACCAACATCATTTTCCATCGCAATGCGCGCAAAACATTGGTAATCATAAAAATGATCATCGTAATGACTACCCAAAAATAATTGGCACTTCCGATGTCAGAAAGAATCTTTTGAATCAGGCTGCACTCAGCATCCGGTGTTCCCTTGATAGCACAGTCGGCCCTGAAGGCTACATCCTGTCTTTGATATACCAAGTACAAGATGACCAAGCCTACAGTAAAAAATACAGCTATTTTTAGAAAAACCCTGAGCTTTTCGATATGACTACCCGCAGATGAATCCATAAAGTACTAAAAGTTATTATACCTGGAGTTATTTAATTGAGTCTATTATTTTCATCTGGAAATATAGCGACAGGCTTGTATGCCTTAGCTTCTTCAGGAGTCATAAGCGCATAGCTGATGATAATCACCACATCGCCCACTTCTGCTTTTCTGGCTGCGGCCCCGTTGAGACATATCATACCGGACCCACGCTCTCCTTTGATGATGTATGTTTCTATCCTTTCCCCATTATTGTTATTTACTATCTGAACTTTTTCGCCTTCAAACAAAAAAGCTGCATCCATGAGATCCTCGTCTATAGTAATGGAACCCACATAATTTAAGTTGGCTTCCGTGACCTTGACTCTATGAATTTTTGATTTATGAATGTGTAAGAACATTTTTTAAAATAAAATTTAAATGTAGCCGCAAAGATGCGAATATTTTTTTGAACTTTAAGGCATTCTTATTTATTCATCACATTTTACACACCACAAGCTTATTTAGTTTTTTAAAAGGGGAAGTATCCTGATGCCGTTATAATAGTTGATTTTACAAAATAAAGATTAATTTCAGTGAGTTGTCTCACCAATTTAAATGTAATTTAGTGAGTTTATTCACCAAATTAGACCCAATAGATGGAATTATGTTTAATTATATAGTTTGCCTCAGGCATTGGCACTGATCATTCGGTTGTTTGGTTGTTCGGATTGTTCAGGCCTGACTGAATGTCATCGTTAGGGTTGCTTTTACAGGTCACTCCTACGGAGTTTTATTCGTTGTGATTTATGGGTGTTATAAACGGTATGGGGCTGCTTGGGCTGCGGGAGTTTCCTTGCTCCTATATTCGTCATTGATATTTCAGTCTTAAATGTTGAGATGAAATGAAGGCAGTTCATTCGGTTGTTCGGACTATTCATCGGTAGCATCGCCCATTACAAAACCCCTAAAATTGTCTTGATGGATTGTTTTGATTTCAGTTTGGTAAACTTCCTGAAACTCTTTATCCATCCTGGATTTTTTAAGTGCCGCCCATTTAAATTCAAAAGCAGCTATTTGGCCATCGGAGTCTTCCACATAATCAATTTCCCTTTGCGTAGTGGTGCGCCAAAAATAAGGTTTTATGATCCGCTGTGCGTATGTATTATGTTTAAGGCGTTCTGTTATGAGGAAATTTTCCCACAGTTGGCCTACATCATTTCGCAAATGAAAGGGTTGGAGATTGCCGATGACTACGTTGCGGATACCATTATCATAGAAATATATCTTTTGATTCATTTTAATTTCATTCCTTAAATTGCGGCTAAAAGAAGGTAACTTATACACAACATACGCCTTACATAGCAACTCAATGTAGTTGATGACGGTATTCTTGTCCGCACCTACTAGCTGTGCTATTTCATTATAACTCACCTCGCTACCCACCTGATATGCCAAAGCCCTCAAAATTTTGTCCAGTATTTCAGGTCTTTTGAGCGAATGCAGTGCAAAGATATCTTTGAAAAGATAACTGGATGATAAAGACTTAAGTATCTCCACCTGATCTTTTGGTTGATTGAGTACTTCGGGATACATCCCAAATACTAATCTTGGTTCGAGTTGCTTTTGTGCTGTAAGTATGCCATGTTTAGCTTCAAACTCTGACCATGATATAGGAAACAAAGAATATTCCCATTTTCTACCCGTAAGTGATTCCTTTATCTTTTGATTTAGCTCCAAAGATGATGAACCCGTCACTAATACTTTGACAGACTTGATCTTGTCGTGTATGATTTTTAAAGCATCACCTATATTAGGAATTTTCTGAGCCTCATCCACAAATAAAAATTTACTGTCTCCGAGGTATGACTTTAACTTTTCAGTGTTGATATCGTCAAAAAAAGAACGATCTGCCATATCGTCGCCGTTCAATTCAAGATAGGTTTTATTAGATAAAATTTCTTCGATGAGAGAAGTCTTGCCTACTTGCCTGGGGCCTATGACAATGACCACCTTACTATCATTAAATCTGTGTTCAATACTTTTTTGAATAAATCTTCGATACATCAACCCAAATTTTAGGACAAAAGTACACATAATATTTAATATCAGTGAATAAACTCACCAATTTAAGCGTATTTTGGTGAGTTTATTCACCAATTTAGATATAATTTAGTCAGTTTATTCACCAAATTAGACCCAGTAGATGAAATTATGTTTAATTATATAGTTTGCCTCAGGCATAGGCACTGATCATTCGTTTATTTGGCTCTTCTCGTCTTGGTTCGATTAATTTAAATAGATATTACAGTAATAATACTCCTCAAAAAATATTAGCATCCAACAAGCCCACCTCCACCCACTACGAGCTCTCAAATCACCTAGGAAACATCCTCACCACAGTCACAGGTCGCAAACTGGGTATAGATATCAATAACAATGGAAGTGGTGTAGACTATTACAAGCCAGAAGTAGTACAAGCCAGCGACTATTACCCGTTTGGTGCAGAAATGCCAGGTCGCACCTACAAAAATCCACTCTTCTCGGGAACAAATGACTACCGTTTCGGGTTTAATGATGACCGACTGGTGCTGCATCGCAGCAATCGAGTGAACGATTTCACTCGATAAGAAGGGAACCGAGCAAAACTTTGCTTGGCATGGTAGTCAGCAAAAGTGAAGGCTACTTTCATTCTTGACATATCATGTGGCGAGTTTGGCTCTTTGACACATTTTGAGCGATAGCGAAATCCCGTCTTTAGCGGGAACGATTATGGTTTTAGAATTTATAACCTGCCCGACTAGCGTGGTCAGGCGGGTCCTAGTATAGGGAAATTCCTTAGCGTCGATCCGCTTACGAAGTCCTATCCTATGCTTACGCCTTATCAGTTCGCAAGTAATAGACCTATTGATGGAGTGGATCTAGATGGGTTGGAATTTATGAAGAGGACGAGTGTTCTTTTGTATAAGGGAGACCCTACATTTAAACAAGTAACTGCTAGTGATGTATTGATTTTAAATGCAGAAGTATGGGATAGAGCAACATTTAAAAGTGGTCTAAGTCTTCAAAGTACAAATCCCTACAATGATGAAACATCTAAGTTTCAAATGAGTAAAAGAAATAATACAAGAATGGCTGAACTTGGAAATAAATATTCTGAACCAGCAAATTATACGAAAGATAGAGTTCAATATAATAAAAGCGCCGGAGTTAGAGCCAGAAATAATTCTGCTAAAGCAGGACCTGAAGTCATTCTTACTGAACTCCTTACAATGTACCAGACATATCGTTTAATAAAACACAATGAAGATAATCAAAATGATCTTAAATACAGTACTGAAAGTATATTTGCAGTTCACAATGCACACTCATTAATGCACAAAGTGCTGGAAGATAATATTTTACCTAAATCAATTACAAGCAACAAGACAGTTTTACAAAGAATTACAAGATTCTTAGTTGATGGCACAGGTTCTAACCCAGGTCCCGATGTTGTAGGTCAAATGATTGCAGCTGTGGGATTAGCTATATATGAGAATAGAGATGCTATTATGGACGGAACATATAATATGAATTTAAAAGTTCAGACACCTGAATGTAATGGTTGTGATGGCACTTCAGATCACCCTGTATTTATTCCTATTTTTAAATTAGGCTCACATGATAAGCCATCTGAAAATGCTATAAATAAAATTAAAGAATTTGAAAGAACTCCACAAGAAAAAGTAGAGATAAGACAAAATTAAATTATAACATCAAATGAAATCTAAAAATTTATTTTATATTCTCTGTTTCACTGGATTATGTCTCCAATTAGGATGTGCTCAAAAAAAAGACCTAAATGATAAATTTTGTTCATTTAACTTTAAAAAAATAATGAGTACGCAATATACAAAAGATGAATATGAATGTTTTCTGATAAAATCAAAAAATTACCTTAGTAATGAAGGCAAAGAATTTTTGCAGTTACAAGATTTAATGGATTTTAGATTATACAATAAATATGATCACCAATTAAATTCGCAATTAGATGTTATCTTAATCTATGGAAAAATGTTTAAAGTCAATGATTTGTACCAAAATTTAAAATATTTAGAACTTTACATTAATGGAGCTGAAGATATAGGTTTAGATCAAGTCTATTCTCAAAAATTACAAGTTATAGCTGATAGTCTTTATGAGATTTCTTTTAATCGTCCCTGGAGGGATTACCAAATGTTAAGGTTACCATACGAAACTAAAAGAATTAATTTTTTTGAATTCTTTAAAAGTATAAAAAACTCAGGAGTTTTAGATTCTTCTGATAGTTGTTTAATTGCTAATGATTTATATTATAAACTGACAAAAATGTACTTGAAAAGAGATACAATCACAAGTGAATGGTTGGATACCATGCAAACTGTAGAGACAAAGTTGTCGCAAGTTTGTCCTTACAAGTGTTTGTTATCTAGAACTGAATGGTACGCTTTTTTGAAAGATAAAAGATTCTATAACTTCAATTGTGATACAATGGGGTACTTCAATAGCATATATAATATGTGTAGCGAAATGATTTATTTAACGGAGCAAGATTCAATTCCTCTTAACAAAATTAGAGCATCAAGAATAAAGATGGAAAAAATATGGAGTATGGACCAATATCTTGCATCTGATTTAGGAAAATATGCATATGGTTTTATAATCAAAGCCAAGGCATATGAATATTTTTTTACAGGCAAATATAAAGAATTTGAAAATTTAATTTTGAATGTAGAAGAAAATGAATATCTATGGAAAGGGAGTGATAATTTTAAAATTAGAAGAAACCAAGAGATAACAATATTATATGAAAAAGTTTTTAACAAAGATCCTTTTTCACTTGAAGCTGAGAATTTTTATTATAGAAATTTTCCTCGCCTTTTTTCCAACCAATAAATTTCACTGTTGGGCCATTTCTTACCTCCGCTAGGCGTAGTATTTACTACGTCCGAGTGTTGCCATGGATGTGCCATGAATCAGGGACAGGATGAATGATATACAAGAAAGCCACACGACAGAAAAAGTTGGGTGGCTTTTGTAGGTTAAATATTTTTGGTAATTGAAGCTACTTTATTTTTGCCATGAAGTGCATAAGTCACTTGAGTTTCGATGTGTTTTAGATCGTTAATTTTCATGCTGGCCACCAATCTTTGAAGTTCCTTTATCCTTATTGGCAGACAAATCCAACTTTAATGCCATTATTCCTGCCCTTTTACTGGCCTTTTAATCTCCGATTGAAAGCAACACTTTGTGCACTCTAACGCTTCAGCGTAAAACCCTTAGTCTCCCTTACTAATCCCACATCTTTGCTTGATAAGCACTGATTAAATGTTTCTTTCATAAACTCGACACAATTAGAGCTAGCAGCTGTATTACCGGGTCTTAGCCATGCATTAGCTACTATTCGGGTTTGACTTATAAATGCCAGGAGTGGGTGATGAGAATTGCGTCCTTTCTTGTTAGGATTATAGCCCTTGGCGCTTCCTTCTTGGTCGCCATATCTTGTTATAACCATGCTATCAAAGTCAACTGTGATCTTGCCAATATCCAATTTCTGAAAAAACCAATCTTGGAGACTTGGAAAAATTTCATTATTCTTCTTCTGACTAAATTTATTTAAAAACCTACTGTATGTACTTTGCGACGGCATCAGTTTTAATCCAAATATTTCTTGTAAAACCTTATCATAACGCACCCAGTCAGAATGTATATATCGGCTCGCTCCAGTCCATATCCCTAACCAAAATGATAGTATAATTTCAGATGGATCATAACCTCTGTTAGAGCCCGGTTTGGGAAAATCAAAGCCATCTAATGCTTCAATTATACCTATTTTATCAATAAATCTCTTCAATAAACTAAGACCTCCGTGAGCAGTCACATTCTTGTCTGAATATTCTATTGGTAGAGTAACCATTTTGGTATTCATCTGATGCGTATTAATTGGCTCAAAATTAATGATTTATCCTATATTTCAAATTCCTATTGCATAATTCAGGTTTAAGTAAGCATATGATGCCATAAATTATTAACGCAAAACGTAAACAAGTTCTAAAAAAGTTTTTAAAATCGGTTAGCTCCTCTTGATTTTTTGAAATAATGCCTTTACATTTGTAACATTACTTCACTTTAAAAACTTTTTATCATGAAAACAGTACAAAAACAGTACAAAAACAGTACAATTTTGCTTTTAAATGAATTTTTACGCAAAAGATTGCACCACTTTTTATGGCTTATTCTAATTTTTACACTCTCTTGTGCAAAAGAAAGCAAAGAAGTTCCTCTTGATTCTTTTTTAAGTTTACAAACAGAAAACAGGGTTGGATGTCCTGACATTACACAGTTAGGGTGCCCTACTTTTACTTTAGTAAGGAATTTTTTAGTTGATGGTTGTCCTATTGTTACCATTGTAACATATTCCGTTTGTATTAATGGTATCACTTTTAATGCGCCCATTTGGGTATATGGACAAGGTGCGGACTGTGACAAATTAAAAAAGAAAATTTCAGATGCTTACAAAACACCATTTATTGGTCCTGATTTAGCTTTACAAATCATTAATAGTATTGAAACATCTATATCGCTTCAGGCACAAGATGCTATTATTAAAGCTGTTGCCAATACACCTTTAAATACCTTTAATTGCACTTCTACACCATGTAATCCGATTAATAAGACTATAAGTGCTCAAACTTCAGACTGCCTAAGGCTTTGTGCTACTTTTGATCCTTCAGATGAAGATGGTGGTATTTGGAATCTAAGTACTGTTGTTTGTGGTACAGGGTGTTGTTCTAGAAGAACTTCTTTTTGTATAAAGCCTGATAAGTCAATTTGCTACGGCCCAGTAACCAAAATGGAGTTAGGAAGTTGTGAACCTACAACGAATTCATGTCCTTTAGGAAGTGTACCAGGTGCTACATGTAGCCTTCCATGTGATAGGCTATAATTGTCGTGTAATAATTTATGAGAATGGTCGATAATAAATAAACGTATAAATTTATCATTGACCATTCTTTTTTTAAAACAAATTATTAATATTTAGCATGAATATAAAAATTATCTTTTTCAAATTTTTTCTTTTAAACCTATTACATATTACATCATCTTATTGTCAGCAAGGGAATCCATCAAGACCTTTTGCACCCATTGAATATGGTGGGTTAGATCCTATATGGAATGTGGCTAGTTACGATAATACTTTCGTTGGAGACTCATGTGATGAATATAATTACTTTTTCAGTCCTGCAAACTATCATGTAAAGCAAGTTTTCTGGAATGGAAGTATATTTACGGCTACTTATCGATTGGGGAAAGCTCAGTTAAGTGGAACTTACATAGAAAAAAGAGATTTATTGACAGGAAATCTACAATGGCAAGCCTACTATGGCATAGGAGCATCAGAGAGAGCTGAATTTGCTAGACTTATGTTTATCAATACTAATGGGGACCTTGAAATTTTAAGCCAAATATATCCAGTTGGATACGACCGAAATGATATAGGGTTATTAGGTTGTTCAGAAATGTTATTTTCCAAAAGGATTTATAATATTGATGATGGTAGCCTCTTACTTTTTGAGCATCCTGAATATGAAAATGATGTAGCCATTAGGTCAGATTTTACCTTCATTTATAATGGTTTGTCAAACTCCTTCACTAAAGAAGGAGATCAATTCAGATATTTTGATGTAAGTATAGCGCCCAATTTTGATCGTTATTATCACTCAAGCCTTATTGATTATAATACATTAAAACGAGATCACAGAGAAGATTCACTCAAGGTAGAATATGTTGGTGTAGCAGGACCGCCTATTAAAGTAAATGACAATAAATACCTATGTGTTGAAGTAGTGGACTCTTTTCACATTCTTTTTAGATATGTAGATAGTAATTTAAATGTTTTGGAGGAGTATTATTCAGATAGCTTAAGTTATCATATACATTGGATAAGAAAAAAAGGTTATAATCCAATTAATAATACTTTCTTATTTTATAATCAATTGCCGCCCACAAGCGCTATTAAACCTATCCCTTTTGAAGTATTCGTGTTAGACGATAAAGCTAAAATCGTTAGCAAAGTAAATTTTGAAAATGATTATGCCGATTTTGAAGTTATTAACTGGTTAGACCCTAAAAATTTGAGTTTTATCGCCACCCAAAACCCATATTTGGAACAAAAAAGGTTTAAGCCAACATTACTGCTATTATCTGCTATTGGTATTGATGTAACTCCAAAAATAGTTAAACAATTTGAACCTAATGACACCTTAAGATGGTCGGTCTTGTTTGATTTTGTTTCCTATGATAATGATAAATATATCGTTCAGTATACACAAGGAGCACATGAAAGCATTTATAAAAGAGACGACAACGCCAGAGCTGTCCGTATGATGCTAATTGATAAAAAAACATTTGAGATAACCAATAGCATTATAGCTGAGCAAACCGAAAATGTATCACTCTACCCAAATCCTGCCTTAAATCAAATCAATATCTCCCATACGGGCATAGAAGTGGAACAAGTGTCACTCACAGACATCTCTGGTCGTGAAGTACTCCGTGAGGCTGGAGCCACTGATATCACTACTATAGTAACTGATCATCTGCCGCCAGGATGGTATGTTGCTACAATCTGGACTAAAGATGGTAAAAGATATGTAGAAAAAATAGTCATACAATAGTAATATACCCTAATGTATAACAGGACAAAGTTGCGAAAGACACTCATGGTATTTTGGGTGTCTTTTGTGATTTATAGAAGTGTAATTATGGTTTATATAGTCACAACATGATACAAATGTTAAAATGCAAAAAAAATGCATAAAAAGTGGTGTGCCCTCTTGATTTTTTGAAATAATGCCTTTACATTTGTAACATTACTTCACTTTAAAACTTTTTATCATGAAAACAGTACAAAAACAGTACAAAAACAGTTAGTCACCTATTAAATGTCGGAAGAGGACGCTTAAAAAACTTATGGCTTATGGCAGTACCACTACTCTTTCTGTTACCCTCATCTTGCAATGAACCACAGATTTTAGATGCCGTACCTTTGGATGCGGAGACCGAAATTAGAAACATCATAGCTTCAGGATGTGGTGATGACCCGTGCGATGGAAATTATGATGACATTAAAGTGATTAATGAAGATTACAGTATCAATGGATGCAGTGTTAGAGTGCATTATAGAATGGCTAGATGCGGAAATAGTTTTTATGTTACAAATATAGGGACAACTCTTTTAAACCCAACATCTCCAGCTTGTAATAAATGGAACCAATATTTCCAAAATGGGCAAACAGTACAAGCTAATGAGGCACTTAATGCATTTTATAATGCTATTACAATGGCAATAGAATCCACTATAGTTTCACAATTTTCATCTGCTTTTCCCATTCTAACAGTAAATGTTATTGAGACTTATTGTCATACTATGTGTGTATCATATGATGGTGAAGGAAATCCTAATGTATATCATGAAAGGTGTGGAACTAATTGTTGTATTAGAACGAGACAATATGTGAATGGAATACCATACGGAGCCCCTGCATATGCCGGCAACCCAACATGTACCCCAATATCTATAACCTGTAATCAGACAGGACTTCCTTGCCAACCCGCTTGTGCAAGATTGTAATATATCTATTTATTAACATTAATACCAGCTGGACAAAGTCAAAATTTATCCAGCTGGATATTTAAAATTGTAGTACATGAAAACAATTTTTACCTTAATATGCTTATTAATAATTTTAAATGGATACTCTCAAGTAGGTCTTCCCGTCAGACCCTACGAAAAGATACAATACACTGGAATCAATCCCGTCTGGCATGAGACCTGCTATGATAGCTTATGGAAAGATGGGCAGTATCTAGATGGGTACAATCATTACAGATTATCTACCAATATTACTTTCAATAGCTATGTGACAGACAAGGAACACATATATTTGGCGATAAAACAAAATGGCACCTATGGTGTCTATGGAGGATATGTAGAGTGTCGATCCATCAAAAATGGTAATTTGGTATGGCGACATAGCTTTGGAGCATTTGATGGAGGACATCTAGAAGTACCTAAATGGATCGGTATAGAAAACGATCAATTGGTACTTATATCTCTAACACAGAGAACTCCATTTAATAGAAATGATCCCACATATTTTAAGGACTTGATATTTACAAAGAGGGTTTATGAAAAAACGTCTGGCAATTTAGTATCCTTCAAACGAGGAGATTATGATGACCAGTCCATTAAATCATTTAGATACTTTAACCTTTCCTTTTTAGACTCTTACATTTTTAAAGACAAAGATGGAATGAGATGTATCGAAAACGATTATTACAGCCTGGACACAACATGGAATGTTACCTATAAAAGCTATGCTTTGGACGATGACAGCAGAATCATGGCTTTAGATAGTGCAAGATTTAATTCAGTATCATATAAAAATATATTTCAAATACATCCAGATACCCTGCTTCTAGTGGAATTTACGGACGAAGGAGACAATAGGATGCGGCTCAATTATCTATCGCCTACTTTAAAAAAATATTATAGCGTCTTGATGGATCATCAGTTTGATCACTATCCGGTATTTTCAGAAGTAATGATGTACTCCATAGAAAAAAGAAAATTTGTGATCCATAATGAAAGAAATCTCCTGCCACCAAATATATATCTTGAGGTATATGTGGTAGGTTTTGACGGTACGGTACACTCCAAACATTTTTTTACAGAAAGAACCAATGCAAATTTTTGTTATTTGGAATGGGAGGATGGAGAAGTCGTCTTTATGGATTTCAAATATGATAGAATAGATACGACTGCA
>CAMBRK010000001.1 GCA_945870185.1 Aureispira sp. CCB-QB1 | reverse complement strand
GTGGTTATAGCAAGGGTGTTCCACCTCTTCCCATTCCGAACAGAGAAGTTAAGCCCCTTAGCGCCGATGGTACTGCGAAAGTGGGAGAGTAGGTCGCCGCCTTTTTTGATGAGAGCCGTCCAGCGAAAGTTGTACGGCTCTCGCCTTTTTAGGTAATACCAAATGAGAAAGAACATATGGAAAAACAAAACAAAGTTCCACAACACTATGAAAGTGAAAGCGTATAACTACTTATCAATCTTTTATAATCTTTTTTAATGATAAAGGGTTTTGACCGGGTGATGGTTATGACTTATTGTGTTTATTATCTTAACCCATATTCTTTAATAATTTGTTTCTTTTGTTCTTCAGCATTGTCGTTCCTTATCAGACCGAATTTTTCGGACAACCTTTTTATTTCAAGACCTTTTTTTTCAGATCCGCTTGGATATCCATTCTCAGGAGTTAATTGAAAAAAAATTGTTTCCAGATACTGTTCAAATGGTTGGTTAAAGTACATATCTATAAATCTGAGTGGTTCATCAGATGCGTTGAAGAAGGTATGTTTAATCATCCTTGGTCTCATGTGCCATCCTCCAGCCTTGATTTCTACCACTTCGTCACCCAAAAGTACACTAGCTGTTCCCTCGAGGACCAGCATGAGTTCATCGAGTTCTTTGTGTAAGTGAGGAGCTGGACCCATTAATTTCGGTGCTACTGCACACTCTACACTTGAAAAAAGGCCACCTGTAGCTTCATTTCTGACCCAAACTTTGATTTCCAACCCACCGTTGTGATTTAGGGGTGGTTGTCCAGGCAATAGAAAAGGTTTGATTGGATCGTTAAATTCAGTCGGAAGAGAAAGAACAGATGAAGACGGTATGCCAAAAGCTGTTAGCAATGCAGTGGATTGTAAAAAATTGCGACGTTCCATTTTAATACTATTAATGTTATATAATACTACAAAATTAGTGCGATACGCCGATGAAGATTGGAGTGAGTTTGCAAAAAACGGATTTGGACTTGTAAAAGGTAGTAGTTTACAAGGTTGCTACAGGGCGACTGTATTCACCATCAATTCCTTTAGAGATTGTTTTGCGATTTCTTTGTCTATTGTTCTTGCCATATTTATTGATTTGTATTGCTAACTAATTTTGAAAAAAAAAGTTATTTTATTAAGTGTAGCTACTTATTTATTGGTGAAAAAAAATGTCCTTTATTGTTGAAAATACTATTTTTTAGTTTACCGAATGATCTAGAAGAGATTGGGAAAATACTAATAACCGTTTGGCTGAAAAATTTATTTAGCCTAAGTGATACCAAATACAAACCAATACCCACCTGCTACAAATCCTAATAGTACGTAGTCACTGACAAAATAGATCTTTGACTTACATTATTAAATAAAAAGTTTTTAACTCAGAAGATAAATTTTATTCAGATTAAATAATGAAAAGAAAAAATCCACTTTAGGCAAACCATCAATTTAATAAAATATGAAATTTAAAATCATGTTAACTTACATCATTTCACTCTTTTTGTTTTTGTCATGTGGAAACAAGGACAGACAAACCATTGATTCCACCATTGTTGACAACACATCTAAAATAGAAAAAAACTATTTATCCATGAAAATCAATGGTAAAGAATGGTCTGCTGATCACGATATATTTGGAGTCTTTCATCCCGAAGGGTATGACAATGTCATCATTATAGCCGGCGCCCCAGGTAAAAAGGATAAAACAGAGAAAACATTTAATATCAATATTTATCAGACGGAGGCTGATGGCCAATATTCATTTGCTAATGGCAACAAAGCTTTATCCGTAGCTCAGATAGGCAATTGGTCAGAAAAAGATTATATCTGCGGTAGTATGATGGGATTTGACATGGAAGTTCATGTGACTAAAGCTACTAACTCAGAAGTGGAAGCCACATTCTCAGGTAAACTTACTTGTCCTTCGGGTACTGTATTGGTCATCACTGATGGAAAATTTTATTATCACGAATAAATATATTATCATGCGTATTAACTTTTATATTCTGTTTCTTTTGGTATTTATAGCTTGTACAAAGGAACAAAACACGGAAAAACCTGATGACAATAGTGGAAATGACAACACAGAAATAGGCAAAGGTAGTCCCGGCATCGTAGGCACTTCAGGTGTAGCAACTTGGGATGCATTGTCCGCTTCTGAAAAAAATCGTATCAAAAAGTGGAATACCTTGTTTCTACATCAATCCGTGGGTCAGGACCTGGAAGAAGGTTGTAAAGCCAATGGATTTCCTTGGGAATACTATGGAAATGGTGATAAGGTCAATAAAGGATTTATGGGTGGAATTTTTGTAGATGTAGGAAATATTCCAAATGGAAATCCGTATGAAAAAATCAGAGTTTTTAAAGAGCAAATACTTAATAGCAGAGATGTGGTCAAAATTGGCGTATTTAAATTTGGATATGCAGACATTGACGATAATAATTATACACAAGTGCAAACTGCATATAAGGCAATGGTTGATGAATTAAAGTCAAAAGTCAATGGTTTTAGAATGCTGCACATTACGCCACCACTTGTGTATTCTGTAGAATCATATGATGGTAATGCAGCAAGAATGAAAGTGGGACAATGGATGCGTTCTACACTTGCGGCAACTGATGTAATTTTTGATTTGCAAGCTTTGGAAAGTGATGACGGCGCTTGTCAGCTTAATGGCGTATGGCGTATCTGCTCAGAAAATCGCAATACTGCTTCGGATCCAAGTGATGTTAATGGCATAGATACTTCTGATGGTCAAGGTCATATCGGCAAAAAAGCAGGACAACAAATAAGCAAGGCATTGTTAATGAGTATATATAATGCTGGTAAATAATATGAATCCTGTAACCGTGTTTTTATTCCGAATATTACTGATAGCAGGTGGATGTATATTGATCTACATCACCGGTAAGCCAATGGCAGAAACTATACAATTTAGGATTAATGGTATTGCTGTAGAAGGTAAAGTAATAGGATTCAGAGGAAGCAAGACAAGTAAAACCATTTTTGATGATAATACAGCTAAAAAAGGTAAAAAGTATCGGGCAAGAAGACCTGTATATCGGTATCCTATTGTATCAGGAAGTTTGGACTCATTGGATGGTTTTGCAAGATCTACTGTAATTTTCCCCTGGTTAAATTTTGATTTACACGAAGAAGTCACCGTAGTTATGGATAAAAGCGATCCTTCTAGATCACATATTTTAAGTAAAGGCATATTTTTAACAGATTTTATATTGATATTACTTTGTCTGTATATGATAAAACTGGGTTTTACAAGATCAGATGCTTAGATAAATCAAAATATATTACAAATATCATGTAATTTTCACCCTTGATATTTTTCACTTACAGATGCATTACCATTTATACAGATTTTGGTTTATTATAGCGATCCATATTTTTTGGTTACATCCATATGTATTTGCACAGGATAATTATCTTACTAGTATTTATACCATAAAAGATGGTTTAAGTTCTGAATTATGCAGATCGATGTATCGGGATAAAACTGGTTTTTTGTGGATATCTACAGATAAAGGTCTTAATAGATTTGATGGGAATTCTTTTTATACATTTAGACACCGTCCTGATGACAAGCATTCGATAGCTAACAACAGTTGTAATGGAATGCTGGAAGATAGTAAAGGACGCTTTTGGGTAAATACTGATGATGGCCTCAGTCTATTTAATCATAAAACCCAAACTTTCAAAAATTATTATCTAGACCCTTCAGTGATGTCAATCCAAGGTATCAGCTACACAGAAATGATAGAGGATCCATTGGGACGTATTTGGATAGGTGGGTATTATGATGTAGTGATTTTTGATCCAAAGACTGAAGAATTTGTGAAAAGTGGTTGGTTTGATTATGTAAAAAATAAAGGAATCATAAAAATAGAGCAAAGGAATAGCATCTCACAGAGTATAAAACGAAAGTCAGAAACTGAATTGTGGTTGATGACAGTATATGGTCTCTTTTCTGTACATACGCCTACAAATACCTATACGTACTACCCAAATCCAGATCTTGATGATTACTTTGCTTTTGCGATTCACTATATCGACAGTAGTGGAAAACTTTGGATAGGTACCTATGACCAATGTTATTATACTTTCGATCCTAAAGTGGGGAAGTGGTCACATTTTACTTGGCCAGAAAGAGTCAAAGGTAGTGCAGATGCTGTTTTAGATATTAAAGAATTTGACGAAAAAACGCTTCTCTTCACAAGATTAGACAATCTTTATCTTTATGATATTCAGTTTGGTACATTTACTCTTTTTGACCGCAAGGAAAATTTGGATACGCACTTCAGTGTAGGTATATCACAAACTTTAGTTTCTGGTGATGAAATCTTCATTATCAAAGGGGGCAATCAACCTTTTGTTCATATGTCCAAAAAAAGAACACGGATTAAAAAAATAAAAATACCATTACCTAAAGATTATTTCAATAACCACAGCTATATTACTACTAATGGAGTAATACTGACTAGTGATTGGGAAAAGAACGTAGTTTTGGCTTGTGATTCTGTATCCTGCATAGCATTAATGGATGAAAATAAAAGTAGAAAATTAGGAAATTTACAGTTATATTTCCAATCAAAAAGAGTGGAACACTATTTTTCTACAAGCTTAAGTGTTTACAAATGGAATATTCAAGAAAATACGGTACAAAGAGTATCTGAAAAGAATATTGTAATTGATGATGAAAAGACTGAATTTCGCAATTTTACTGAGGATATTCGTGGAAATATCTACATAAGAGAAAGGAGCAAGGGAATATTTATTCTGAAGAATGGCAAAAAAGATTTGGAGTATTTTGATTGTGGTATTCAAGGTGAAAATTTCAGTGCACTGTATTATGACAAAGCATCTGACAGATTATGGCTTGCATCAGAAAAACTTGGTTTATTTGTCATCGACCCCACGACACGCACTTTTAAAAACTATTCAACTGGTAATTTGGCACAAACCAACAAGGGAATTATATTTGATATATCCGGAGATGATCGTGGCCATATTTTTTTATTGATCGCCAATCGTGGATTGATTAGAATAAATAGCCGTGATATGATCCCAAAAATATACACATCCTCAGGTGGTCTCATAAGTGATGCGGTCAGATATGGCCTCATTATCAAAAACATTTTTTGGTTTACAACAGAATCAGGTCTGATGGCCTTCGACTATCAAAATGAAAGATTTTATTCCTTTGACAATGAACCGGACAGCAAGCTATTTACCTATAGAATTTTTTCAGATGACAAGGGAAGCGTTACTCAAAATTTATATCCCGAACACCTTATTTCCTTTGATCAAAATGCATTAATACATTATCAACCTAAAGCCAAAATTTATCTAAAGGAAGTAAAACTTTCCGGCACCATTATACCCATTGACTCCATATTTAAAGTAGCTTATCACCAAAATAATTTTGTGTTTTTATTTGGAAATATTGGTAGTATTGGATTAAATCATAAGGAGTTCCAATACAGTATCAATGGCGAAAGCTGGCAACCACTCGAAAACAGCACGATCAGTCTATATAACTTATCACCAGGCACATACCAAATAAAAGTTGCCAGTAAATTTGACACAAAGAATATTTTTTCACTTAAAGTTATAGTTATACCTCCGTGGTGGAAAACAACTTGGTTTTACAGCACGATATTAATATTAACATTATTAATTGGTTTTGCATCATATAAAAAAAGAATCGCTACAATAAGAAAAGAAGAAAGCGAAAAAAACAGTTTAAAACAACGTATCACCGAGATAGAAATGACCGCACTTCGGGCACAAATGAATCCACATTTTATCTTCAATTGTCTGAATTCGATCAATCGTTTTATCTTAGTCCACGATACAGAAGCTGCATCTGAATATCTTACCAAATTCTCCCGATTGATCAGGATGATTCTTGATGGTAGCCGCGAAGATTTTATTACATTGGATAAAGAAATAGATGCTCTGAGACTTTACATTGAGATGGAGTCTATGCGTTTTCAGGATAGTTTTGAATGGCGTATTGATGTTGATACTAATGTTCAAAAAGAAAATATTATGTTACCACCACTTTTACTTCAGCCATATGTGGAGAATGCCATTTGGCATGGATTAATGCAGGCACCACTTGGGTTGGCAAAAAAGTTGACGATACGTGTATTGCAAAATGAGATTGGAGTTGTAATAGAGATACAGGATAATGGTATAGGCCGAAATAAAGCTCAGGAGATAAAAAGCAAAGATGGAAATGCCCACAAATCGCATGGTATTGCATTAACTAATGAAAGGCTAAATCTTATGGAAAAAATGAAAAGAGTAAAAACAAATATTGTAATCGAAGATATAAGTGATCTAGATCAAAAAGCTTCGGGTACTAAGGTTACCATATTGATAAGCATTTAAATTTTTAATATTTATGAAGGCCGTAATTATAGATGACGAAGTATATTGCTCTGATGTAATCCAAATCTTATTGACAAAACATTGTCCTGATGTGGTTATTGAAAAAATTTTTAACGATTCTTTGGAAGCTTTGGAATACCTTTCCCAACATCAGCCAGATTTAATATTTCTTGACATTGAAATGCCTCAGTTAAATGGTTTTGATTTGATAAAAAAATTAGGAAAAATTACATCAAGAATCATATTTACTACAGCATATGATCAGTACGCTATTAAAGCATTTAGATTCAACGCCATAGATTATTTACTAAAGCCTATAGATAAGTCAGAATTGATTTCTGCAATCAAGAAGTATTCCACTGTGCCATCCATAGAGACCATCTTACATGTACAGGAATTAAGTCAAACAAGCGTACCAGAAAAAATCCTCCTTCCTATAGGTAATGAAATTATTTTTGTTCAAGTTAAGGACATTATTTGTTGTGAAGCTGAAGGAAGTTATTGTAATATTTATTGTCAGGATATGATAAAACCTTATCTATTATCAAAGACATTGCGCGATATTGAGGAATTACTCAACAATCCTATATTTTTTAGACCGCATGCTTCTTGGTTAATACAGGAATCATTTGTCAGGAAGATAGTGAAAGGTGATGCCATGGAAATCGTTTTACATCACGAGATCAGGGTACCTGTTGCTCGAAGTAAAAGGCCAGAAGTATTGGCTAGGCTGATGCAGTGAGAATATTGAATCTATTGAAGAATCATAAATTGGTATGGTTGCATAAACAAGTACTGATCATCTCTTCCCACAATAAATGATGTAGATGACCACAAATCTAACATGCTTTGACCTTCCTTAACACCCTTTTCGCGGAGGGCATACCACGTAAGATGTGTTTCTTTGTCAGAAAAATTAAACAAGCAGTATATGTTTTCCTCAGCGGTATATCTTACATACCCTGCAATATGTATGTTGTGAACAGGTAGCCATTTAATATTACCAAAATCTCCAAAAAGTTCAAATTTTTTCCTTATTTGAATAAGATTTTGAGTACCTGAATATATTTGATGTTCAACCGTTCCTTTCTTTTTTCTTAAATCATTTTTCTTCCAGTCTATTAGTGGGCGATGCATCCACCTATTATCATAATCTTTGCCGGAATCACTTAGATATGAGTAATCATTAGTGTATGCGCACTCATCGCCGTAAAAAATTACAGGTATTCCACCTAAAAATAAGCTATGAGCTTGCATCATAAGGATTTTTTGGATAGATTGTGCTACGACTGATTTTAACTTATGTTCTAGACCATATTCTAGTCCACAAAGTGATGCAAGTGAGCCACTTATACGCGCATCGTTGGTTTTAGGGTTAACTCCGAATAATGCCCCCTTTGCCGTAGATCCGCGAAACTGCCCAGAATAATAGTTTTTCATGAACCTTCTATGTTCAAAGGGTTGGTATCCTGCCTGCTGAATCATGGCATCTTCATATCCGAGACCTATATCATCATGACATCTAGTATATGTGATCCAGGTAGCTCCATATGGTTTTTGAAGGATATCATGCTGAGCAGCCATCATGACTCTGGTATCTCCTGTGGCTAGCGCATCCCATTGTAAAGCCATGTGAGTTGCATTGTAAGCTACATCACATTCACGACCATAAAATCTGCCTATCCCAAAGTATTTCATGATTTCTTTAGGTGCAACTATGGCTTCACCCAATAGTGCCATACCTGGCGTAGCTACTTGTACACAATGCTTAATCAATTGAAGTAATGTATGGGCTTCTGGTAAATTTTGAGAAGTTGTACCTATGGATTTCCATATAAAAGCAGGGGCGTCAATACGTAAGATATCGACACCTAAATTAGCATAAAAGAAAATGGTATCCAGCATAACATTAAAAACCTCAGGATTCGTATAGTTCAAATCCCATTGATAATCATTAAATACTGTCATAACCCATTTTCCTGATTTTTTATCAAAAGTAAAGCTACCAGGTGAACTTTCAGGAAATACCTCGGGCATTGTTTTTTCGAATTTGTCTGGAATACTTCTATCATTATACATGTAAAAATATGATTGATAGTGCTGATCGCCGTTTGATGCTTTTTGTGCCCATTCATGGTGGGATGAGGTGTGATTTAATACAATATCCAACATCAAATACATTCCTTTCTCCTTCATTTTGTTATCCAGTTGGCGGAGATCATCAATGGTGCCAAACCTAGGTTCTACGTTTCTAAAGTCAGAAACTGCATAACCACCATCACTTTCTCCTACGGGACTTTGCATTACCGGCATCAGATGTAGAAAATTGACCCCTAATTCTTCGAAGTAGCCTAGTTTTGATGAGAGTTGCTTTATGGAGCCGCAAAATCTATCTACATATAAGCTCATACCTGTAATCTGACTTGAAAGAAACCAGTGGCCTTGTTTATCTTTATTTAAATCGAGCATTTTTAAAGATTCCTGTCTGTTACCATAAGCGGCAATAATAGTATCTAGGATTTTATTGTACCATAAGTTGGAGTCTGATCTATGACCATAAATCTGTCCAAATAATTCATGAATGATGTGCAAATTTGAAAAAAACCTCATCATGAAAGCTATGTCTGCTTCTACTTTAGAGCCTACTAAATGGTTGAGTTTAGGAATAAGATTTTGGTGAAGCGATTGCTTATACATAGCTACTTAGCTTATATATTTGTGAATAATGGTGCGAATATAAATGGAATGATACAAAAATGAAAGGAATTTGATATTTAAGCAACATATTAGGAAAATTGCAAAAAGAAGCAGTAAAAATTCAAGATATACGAAGAAGGTTATCCTTTCTTTATTCGTTTTTTTTGCTTTTTACTCCACAGGTTTGAATCGCCACGTTTAGTTTTTTCCATGTCCGCTTTATATTTTTCTTCCAATCCACACCCTTCCTTTGTTTTACAGGATGATGTACCTCCCATAGTAATCAAGGCAATACTTAATATCAGCGAAAACTTTAATACCTTATACAAAATGTTCATGTTTTAAGCTCCAAAAGTAATAAAATTAAATAGAATATCGTTATATCATTTGGAATAAAATATATATAAAATTATATGCGCTCAGCTTCAAATAGAGTAAATCAGCCATTTTTAGTAGCAGATTGTATTTTTTTATGAATTATTATTTGTATATATATGAAATAAAACTACTTTTGCACTTGAATTAAAATTCTTAAATCAATATAAATTATTAAAAATGAACAAAGGAGATTTAGTAAGTGCAGTAGCAGAAGCTGCAGGAATCACAAAAACTCAAGCAGGAAGTGCAGTTGATGCTGTATTCAGTGGTATCGAAGCTTCATTAAAAAGTGGAGATAAAGCTGCATTTGTAGGATTTGGAACTTTTTCTACAGCTCACAAGCCTGCTAGAGAAGGAAGAAACCCTTCAACTGGTAACACTATCAGTATAGCAGCAAAAACATCTGTGAAATTTAAAGCTGGAAAAAGTTTGACTGACGCAGTAAACTAATAATGTAATCATTATAGATTTAACAAAAAAGGCAGTTTATCTGCCTTTTTTTATTTCTGGGGAGTCCAAAAAACTACCTACTTATCTACGAAAGATACTTACCTACGATAGGCATACGCCTACCTACTCCGAATGCCTTGGGACTTACGCGCAGTACCGGAGCGGTCTGATGTCTTTTAAATTCATTTATATTTACTAATCTAAGTATTCTCTTAACTAAAACTGGATTATATCCCATGTCAATGATATCCTGTGGACCTTGACGTTTTTCTATATAATGGTAAAGGATGGTATCTAGAATATCATAATCTGGAAGGCTATCACTGTCTTTTTGATTAGGTCTGAGCTCAGCAGATGGTGGTTTTGTAATGGAATTCATAGGAATCCATTCTTCATCTTTATTGATGTACTGTGCGAGTTCGTAAATTTCTGTTTTATAAACATCTGCTAGGACTGATAGTCCACCACATAGGTCGCCGTAAAGCGTTCCGTAGCCTACAGCCATTTCACTTTTATTGGTCGTATTGAGTAGAATGTGGCCAAATTTATTAGAGATCGCCATATTCAAAATACCTCTTACCCTAGCCTGAATATTTTCTTCAGTAACATTAAATGGGAGTTCGCCAAACAATGGAGACAGCTTCATCATGAAGGCATCGTACATATCTTTGATAGGAATTATATCATATGGAATATCTGATTTTTTTGCCAAAGCTATAGCATCATCTACAGAATGTCCCGTAGAAAATTGCGACGGCAGGAGCAAAACGCGTACATTTTCTGGCCCCAATGCTCTAGCAGCAAGTATGGCAGTTACAGCAGAATCTATTCCGCCTGAAAGCCCCAAAACAGCTTTAGTAAATCCTAATTTTTTAAAATAATCCTTGATACCTAGTACAATGGCATCATGAATAAGGGCCATTTTTTCTTTTGGTTGTTCTTGAATCGAGCCACCAGCATCTACTTCGCTGAGATCATAATGCCTGATACTTTCTTCAAAATAGGGTAATTCATCATGAAGTGCACCATTTTTGGACATCACAATCGATCCACCATCAAAAATCAATTCTGTCTGTGCACCACAATGATTGACATAAAACATGGATACGCCATAACGCTCCACATTGGCCCTGACTACTGCAATACGACTAGCTGCATGATTATAATTGAATGGTGATGCGGACACATTAATCATAAAATCAGGACTGTATTTCATCATTTCGTCCATAGGAATAACAGTATAGAGCGGATCATCTGTACCTACATCCCAAATGTCTTCACACACCGTAAGTGCTATTTTCTTACCTTTATAGGTGATTATATTCCATTCTTTTGCAGGCTCAAAATATCTGTATTCGTCAAAGACATCATAAGTCGGTAGTAAGGTTTTGTGTTGTACAAATTCAATACGACCATTGGTAAGGAAGTACACAGAGTTAAATAAGCTTTTTCCTTTGACTTCCGGATTTCTAGAAGGAGCACCTACGACGATGGCGATATCATGTGCGTGTGTACACAAGGTATGAATACTCTCATCCGAAAGTCTAATAAAATCATCAAACTCCAAAAAATCTCTAGGCGGATATCCACAGGTGGCTAGTTCGCTAAAACAAATGATATCTGTTCCTGCTTTTTTGGCTTCTGAGATAGCTTCAATCATTTTGGCAGTATTGCCTTCGAAATTTCCTATGTGATAATTGAGTTGTGCTATGCTGATTTTCATGAAAATGTGTAAATGATGTGTTTACCCAAATAATACTCCTTGGTATTGAAATATAACACGAAGGTATGCAAAATGATTTAGGTAGAATAACGCTAAGGTAAAAAAAGATAAAGTGATTTTGGAATGAGAGAAATTTAAGGAACCTTTAAGAACGCCAAGGTGTTTAATTATTTGATAGGATTTCAATTTTTGAATATCTCTACTTATGTTAGAAGAAATTTTTATTTTGATCTTCGGTGGTGATATTATAATATACCGCGGTGTAAATGTAAGGTATCATTTTTTAGGGAGTTTTGATCCTAAAATTAAGAAAGAACTATTGTATGGGAGGCTCAACAAAAAGGATCCAGAAACACATTTTAAGCTTTTTAATCAAAATCTGTATAATATTTTCACAGGCTATTTTACTTTATTATTACTAATGTTTGTAGTCGGTTATTTTCTTATTTAAATATATGCTAGGTTTAGTAATTGACTTCAAATTTCTTTATGAGTGATACTTATTTCCTTATGACATCTTATAGCGTGAAGGATAGAAACGAGCACGAAGTAAAATGGATAGCCTGACCTGAAAGGGCACGCCCTAAATACAAGAATTTGGATAAAATACTACATATTTGAAGGTGGCTTGTCTTCATTTCCACATGCCAAAAACCAAAACCAAGCCGTAAAAAAGCCATAAACAAATAAGGGCAATTGGCCTTCCAAGTGTGTTTCATAGGTAAAGCTGCTGATAGCGGGTATAAAAAAAGCCATAAACCACACATCAGTTCTCAAACATCGGATAAAAAAGGGCATCAAGGTGTGTGCCATCATCACCAATAATGCTAAAATACCTCCGGATGCCCAGTAAATGATGTATTGGCTACTGGGTAAAAATCTACTTTCGGTTTTGATTTCTGGTCTGTTTTGGTCATACCATTGATTGGTGCTTTGTTGTAATCTGCTGAATCCTACTCCAGATATGGGATGCCCAGTAATGATGTCTTTACCTGCCATGAGTGAGTAAAATCTCACTGCGTCACTCAGTCCATCTCTGTATTCGCCTTTACTATAGTGCTCAAAATCATATCTGATAAAATTGACCCTTTCTTTTAGAGATGGAATAAACTTGACCGAAAGTAAGGCAATACCAGCCAGCAATGCCAAAACTACTATGAAAATCCACTTCTTACCTTGTGGCAAAAGATAAAAAGTCAAAATCATATACATCATATACAGAGACAACAAACCAGTTTTGGACCCTAAAAAGTGTAAAAACAAGGTCTGAAAAATGATGTACGCTATCAGTAAAATTTTCCAAACTGTTTTGGGTCTTTTTGCCAACTGATAGATAGCCATCAAAATACTGATCACTACCATCCATGAGATGCGTATATGGTCACCATATGATAATACTTTCATCACTTTGGATACTTTGTAAGATGCCAGGATGTCACTTTGATCTATAAAAAAAAGGGTCATACTATATACTGTGGATATCAGCATAGCTGCAATGATGATGATATGTAAGATGGTTGCTTTTTTGGCATCAGGACTGATTGCAAATACAAAGGCTGGAAATAGTATCAAAACACACTTCATAATGCCTCGCTCAGCAAAAAAATATATTCCTGTAGTCCACAGATCACTGATAAGCGGAACTAAAGCCATGGCCATAAAAGTCCACATCCATTTATTTCTAAAAAGATAAGATATTTCTTTGATTTTTATCAGCGTGTACAAGCCTGCAAGACCAAATCCAATATTGGATGTCACTCTATTGAATAAAAATCCGATAATCAGACATAATATTGCCGCTAATGGAATGAGGTCTAATACTGACTTTCTAGGATTTGCCGCGTTTAGAGTTAATGACATTTTGTAAATATTCAGATATATAACCCATTTTTTGTGCAAAATATTATATCAAGACTAATTTGAGATTCATGCCAGATACATAAATTATACAAAAGTCAAAAGTACAAAAAATCCATAAACTATGATGAACTTAAAGCTTTACAGATTAAAGTCAGTAAATATTTAATAATAAGGAAGTAAATTGGGTTTGTGATGCTAAATTTATTTTTGATTTTTAGGTTAAAGATAAAAGGTGTAACTTTACGCTGTTTTTATCATCACAATAAACATATCATGTCAGCAGAAATTTTTGATAAAGTAAGAGGTGTATTGAATACCATTCAAAATGAAAAGATAGAGAATGTGCAGGAGCTGGAGACATTCAGGATCAAATATCTGGGATCCAAAAGTGAGGTTAAGTCATTATTTGGAGAGATAAAAAATATTGAAAACGAAAGAAAGAAAGAATTTGGTCAGTTGCTCAATGATGTAAAACAAGCTGCCGAAGATAAATATGCTCAGTACAAAGAGCAGTTTGAAAACGCATCAGATTCTGGAAATACTACAGACCTAGACCTTACAGCACCGAGTGAAGCCATATCTCTTGGGTCTCGACATCCGGTGTCCATAGTACTCAATAGAATTATCAATATCTTCGAACGTATAGGTTTTACTGTAGCAGAAGAAAGAGAAATAGAAGATGATTGGCACAATTTTACAGCAATGAATACACCAGAGGACCATCCGGCGAGAGATATGCAAGATACTTTCTATCTGAAGGATTCCACCACAGAATTGCTTCGTACCCATACATCTTCTGTACAAGCGCGTCTGATGACTGCTCAGAAACCGCCGATACGTATTATTGCTCCAGGTAGAGTTTATAGAAATGAAACGATTTCTTCCAGATCGCATTGTCAGTTTCATCAGGTTGAGGGCCTTTATATAGACAAAGGGGTATCATTTGCAGATATGAAACAGACCTTACTATATTTTGCCAGAGAGATGTATGGACCACAGACAGATATCAGGCTCAGGCCGTCATTTTTTCCATTTACTGAGCCGAGTGCGGAGATGGATGTCTATTGGGGCCTGAAAAATGAAGATGATTACCGGATTACCAAAGGTACTGGATGGCTGGAGATTTTAGGTTGTGGTATGGTAGATCCCAACGTTCTTGTCAATTGTGGTATCGATCCCAATGAATACAGTGGATTTGCTTTTGGTATGGGTATTGAGCGACAAGCCATGTTGCAATATAAAATTACAGATATCAGAAATTTGTTTGAAAATGATACTAGATTTCTGAAGCAATTTAGCGGTGTCTATTGATGAAAAGTATAAGAGGTTATGCCATTTTTATGACCATTTTAGCGGCATTACTTTGGAGTAGTGGTGGGTTGTTTATAAAACTATTGCCACAGGATGCATTTACTATTTTGTTTTATAGGAGCTTTTATGCGGCGCTCATTTTTTTACCTTTTTTTGGTAGGAAACTGTTTGTTTTTAATAAGTTATCTGTAATAAGTAGTTTGTTTTATGCTCCTCTTTTGATTACGTTTGTGACATCGACAAAAATAACTACAGCGGCAAATGCTATTTTCCTACAATATACAGCACCGGCATTTGTTTTACTACTAGAACCATATTTTGTAAGAACCAAGCTTAAGAAGATCAATATCTTTACTGTGGTTTTATGTTTTGCGGGTATGGGCTTATTTTTTGTAGAACAGTTTACCACTCCTGATAATTGGTTAGGTATTGGGTTGGCATTACTGGGTGGTGTTATTTTGACAGGGTTGCTCATTTCCCAAAAAATGAACGAACCTAAATACCAGCCAGGGGCTATTTTCCTTGGAAATATTATTGTCTGTCTCGTTACTTTACCTTGGTTTATTTCTAGTCCTTTACCTTCTGGATCAGAAAATATTTATCTGATGACTCTTGGATTTGGTCAGTTAGGCTTAGGGTTTATTTTCTTTTTATATGGCCAAAAACATCTGCCAGCTATTGAAAGTTCATTGATATCTATGTTGGAACCCATTTTAAATCCAGTTTGGGTTTTTATAGGGTATGGAGAGTTTCCTGGCTACTGGGCTATAAGCGGCGGTTTAGTAATCCTTGTAGCTTTGATTTTTAGATTGTATTGGGTAGAAGTTTATGAGAAAAAACTTACTTTTTAATTCATCATACTTTCCAACTTAATTCAGGATTACTTTTTAGATTGTGGAGGTACCTGATTACATAAGCATTAAAAATATCAGGTTTTTCTACATTCACGACATGACCACATTCTTCCACTATCCACAAAAAAGTATTTTTTACATTTTCTGTTAAATGTTTGACTGGTTCCAAAAATAAATAGTCCTGGTCACCCATCACAAATAATACTGGAATCTGAATACGATCTTCAAATTTTTCGAACAAAGACTTCAATTGCCCCGTAAGCCTAAACCATCTTAAAAATTCTTTTTGACACAGTTTTTTGGCTTCATTGATAAAAAGGTTTCTGGCTTCAGAGTGATTTTTGGATGGCATGATGACAAATGCAAATATTTTGTAAAGCCACATGTATGGCATTACATTTTTAAATATTCTGCCTATGCTTACCCAAAATCTTGATTTAAGATTGAATCTAGTGATAGCGCCTACCAAGATCATAGAGTGCATGCGGTCTTGTATCATATCACCCAATTGTCTTATGATCAGAGTACCTAGGGAGACACCCACAAAATGAGCTTTTTTGATTTTAAGAAAGTCAATGATCTCAATAACATCATGCGCTATCATTTCAAAAGAATAATTTTTTGTCTCCTTTTCATTGGAAGGCGTCTTTCCATGTCCCCTAAGATCCAATAATAAAACGTTAAATTCTTCTTTAAAAGACTTAAGTTGCTTATACCACACAGCCGAGCTGCCTCCGGCACCATGAATGAATACTACCCATTCGTGGAGGTCGCTTTTATAATATTTTTTGTGAAACAGCATGTACTTATATGTTACCTGGGTTCAAACAAGGAATATCCTAACATGGTTTTCATAAAGAACAAATATAAACAAAAGATTCTCGCATGTAGATGTGTAAAACAAAAAAGCCCCCAAATAATGGAGGCTTTCTGTTGACCCACTAGGACTCGAACCTAGAATATCGGTACCAAAAACCGGTGTGTTACCATTACACCATGGGTCAATTTTAATTTGAGCCGCAAAGATAATGGTCATTCTCAAAAAAACCAATAACTTGCCGTGATTTTTTTTATTTTTTTTAACTTTGTGGCAAATTTTATAGGTTTGAGTAAGTGGTCAGATTTGTATTTGGATAAAAAGAGATTAATAATATTCCTTTTTTTGGTGTTATCTTTAATAATTTCTTCTGGCTGGTTTGCTGAGTTTTTGCATTGGAATGAGCAAAGGACAGGATATGTTTTTAATGATCTGTTCCTGAATAGTTTCCACTCCTACAACTTTTCTTTTTTAATTGGTATACTTACGCATGGCGCTATATTTATTTCTTTATTTTTGCTTTTTGATAAGCCAATCAATGTTGCATATTTTCTTTGTGCTGCCATATTGATGATCATATTTAGAAGTATTACTTTATATTTATTGCCTTTAGAACCTCCACTTTCCATCATTCCATTAAAAGATCCTGTGCTGGAATTCACTTTTTACAAAGGAGAAGTCTTACTTAAAGATTTATTTTTTTCAGGCCACACCGCTAATATTATCTTAATGGCTATGTTAAGTGAATCAAAAACATTAAAGCGAAGTATGGTTTTGATAGCAATTGTAGTAGGAAGTTTGTTGCTCATCCAACATGTTCATTTTACAATAGATGTCATAGCAGCACCTTTTTTCGCCATAATTGTTTACAAACTCGGTATATTTACTGTAAACAGAATATTTGCGATAGAAGACATATACATCAAACGTTGCGCAAATTTAAGAATTGAGTTTGGTTTCAGAAACGAATAAAAATGGCCACTTTTATGAAAAAGCAGCCACGATTATCTATTGATTAAGTATAGTATTATTTACCAAATAACTTGCCAAAAATAGACTTCATACCCATGCCTGCGATATCGTCAATAATACTTCCATCACCATCTTTATCAAGTAATGAATTCAAGATGCTTTGATTAGCAGGTTGTTGATTTACCGTTTGAGTGGCTCCCTTGATAAAGTCCAATAGTCCACCACTACTTTGTTCTACCTGTGGTTGAGCTTTAGCCTTACCTAACATACCTAGTACTACAGGAGCAAGTGTAGCCATAAGTTGCATGATCTTGGCAGTATCTATACCGCTTACTTTAGAGATAGATTCGGCAGCATTTGCTGTTTTATCTCCTAGTAAATGGTTTAAGATACCTTCTCCATTGGCGGTTTTAGGGTTTGAAGGTGCTTTTCCCCCACCTAAAAATCCAGCCAAATCGTCTAGGATGCTTCCATCATGATCTCTTTCCAATGCATTCATCAATCCGGTTTGTCCTTCAGGGGTGTTTGTGTTTTTCATCACACCGTTCAATAAAGTGGCAAAAATGCCATCTATAGCAGTGTTTGTTTGCTGAGAATCACCAATTCCTAACTGTTTACCAACCTGGTCAATGATAATATCTTTCATTGGACCTTGCAACAAATCATTAATATCCATATTAAAATTTAAAATTTTTATAATTGCCAAAATTCGACATGTAATAATAACAATAAAATTGAAAAAAAATTCATTTAAATGATGATTCTCAGCTGAGAAAAATTTTCGGAACGATATTTGTTTTATCAAATTACATAATAATCATATATATATGTTTCGTACTATCAATATTTCATTAGTAATTTCTATTTTTTGCACCTTTTCAAGTGTAATGGTTGCTCATAAAAAATTAACAGAAAATTATATTTCTGCATATAAAGATGTGGCTATTTCAGAGATGAAAAGAACCAGCATTCCTGCTAGCATCAAGCTGGCACAAGGAATTATGGAATCGGATTTGGGTCGTAGTCCACTCGCAACCATAGCGAATAATCATTTTGGTATTAAATGCGGAAGCCAATGGGCAGGTGGTACTTATTATAAAGTTGATGATGATTTGGATAGTACTGGTACACTTATTGAAAGTTGCTTTAGATCATTTAGTACTGCCTTCGATTCATACAGAGCACATTCTGAGTTTTTATTAAATCCAGCCAAAGCGTCTAGATATGGTTTCTTATTTAACCTAGGGAGTACTGACTATGTTGGTTGGGCGCATGGATTGAAGTATGCGGGATATGCGACAGACCCTACATATCCTGACAAGCTTATCAAAATTATTGAAAAATATCATTTGAGTCAGTATGATGAAGCTGTTGATGTCAAGATAAAAGAATACCAAGAGGTCGTCAAAGAAAATCCAGGGCAATCTTCTTCTGAGCCACAAATAGTTAAGGCTGATCAAAAGTCTTCTAAAAATTCTGACTACACTTCCAATGCCAACAAAGAAAACCCAAATAATCAAAATAATACAAAACCGCAACCAACCCATAAAGGTAGATTAAATGTTATCAATGGTCTGACTATGACTCTTGCCAGCGGCCAAGAATCACTCAAATCTATAGCTTCCAGAACAAGAAGTGATGTATTTGACCTCTTAGAATATAATGAAGGTTTAAGAAGTCCAGACTATGTTCCCTATAAAGATGAGGTTGTTTTTCTAGAAAGGAAAAAGAAAAATATTGAAGGCGAAGTATCTTATCATACATTTCAGGAATATGAAACAGTGTATACGGTATCTCAAAAATATGGTATCAGACTCGAGAGTTTGCTTGCCAAAAACAATCTACATCGTGATGCTCAGCCATATCAAGGTGAACAAATCAGTTTGGTAAGACAACTTCAAAAAAGAGAAACCCCAAGGCACAAACTAATTGAACGTTTTGACGCTTACATTGATTTGGGCGGACTGAAGTAATCATTATCGCACATTATTTTGACATTTTTGTATCTTTGAACTTTTAAATTGATAATGGAACAAGAACATATAAGCCTTAATAAATTTATTAGTGATACAGGACTTTGTTCCAGAAGAGAAGCTGACAAGTTGATCGAAGCTGGGCGTGTCATGATTAACGAAACTACTGCGAGAAAAGGTAACCGCGTAGGCCTAGCTGATCGTGTCTTTTTGGACGGTAAGGAACTAAAAGGTCAGGTAAAACCTATCTATATAGCATTGAATAAACCGATTGGTGTCGTCTGTACCACCGATCAAAGAGAACCAGATAATATCATTGATTACCTAAATTATAGTGAAAGAATTTTTCCCATAGGCAGGTTGGATAAAATGTCTCAAGGTCTAATCCTACTTACCAATGATGGCGACATAGTCAATAAAATACTCAGAGCAGGAAACTATCATGAAAAGGAATATGTCGTCACGGTTGACAAATCCATCGACACTTCTTTTTTAAAAACTATGGCAGCAGGGGTACCCATTCTCGATACAGTGACTAGGCCTTGTAAGGTTACAAAAGTAGACCAGTTTACTTTCAAAATAGTGTTGACTCAAGGACTCAATAGGCAAATCAGAAGAATGTGTGAATTTCTTGATTATCAAGTAAAAGCGTTGACGAGGGTGAGGATTATGGACTTAAATATTGACGGTATTCCTTATGGTGAGTGGCGATATCTTACTGAATCAGAAGTTTTATGGTTAATGGAAATGGTCAAAGATTCTAGAAAATAACACATCAATTTAATGCACATTTTCAATCTTAAATTTTGAGCATTAAGCGTTTACCCTTAAATATATTTTTTTTAAAAATGGTTGACAATACTGAATATTAATATTTGATATTAGAGTAAATTTGCATTTTCAAAATATTAATAATATGAAATGAGCATGAACCGTCTTTTTGATAGATCACCAGAGAAGATTATTTTCATGCCAAACGTAAGTTCGATAACACCATACATGAAGATGGTTATCAATTCCATCCCGCAGATGACGCGGGCTGTGTGACGCTTTAGAGTTAACGAGTTATGACATTTAAAATCAAATAAAATTAAACAGATGAAAACCCAAATTTTAACCATTTTATTAGCTCTTTCTTTTTTTTATTTACAAGCTCAGCAAGACATTTTTTTGCTTAAATCTTCAGGAAAAGTTGTAATCGGAGACACCACACAAATGACGACTCCAGGCAACTATAATCTGTATGTGCAAAACGGAATCCTTACAGAGAAAATAAAGGTATCGCTAAAAAGTACTGCCGAATGGTCTGATGACGCTTTTGAAAAATGTCCTGAAATCAATCAGGTATCCAAATCAATAGCACAAAATAGTCATCTACATGAGATGCCTTCTGCGGCATCTTTGGTACAAGATGGATATGAACTGAAAACTATGGACGCCAAACTCCTTCAACAAATAGAGTGGCTATGGCAACATATGATTCGCCTTGATCAGGAAAACAAAGCATTGAAAGTAGAGCTTGATAGTTTAAAGCAACAATCAGATCTCCCTAAAAAATAAATCATGAATTTAAGGAATTTTGCCATGTTGGTGTGTGTACTTTTGATAGTACTTACATCACTAAAAGGCCAACCCGATACTCTTATTTTGGGGTTTGGTGGGTCTAATATTATAACTACAGCTAGTAGTAGTACGATACCTGGTTCACAAAACAATACAGTTTCAGAAGTCGGATTTCTCCCCAACGAAAATGCAGCATCACGTTTTTTATCTCATGCTACTTTGGGACACAATCAGCAAGATATCCAACAAGTGATGACTATGGGTGTTGAAGATTGGATTTCCAATCAACTTACAATACCCAGATCATTTACATTGGAAAGCAGGATCAGACTTTACCACAAAATGGTAAAAGATTCCACCAATAATCTTGGTGCTACCACATCTAGTAGAATGTGGAAATATGCGTGGTGGCAATATTTGATGACATCCAATGACGCTTTGAGACAAAGAGTCGCACTAGCTTTGAGTGAGCTGTTGGTCATATCTGATAATTCATTATTTTCCAATAATGCTTATGCTTTGGGAGTTTATTATGACAGGCTTTTGCAAAATGCTTTTGGAAATTACAGGAATCTGTTGACAGCCGTTACTTATAGTCCTGCAATGGGTATATATTTAACCACTCTCAACAATCCCAAATCAACTGGAAGTTCTTTTCCTGATGAAAACTATGGCCGAGAAGTGATGCAGCTATTTACTATAGGTACTGTTATGCTCAATAATGATGGTAGTGAAATTTTGGACGCCAATAATGTACCAGTACCTACATACGATAATGATGATATTGCTGAGTTTGCAAAAATATTTACAGGATTAACATGGGCTGACAGGACTCAATGGAATAGATCTGCTGCTAACGACACGTCATATATCGCCAATATGGTCATGTGGAATACATGGCATGAGCCCGGAACAAAAACATTACTAAATAATTTTGTAGTACCCAATAGAAATCCAGTAAATGGTATTGCAGATATCACAGATGCTTTAGATAATTTATTTAATCATCCTAATACGGCACCATTTGTATCCAGATTTTTGATACAAAGATTAGTTACATCCAATCCAAGTCCACAATATATCAACAGAGTGGCCAATGTTTTTATCAATAATGGACAAGGTGTAAGAGGTGATTTGACAGCTGTAGTTCAAGCTATTCTTTTAGATTTCGAAGCCACAGATTGTAGCAAGGGGGAGGATGTTAATTTTGGGATGCTTAGGGAGCCTTTTGTAAGATATGTACAGTTCAATAAAGCGTTTAATGCATCAACAATGAGCGGTAACTATAGGAATGATATGAATAATATTTTTTTAGCTACTGGCCAGAGACCATTATCAGCTCCTACAGTCTTTAATTTTTTTCAACAAGATTATCAGCCGATCGGTCCTATCACTGATGCCAATTTGGTAGCGCCAGAGTTTCAAATCACTGATGCACAAACTATGGTAGGTTATGTCAATAGTTTATATAGATGGCTGTTTAGCAATGATATTGCAGATGAATATGATTTATTTACCAATGAAGTAGATGCACACTATTCGGACGAAATTTCTACTGTAGATTATTCAGGTGATTTTATAAATACAACAGACGACAGAATCCATATTTTGTTAGATAAATTTAATCTGTGGCTTGCTCATGGAAGGCTGTCGGCTACTAGTTTGAAAACCATTTCGGATGTCATTAAACAATTTCCATCAGTATCCAATACAGAAAAAACAGATCGAATAAAACTTGCTATTTACTTGATCATGACTTCTCCAGAATACCAAATAAACAGATAACATCATGGCAAAAAGAAATATAAACAGGAGACAATTTTTGGGTGAAGCCAGTTGTTCAGCAGTAGGGTCTATGGCTTTCCTTTCATCGGTATTAAATCTTGGGGCTATCAATACATTGGCTGCAAGACCACATATTTTGGATAATCCAGGAGACTATAAAGCCATGGTATGTATTCTATTGTCTGGAGGATGTGATACGCATAATTTATTGGTACCTACAGAGACTAGTCAATATAATGCTTATGTAGCTACCCGTGGCATATTGGCCCTGCAACAAAATCCAACACCTCCAGCATCAGCACAACTATTGGATTTAAATTTTAACAACGCTGGAAATACTTATGCCGTTCATGCTGGTCTGACTAGGGCTAGAAATATGTTTAATGCTGGTGATTTATCTTTTATTTCCAATATTGGCACCCTGATAGAGCCTATAGCTAATAGTACGGAGTATAATTCTGGCACGAAAAAACTACCTCTAGGTCTTTATTCACATTCAGATCAAGTTATGCAATGGCAAACATCTGTACCTCAGAGTAGGTCAGCAGTAGGAGTAGCAGGCAGGATAGCTGATTTACTACAAGATATGAATTCCATACCAGAAATATCGCTCAATATATCATTAGCTGGAAAGAATAGATTTCAGTCTGGAAATATGTATAATGAATATTCAATTTCAAACAGTACTACAGCATCAAATATTGGTTTTACGCCTTTTTCATCTAGCTTTGGTGACTCAGGTTTCAGGACTATGATCAGAAATAATGCAGTAAACAATATGATGGAACAGCAGTATTCCAATATTTTTCATAAAACGCTTGGTGGTTTAGGAAAAACATCCAATGACGCAATGGAAAAATTCAGAATAGCGCTTCAAAATGTGGTACCTTTGACTACTGCTTTTTCAACTTCTACCTTATCTCAGAATATGAAAAAAATAGCTGAATTGATGAGTGTTAGAAGTTTTCTGGGAGTAAAAAGACAAATATTTTATGTGACTTATGGCGGATGGGATCACCATGATAGTGCATTAACCAATCAAGCAAATATGTTGCCCGTACTTAGTAACGCTATGGCAGAATTTAATGACTCTATGGCCGAAATAGGATTGAAAGATAATGTAGTCACTTTTACTATATCTGATTTTGCTCGTACACTTACATCCAATGGAAATGGTACAGATCATGCATGGGGCGGAAACCAGATGGTCATGGGCGGTCCCATACAAGGAGGACAAGTATTCGGCACTTATCCTTCTTTGGCTCTGACCAATAACCCTTATAATCTTTCGTCGAGAGGTAGAATTCTGCCTACTACATCGGTAGACCAGTTTTATGCAGAGTTGGCACTATGGTATGGCGTCTCGCCAAATGATTTGGATTATATCTTACCTAATTTATGTAATTTTTATTCAACATCATGTCCTGCGCCTGTACCATCCAATTATATGCCAATAGGAATGTTTTCTTAATATAAGCCCAAAAGACATCCAATGAAAAATATAGTTTTAATAATTGTTTTATATTTGGTGGCCATGCCCACTTACGGACAAACTTGTGTCGGAGAACCTGGCAGAGTGAAGTGGGAAATGTGGAGAGGCATCTATGCAGATAATTTTTCAGAACTTACCGCACTAGAGTATTTTCCAAAGAGACCAGATATCATTCAAACCTTATATAGTCTCAATGCTCCAAACAATTTTGATGAAAATTTTGGAGCTAAAATTTCCGGGTTTATCAAAGTGCCCGTTTCGGATAGTGTTACCTTCAATATCACAGGAAACTCTAAAGTAGAATTTTATTTAAGCCCTACTCAGCAACCTGCTCAGATGGTATTGCGTGCATCAATTAGTAGTTCGACTGGTGAGACAGAGCATACCAGATTTACTTCACAAACCACTCAAAAATTCTGGCTTGTGCAGGGTCAGTATTATTATTTTGAATTGAGATATGTGGAAAGTACAAGTACAGATCATTGCAAGCTTTTTTGGAAGAATAGTTTTGTATCGCCCATAAATTGGAATATTATCACTGCGGCGTATATAAATGATGTAGGCTGCAAGCCCGCAGCATGTCCAGCAAGAGGTACGCCATGCAATGATAACAATTTCAACACTACTCAGGATAAAGCGGATGGACACTGCAATTGTATAGGTATACCTACCCATGCTAATTCATGCATAGGAGAAAGAGGATCTATCAAAAGATATAGGTATGACAATAGGGCAGGAAGTACTTTGACTGACCTATACGGCGATCCAAACTATCCTGCAATGCCTGCCACAAGTATGCAACTTTCTATATTAGGCATAAAGTCGGAACTTCTTACCAATTCAGGTAATCTTTTTCAGGGATATATCACAGTACCTGTTTCAGGAAATTATAAGTTTAATGTGACAGGTGATGACCAAACCAAAATTTTCATCAGCTCGGATAGTAATCCTGCCAATAAAAACTCTAATACTGCTACGGTCACGGCTTGGACCAATACAACCGAGCATAGTAAATATGTAACACAGTCCACAGGAAATATTTTTTTAAATGCGGGACAATTTTATTTTATTGAACTAAACCATAAGCAAGGAACTGGTAACTCCCATTTCAATGTGTATTGGCAAACACCATTCCATGAAACCGGTGTTTGGAAAAGAATACCTTCATTTTATACATACGATTACACTTGTACACTAGCATGCGTACCTCAAGGCACATTGTGCGATGACGGCAATCCATTTACCAATAATGATGCCTTTAACAATAATTGTAATTGTGTTGGTACTCCTTGTAGTGGCCCTGATTGTAATAGTCCATTGGCAAATTATATTCCATATGAAAAGTGCGGACTTACCGATCAGCTCGATAATAATCCATCTAATAATTGGCTTTCGTGTCAGACATCTGCTCATCCGATACCTTCTTTATCGTTATCTGATACTACTCATTGGATCAAGTATGATTTGGGAGAGAGGCATCAGTTACTTACATCACAGATATGGAACTATAATGTGCAAGGACAAACAGCAAATGGATTTCAAAATGTTAGAATAGATTATTCTGAAGATAACACTAGTTGGACACATTTGGGTACTTATAATTGGCCACTCGCGACGGGTGATTCTGGCTACGGCGGTTTCATAGGTCCTGATTTTGGAAGTATTCATGCCAGATATATTGTCGTTACATCATTGGATGGTGTGGCCACATGCAGAGGTTTGGGCAAGGTAGCTTTCAAAGCAGTATTTTGTCCTGTCTCTGGTACGGCGTGCGACGACAATAATCATTTGACAATAAACGATACATTTGATGGGGCATGTGAGTGCAAAGGTCAAAGTATATTAGACAATGAATGTGATGTGCCCACTTTAACTTTGGGTAATGTCACTTTAAATACGGAAGTGTACTCAGCTATTGATTATGTAACCTCTATAAGCCAAATCAATACAGAACATACGGTAGGTATGGTGGCAGGCAAGGGGATAGAATTAAATCCGGGATTTAAGACTACGGGAGATGTGGTATTTGTAGCTACGATAGATCCTTGTAATGCGAATAGACCTGAATTACCTATCAGAAAAGTCAATGATTTAGCCAAGATCAATAAGGAAACAGAATCTCTGACTATTGTACCTGTAGCAGGCACAGATTTGGTAGACATCCATTATGTCATCACTAAGCCAGGGATGATTAATCTTCATGTGGTGGACAAAAACCAAAAATATAGTTTGGTAAATTACGAACATCTGAATCAGGGTCATTTCGTAAAAAGATTAAGGACCAAAAAACTTTCTGATGTTTCCCCTTTGGTAACACTTATTACGACCGAAAACTCCTTAAGGCACAGATTAAAGCCGGTCAGTAAGGACTAGCAAAATGGTGCCCTAGTTATCAACAGTACTAAACACTAATTCAAAAATAGTGTTACTATTTGTCTTTTACTATAACATTTTGTATTGAAGTCATTAATTCAATTTACGGACATAGGGTTGTATTGTCCACAAGCCAATATTTACATCGACCCTTGGCGTCCTGTCAAAAACGCATTGATTACCCACGCTCATTCTGATCATGCGAGATCGGGGCATCAATATTATTTGAGTACTAAAGCCAGTATACCTATATTGAAGTATCGTTTGGGTTCTTTTATAAATATTCAAGGTTTAGAGTATAATGAAAAGACCCAAATAAATGGTGTTACGATCTCTTTTCATCCTGCAGGTCATATCATTGGCTCAGCGCAAATCAGACTAGAATATAAAGGGGAGATTTGGGTGGTGAGTGGAGACTATAAACTCGAAAATGATGGGATAAGTACTCCTTTCGAACCAGTAAAATGTCATAGTTTCGTTACAGAATCTACTTTTGGACTCCCTGCTTTTAAGTGGAAAGAACAGCAAGTCATTTTTGATGAAATCAATCAATGGTGGAGGACCAATCAGTCTAAGGGTGTGGTAAGTATCATAGCCGCTTATTCTTTGGGGAAAGCACAGCGATTGTTGCAAAACTTAGATATGTCTATAGGTAAAGTCTTTGCTCACGGAGCTATAGAAAATACCCACGAGGTATTAAAAAAACAAGGACTTTCGCTGCATGAAACTTTAAAAGTAGATAACAAAAAAACAAATGATTTCTTTGCGGGCAGTATGGTGATAGCTCCACCTGCTGCGATAAGCTCCACTTGGTCAAAAAAATTTGGTACTTACGAAGAAGCGCATGTTTCTGGGTGGATGGCAGTGAGAGGCATGAAGAAGCGGCGCAATTTAGATCAGGGCTTTGTACTTTCTGATCATGCAGACTGGGATGGGTTGAATACCGCGATTAGAGCTACTGGTGCTGAAAATATTTATGTTACACATGGTTACACAGAAATTTTTGCTAAATGGCTCAGAGAACAAGGTTACAATGCTCACGTAGTAAAAACAGAGTTTGGTGATGATTTGGCTGATATCAATGAAACGCCATGAAGAATTTTGCACAACTCATTAAAGCCTTAGATGGAACAAATTCAACCAAGCAAAAAGTAGAAGCTCTAGTTTCCTATTTTGAAAGTGAAAAAAATGAACATGCAAAACTCTGGATGGTTGCACTGTTTACGGGCAAAAAGCCACCGAGATTTGTTTCTACAACACTATTAAGGATATGGTGTGCTGAAATTTCGGAAATCCCATTATGGTTATTTGAGGAAACCTACCATATCATTGGCGACCTTGCGGAGTCTATAGCTTTAATGTTGCCTGCCCACAACAGATCTTCTGATGTCAGTCTAAGTGATGTGATTGGTCAAATGCAACAATTAAAAAGTGGCTCTGAAGATCAAAAAAAGCAATTCGTATTACATCATTGGTCCACCATGTCAAATGATGAAATCTGGATTCTTAACAAATTGATTACAGGCGGTTTCAGAATTGGAGTATCCAAAAATTTGATAATTCAAGCTTTGGCAAGTGTTAAAGGATGGACCAATAGTCAAGTTGCTCATACTTTGACTGGCAATTGGAATCCAAATAAAACAAACTGGTATGACTTATTTGATCAGCAAAATATAAAAACGGATATTTCCAAGCCATATCCATTCTATCTTTCTTATCCGATATCTGAAGAAAACTTGTCTGATATAAACAAAGAAGGTTGGGTTGCTGAATGGAAATGGGATGGTATCCGGTGCCAAAGGATACAGCGAAGTCAAAATGTATTTATTTGGTCTCGTGGCGAAGAACTCATCAACGATCAGTTTCCCGAATTACTAAACAATGCATCGGATATAGATAGTTTTGTACTGGATGGCGAAATATTAGTATGGTCGGGAGGCAGACCATTGGGATTTCAGGATTTGCAAAAAAGATTGGGAAAAAAAAATCCTGGAAAAAAAATCCAAAAAGATTATCCAGTCATATTTATGGCATACGATATTTTGGAATATGATGGAAAGGATATCAGAGACACTCCTTTTTCTCAAAGGAGAAATGTATTGGAAAGTATTTTTCAAAATAATATCAAAGACCAAAATCTGCTCATTTCTGAAACCTTATTCTTTGAAAATCTCGAAGACTTGGCCAATCACAGACAAAACGCAATAAGTATAAATGCTGAAGGTCTGATGCTCAAGTCCCAAAAGGGTATTTATCACTCCGGGAGGAAAGCCGGCGAAATGTGGAAATGGAAAAAACAACCTTTCACTATTGATGCAGTCATGATATATGCTCAACGTGGTCATGGACGGCGAGCGGGATTATTTTCAGATTTTACGTTTGCCCTATGGAATGATCAGGTATTAGTTCCGTTTGCAAAAGCTTATTCGGGATTAACAGATGCGGAAATGAATGAAATTACTGCATGGGTAAGAAAAAACACTATAGAAAGTTTTGGTCCAGTAAGCAGTGTCAAGCCAGAACTCGTGTTTGAACTAGCTTTTGAAGATATTATGCTTTCTTCAAGACATAAGTCAGGAGTTGCGGTCAGATTTCCCCGTATCTCCAGATGGAGAAAAGACAAGTCTTCTCACGATATTGATCAGTTGCAGACACTCAAAGATATGATTTCTTCGAGATAGATAATTATCAGGATTAAATCGATTTAAATGAGTTCGGATATCACAGATTCACAAGATTCGTCTAATTTCAATAATCGTACTTCTCTTATGGTGTTGATCAATGAAGCTTCAAAAGGCAAACTCACTTTGATATAATTGTCTGTAAATCCACTCATCATACCTTGTTCTTTGGCGTGTTCAAAAAGTACAGGTTTCGTACTTCCTATAAAAGGGTTTGTAAATGCTATTTTTTTCTTTTGAGAAAGTATCCTGAGCATTTCGTTTCTTTCACGCCTTTTTTCCATATTTACAGGATTTCCCATCTCAGCGGCAGGCGTATTTGCCCTTTCAGAATAGGTAAAAACATGGAGATAGGAGATGTCCAGATCGTTCAGAAAATGATAGGTATCCATAAAATCGACATCAGTTTCTCCTGGAAAACCCACGATGACATCTACCCCAATACAACAATGCGGCATTTTATTTTTTATCCAGGCGACTCTTTCCTGATACAAATTGCGAGCATATCTGCGTCGCATTGTTTTCAGAATTTTATCGCTTCCTGACTGAAGGGGTACATGGAAGTGTGGTACAAATTTTTGGGATTGAGCTACAAAATTGATGATTTCTTCTGTGAGCAGATTGGGTTCTATCGAAGATATTCTATACCTATTGATACCCTCCATATCATCCAATGCTTTGATCAGGTCAATAAATAAGGCTTCTTTTTTGGGCTTTAAACCTTCAATGACTTCTGTTCCATTACCAAAATCCCCTAAATTCACACCCGTGAGTACGATCTCTTTAACACCCAATTCCGCAATCTTGTGGGCATTGGACACTACATTTTCTATGGTATCGCTTCTGCTACTTCCTCGGGCCTGAGGTATGGTGCAAAATGAGCATTTATAATCACAACCATCCTGAACCTTTAAAAATGATCTCGTGCGGTCTCCAAAAGAAAAAGCGTCATGAAACGAATTCGCTTCTTTTACTTCACCAGCTATCACCATACCTTTGTCTGATGATTTAGAGATTCCATCTATGTAGTTTAAAATATTAAATTTTTCGGCAGCTCCCAAAACGAGGTCTACACCGGGTATGTTTGCAATTTCGTCAGGCTTGAGTTGGGCATAACAACCTACTACCACAATTTTGGCTTGTGGCGCATATTTTAAAGCACGACGAACTTCATATCTACATTTTTTATCAGCAAAATCAGTGACAGAACAAGTATTCAATACGTAGATATCAGCTCCATCTTCAAAATCGACGGTACTGTAACCCTGATCTTCAAAGCTCCTGCGAATGCTTGATGATTCAGAAAAATTGAGTTTACAACCCAAAGTATGAAATGCTACCGTAAGTGGTGTTGCCATAGATTTAATTTTAAGTTAAAAGCCTTTTTGTGGTTTTGAGTCGGGCTTCTTGGCTTTAGGATCTACTTTCGGATCTGGCTTTTTAGCTTTCGGGTCAGTTGCGGTTTCTGGTTTTTTGCCTTTTGTTTCCACTGTAGGGTCTGGCTTTTTAGCTTTCGGATCAGTAGTTTGTACAGGTTTTTTTATGTTTTCTTGTGTGTTATTGATTTCAGTTTCGGCCTGACCACTTTCTCCATCTGAAGGAGCTATTTCTTCTTGAACTTCTTCTGGGAACATCTCTTCTACTACATCCTTAAGCCCTCTGAAACCTGTTCTGAGCATAGAATCCTTGAGGGTCGAATCGCGCATCACAGCAAAATATTTATCGGGCGAAAAACCCAATCTCATAGGACAATTCATTTCACTGATAATTTTTTCATTCTTTTTAAATTCAGACTGGGTCATTTTAGCAAATTGAGGATCTATAGAGAGATTATACCAAAAATGCCCGGCTATAGGTAATGCTAATGCTGCTCCACTTCCATAGGCCATGGACCTAAATCTTACTGCAGGAGATGGTCCACCTACCCAAACACCGGTGACTAAGTGAGGATTGTACCCGATAAACCAACCATCGGCATGATTTTGGGTAGTTCCTGTTTTTCCTGCAAAATCACAATGTCTACAAAACTGAGATTTTAATGTATTGGCTGTCCCATAGGAAACTACATGTTGCATCATTCTAGTCATGGTGTAGGCAGTGGTAGAGTCTAAAACTTGCTCACGCTTTTCGCCATCGATAAGTTTTTCATAATCATAGATTACTTTCCCGTATCTATCTTCTATTTTGAGGATGGCAACAGGATGTGTTTTATATCCACTATTTGCCATGGTAGCATAAGCTTTCATCATATCATATAGTGATACTTCGGCGGCACCGAGACTTATCCCAAATTCACGTGGCAAAGTAGATGTAACCCCAAGTTTAGTGGCCATTGCTATGGTTTTTTGTATACCTACTTTCTCTATGATTTGGGCAGCTATGACATTTTCTGAAAATGCCAAACCACCAGTCATGGAATAATATCCTCCATATTTTCCGTCTGAGTTTTTGGGTGACCAATCTTCTATCGTCACTTCTACATTGTGAAAATACTTGCAAGGACTGATACTGTCTGCCACTGCTGTAGCATACACAATAGGCTTAAATGTAGATCCAACTTGTCTTTTACTAAGGATGTGATCATATTTAAAATGTAGGAAGTCAGTGCCACCAACCCATGCTTTGACATAACCATTGGAATGATCCATGGCCATGAAACCTGTATTTAGAAGTGTAAAGTAGTACCTTACACTGTCTAAAGGTGTCAGCATAGTATCTTTTTGTATGGGTTTTTCTTTCCATGCAAATATTTTCATTGGAGCAGGGACCTTAAACACTGAATCTATCTGTTTGTCGTTGTATCCAGCTTCATTTAACTTTTTATATCTATCACTTCTTTTTACTTGTTCATCTATCCATTTGTCATCTCCCCAAGGTTTTTCATCTTTTACACCTTTCCAATGTTTGTAAAATTCATTTTGAATATACGACATATGTTTATAAACCGCCTGATCAGCATGTTTTTGCATCCGGCTATTCAAAGTTGTATATATTTTCAATCCATCCGTATATATATTGTAGTTGCTCCCATCTTCTTTAGAAATATATTTTAAAATTTTGGGTAATTCTTTAGTACGTAGATACTCTCTAAAATATGTTCCAATACCCTCATGGTTGCCTATATCTTCATTTACAGATGCGTTTATGGGTTTTTTGATCAGCTCTTCGTACTTTTTATCGGAGATAGCCCCAATTTCTATCATTTTGGAGATGGTAGCCATTTCTTTTGATTCAAATCTAAAGTCCTTATTTTTAACCATTTGAGAAAGTACTAGATTTCTTCTTTTTTCAGAATTTTTTGGGTTTCTAGTTGGATCTAGTGCAGTGGTAGCTTTAAGCATTCCTATCAATGTTGCTGCTTGATCAGCACTAAGTTGTTTAGGTCTTTTACCATAAAAATATCTTGATGCTTCTTGAATTCCAAATCTGTTCCCACCAAAAGGTACAGTATTGAGATACATTGTAAGTAATTCTTCCTTGTTGTACAGAGCTTCAAGTCTAATAGAAATGACATTTTCCTTTACTTTATTGATAAAAATACTTAGGCCTGGAATTTTATAATTTTTTCTGGGATAAAGATTTTTGGCCAATTGTTGACTTAAGGTAGAGCCTCCACCCATAGAAGAATTATTGGTGGCTACGCCTTTAAAAACTCTCATCCATGATCTGAGATCAATACCCGAATGCTCAAAAAATCTCTTGTCCTCTATGGCTAATAGGGCAGTAATAAGGTATGGAGATATACTGTCTAAAACTATAGTTGTTCTATTTTCTGTATAAAATTTACCTATCATTACATTGTCAGAACTATATATTTCAGATGCATTGGCAGTTTCTATTTGTTGGAGCTCTTCGGTTGAAGGTAATTTTCCAAAAACTCCGATGACAGTCAAGAAAACTAATAAGAATAAGGAAAGAAAACCTATCATGAAAACTCTTAAAATCCAAGTAAAAATTTTAGTTTCTTTTGGATTCCTTAATTTGTAGGCTTCCCAACCATCAGTAACAGGTTTGACAAACTGATCAAACCTATCTTTGTATGGTTTTAAGGGACTTAAAAGTGAAGATACTTTATCTTTTAAATTACTGATGACGCTCATTTATCGTATAGATTGGGGCAAAATTAAAGTATTTTAACGAATCCCAATGCAAAAAGTAACAATATCATAAAGCGCGGAATAATAAGATATGAAATATAGCGTTTTTTATTTCAGAAATAATACAGCCGCTCATAGCAGTAAGACACTATTTTGTTGCGATCAAAATGAATATTGCGTTATATTCTGCTATTAAAGCGGCTGTTTTCCCTATCCTATTCTCATGAAAGCTTATTGTATTTTTGTACCTACAATTTTATAATTTATTTTTTTGCCATCACAGTCTAAAGTATACCTTATGTTCATGGTCCCATTTAATATAAAACCAGTTCCAGAAAGGTATTTTCCTACAGCGATTTGTTGATTTTTGATGTTGATTTCCATTTTGATATCGGATATAATATCTAAATCTGCATTTACTGTAAAGTATTTATCACCATCAAATAATGCTTCAATAATTACATCATCATCATGATCTGTGCTGATAATGAGATCAAATGGCCCTGCCACTCCTAAGACGTGGGCACGATATATCCCTACGGCAGGCAGGATTTCATCATCTATGCTTTGGCATGAAGATATTGCCATGATTCCTAAAAAGAGTATGAAAGTAAATTTGTGCATGATAAAATATTTATAGTTTAAACCAGAATATGGGCAAGTTTGTGATCTTTTGAATGGCTGTTTAATTTAAGTTTAACTTGATTTATGGTTTTTTTAACAGTTCAAAATGTGACTTCCCTGAAATAGATATAGTTAATTAAAATAAAGAAATGCCACAAAGTCTCCAAGACTCTAAGGTTTATACATAATAGACTATCAATTGTTTGACATTTGGGATTCTTTGTGTTTTTGTGCCTTTAACGCTTTAATGCGTCACAAGTGTGGCAAAATTTTAGTTTTCGGAGTGGACTCATAATTATGATTTTTGTGAATTACTTAATTTTCATTGTAAATGCCTACCTTTGCGCAAAATTTCCAAAGGTTATACCATGAATCAAAAAGGACGCTTTATCGCCTTCGAAGGAATAGATGGTAGTGGCAAAAGCACTCAGGTCAAGTTATTGACTCAATACCTAACGAGCAAAGGACATAAAGTTTATGCTACTTTTGAGCCTACAGACAGTCCTATAGGAAAAATCATTAGAGATATTTTTAATCATAGAATGGAAGGTGACCAGAAAGTCATCGCGGCATTATTTGCAGCTGATAGGCTCAATCATTTATTGCATTCAGAAGATGGAATGATCAAAAAACTCAATGATGGATTTACTGTCATTACCGATAGATACTATCTCTCATCATACGCTTATCATAGTGTGCATGTAGATATGGATTGGGTCATACAATTGAATGCTCAAAGTGCAACATTGCTCAAGCCGGATCTTCATATTTACATAGAAATGGATCCACAGATAAGTATGAATAGACTCAACGCTGGAAGGACCCATATAGAAATGTATGAGACATTAGACAATTTGGTCAAGGTCAGAGATAAGTATGAAATAGCTATAGAATTAGTAAAAAATGAAGAGAAAATTGTGAAGATTGATGGAAATAGAAGTCCTGAAGTTATTGCTGCTGAAATTCAGCAATTATTGGAAACTATGGAAAACGAAGTATTATACTAAAATAATTAGCTTCCTTAATTATTGTCATGGCTACAAGTAAAATAGAATTATCTCGACATCCTTTTCTATTAGCAAAAGCCATTAGAATTACCAAGTTGAATAGGAGAAGAAGGATTTGGGCTTTCCTTCCTAGTGATTATTTTCAAAATCAGACAAAGCGATATCCAGTAATTTACTTCAATGATGGGCAGAATGTCTTTGAAGGTTGGAAGGCAGCATTTGGCAAAGGATGGGATACACATATAACTATGCAAAAGAATGCTATCGTTGACATCGACCAATGTATTTTAGTAGGCATTGAACATGGAAAAAAATACAGAAAAGGAGAGTACACACCATTTGATCATTCAGATCAATTGTCCTTTGAAGGAAATGCTTATTCAGATTTTGTAGCAAATGAATTGAAACATTATGTCGATAAAACGCTGCGCACTCGTCCTGAAAGAGAGTATAATGCTATTGTTGGCAGTTCTTTGGGTGGGTTGAATGCGCTATATGTCGGATTTAAGCATCAGGATGTTTTTTCTAAGGTCGGAGTGTTTTCACCTTCATTATGGGCAGCACCAATGATTTTACCTTTGATAGAGCGTGTTGGAAAACATTATTCCACTAAATTCTACCTAAGTGTGGGATCTAAAGAAGGAAGATATACAGTGGATCATGTGCATCGACTGAATAAGACATTGTTGTTTGCGGGTTTTGCAAGTACTGATATTAAGTTAAATGTTGTAGAAAACAGCTACCACAATGAAACGTTGTGGAAAAGTGAGTTTTCTAATTTTTATCGATGGATAAGTTTAAATGTCTGACCATTTAAGCCATCATCCTAGACCATAGCCATCTGATCAATATCAAAAATCCTACAAAAAATAGTACAAACTGATAAAAAGGCATAAAGGTAAATACAAAAATATGGGTCTTCTCTAGTATCCACATCATGATCATCAGTACAGTAAGAATAAAAACTAAACTGCCTATTTTGTCAAAACCGGGCACATCATTGAGACTGACATTTTTTTTGATCAACCACAATGTAATGAGCATACAAAGTATAGGTAGCAACTGTGTCATCAGATTCATTTGCATGATGGGTTGTCGCTCAAAAAGGAAGGTATACGCATTGAATGTAACCGCAAATATGCCTGGAATACACGCGAGATAAACCAATATAGTGTAGAGAAACTTCCACGGACTGATATGACCTTCGTTTCTCCCAAAAATAGAAGCCAAAAATGCCGTAAAGGGCAAGGCAAAGAAGTAGAAGAGCACAATCGATGGCTCTTTGGAAACAGTCTCAAAAAATTGTCCTAAAGTCACGTTAATTAATTTTTATCCTTTTTTGATAATTCTTCTACTATATATTGGTTTACAATCCTTTCCAAAGTATTGAGTCTAACCGATCCATTGGCCAAAACCATATCGTGGAAGGCTTTGATGTCAAATTTGGTACCCAGTTTTTCTTCTGTTATTTTTCTGAGTTGACGGATTTTTATCTCACCTATTTTGTAGGAAACCGCTTGTGCCGGCCAACCAATGTATCTATCTATCTCCGTATTGACTTCATGCATCGACAGAGCAGTATTTGAAGACATGTAGTTTATGGCTTGGTCTTGGGTCCATCCTTTGTAGTGTAAACCCACATCTACTACCAATCGACAAGCGCGCCACATTTCATAGGTAAGCCTTCCAAAATCTTCATATGGCGTTTCGTACATTTCGGCTTCTTTGCCCAAGTATTCTGAATACAATCCCCATCCTTCTCCAAAAGCACTGATGTAAAGATTTTGTCGAAATTCGGGAACGTTTTCCATTTCTTGCGATAGCATGATCTGCAAGTGATGGCCTGGCACAGCTTCATGTAGTGTCAATGCAGGTAATGCGTACAAAGGTCGACTTTCAAGCTTGTAAGTATTGACCCAATAAGCACCAGGTTTTCCGGTTTCGTAGTTTCCTTCGGAGTATCTGCCTGACGTATAGTTGGGTGCGATCGATGGTGACACTTCTTCTACCGTGAAAGGCATGCGAGGTAGTTTGTTAAAATATTTGGGAAGTTTACCTTCGATCTTTTTGGAAAGCCATGTAGCACGATATAGTAATTCCCTTGGGGTCTTGGCATAAAATTGTGGATCTTTCCTGAGGTAAGCAATAAAATCTGAAAAACTACCTCTGAAGTTTAAAGACTTGATGATGGTTTCCATCTCTGATTTAATACGAGACACTTCTTTTTCTCCCGTTTCAAATACTTGCTCAGGAGTCATATTCAAGGTAGTAAAATATTTGACTTTACCTTCATAGTACTTTTTACCATCTTTTAGTTGTCTAATTCCAGGTACAGCCTGAGATGCTGGCAAATAGGTGTCTTTCAAAAAAGTAGCAAATGAAACGTATGCAGGTTCAATTTTACCTTTGACCAATGTTTTGGCTATTTGAAAAAGACTGTCATTACCTGCCAAAGGAGCTATGAAAATGTTGTCATTGGCATCAATATTCTGAAAAGGAACCGTCAAATCAATACATCTTTGGGTAATGATAGTTGGCGACGTTTTATCGTTTTTGATCCCTACTTCCATCACTTTTTGGTGGTGTTGGATAAATGCAGGTAGGTCTTTGAGTTTTTGAAGGTATTTGATATAGTCTTCCTTGGATTTAGGTGACGCATATTGGATAGAATACACGATGTTAGTAAGAAAGCCACCTTCAGAATTGAGTGGAAGCAAATGAGATTGAAATGTTATATCATTAAGTTCATTTTCCATTTCCAACAACATCAAATCCTTATTGATAAAATCATCTGTAGTCATTTTTAGGGTGTCCAAAGTCGTGATTTGGGCCATCAAAGCGGTGTACATATCCATCTTTAGCATTCTGATGGAATCCGTTTCTATGCCCCAAGTATCTTTGTTTAAAGTATCAATGTGATTTTGAAAGGCTTCGTACTGCGTGATGACGGCAAAAAGTTTAAGGTTGGAAGCACTGTTTTTGCAAGAAGAAGCACTTATTAAAACAAAAGCTATCATGACTACATGGGCAGGCATCCAAGTTCTTCTTTTGAGAAATACTATACCTGAGAAGATAATTAAGAGGCCTGATGTGGCTGCCAGTTCTTTGATCCAAGCTTGTTTTGCTGAAAGATGCATCACATTTTCGGGCATTTTTATCGAATCTATAAATTCTATATGATTTTGAATATATAAACCTGCAATTCCCATCATAATGGCTATACTCAACATCAACAAAGCTATCTTATTTTTATCCCAAACCTGAGAAAAAATATGTATTGAAGCTTGAGCAGCAAAAGCCATAAAAAAACTAAAGAAAATGATAAACATTAAGGTAAAATCAAAGGTGTAAAATAGGCCTAAACTTACCGTAATCATTATTGCACAGACGAATAGCCAACCTATATTGAAATGCTTGGAGAATACCTTGTGAAAATATTGTCTAAATAAAAAAATGAGTAATAAAGTTAAAGGAAATGTAAGTTGGTACATCCAACTTTGACTTTTATCTCGTAGTACTATACTCCAAAAGATAAAGGAAATTTCTACTAAAATAAATGTACCCGTAATAAGAAATCCCAAGGTTTTGAATACTTTATTTGCGTTTTCTTGCTTATGATTTGTAAGAACAATTTCCGAATCTGGTTTTTGCTTGAAAAGGAGTATTGCCAAAATTGTAGAGACAAAAACAATAGATATTAAAAATCCTATGTTAAATGAATCTTCAATTGATATTGAATTTTCTGCTTTTGTATAAGAATGTTCTAAAGAAAAATACTGGAAAGCTAATGAAGATGCTATACCTAAGATCCAAAAAGACGCGTATGTTTGTGTCTGTTGAGATTTTAAAGAAGATAGCAATATGAAGCCAACAATAAGTCCATGAAAAGCTGATAGCAAATAAATTACACTAAAAAGACTTAACAAAATTGCAAGGTAAAACAAGCCAATACTAGAAAATACAAACAAAGCCAAAACCAATTTGGGAAGTGATTTTCCAAAATATACATTGATCGCTACAACAGTTAACAAAAGTAGGCCTGCCCAACCTGCGGATTCATAACTAAAAGCACCTGATTGTAACAATGAAGGAACAATGCTGCCATACCAAAGTCCAAGGTAAAGCGCTACAAAAAATTGGAAAACTAAACCCAATCTATTTTCTAACCCATTCTGTTTTATATCAGACATCTTTAATGTTGGTGTGTAGTCTGAAATTTATTGCGAAATACAAATAACAATCCAAATATAACTATAAGAATGGCAGGGAAAATGGCAATATTATCAAGTGTAGCTTGCCCTGCTACTAACTCAGCCTCCTCCGCTGAAAGACCTTTGCCTAAAGCTGTTGTTCTTTCTACATCTAACCAGCCACCAATGATAGGCTGAAATATGGCTAATCCCACCATACCAACACCACCAATCAAGGACATTCCAAAAGCACCGGTTTTTGGGAGATATTCAGCAACGAAAGAGATCATAGTGGGCCAGAAGTAGCATACTCCTATAGCAAATACTATAGCATACAGATATACTATACTCCCTGTTCCAGTACTAAGTAATACGATAGAAACAGCAGAAATAACTGCAGATATTAGAAGTACACCAGTGATATTTAATTTATGAATGATCGGCCCTGCAAAATATCTGCCTACCGCCATTAAACCAGTGACTAAAAATAAGATCACCAAAGGTTGAGCGCCGCTATTTCCTAAAATTCTTTCTACCCAACTTGTCGTACCTAGTTCAGTCGTTGCTGTAAGTGTCATACATGCCAACATTAACCAGTATAATGGAGATGTAAAAATAGCTTTTAGATTGTCTGCGGTGCTAGTTTTTCCTAGCTCGTTGTCTGTTTTTGGAAACTGCTGACCAAAAAATAGATATCCGTAGATAAATAGTGGAATGAACATTACTGCAAGTTTGAGTTGCCAGCTACCGCTCATATTAGCAATCATGAGTGTGATGACCGAACCAATGGCAATACCACCTGGAAACCAAACGTGAAATTTATTGAGCATTTTTGCTTTATTGTCAGGATACATATCAGCTATCATGGGATTATATGCCGCTTCTACCAACCCATTGCCAAAACTGATAAAGAATGTACTGATAAATAGTGGCAAAAAACTACCTGATAAAATAGAGAAAAGTATACCAAAAAAATGTGAAAAGAAAGCCAGATAGCCAATTTTTTTGGGTCCTAAAGTATTGTAAATACTACCACCAACTAAGGTTGCGATCGGGAAACCAAATGCTCCCATAAAATTAATCCAACCCAATTGAGAGTCGTTAAGTTGCATGTCATTGACAAGGTCGTTCATGATTCCTGCACGTATTCCAAAAGCAAAGGCAGTCGTGATAAGAGCGAAACAACTCCCTAAAAAAAGTCTGTTTTTATTGATGTGGTCCATAATCTTGTTTTGATTTTAATGATTTGTGGAAACAAAGATAATTACAAATCTGAATTTTAAGCATCAGAGACCTTTTTTCTCCCAAAATTATTGCTATTTTAAGTTTTGTTTTATGTCTGCGAAATATTATTTGGAACTGGTGTCTTTGTTAAAGTAAATATATGTATAGTGAGAGATATCTTACATTGAATGTCATAAAAATGAATTCACACCTGATCCAAAGCTCAAGCAGATGTTAGTTTTTGATAGTAGCAAAGAAGATTGGAGACTTTGGATGCTCAAAAAATATGGTCTTCCTTATCTATATTGGAATAAGATGATGAAAGGTGAAGAAGTGTAGAAAATAGATGGTTTAATGGCCAGATAAAAGTCTGTTCGTTTATAAAGATAAGAACAGGCTTTTTTGATTTTAAAAGAACCCATACTGTATTGTCATGTATAAAACATCTTGCCTATTCACCAAAATTATACCATATTTAGTGAATATAATCACCAAAAAAATACCTAAATTGGTGAATAGGTAACAAAAAAACCCTTTGGCACCAATAAAGTTCCAAAGGGTTTAATGTTATGCTTAAAAACTATTAGATCATCTCTTCTGCTTTGACCCAAGCATCAAAATCGTCAGACGAAACATAATTGAGATCCATGGCTGCTTGTTTTAGAGTCGTACCTTCTTTGTGTGCTTTTTTGGCGATGTCTGCTGCTTTGTCATAACCGATTTTGGTATTGAGTGCAGTGACCAGCATCAATGAATTATTGAGATTGTATTGGATACGCTGTTCATTGGCTTCGATACCTATAGCACAGTGTTCTTCAAAGCTGACACATGCATCTCCTATAAGATTTGCAGACATGAGGAAGTTGAAAATCATCACAGGTTTGAAAACATTGAGCTGAAAATGACCACTCATACCACCGATATTGATAGCTACATCATTGCCCATAACCTGAGCCATAGCCATAGTCAGCGCTTCTGATTGCGTAGGATTTACTTTGCCGGGCATGATAGATGATCCAGGTTCATTTTCAGGAATGGTGATCTCACCGATACCACATCTCGGGCCGGAAGCCAACATACGGATATCATTACCTATCTTCATTAGTGAAACAGCTACGGTTTTGAGAGCGCCGTGAGCTTCTACGATAGCATCATGTGCTGCCAGTCCTTCAAATTTATTGCTACCAGTCACAAATGGAAGTCCTGATATCTCAGCTATTTTTTGAGCTACCAATACATCATAACCTTGAGGCGTATTAAGTCCGGTACCTACTGCAGTACCACCCAATGCCAACTCTGACAAGTGAGCAAAACTGTTTTTGATCGCTCTGATACCATGATCTAGTTGGGCGACGTATCCTGAAAGTTCCTGACCCAGGGTCAATGGTGTAGCATCCATGAAGTGTGTACGTCCTATTTTGACTACATTCATAAATTTTTCAGATTTGGCTTTGAGCGTATCCCTGAGCTTTTTCATACCCGGTATGGTCACATCTACCAATACTTTATATGCTGCTATGTGCATTGCGGTAGGAAAAGTATCATTGGATGATTGGGATTTATTGACATCATCATTGGGATGTAGGACTTTTTTGGCATCATCCAGCGTACCGCCATTGATGACATGACCTCTATTGGCAATGACTTCATTGAGATTCATATTGGATTGCGTTCCAGACCCTGTTTGCCACACTACTAGTGGAAACTCATCATCCAGCTGGCCAGCCATGATTTCCTTACATACTTTTTCTATAAGGACTTTTTTATCAGTTGGAAGGACTCCCAAATCATGATTGGCCTGTGCAGCTGCCATTTTTAGCACTGCGAAGGCATTGATGATTTCTTTGGGCATTCGGTGACCACCTATTTTAAAATTTTCTGCTGAGCGCTGTGTCTGTGCGCCCCAATATTTATCAGCGGGAACATTGATGTATCCCATACTGTCTTTTTCTTGTCTGTATTGACTCATGTTGAGAGGGTTATAAAGATGAAAAATATTTTTTGAAGGCGCAAAATTACAACATTATCCATCTAAATTTTAATAAAATGAGACTCAATCTCACATCTGATACGTGATCGTCATCATGAAATTATATAGACAGAAGTAACTTTTTTGTCTTTTGTCTTGAAAAACAACACTTTGGTAGATAATTAACGAATGCATTGCAACTGTAAGACACTTTTTTACGTCAATATGATTGTTCGGCTTAGCCAAAGATAAAATACTACTCAATCCTAAAATATACTAAAATTGTTTTGTTGGAAAAAAGGGATTCCTTAAAGTAGGTTTCCCTTTTTATTTTTTTGATTATTTTTGAGATATTATTGACCAAATAACCTTGTGATGCCAATGTTTGCACTATAAATATTGTATCGTTGTTTTAACATCGAATTTTGTGGGTTGAAGCCAGCCATACCTATCGTGATTGAATTTGAAAAACTGATAGCATAGTTTTTTGAAAGATTATAAGAAACTATTGCATTCAGATTTGATTGTACTTGGTTGGTAAAGTATTTTGTTTCGTTAAAATGTTGTGGTTTCAAATTTTGCCCAAGATTATCACCATTATAATTAGATACTAATGTGTAAGATACCCCTGCATCAAAGTACAAATTTATATTATTCTTAAGATCAAAATGATATCCGATACTTGTAGAAACATCTGCAAATCGATACTCATTGTAATAATTGTAATCGTAAGAAGTCACTTTGGACATTGCAAAATTATCAAAACTACCTAAGTCATCTGAAATGAAATATTTATGCTGAAATGTTTCTGTTATTTGCCTGAGCCGAATACCCAATCCATAGGTCAGCTTTGAGTCAGTAATATATTTATATTCCATACCTAATGAAATTTGCTCTAAAACATCTTCTGTTTCATTTCTAAGGTCTCGTAATTCAGCAGACTCCCTTGAGTTATCTGATTTTAACGCTCTAGTCACGTATCCTATTCCCATATTCCAAAGCAACTTATGTTTTAAAGTTTGTTTCTGAATATTGAGAATGTCAGGTGTTGACAAATTCGAAAATTTTAAAAATTCAGAAAATTCCAACACTGGCAAAGGTTCTGTTTCAGATAGATTAGTACTTATATTGGTGTGGTATAATGAATCAAACTTCTCAGATGTGGTAGATAGTTGGTCAGAAATATGATTATACGTATTAAATGATTCTATAACATTGGTCGATTTGTGTTTTTGTATCAATTTTGTAGAAGGAGTAGCAGAATTGACTAATAGATCGTTTTTAGGACACAAGTCAGTTTTGGTGGTGAAAGATCTTGCAATGGATATATTAGGAAGGTTGATAATTGAGTATGTTGACAAATCTTGGCTTTTATCCTGATGGGATTGATAGTGAGAAATAAATATTGTACTGAATGAAGCAAATAATAGAAATATAAAAAGCAATATCAATCTATGTTTTTTCTTCTTTTTTGAAAGCTCACGGTTTATGTCAAGCCACATTTTTTCTTGGTCAAAAGCTATTTTATGATTTTTTACCAATGATTTTTTATTCATACCAAGGTTATTTAGACTCATGCTCCTTTAAATTGTAAGTTCTGTAAATGGGCGATTAATAACTTTTTTGCTCTGGACAAAATTGATCGAGATGAAACCTCCTGTATTTTTAAAAGATTAGCGATTTCGAGATGTGTAAATCCTTCTATTTCGTAAAGGTTAAAAACTGTCCTGTAAGGTTCTGGCAATTTAATAATTTCATTAAAAAGTTCATTGGCTTCTAGTAATTCCATAGCAGAAGGATTAGCATCTGCTATGGAACTATGATCTTCTTCTCCGTAATCTATGACGGTATAGGAAGATTTTATATGCTTTAGACTTTGGTTGATACAGATTTTGTTCATCCATGTAAAAAGACTTCCCTTATCAGCATTGTATTTCTGTATGTACTTAAAAATTGCTAAAAAACTTTCTTGCAAAACATCTTTCGCTTGATCTTCACACCCGACATATCTTACGCAAGTTGCAAACAAGGATTCAGAGTAACGCATAAAGAGTTCATATTGAAATTGCGAAATTCCATTTATACACCCTTTGATGATGTCTGTTTTATCCTTGTCTTGGAGCTGTCTCATTTATTCTGGTCTCAGACCTGCGTTTATTACAATTTTGTCTCCTTTGTTTACTACCAACCCATTTATTTGACCATTAGGATCAAAGTGGGAGTTTATTAATGAATTTGATCCAATATTTTTATCCACAAAAACTAAACCTATGGAAGGTAAATCTATGATGATGTCATTAGCATACTTTGTGGATGCTTTTAATTCAAAATAGCCATCCACAAAAGTAGAAAATGGTTTTATCCCACTTATTTTTCTATCTAACTCCATACCATTTGCTTTTGATTGAATCCGGAGTCCATTTATGCCATTTTCGTTACTGTCTAAAAGATTGTTTTTATTAATATCATACCAGATTTGACCAGAGATCTTTTGGTATTCATCATTAAGAGAAACATTAAAGCTCAAGCGTATATCTTGCCACTGGTTATCCATGTATAACTTCCCTGTTATTTCGCCTTTTACGATTTCATCGACTTGACCTAATGAAGTTAAAGTCATAGAAATATTGCCCTTACATGGCAAAGTCTTATCATCACAAAACCCGAAAGGAAGGCTAAGTCTCACTGGTTGGTTGAGCCCTAATTTTGGTTCATTTGTTCCCAAGTCAATTTCAATAACAGTATTATTTTCTGTATTAAATTTAAATAAGTTGCCATCTAAAATTAGCTGTGGGTTCTTTATTTGCATGGACATTTCGTCGTTTTGATCCACTTTTACGTCAATGTATTCTGTGATAATCAGCTCATCTTTTCTACAGGAGAAAAATCCTAAGACAGTTAGTAAAATTACAAATTTTGTTTTCATTTTTCTTATTTTGATTAAAAGTAAATAATATATTTGATTTTATATATATATGTAGTCATATTATTTAGAAAACGTTGCGGAGATAGAAAAAATAATTTTTTAAATTAAAAGATGTTTTTGGAGGAGACGTAGTTGCACAAGGTTTTTAAAACTTGTAATATTGATTATTACAGATTACTAATTTTTACTTTTTTTTGGTGCGGTAGCTTTATGTCTGATATACTACCTTGTACGTCTTCTGACAATATATTGAACTCTGAAAAAAATCTTCGTGAAATTCTACATGAAATTCCATAAATATAACCTATGAGTAATATAATGTTGAAATTATAAATTTGTTTCATAATAAATCTAATTTTTCGCATCATTTTCCTGCTCAATTTGGTGATATCAACAAAAATAATTACATTTGCCAGATTTAACGACATTATATTGACGTTTAAATCGACATATTAAGACTGAGCCTAAGGTTAAGGTTGAGTTTTGCCACCCTATTCTTAGCCTCAGTTCTCAAACTTAATCTCAACCTTATTGTCGATGTATCTCAACTGTCACTCCTACTTCAGTCTCCGCTACGGCACCTTCGCACCCGAAGATTTGCCAGGCACCGCTAAGTCTTATGGCGTCGAGTGTCTCGTTTTGTCTGATATCAATAATACTTCAGCGGCTTTTCAGTTTGTCAGAGCCTGTCGTGAGCAAGGTATCAAACCTATCTTAGGAATAGAATTTCGCCAGGACAACGAATTTCTCTATCTTGGCATTGCACGCAATGATGAAGGATGGAGAGCGCTTTGTTCCTTACTGACGGAGTCATCCCTTACGGGCGAACCACTTCCCAAAGAAGCACCTGAACTCCAGCACTGCTACATCATCTATCGCAAACTGCCCAAAGGTGTGGAGCTGCTTCGTGAGTATGAGTATGCAGGCGTCAGACCCGAAGAAGTCAACCATCTGTATTCGTCCTATCTCAAAAACTATCCCGACAAACTCGTCATTTTCAGCCCCGTGACCTTCGCAGATCAGGATGGATTTAAGGCGCACAAACTACTCCGATGTATCGATCTCAATATCGTGATCGGTAAGCTGGACGTCAAAGACTGCGCCAAATCATCAGAGGTATTTTACCCCAAAGGTCATCTCGAAAACGTATTCCAACAGTACCCGCATATCATCGCCAATACGCAGCATATCCTGGATACCTGTCATACAGAGATGGATGCAACCAAGCTCCACAATCGTCGCACTTTCACCGGTGACCCAGATGACGATTTCAAACTCCTGACCAAACTGGCTACTAGTGGTTGTAAAAAACGATTTGGCGAAAAGCATAAAAAAGCTATGGAACGTACACTCCGAGAGCTTAAGGTCATACAGCAAATGGGATTTTGCGCTTACTTTCTCATTACTTGGGACATCGTCCGATACGCACATTCCGTAGGCTATTTTCATGTAGGACGCGGATCGGGTGCCAACTCTATCGTGGCCTATAATCTCAATATCACCGATGTCGATCCACTCGAACTGGACCTGTATTTCGAACGATTTATCAATCCACATCGATCATCACCACCAGATTTTGACATCGACTTTTCGTGGAATAACCGCGACGATGTTACCGACTACATTTTTAAACGGTACGGCAAAGAACACACGGCCTTGCTTGCTACCTACAATACTTTCAAAGGCAAATCCATCATCCGTGAACTCGGAAAAGTGCTCGGTCTGCCCAAAGCGGATATAGACACCATTGTAGACGAACCCATTGCTGTGGACAAACATCATCCCTTTGCCAAACATATCTTTAAGTATGGTAAGATGATCGAAAAATTTCCGAATTATCTCTCCATCCATGCCGGTGGTATTCTCATTAGCGAAAAGCCACTCAATTATCACACGGCACTACAACTGATGCCCAAGGGATTTCCCATCGTACACTTCGATATGTATGGCGCCGAAGATCTCGAATACCACAAATACGACGTACTCTCGCAGCGAGGTCTTGGCCACATCAAAGACGCTGTAGATCTCGTCAAACAAAATCAGGGCAAGGCCATCGATGTACACAATGTCGCACTGATCAAAGAAGACCCCAAGGTCAAAACCCAGCTTCGTTCCGGTCACTGTATCGGTTGTTTCTACATAGAGTCGCCCGCCATGCGTGGTCTGCTCCACAAGTTGCGATGCGATAATTATATACACCTCGTTGCTGCCAGTTCGATTATACGTCCAGGCGTGGCCCAGTCGGGCATGATGCGTGAGTACATACAGCGCTTTCACAAGCCGGACAGTTACACGTATTTGCATCCAGTCTTTGAGGAGCATCTTGGCGAGACGTATGGTGTCATGGTGTATCAGGAGGATGTGATGAAGATCGTTCACCATTTTTCCGGTCTCGATCTCGATGAGTCGGACGTATTGCGTCGTATCATGACCGGCAAAAAGAAGAGTTCGGACACTTTCTATCGATTGCAAGAGAAATATTTTCGCAACTGCAAAGAGCGTGGCTATCCCGAGGAACTCAGCAAGGAAGTGTGGCGACAGATCGAGAGTTTTAGTGGTTACTCCTTTTGTAAGGCGCACTCAGCTAGTTTTGCGGCAGAGTCTTTTCAGAGTTTATATCTCAAGACCTACTTTCCACTTGAGTTTATGACCGCCGTGATCAATAATTTCGGTGGATTCTACAGTACGGAGCAGTATGTCCACGAAGCCCGTATGTGTGGCGCCAAGATAGAAGCACCATGTGTCAATAATTCTACCTATCTCACCAATATCTATGGTACGACGATTTACATAGGATTCGTCCATTTGGCCAATCTAGAGCAAAAACTTTCTCACGCTATCGTCGAAGAGCGGCAGCTACACGGTGATTATCGCAGTCTGAAAGACTTCACCCATCGTATCAATATCTCCAAGGAGCAACTCGAAATTCTCATCCGCATCGGAGCTTTCCGCTTCACAGGTATGAACAAGTACGAACTCATGTGGGAAAAAAATGCCGTTCACAACCCACTCATCAAACACGCCTACGCCGGCGAGATGCTCTTCGACACCGAGCCTGAAAATTTCTCGCTACCGATACTTTCAGAGACGGAACACGAGCAATCCTTTGACGAAATAGAGTTGTTGGGATTTCCGCTCTGCAATCCTTTTGATCTCTTGCAGACAAAGTTCCGCGGAGACATCAGAGCTACCCAAATGAAAGACTACATCGGTAAGACAGTGAGAATGGTCGGCTACTACGTCACTCGCAAGTGGGTTACCACATCCAAAGGTGATCTCATGAATTTCGGCACGATGACCGATGTAGATGGCCACTTCTTTGACACCGTACACTTCCCACCGAGCCTAAAAGCTTACGCATTTCAGGGCAAAGGTTGCTACATCGTCCTTGGCAAGGTAGTCGATGATTTTGGCTTCGCGAGTTTGGAAGTGAGTAAGATGGAGAAGCTGCCGTTTGTTAAGGATGGGAGGTATTGAGTTTGAATCAATTATTTATTAAAGTTATCTTAAAAGGTATATTTTTCTTGGATTTAAAAGAATATGAGTATATCTTTATCATCAATTTAAAAGATAATAAAATGAAAAGTACAATTTACCTAATTTTTGTAATGATTTTGATTTTTGCATCCAGTTGCAGTAATGAAACTGACGATCAACTTGAATTCTTTGAAAATTCTTTTCCTGGCAAATGGGAAATAGTCAAATACAAAATGCCTGCCTGGGGTCAAAATATATATTTTAATGGAAAAACAATTCAAAATAAAGATACGACTTTAACTAATTTAGGGCTAATGGAGATTCCAGCTTTCAATTCTAATCAATTATTGCTAAATGATCCATCATATTTACCATTAGAATTTACTTTTCAAACCCCACAGAATAGCCTAAAGCTTGAAATAAATTATATAGTTGCTAGAGAAAAAGGAGCATTTATTGCTTTTAGAGCCAATACAACTGGCCAGAATGATTTAGAAAAATTTCTTAGTTCATCCCGCATATTTAATAGGAATGTAGAGCTAAAATTTCTTGATTTGAATTCTGCCATTATTTTATCACCATCCGAAATGAGTGTTGATACAATGTTCTTAGAGAGGAGGTAGGTTATATACTTTGACTTAAATCTTTTTTTATTTGCAAAATTCAGTCATTTACTTAGCTATAGATGCCTAGAAGTCAGCAAGATAGAGAAGCTGCCTTTTGTTAAGGATGGGAGGTATTAGTAAAATGGTTAAAGAAAAATATAATTAGCTTAGGCATTTCTGAACATTACTAATAATAAAACTCTTGTCTCACCCTCACATACTTAATCACATCTAACACCGATTCCAGCATTGGCTCAGGCACTATTAAATTTAAATTCAAATTCGAATCTTTCAATATTAATGCTGCAAAATACATGGGTTCAAATTTTTGTTTTAATTCGAAGTTTTTGTCAAAAAGCTGAATGATCCAGTCATTTTGATAATGAACTAAAGATTCTTTTAGATAAGTACCTGCATGGTTTGATTCCATGAGTTTATAAGGTATTAATTCTCTTTGATGCTGATACATCTCAAAATTTCCCAACCAAAGATCATAGATATTCATTAACGGATTGGACATATCTTCGTTCTTGAATGATTGTATCAACTTAGATGTGACTATTTTATCATTTACTAAATAATGTATAAAAATTTGATCGTCAAACGAATTTTCTTTGGATGAATAAGACACAGTTGAATCATTTGCAATATCACTTACCTTTTCAAAATCGTGCGCAATGTGTTCTTCCCCATCATACCAAACCTCCAAAAAATCAGTCAGATATCTTGCTCTTTTTTTCTGCAATGCGCCTGCTTGTGTCATGATGAGATATAGGTTAAACATGCGTTCTTTGAGTCGATAGACGGTCTTTCCTTTTTTGGGTTTTAGAGCTTCTACGATTCTACTTTTCTGGAGTTTATTGAGCTGAGCAGAGATGATGCTGCTTGACATCAGACAAGTTTGGACGAGTTGCTCTACGGTGGCTGGTTGCCAGATAGATGCTAGTTCTACTACGATTTTGCGTTGTTGTGGTGTAAGTTGTTGGAGACGTTCCTGATAGATGGATGTCGTTTTGTCTATGATGTCTTTGAGATATTCAAAACCTTGTGCATGCGCATTATCCACAAGCAATCGGATAAACATAATCATCGTGCGTGGATTGCCACCTGTCATTTGGCGGATGGCTTCTACTTTGCCGGGATTGGTGCGGAGTACGCCTTTGATTTGTGGTAGATCATTAGCTTCGCTCCAGTGGATAAGTAGGTCTTGTACTTCAGCTTTGGACAGGTCTTCGAGCCTGACCACCTTAAAAAACTGATAAAATGGGTCGCCATAATCCCAAAAATCTTCTGACATCTCCGTACTACCACCGATGATAATAAGGTCTTTATGGTTTTGCAGCAGTTCTCTCAAGAGTGCTTTATCATCATCTATATTCTTAAAAACCCGATCTAAATTGTCCATCAAAAGGATGATTTGTTTGTTTTCCTTTTGGAGAAACTCGCTGATGACCGTGTATCCTGTTTTTGAAAGATAAGAAAAATCTTCTTGTGATGTGTCGATTTCGGGGCGATGTATATCATAACCAAGCGCCTTCATTTCATCTATGATGGCCAACCAAACATCAAATAACCTATAAAGTCCTGGTTGTTCTTCAGGCAAATAAATGGGAATAAATCTGTCACTCTCCAGATATTCGACCTTGATTCGATTAAGCATAGATGATTTGCCACTTCCACGCGGTCCTACGAACACTGTATGCTGAATGGAATCGGTTCTATTGGTATGATTAATTTTGGTAAGCGTCCGGTTCAAAAGATTTTTCCTTACGATAAATCCCTTTTTGATCTCGTCAGCAGAAAGTTGTGATACCTGATGCGTGGTAATATGATATGATTCGACCATGATTCTATTATTTTGATAAGCTATAATGATACTTCCACCAATCTCTGAGCAACGGGGAAGCAAAAATCAATTTTCCACCTTCGTTTTTGGTAAGATATCCATCTGCCATCAAGACTTGGTGGATCAACTCTTCAAAATCTTCTACATTGTGTTGATTGGCTATGTTGAGCACTTCTTGCATGACCATTTCTTCTCTATAAGCGATCGTTGTCAAGACTTGCAATAAAAATTTAGAATGTCCAGAAAAGTACGTTTTTATCCTATCTACCCAATCAATAAATTTATCATTTTCGGTGATGAGTTTTTGGTACATAAGATCAACATCTGCGACTGTGAGTATATCCGTTTCATTGTCTTCCGTCCATTCGTCTCCTTTCTCGATGATGAGTTGAATATAATAAGGTATAAGTTGGCGGAGTTTGGTTTGGATATGATTTCTCGTTTCCATGGGTACATACATGGTAGCTCCTTCAGTCAAGAAAGAAATAAAATTATTGGTTTCTTCAGGCGTCATTGGATCAAGTTTAATCACTTTCAGATCATTGAGCAACTTGGAGCGTCCTATTTTCCTTACGATGTGGGTAAGACCAACAGAACCAGAAAACACCAGACCAAAAGACTGCGAAAAATCTGATGTTTGTCTCAGGCTGCGTAGGGTATGCAATACATTCAAAGCCGTTTCTGCGCCTTCGTTTTCTCTGATATTATTGATGACATCTGGAAATTCATCCAGGAAAAGAACAATTTTGATTTCTGATTGGCTGATGGCTGAGACTAAATCTAAAAATATTTGTTTGTAATCTATTTCTTTATCATCCAAATCAATGCTTCCATCAAGGACATTTATCCCTTTTATTTTTTTGGAAGTGATGGTTGTCCATATTTTTTTGCGCCACGATTCTGATTTGTTAATAGACTTTTCGATCAGATTGATGAGTCTTTTGTACAAGTCGGCCGATGTTTTATCGGACTCAATATCTTCATAAATACAAGCCAAGTCTTCATAAGTTTCATTGGCCAATTCTTTTAGAATGGAAGTTTTACCAGTTCTTCTTGGTGCAGTGAAGTGAACAAAATTTCCTTTTCGAAGAGCTCTCAGGATGAGACTTTCGATTCTTTTTCTCTGGAAATATTTACTTCCTTCGGCGGCAGTACCGATGATGGTTTTGCATGGTATTCTCATTTTATTACAATTTACACCATTACAACAAATTCGTTGGTAAATTAGTTCACAACAAATTCGTTGGTAAAATAAATTACAACGAATATGTTGATGTACGGCGCTCTGGTTATTATGATAAGAACTCCAACTTTGCGAGGCACGAAGTGATCAATATGGAGAAGCTGCCGTTTGTTAAGGATGGGAGGTATTGCAGGTGTTATGAATTATGAATAACGAATGAGGCGGCAGGTATTCAAACATATTTTGACACATAAAAGTGGAAGTATTAATGAATACCATATCTCTTGATAATCATTGAAGATATGATTAAAGATACTTTTTAAATTGCGTTTAAATTCGTGGCAGGTTTTTAAATTGAACTAATGTACAAGTAATTTGATACTCAAGTTTTAATTTTATTTTATGAATTTATAATCCTATGATTTTTATAAAAATTACAAAGCATTTAGAAATGCATCAGTATTTATCAAATGTTGTTTTGTTTTTTGTCTCTATCTTTTCCAAAAAAAATTGTAGATATATATCAAATCTACAGTTTAGCAAGTAAAAACAATTATTCTTCATCTTTGTTAACGATTCCATGAATCACGTATATGCCTTCTTCAGAATTATTTGAGACATTTTATCAAAGACTTCTTTCGGACAAAACGAAAAAAAGAAGTGAGATGGCTATTTTGTCCATAGCTATTGCAAGTTTTATAATTCACCTTATGATAATTTATCTGGTGGATTTTGGCATTATCACAATGACTGAATCTTCAGACCTGCTCAATAATCCAATTGCTGCTATCTACACACCTTTTTCATTTATTCTTGTATATGAAGTATATTTGTTGATTTATTATCTCCCAAAATCTTTTACCACATATATTAGCAAACAATATGAAATTATGACGCTGATTATAATTAGAAGATTGTTTAAAGACCTCTCGAATTTAACGCTTTCTACTGATTGGTTTGAAATTAAATATGACTTACAGTTTACTTACGATCTGGCTTCTTCCATATTGATGTTTTTTCTTATTTATCTTTTTTATCTTCAAAGTAGAATTAGATATAATACAGTTGCTCTGACTAACACTGAAATTGAAGCTACTTCACGATTTGTAAAGATTAAGAAAGTTTTGGCTACATCTTTAGTACCGGTATTTATTTTACTCTCAGTTTATTCTTTCGCCAGCTGGTTTATAAAAATTATTGATCAGGCAGAAAATACTACAAATTCATTTGCAGATATCAACAATATCTTTTTTGAGCAGTTTTTTACTATTTTGATTTTTGCAGATGTCTTGCTGTTGTTATTTTCCTTTTTTCTCACAGACGAATTTCACAAGGTTATGAGAAATTCAGGTTTTATTATTTCTACCATACTGATAAGATTATCTTTTTCTACTACAGGATTATTAAATAATCTTTTGATTTTGTGCGCTATTGTTTTTGGACTTTTAATTCTCATAGTTCACAATAAATTCGAAAAGCAAATTGTGTCAGAAAAGAACAATGCCAACGCTACTATCGAATAATGGTACTTTCTAAATGCAGTAAAAAAGGTGTGCTGTTTTTTTAAAGGACAAATCAATGATTTATCCTAAATTGGAAACATTCCCATAAATTAATCAACATCTTATACCTACTCATGTCTTGATGGTCAAAATGTCATTCTTTTCCAATCAACCGTTACAGTCGAGCCCTCGGCAATAATGACTGAATCCGGCTGACGATAACTCAAGTATGAAAAATCAATGTCATAAATGAATTTAAAATCGCAATCAATAGAATAATCCTTTAGTTCATTTAACTGCTGCAGGACTAAATAAAAACCTACTCCAAACAATAATGTTATCAAAGCGGCAAAATATGGAATTAATTCAGTCATTTTTACTAATGTTTACGAGTTTTAAGTAAATACCAAAAGCCAATATTGACGGCACCCAAATTCCTATGAAAATAGCTGCCTGTGCGCCACTATTGAAGTATAATATTTCTGAGAAAATTAGTGAAAGGAATGCCGATACAAAGTAAGCATCCGACGAAGCCCTTATTGCAGTTGATACCTATGGGGCCGTACCTTTGCTGAAAATATCATCAATGCGATACGATCAAGAAAAAATTAGCAAATGGCTTTCAGAGTGGGAACGATCTAGTCAGAGTATAACAGCTTTTTGTGCTGGGAAACCTTTTAAGAAGAGTACCTTCTATTATTGGCGCAATAAGTTAGCAGGTAAACAGGCATTTAGTGAAGATAACAAGTTTGTAGCTGTCCAATTCACCCCATCATTTACCCCATACATCAGTCTCCACTATCCCAATGGAGTAAGGTTAGAAGTGCATACGGTATTGAGTGGTGATAAAATCAGATCATTAGGAGGATGTTAGGTTTTGGATCACACCAGCGGTATTATGTATACAAGGCATCTGTAGATATGCGTAAAGGATACTATGGTTTGAGTGGTTTTTAGTACGTAATGAATTAGGGTCAGATCCAATGAGTGGTGATGTATATGTATTTTTTAATACGAGCCGCCAGACTGTCAAGATGCTGGTATGGAATCGAGATGGATTTGTGGTTTATAGCAAACGTTTAGAGCGTGGTTGTTATGAGCAAATTAGTAGTATCATAGACGGGAAATCACAGCATATTAGTTATCAACATTTAGTGATGCTCCTAAGTGGCATCTCACTGTTAGGCTTACATCAGCGACCGCGATATGAGATGCAAAAGACGGGCTAAAATTTATTTAAAAAAGGTAAAAAAAGCGGCTGAAATATTGTGATATAGTCGTATAAACATCTTACTTTTATGCTATGAATTAGGAAGCACTCATAGCACAAAAAGACGCCGATTTAGCACAAAAGGATGCTAAAATAGCAGAGCAATCAGCCAGGATTGATGATCTTTCGTAACTAATTGCACAGTTGAAAAAACAAGTATTTGGTCCTAAGTCAGAGCGCTATATTCCAACCATAGATCTAGGACAGCTCAATATCTTTGGCGATGCTGACCAAGAAGAATCATTAAATAGTTCGCCCCAATCAGAAAAAGAGACCATCACCTATCAACGTAAGAAGAACAAAGGCAGTCAACAAGGTCGCCAACTCTTAAAAAGCTGTAGTCATCTGACCGTAGAGAGGACAATTATCGAACCAGAACACAATGATGCGGATATTTATATTGGAGATGAGATCACTGAAAAACTTGCCAAACAACCAGGCAAGCTATACATCAAAAGAATCATAATATGGTATGGACCCTATCATTAATTCCTTCAGCCAAAACATCTGAGATCGGTACATTATCCCCAGATGCTTATCTTACATCATTAAATCAGACAACGTAGTTCGTCGGATGCTTACAATACAAATAATAATTTGTCTGTTATTGTAAACTTTTTAAACATGTCTTCAAATTTTATTTTATTAATTGTGATTTGTGAAGCAGTAGTATATATTTTAAAATGAGAGTCTCGAGTCAGTAAAACGCACTTTATTTGTATTTAACTATCAAAAGAAGAGTAATTTATAGCAAAGAAAATCAAATTAGAAACTGAACACCTTTGTGCACTAATATTTGTTATTTTAATGTTTTAAAGTATTTAAACTGTTTTGGCTCCATGATTTCAGTGTAACTAGCAGAGATATACCACATTTGATCAGGAAAGATTTTTTTTATTATTGTTTTTGTGATGTCATTTTGATATTATTATAATGATACCGAATAATGTTTTTATTTTTTCGAATCTTTTTCTTCCAGATTTATTATGCAGTTCATTTTATAATTTGATGTCAGATATGTCCTAATAATAAATATTAATACACAGCATTACAAAAAGGTAATATACTTCGTAAATCTCGTAGTCCAAGATGAAAAAGCAACCACTCCTTAAGAACGGTATATATTGATAATACCTTTTCAAATTATTTTGGAAATAAAAACATTGAAATTTATTATGGTTAAAAAAATTAAAAAAAATTAAAAAAATTAAAAAAAATTAACATTTTCTTAAACATTGTTTTGAAATCTATGTTTATGGGATGTTGAATATTCAACGAATCACCAAACAATTTATATTTATGATCTTTTCACTCACAACTTTTAATTTAGCAGGGTCCCTTGCTGCCAATGATTATGTTGGTTTTACTTTCTTCATTGGTTACATGGCAATGTTTGCCGCGTCGGTTTTCTTTTTCTTTGAAAGGTCTCAAGTAGAAGGCAAATGGAAGACATCTTTATTGATAGCAGGATTAATCACAATGATTGCTGCTGTTCATTATTTTTACATGAGAGATGTGTGGATTACCACAGGCGAATCTCCTACCCAACTCAGATACATTGACTGGATACTTACGGTTCCATTGATGTGTGTAGAGTTTTACTTAATTTTAAGAGCATTTGGTGCTCCAATTTCTTTATTGTGGAAAATGATCGGTTACTCATTATTGATGCTTGTAGCTGGTTATTTAGGAGAAACAGCTTACAGAGACAATAGTGTCCTTTGGGGTATCATTTCTACAGTAGGTTATGCAGGTATTGTTTATGAAGTGTGGTTTGGTTCTGCTAGTAAATTGGCTGGAAATTCCAATGATGCCAAACTCCAAAGTGCATTCAAAGTGCTTGGTTGGTTTATTCTAGTAGGTTGGGCAATTTATCCACTTGGTTACATGGCAATCGAAACAGACGGATGGCTTAGAAATGTGATCGATGTGAAAAATATGGATCTTATTTATAACATCGGTGACGCTGTCAACAAAATTGGATTTGGTTTAGTAATTTATAGTTTGGCGGTTGGCTCTTCAAAAAGCAACGCATAATAGATTATAACCACAAAAAAATAATGAGGACCGGTAGTATTAAATTTTTGCTATCGGTCCTTTTTTAAGAATAACAATCCATAAAACAAAATGTCTGAGAGTGCAAGTATAAAAATTGTTTTGCCAGTGGTAGTCATATCGCTAGTTTTTGCATTGATGGGCTTGATATTTTCTGATTATCTTGAATATATACAGTATCCACTATTAGGGATTTTAGTGTTGGCTATAGGTCTACCACATGGTGCTACAGATTATCTTTTGTTTAAGAGATTAAATAAATCTCTGCTTACAAAACAGCAAATTATAAAGTTTTTTATGACCTATTTATTTGCTGTCTTTGGTTTTCTTGTCCTATGGATGATTTTTCCTGCAGTATCTTTCATTATTTTCATATTGATTTCTTCGTATCATTTTGGGCAATCAAATTGGGAAAACGTTTCGTTGCCTAAGCTTTTTATAATTATCTTGAATATTTTCTGGGGATTATTTGCTATAGGCGGTGCGGTTTTGTGGCATTGGGATGAAAGTAAAACCGTAATTAGTCAGGTTATTGGTACTTTACCTGACATTAATCAATCTACTATGAATGATGTTCAGCTATGGATCGTTTGCATCAATTTAGGTTTAGTATTTTTGTTAAGAATATCTAATTCCATTTCTTTTGAAAGGCTTTGGAAGGAAATAGGTAAAATATTGATTTTGTCCGTGATGTTTTATTTTACACCTATGTTAGTTGGTTTTACAATCTATTTTACGCTTTGGCATTCGCTAGGGTCTTTATTGAATCAGCTGACTTTTTATAAGAAACTTTGGCCAAACTTTACAATCATTCATTATTATCAACAAGCAGCACCTTATACAATATTAGCTGTTTTGGGTTTTGTAGCTATGGTTGCGGGACATCAATATGTTTTACCTGATGTTTCTATAATTAGTACATTTTTGATTTTTATTGCTTGTGTTACATTACCACATATTTTTTTGGTCGAGGAAAGTTATAGCTAATATTCTTTACCTAAGAGATGAATGATTTCGTAATTTCAATCTTTTGAAATTAGTTCTATAAATTGGACGCTTGGATTATTTTTAATTACAAAAACTGCCCAGTAAATGATCCTTTTACACCTTTAAGATCTTCCGGTCTCCCTTCGAAAAGGAGATGACCACCATCTTTACCACCTGTGGGTCCCAGGTCTATCACGTAGTCTGCGGCGCGTATCACATCCATATTGTGCTCTACTATGAGTACCGTATGACCATTTTCTACTAAAGAATTGAAGGCATCCATTAGCTTATTGACATCATGGAAGTGAAGCCCAGTAGTAGGCTCGTCAAAGATAAAAAAGATATTTTTGCATGTATATTCTTTTGTAAGGAAGCTGGCTAGTTTTACCCTTTGGGCTTCTCCACCAGATAGGGTACTAGATGATTGTCCTAGTTTGATATATCCTAGGCCCACATCGTACAAGGGTTGTAATCTAGCCAGTATATTTTTCTTATTCTTAAAGAATTCCAAAGATTCTTCTATACTCATTTCCAGAACATCAAAAATACTTTTGTCCTGATAAGTGACTTCTAATACTTCCTTCTTGAACCTTTTGCCGCTGCATTCTTCGCATAGAAGGGTGACATCGGCTAGAAACTGCATTTCTACCGTAAGATATCCTTCTCCTTTGCAGGTTTCGCATCGTCCACCTTCGACGTTAAAGGAAAAGTGTTTGGGTTCGTAGCCCTTGATCTTGGATAGTTGCTGATCTGCAAATAATTTTCGGATATCGTCATATGCCTTTACATAAGTGACAGGATTGCTACGAGAAGACTTGCCTATAGGGCTTTGACTGATCATTTCCACCATCTTGATCTGCTTGGTATCACCCTTGATTTGTTCGTGTCTGCCTGGAGCAATCGCTATGGGATCATTGACCAAAAGCTTTAACGCAGGAAAAATTATATGTTTAACCAAGCTTGTTTTGCCCGAGCCAGATACGCCTGTTACCACAGTCATGGCTTGGAGCGGTATAGCTACGTCTATATTTTTGAGATTGTGCTGTCGAGCACCTTTCAGATAAATTTTTTGGATGAGCTTCCGTTTGGTTTCCGGATATTGGATTTTTCTTATACCAGTAAGATAGTCGGACGTTAGATTGGGGTGTTGACCACTTATAAAATCGGCATAATGGCCTGCAAATACCAGATGTCCGCCATGAATACCTGCTTCAGGACCTATATCTACGATATAATCTGCATTGCGGATTACGGCTTCTTCATGCTCGATGACCACTACGGTATTGCCCAGGTTGCGTAGTCTTTTCAGTACTGCCACTAGTTTTTCGGTATCTTTGGGATGCAAGCCTACACTAGGTTCGTCGAGTATATAGAGTGAACTCGTAAGATTACTGCCCAACGTACGTGTCAGGTTGATTCTTTGAGTCTCTCCACCACTCAGTGTGCTCGCTAGACGATCGATAGTCAAATACCCAAGACCTATGTCTATCATTGTGTTCAGTCTATTTTTGATTTCTGTTAGGATGCGATCTGCAATTTTAGCATCGTGATCGGATAGCTCCAAAGATGTAAAAAAGGGTAACAATTCGTCTATGGGCACATGGATGAGTTGGGTGATGTCTTTACCACATATTTTTACATAGGTGGCTTCCTTTCTGAGTCGACCACCTTTACAGACATTACATACGGTTTTGCCACGGTATCGGGAAAGCATGACACGGTTTTGTATCTTGTAACTTCCGTCTTCTAATTCTTGAAAAAAAGCATCTATACCGTCAAAATAAGCATTTCCGGTCCACAACAATTCTTTTTGGGCATCTGTGAGCTCTTTGTAAGGTTTATGGATGGGAAAGTCAAATTTTGAAGCTTGGGTTACCAAATGGTTTAACCAAAGTTTTCCTTTCTCACCGTTCCAACACGATACCGCTTCCTGAAATACCGATAGCGTTTCGTCAGAAATGACTTTTTCAGGATCTATGCCGAGCATTTTACCATAACCTTCACATTTGGGGCAGGCGCCGTATGGATTGTTATAATTAAACATTTGGTGATTGGGCTCTAGAAAGGTAATGCCGTCCAGTTCAAATCTGTTATTGAAATGCCTTTCTTCATCATCTACAATACTTACTATACATTCGCCTTCCGATTCAGAAAAAGCAGCTGTGATGGAGTCAGCTACTCTTTTTTTGTTTTCGTCATCATCATTGACCACAAAACGGTCTATAATGATTTTGATATCGTATTCACTTTCAGTTACAGATAGGTCATGTCGGATCTCCGTATCTGCGATGAGATCTTCTAGATTTTGGGTTTGATTATTATATCGCACTCTCGAAAAACCTTTTTGCATCAATAGGTTGAGCTCCTGGCCTATAGTGCGTTCATGTCTTTTTTGTAAAGGAATGAGTAAAACTATTTTGGTACCTGCCGTCAGATTAAAGATATATTGGACTACATCACTGACTTGGTGTTTTTTAACCTCATCTCCCGTCACAGGAGAGTTGGTCTTACCTATACGTGCAAAAAGCAATCGCATGTAGTCGTAGATTTCTGTCATCGATCCTACTGTAGATCTGGCATTGGATGTGCTTACTTTTTGTTCGATTGCGATAGCTGGACTAATACCTTTTATAAAGTCCACTTCAGGCTTTTTCATTCTGTCTAAAAACTGCCGAGCATAGGAAGAAAGACTTTCTACATATCTACGTTGGCCTTCTGCGTAAAGAGTATCTATGATCAAGGAAGACTTACCCGATCCGGAAACACCTGTAACTACAACTAGCTTATTTTTGGGTATGAATAATTCAATATCTTTGAGATTGTTGGATCTGGCACCTTTGATATGAATATATTTTCTAATCTCTTCTTTATTGTCAACGTCAGGTTTTAAAATCTGTATCTGAGGTATTTGGTTTTCCATCCAATTAATAAATTAGTACAATGATTATCAATATGTTGTGAAATTCCGACAATTTGATACCGAAATAACACAGCAAGATATAGCTCTGAATACATAAACAATACAACTAGGACTATAAAGTTTAAAAAAGGATCCATTTTACGTTGGGCTTTATCTTCAATATAGTACTTGTCATTCATCTTCTGATTTATAAAACCAAGCAAACCCAAGAGAAAGACCGAATCTCACTTTACCTTCAGAAACAGAAACTAAAGGAGCAATTTTAAAATATTGAAACATCAAATTGGCTTCAAAAACTACATTAACATATTTTTGACCTAAGTCGGTAAATGATGGTTGATTTAAAACTGACACTACAGGAAGAAAAAATGAATTATTGCCAAACTCATTATATGCGGCGAATCTTATGCCGTATGAAAAAAATTGTTCCTTATTGTAAAGATTTAATTCTGCAACTAGAGGTATACTATAAGTTGTTTTACCTTTTTTTAACTTTAACGGTGTGACACTAAAGTTAAATGTATAGTATCCTGTATCTGAGTCATCAAATATATTTTTTGATTTAAGTTGGGTTCTTTTTACACCTAAGCTTGCTGTTCCGTCAAATGTATAATCAGCCCCAAAGCTAAAACCTGGAGAATCATCTAGTTTAGCTTGAGTGAGTACATTTACATAACCCGATAAGCCACTCATATCTTTTTGATAGAGGTAATTCTGGGTATGAATAATGTTTAAATAAAACAAAGCAAGGACAAATAGATACAATTTTAGTTTCATGATATATAGTAGTTTTTAGTATAGTTTGCTCCATAACCTATAGCATCTCGATCTCTTAAATCTTCAGAAAAAACACCAAAATATACGGATACACTACCATCATTTTTCTTATATAAGTTATTCTGCCCTTTGACTTTATAAGTGAAAGCGATTAAAGCAAGTGTAATGGTGTAGTATACTAAGGTTTTCATTATTTAAAATATTTAATTTGCGCATAAGTTTATACAAATCAATGGGCTTCCAACCAATTATTGCCAATACCTATTTCTACCAAGATAGGTACTTGAAGGCTAGGAATTGCATTGGCCATTTTCTCCTTTACTATATATTTGACCTGTTCTAGTTCAGGGGTAAACACATCGAAGACTAATTCGTCATGAACTTGTAATACCATCCGGGACTGAAGTTTGGCTTCTTTAAAAGCTTTATGTATATCGATCATGGCGATTTTTATCATGTCTGCTGCCGTACCTTGTATAGGTGTGTTGATAGCTACTCTTTCAGCATTGGATGAGGTCAGGCTGTTGCGCGAGTTGATATCTCTGAGATTGCGCCTTCTTCCCAAGAGTGTTTTGACATACCCATTTTCTCTGGCAAAATTTACAGTTTCATCCATATAATTTTTGAGACCACTGAATTCTTTAAAATAACTTTGGATCAACTCTGTGGCTTCTTTTCTAGATATACCTAGTTGCCTCGACAAATTCGTAGCGCCCGCGCCATAAGTTATAGAAAAGTTGACCGTTTTGGCATTTCTTCTTTGTTCACTTGTGACGTCATCATAGGGCACGCCATATACTTTTGCTGCTGTAGCTTTATGAAAGTCATTACCAGCGATGAAGGCTTCAAGCATGGATGTGTCATTACTAATCTCTGCAATAATGCGAAGCTCTATTTGAGAATAGTCGGCAGCCATCAAAACATGGTTTTCATCTCTTGGTATAAAGGCTTTTCTGATTTCTCTTCCAGCTTCATCCTTGATCGGTATATTTTGTAGGTTTGGATTTTCTGAGCTTAGTCTTCCTGTTGCCGCTCTTGCTTGATTGAAGTTGCTATGGATTCTTCCTGTTCGAGGGTTGAGCATCGTAGGCAAAGCATCTACATAAGTTGACTTTAATTTAGCAAATTTTCGATATTCCAATATCGTATCTATAACTATATGCTGACCCGCAAGCTCTGTAAGCTTATCTACATCAGTTGAATACTGACCTGAAGAAGTTTTCTTCCATCTGTATGGTATTTTTAGACGATCGAAAAGAACTTCTCCTACTTGTTTAGGAGAAGAAATATTGAAATGTACACCTGCGTTTTTATAAATTTCCTGCTCTTTTTCCAATATTATTTTATCCAGTTCTTTGGAGTATTCATTTAGGAAATCGGCATTTATTCTTATGCCCTCATATTCCAGATCACATAGTACTCTGATGAGCGGCTCTTCTATCTTTTTGTATAAGTCATCAAGTTCATTTTCAGCCATCATTTTTTCTAGAACGGGTACCATTTGTAAGGTCAGGTCTGCATCTTCTCCAGCATATTCTTTGACTTTTTCCACAGATACCTGACGCATGCTTAGCTGATTTTTTCCACCCTTTCCTATCAAATCTTCAATAGGTACCATCTTATAATCTAGATATGATTCCGTTAGATAGTCCAATTTATGTCTTAAATCCGGCTCGCATAAATAATGTGTTATCATGGTATCATAAAGAAAACCTTGCATCTCTATACCATACCATTTCATCATGGTCATATCATACTTTATATTTTGACCTATTTTTGATATGTTAGGATTTTCAAGAAGAGATTTAAACTTATTGAGTCTGTTTTTAGCTTCATCTTGATTTTCTGAAATCGGTACATAATAAGCTTCATGTGGAGTAGTAGAAAACGATAGCCCTACTAGTTCGGCTTGATGAGCATCAATACCTGTAGTCTCCGTATCAAAACTTATAGTGCTGCTAGATTCAAGCTTCGTGACCAGTGATAAAATATCTGCATCACTATCTATAAGATGATACTTGTGGTCTGTATTTTGAATATGTTTTTTAGCTATTTGATAATCATTAGTTTTTTCTTCATCATTTATAATCACTGCTGCGGTCGTATCGTCAAATAAGGACTGTTGTACTCCTGCTTGATTTTTATTTCCAGAAACCGTATCGACACCTAATATTTGTTGTGCCAAAGACCTAAACTCTAGCTCAAGAAAGATTTCTTTAAGCTTTTCTTTATTCATCGGATCGAGATTAAACTGTTTTTCATCAAAGTTTATAGGGACATTGATGTCTATAGTAGCTAATCTTTTAGATAGCATTGCCTGATCTGCATATTGGATAACGTTTTCTTTTTGCTTGCCTTTGAGTTTATCTGCATTGGCCAAGATATTTTCCACAGAGCCAAAATCTTTGAGAAGGGTAACTGCAGTTTTTGGGCCGATGCCAGGTATACCCGGTATATTATCTACACTGTCCCCTTGAAGCCCGAGTACGTCAATCACTTGATCTACATGGGTGATATCCCAATTTGCCAATATCTCCTTCACTCCAAGTATTTCTACTTCATTTCCTTGGCGGCCAGGCTTGTACATGTATATATTGTCTGAAACTAGTTGAGCATAATCTTTGTCTGGGGTGACCATATAAACGGTATAACCTTCTTTTTCTGCTTGTTTGGCTAAGGTGCCTATGACATCATCGGCTTCATAGTTGGGAACCATGACCACAGGGATATTAAAAGCTTCAATGATGCTAGGAATATACTGCATTGCTATGGTAATATCCTCAGGTTGTGCATCTCTGTTGGCTTTGTATTGTGGATAAAATTCATGTCTGAATGTGCCACCTTTAGGGTCGAAGGCTACCGCAATGTGAGTTGGCTTTTGGTTAGTCATCAGGTCCCACAGTGTTCTTACAAAACCTGTGATAGCAGACGTATTGAGCCCTTTGGAATTGATCAGTGGTCTGGTAATGAATGCAAAGTGTGCGCGGTAAACCAATGCGTGCCCATCTAATAAGAAAAGCCTTTTATCTTCCATTTTAAAAATTGAATATTTAAGTTACAAAGGTAAAAATATATAACAAAGTGGTGAAGGTTATTTCAAGGGATTCTAAAAGTCTTAAGTAAAATCAAAAAAAGGGATGCACCTTACGATGCACCCCTTCAGGAATTAATTTAAGCAAATTGTTTGTTACTCGAGTCCGATCATCTTTTTGGTAGCTGTATTTGCGCCACTCTCTATTTGGTAAATCATTACACCTGTACCAGGCAAATCATTTCTTTGGATAGTGAATGTGTTCATACCTTTACCGAAAGATCCATTATTTGTGTATATCACTTTACCGTTTACATCCATCACTTTTAGGGTAGCGATACCTGCTTCTGGTAAATTGAACATAATATTAGTTTTATCTGTGAACGGGTTAGGTTCATTTTGATACAATTCAAATGTACTTGCTCCTTCATTAGCAAATCTTAGGGACAATTTACCAGTATTTAGGTTGTTACTTGTGTACATTTCAGCACGTGTAGCTGATGAAGTGATGTTAATAAGCTCTGAAGTATTTGCATTGGCTTGGGCTATCAAATTGATAGTGATCAATTCTTTACCACTGATTGCATTTACATCATTCCAACTTACTGTGTATGTGTTTTCGCTGATTTTTGCAATGTTTGCATCTGAAAGTTTTTGATTACCTACATAGATGTCTACAAGATCGGCATTGTTGACGTTCAATGTAAATTGTAAGCCGTATACTTCGTCAGCTTCTGTATTTAGAACAACCGCATGTGACTCACCAGCTTTCAAGCTTGCATTTGTAGCGTTCAATACTACAGTAGATCTAGATTCAGTGTCTGTATCGTTTGAATTTGCAATTGCAGAACCGTTAACATCACCGATTTTTACAGCAATAAAGTCTTGATTAGCAACATCATGTGACAAATTATTGATAGTGATCGCTTCGTTGAACGGGAATGGGTTACTTGCATCCGTAAACGGCGCAGCACCGTTTACAAATCTCCAGCTTTGGTTTTTAGGAAGCTGATTGTAGATGCCAAGAATCAATTTTCTCAATTCTACAAGGTCAGATGCTGTCACTTTAGTATCGTTGTTAATATCTGAAGCAATCACATCGAACGGATTTGCCATCTTGCTGATTCCTAAAACATGTCTCTGTATCATGACTAGGTCTAATGTACTTACACCATTCAAATAGTCACCAGTCTTGCTGCTTGTTACATTATAATTATAGTACATGGTTGCATTGGTAAAGTTATATCCAGCCACTGTTGACGTTGTCGAACTGATCATTTCAGGTTTACCATTGTCAAGAGTTACTTCTACATTTTCTATTTGCTTACCAGCTATAGTGATAAGTTTACCAGAAACTTTAGATGAAAGGGTGTTGCCACATGCACCCTGATTATCAGCAAGATCCAATCTCACTACACAGAAATCATAATTTAATTTTTCATCCCAAACGGTCATTTTTACATCTACAGAAGGTAGATCATTACAATCAAATACCATACCTGAACTGTTAGATGCAGGTAACCATTTTTGTGCATTTCCTGCATTGTATTCTGCTTCCGTTGCATTTATTCCGTTTCCTTTGAAGAAGTGTTGCTGATTGATTCTAGAAAGAACTGGATTTGCTTCATTAAATGTGAAAAGAAGATTTCTTTGAGCTGTACAGTTATCGAAAGATCCAATATTGAAATCCGCAGCCCAAAGCTCTACTTTACCGTTTTGCATCAATGCAGAACTGATATTCAAGCAATAAGGAGTTGGTTTTTTCTTATCTACTACCATAAAGTTTTGAGTACAAGAGGTCACGTTACCACATCCATCTACAACTCTCCAAGTGATTTTATGATTAGACATACTTCCTACGATATCTTCAGGGATTGTCACTTTGACTTCACCACCTTGACCTGTCGCTGCTACATATCTATCTTTGACACCATTTCCATTGCTATCATTGAAAGTTACATCAGTTGAAGGTAAGAATGAAGAATATTCATAATCATTAGTACCATCTGCCCAAAGGTCAACAAATACTATCCATTTCAACCAGTCAGATGCACACTGTCCTTGGTCAGTTGCAGTCATGGTCAGCATAAGGTTTCTTGTCTCACACTTGTTACCATCACCATCACCATCATTATGGTCATCGATTTCAAACATTCTATCCGCACAGCTACCTAATACTGGTTTTTGCTCATCGATTACTTTTACAACTTGTGTTCTGGTATAATAGCCAATAGGAGTTGTTGAATTAGGATCATATGTACACCAGTTGATAACTGTCCATTTATTAAGTATTTTCATACAAGCATTTCCTTCGAAATAGAATGTATCACTCTTAAGGCTCAACCCGATAATGTCACATGGTCCAGCTACCCATGTAGGTTTAATATTGGCAACATCAGTAGCACAATCTGTAGTGACATCTCTTGGCCAAGTTATGCTGTTAGGTCCGAATGGGCTTGCAACATCATCTTTAAAGATGGTCTGAGTACAAATAATTGACGGTCTGTTTTTTATTCTCCATGTACGCTCGATTCTTCCTACATTACATTGGGTAAGGAATTCTCTGTCTTTATATTCTACTTCTAAATCAAGACAATTTGAAAATGCTCTTGCTCGACCTGTAAGACTCAAATCTTGACAATCATCGTCACATTTAATTCTGACAGTTGGTGGACATACGATCTGTGGAGTAAGTTTGTCTTCAACTCTTACTTCTACCCATGTTTCATTGTAGTTGTCACCAGCTGAACCATATACACCATTCATATCACCATCATCCCATACTCTCATCCATACTTTTACAATACCGAATGGAATTGGTCCTTCTGTATTAGTGATATCTTCACAACAGAATTTTACAAAAGCACCATTATCATCATCATAATTTGGACTAGCTGGGTCTTTAGATCCATCTTGTGGGTGGCCATCAGCGTTATAGGTTTTGTTACCTGTATATCCACAGCCGTCAGTATCTCTAACCGGATCATCTTCTCTTCTGATTTCTAAATGTACAGGCGAACAGCTATCATATGAACCATTGTCCACAGAGTTTGCAAATAATTTGGCGATACCATCATTTTGACCACCCGTTGTCAATGAGATTACTATGAACTGTTTAGCAACAGCTACAGGAGCTGTTTTGTCCACTACAGTTACAGTGATCTCGTCTAGACCTTCATTTTTGCAACAGTCTGTAGCTACATATACAAAGGTATGAACTCCCTTAGGCGCACCGGTGATCAAATATCTGTTGCTGGCAGCGTCAAGTCTCACACTAACACCTGCAGGAACCTGAACTGTATACTTTGGTGCAGCGTCACAATTGTCGTGTAATATCGTAGGCAAAGGCAATAAGAAATTAGCTTCACATGACCAAGGGTCTACACTTACAGTCAAATCCTGAGCTTCAATGGTTGGTGCTTCTTCGTCAGTAGCTTTGATTACTTGAGTAAGTGTTCTGGTACTGCTGCTACACCAATCTAAAATAGTCCATAAACGGATTACCTTTTTACTGTTAGAACAAACTGGATCACATGCTATGATTTCTGTATCTGCTTTTGCAGCCATAATGTTACATACAGTACCATTGATCGGAACACCATTGATAGTGGGATAAGCATATCTGTTTGCCTCAGCAATAGCTGCTCTTAGTGCTGCTGCTTCCGCTATTGCTACTGTTGCATAGGTACCAGGTACACGTGCTACAAAAGATGGTCTGTAATCTGTGTACAACTTATCTCTGTAAAATTTGAAGATACCTGTCATAGAGACATCAGATTTACAAGTAAGTTGTGGTGCATTGTAAGGTGCTGGCAATTGTACATCTGCAATGTCAGCAGGTAAAAATCTGTACTCTGAAGTACACTCTTCGTTTTTGTTTCCATAAGCGTCTGTGAAGACCCATTTTCTGATGACTCTTTTACCTAAGCAGCCATTAGCGCCTAATACTTCTACATGATCTGAAAAAGTGGTAGTAACGGCAGTACATGCGTCTGCAACAACTGGTCTAGGATAAGTAAACGTACCTGCAAAAAATGCTGCTTCGTCTGTACATAAAAATTCGCAGTTAGGATCGTCATTTCCTTCTGGACATGCACAATCTTCTACTTCAGGGGCTAAATTGTCTTCTACTTTTAAGGTTCCCCAGCATGAGTTACCTTGAGAGTTAGTAACAGTTACAGTGTAATTTCCTACTGCGGTTACGATTGGAGCAGCAGAGTTGTTGTTTAAAATTCCATTGCCGCTGATTCTGATACGGAAAGGCGGCGCATAAAGTGCCTGATTGCCTTCTAATATCATGTCTGGTTCGATTACTGCTTCGCAATCTCCATCTAGAGATGCTTGCACATTATCATTACATGCAATCTGTGCCTGTCCGAAACTACTGTAATGAAGTAAAAATAATAACAAGAGACTCAACAGTGATTTTCCAAATACTGGAATCCCTTTACTTTGGATAAGTAAATCTTGTTTTACCATGGGTAAAATGTTTTTGGTTATTAAAAAAATGAGTTCGTTCCCGAGAGTATCGGGGCCAGTTCAAATTTAAAGTAAAGACTTACTTTGGTGGGAATGACGCAAAGGTATGATGCTTTGATCCTTCGCTGTGAAATTTTTATGGGTTAATTTTGGTATATATTTTTTCAAAATATTTATTAAATATTAAAATCTAGAATTTTTGTTTATCTTTATAGTCTCGTTTACAGAGACTTATATTTTATATTCAATATTCTTTAATATCGTAAAATCGTTGAAAAAAAATGTATGGGTTATATAGCAGAAGAATTCATTTCTAATAGTTTTAATCCTGTATAGCAATTATAGTCGTTGTAGCAATATTTACCAATATACCAATAATCTAATAAATCCAAAAATTGTGCCAAAACTATTAAAATGTGTCGTGTATGGTTTAAAATACGCAATTACGGAAGTTTTGTGGATTTTAATACACCAAAATGCAATGGACCTGTCATCTTAGCGATAGTACTTATTTGATTGCGCATTTGAATAGTCTTAGTTGCATTATATTGGTTAATCTCTAAACTTTCAAGTTATGACTTATTATCATTCTACATCATGGAGCAAAAATAGCCCAACATATTTTAAACTTGGTTTGGCTATATCACTGGCGTTATCCATTTGGATAATCAACTATGAAACTAATAGTAAAATTGATCAATTGCCTACTTTTTTGGAAGACGTATTTAATGTTTGGGGGGACAGAAGTCCAATCTCACTCAGAAGTCCTACCTGTAATTCCCAATCCAATTCCAAAACCTGTAGTCATAGAAACAGCAAAAATCATCATCTCTAATAAAGCTGACGAACAACAGTTGGAAGACATAAAAGAAAACGTCCCACAAGTATTAAATCCAAGTGAACATATTAATCATGAATCAAAGGAATTAAGTGCGTCCCTAGTAATTTCTGAGACACCGGTTGGATCTAACAAAGTTTTTATAACTGTTGAAAATATGCCATACTTGTCACGTTGCGAAAATGTAGACATCGAATCGGAAAGAAGATTATGTACACAAGAAAATTTGCTAAATTATATCAGAAAACATCTGAAATATCCTAACATTGCTCGGTAGGCAGGAATTCAGGGAGTAGTCGTAGTCTCATTTGTGATTGATAAAAGTGGATTGGCTAGGGATTTTACTATTTTGAGAGACATTGGTGGTGGATGTGGTCATGAAGCTGTGAGAGTTTTGTGTAAAGCAGGTGAATGGAGTCCTGGAGTACAAAATAACAAGCCCGTACATGTCAAATACACAGTTCCTATTAAATTTAGCCTGCAATGAAAGTTTTGGTGAGCAAATATCATCATCTCTGACAAATAGGTGCCAAACTTATAGCGAAAATGAAACTCCCACTGTGGAAGGAAGATTATGTATACAGAAAAGTTTATTCAATGAGCCAAAAGGCAGGTTAAAAAATTAAATCTGCACCTTATTTAGTTGTATCTCAGTGAGAATGCACTGGGAATGCGGTTATATCATCTACGGAGTATGGTGGGAGCATCTATGAAGTATCGGAGGGGTTTGACTTGTCTCGTCCTAAAATAGCTATGCGGGTTAAAAAATTAATCCTAAATAAACTTCATGTTTCCTAAAGCAGTTCGGGAAGCATGCATTCAAGGAGGGATAGAGATCTATTTTATGATGGATAATAGTGATAATTTGGAGTACCTTATTAGATTGGAGTCCTAGTTGATGAAGTAGCAAGCCTGTACATACCAAATATACTTTTCCAATTAAGTTTAGCCTATATGGATTATTTTAGGGTCTATCTTTGAGGTATCTATTCAGTTTCAAAAAGTTTTATGTTTGCAGCAGTTGCACCAAATAAAAAGTAGATCACATTAGCGATATCCTAGCTTATTTATGATCGTGTTTTGGATTTTATAGCGGGTTAAAACCATTCTATAAAGTAGAATTTGGCAATCATAGGTGTGCAAAATTTAGAAATTCAGCCATTTAGAGCAAAAATATTTCTGATTTATCGTGTAAAACAGATTTAGATATTTGGAAATCTTTACAAAAAGTTTACCTTTGTGCCGCTTTTTACCAGAGGTTGGTATTAGGTATTAATTTATTAGTAAATTTAGGTATTAATTTCAATAAGGACTCTATGGCTTTAATAAGTAAAATCAGAAAAAATATGTGGTTGGTGATTGTACTGCTTGCATTAGCATTGGCAGGATTTATCATCATGGACATGACAAGTGGAAATAATGGAGGAAGTTTTGGACAGAACACTTCCATTGGTGAAGTCAACGGACAAAAAATTGACTACATGGATTTCCAACGTTCAGAAGAAGCACTGTATGGTGGAACGGGTGATGTCTTCACTAGAAGAGCATCCTTGTGGAATTTTTTCGTAGAAAATGCAATAGTTAATGAAATTGCTGAAGATAATGGTATCAATGTTGGTGCTGATGAGCTAAACGAATTAGAGTTTGGTACCAATTTGAGCCCGATGATCCAGTCTTTCTTCAGAGATCCTCAAACAGGTCAAGTAGATAGAAACCAACTCAATGAAGTCAAAAAGGCTATTGACGAAGGTACTGTTTCTAACCCAGAGTTTGCTAGCAGATTTAATGAAATCAGAAAACAAGTTATCAAATCTCAAAAGCAAACCAAGCTAAGCAACTTAGTGTCAAAAGCACTTTACACACCTACATGGTATGCTGAGGCTATGAATAAGTTAAATAACGAAACAGCCAATTTTGAATATGTAAAAGTACCTTTTGAAGCAGTGCAAGATACAGAGATTTCTGTGACGGATGAAGATTATGAAGCCTATATTAAGGAAAATGCAGTAAAATATACCAATAAAGAAGAAGTAAGAAATGTTGCTTTTATTGTTTATGATGTCAAAGCAACACAAGAAGACTCTACTGCTATTTATGATAAAATGGTAGCTGCATCAGAAAACTTTAAAACCGCAACAAACGATTCATTATTTGCAGCCGCAAACAACGGAATGGTTCAAAATACTTTTACCAAAAAAGATGCTTTAACAGGCTTATTAAAGGATCAAGTGGCTTCTATGGCCATTGGTGAGGTAGTAGGGCCATATATTGATAATAATGTTTATCAGGTCGCTAAGCTTATTGGCAAAAAAGTAGAAGCTGACTCTGCAAAAGCATCTCATATCTTGAGAAGTGTTGCTAATAATGATCCCGTTCAATTGGCAGCAGCTCAGAAATATATCGATAGCCTGAAAATAGCAATACAAAGTGGAAGTACTACTTTTGCAGATGCTGCTACAGCAAATAGTCAGGACCCTGGATCTGCTGCAAAAGGTGGCGATTTAGGTGCTTTTCCTCCAGGTGCAATGGTACCACAGTTTAATGATGCGGTATTCAATGGTACTGAAGGTAGTATGTATACAGTAACTACTCAGTTTGGAGTACACTTGATCAAAGTTGGTAAGTTGATTTACAAAACCAACGAGATGAAGTATAAAGTTGCCTTCATAGGAGAACCTATCGTGCCTTCTGAAGCAACTCAAAATGCTATGGAAGACAAGGTCATGGCTGAACTCGAAAAAACTAAAACTATTGACGATTTAAATAAACTTGCTAAAGGTGACATGAAAGTAGAAATAGCAGGTGGATTGAAGCAAAATGACTTCACTTTAAGTACCTTGGGTGGAGATCAAAACACCAGAGATATCATCAAGTGGGCATTTGAAGATGCTAAGGCAGGTCAGGTTTCACCGACATTATATTCATTCAATGATGAAAAGTTTTATTATACTAGTAAGCATGTTATAGCTGGATTGAAGTCTGTAGACAAAGCAGGTTTGTCTACAGTTGAGTCTGTAAAATCCAAAATAGAAACTTTAGTAAAAAATAAGAAAAAAGGTGAAAAAATCAAAGCTAAAATTACTGGCAATGATTTGAATCTTATAGCTGCTACTTTCAATACCAAAGTGGACACGGCTTCTAATGTATCATTTGGTGCAGCAATGTTATCTGCAGGCGGTCAAGAACCAGTGTTTGTTGGTAAAGTATTTAAAGTTGGCAATGGTGCTTTTGTAGGACCTGTTGTTGGTAACGCAGGTGTTTATGTTGCAAAATTGAGTAGCAAAACTCCAGCTCCTAATGAAGATGGTGCTTTCGGTCAAAAAATGCAATTGACACAGCAAGCTAGAATGCAAGTGAGCTTTGCATTTATGGAGACCTTAAAAAAATCAAAGAAAATTGAAGATAACAGATTTACTTTTTATTAATTAAAGTATTTCTATAATAAAGCGAGTTGATGTTTTTTTACGTCAACTCGCTTTTTTTTTTTGTACTAAAATTCAGAATTTTTCGTTAAATAGATGAATAATCCAAATAGGAAATGAAACAGTTTTTAGTATTCTTTGCTTTTGCCTTAATCTTTTATGGATGTAGTGATCAGAAAGTAATTCAAAAATATCCCAGTGGAAGTACGATGGAAGAGTACACCATTAATAAAGAGAACCAGAAAAACGGCACGTTCACATCGTATTACGAATCAGGAAAAGTAAAGGAAAAATCAACCTATCAAAACGATCAACTCCTAGGCAAAAGAACACTTTTTTTTGAAAATGGAAGTATAGAAACAGAAGAAACCTATACAGAGCCCAATATATTGAATGGTGAGTATAAAACTTATTATGAAAATGGGCAGGTGAAATTAGTAAAATTGTATAAGAATAATGTCATAGAAGGCACACTCAAGGTTTTTTATCCTACTGGTAAAATAAAAGAGGAGGTAGTCATGTCAAACAATAATGAAAATGGACCTTTTGTAGAATATTTTGAAAATGGCCAGATACAATGGAAAGGTACTTATCTCAATGGAAACAAAGAGTTTGGCTTGTTAGAAGAATGGGATTCATTGGGCAATCCTGTCAAGAAAATGAAATGTGATTCATTGGCCATATGCCGTACATTTTGGAAACCAGGTATGCCAGATGTGGATTATAATACTGTAAAATAAACTCATATGAAATTAAGAGATGCTATTTTGTCTATTGTTTGGACGTGTATTGTTTTTGGGGTTCACGCTCAGATAGGAGGCAAGAGCGCTTATGAATTTTTAAGTCTTCCGGCTTCGGCTCGTATCACAGCATTGGGTGGGCACTTGATTTCTGTACATGATGAAGACGTAAGCTTAGCTTTGGGCAATCCAGCGACTTTAAATGATAAAATGCATAATCGATTTTCAATAGCTCATAACTTTCACTTCGCAGATATACAAAATGGGTATGTATCCTACGGCCGTAAGCTAGACAAATGGAAATTAAACACTCACCTAGGTATTCATTACGTAAATTATGGAGAATTCGTGAGGGCCGATGTTTTGGGCCAGCAGGATGGTACATTTGGAGCAAAAGAAACAGCGATAGTTCTAGGTGCATCCAAGCAGCTAGCCGACAGAATAACTGCAGGGGTCAATATTAAAGGTGTTTTTAGTAATTTTGAATCCTTCTCTTCTACGGGACTTGTAGCTGATTTAGGACTCAATTATGCCAAAGACTCTTCAGGCCTTATAGTATCTTTTGTAGTGAAAAATTTGGGTTCAGAGCTTTCTACTTTTAACGAAAACAGATTCGGCGCGCCTTTGGATATACAGATAGGACTTTCGAAAAGATTAAAATATTTGCCTTTTAGATTTTCCATTATTGCGCATCAACTTCAAAGAGGAAATATCCGATATGACGACCCATCCAATATACAACAGACCGATATCTTTGGTGAAGAGATAAAAGAAAATAGATTTGCTGAGATCACTGATAATATCTTTAGACACATCATACTCAGTGGTGAGTTTTTATTAGGGCGAAATGAAAATCTTCGACTACGAGCTGGTTACAATCATTTGAGAAGAAAGGAATTATCACTAAGTACTTTTAGAAGCTTGGCCGGATTTAGCTTAGGTTTTGGGTTTAAAATCAATGTTTTCAAACTAGATTATGGTGTGGGCTACCATCATATCGCAGGCGCAACCAATCATGTCACCATCAGCACAGACATGGGCAAATTTTTTAAGAAACTTTAGAGATATCGATTTATCTTTTTTCTAAAGTTTTACATGGTTTATTATGGTAGGTTCGGAATTATAATTTATATTTGTACCTAATTATAATTAGTCTAAATAAAATGATGTGATGCCCAATCATTTATCAAATCAAATTTCAGAAAAACAGACAAAATTAAGTACTAACGCTACTATAATGGATCAAGATTATTTTCCACTACATGTAATCCAATATGAAATTTTGTGGCCCTATGAGCTTAAAAAATGCTGCAAAAAATATAAAAAAGGCCATCGTTGCAAAAAATGCCCCGATAATTAATGCGTAAACGAACGAAAGTTTATCTTTGAGTTTGTATACCACTCTTCATGCGTTACTTTTTACACTTATCTTATGTAGGTACCCATTATGCCGGATGGCAAAGGCAAAGTAATGCTAAGCTTCCCAGTGTACAAGGTGTGATCGAATGCTGTTTGTCCAAAATGACAGCTAGCGACATTACGATCATGGGTTGTGGCAGGACAGACGCAGGTGTTCACGCTATGCAATATTTTGCTCACTTCGATTTTGAAGATATTTGGACCTATGACCCGGTGGAGAGATTAAACAAAATGCTTCCTGCTGATATTCGGATTTATGATATGATTCCTGTTGAGTCCAGAGCTCATAGTAGATACGATGCTATTTCACGGAGTTATGAGTATTATTTTCATACGGATCAGAATGCTTATTTGCATCCATATAGTTCATTCTTTGGTGCGATGGAATTGGATTTGGAGATGATTCATCTCGGGTTGGAATCCATAAAAACCATAACAGATTTCAGATATTTGTGTTTCACACCTGATCGGCTCAATACCACTATTTGTCAGGTGAGTGAAGCCAGTCTGATATGCGGCCCCGATAATCACCTGTTTTGTTTTCACTTTACAGCCAATCGGTTTTTGAAGTCTATGATTCGCATCATAGTCAGCAGACTCCTGCATCTCGGGACAGGCAAAATGAATTATGAAGAGTTCGAATCCATAAATCATGGTAAATCAAAACTCAGATTTCCCACCTTGGCTTATCCCCAAGGATTGCATTTGTCAGCTATAAAATATCCATACTTGGATCTCCCATCTAAAAATATATTTTTCCGTTCCACCAATTGGTCTCAATAACTGCATTATTCTTTTTGTAAAAATTGATGCCGACCTCATTCCAATCTAAAACTTGCCATTTTGCCATGGTTGCACCTCTAGATTTGGCTTCTTCCAGATATGCATCAAACAAGGATTGGCCGATTCCAAACTGACGATATGCGTCCTTTACATAAAAATCTTCCAGGTACAGACTCTTGCCTTTCCATGTGGAGAAAGTCATATAATACAAGACCATTCCTACTATGACATAGCCATCTACGGCCACAATAGCATCGATCAGCTTTTCACTAAAAGCCTCCTGATAGGTTTCCAGACTGGTCGTAAGCGCATCAGGCTCTTTTTCAAATACAGCCAACTCATACACCAGATTATAAAGTGATGGCACATCATCCATACTCGCCTTTCGTATTTCAATATTCATTTTAGATTTTTAAAGTAATATACAAATGTAATAGAAAAGTATGCAACAATGGATTTTACTTAAGGATTTATTTCAGAAACTTGGGCGTGCCCCTATGGGTCAGGCTATACACTTTACTTCCTTCGTTTCACTTTGGTCGTGCTCGCTACTATCCTTCACGCAGCAGAGGTTTACAAATAAAAGCACTTTAAAACGACATTAACCTGAGTAGTTCTACTTTGTCACATTTAAAATTTGCGCACCATGAATGTCATAAAATGGGTTTCTCAGTCGATAAATCTCCTTCGAAATGACGATTCATGTTGTTTTTTGGGTGGAGAGAAAGTGGGTTCGAATTTGTCGAACCCACTTTCTCTCCACCACTTCACAATTTTACAAGCATCATTTAGATCCACGAAGTGGTGAGAAATCTGATTTTGATGTAATTTGACAGAGCAGAAGTAGTTACATGTTTTTTTTAACTTACTTTTCCTTATTTCAATCTCAACAATTCCCCTTTTCTCTTCACAATATTTTTATGATCCCATTGGATATCCTTGGATTTCTGTATCCACCTGATGACATCTTTTTCTACGATTTGGTTTATCCCGGATTATGCGTTAGAACTTTGTCGTAGCCTGTCCCGCTTTAGCGGGAAGAAGCTAAAATGCAACCAGCCTGACCACTACATGGTAGGCGGGCAGGTAAATCAACTATTTATATTCGAAAAGCGTAGCACCGCTACGGTTACAGAAGAAAAATAGTCCGCCGCGGCGGATTCTGATTTGCAGACCTTGTCGAGCCAAAGGCACGAAGTTTAGCTTCGGAATACCTGCCTCGCCGTACCGTAGGGCAGGCAGGGATTTTCTAATGCATAATCCAGGTTAAACCAAGCAAGCCCTAATTAACCCAATATGATCTCATGTAATAATAACCTATATTTGATCATATACGTTGGTATTTATGGTCAAAATGTGATCGTATCCTTAAAACAGGGTTTGGATATAAAAAATTAAGAACAGAAAACAGCATGTTTCTATTCAATTTTATAAATAAATGGACCAAATTTAACTAAATAGTTCATAAATTTAAGGTATAACATATTCTTATATGCTTTTTAGACCTGATTATTTACCATAAATATTCAATACGTATTACTATCATTAGTTGTTATTTATGTGCAATTTCAACATCTTTATCCTATTACTGGTAACGGCAGTCTGTCTAAAAACTTCCATTTTGTCTTTAAAAGTAAGTAAAAACGACTGATTTAGATGCATTCTAAGCGAATTTTATTTTTGATGGATAGAAATTTGGGTAAAAACTTAAGAGCATTATTTTTGAGTTATTTGATTCATGGTGGATGATTATATAAAAATATGTCAGAATAAGTCCTTCGAGGTACTTTTTTAACTCATTTTTGCCAATAATATTGATAAGTCTTCGCAAATTAAATGCCGTAAATATCATGCCCACATCTGCACTTGCTCTTTTGATCGTTTTTTTCGTCATGATGTAATAAAATCCCCATTGCCTTTTGATAATACCATAAGGATGTTCAACGATGGCCTGGCGTCTTTTATATAATTTCGGATCGGCTTCAATATTGCGTTTGTTTTGTTCGATGAAGGTTGCGTATTCTGATCTTTCAATCAATCTTCCTTTTGTATTTGTTGTACATGAATCTTTGACTGGACAAGTTTGGCATTTGGATGTTTTTCTTTGAGTTTTGAGCACGTAGTTTTGTACTGTCACTAGCTATGAGTTTACCACCGATAAGGTCAAACATTTTGGCAATACAGACCATATATTGAAATACTTTTCTGATGGCTTTTTCATTGTCTCTTCGGAAGTTTGAAATTGTATTATGGTCAGGCGCTAAATCCTTAAGTAAACACACTACTTCGATGTTTCGATAGCACTCTTTTTCCAATACTCGAGATGAGCGCATTGAATTGAGATAGCCATAAATATATAATTTTAAATGATCCTTCGGATCATAGGCTGGCCTATTTTCGGTGTTGTGTTTTATGATGAGTTTAAAGTCATCCAAACACTTGGGGAAAAGTACAGCCTGATTTCGATTATTCCCTTATATGTATTGCATGCACAAATATATAAAATATGCAATATGTAATCTAATTATTCTGTAGAAAACTTTGAATTAGTTTTTAGACAGTTTGACGGTTGGTGTAGGCTTAGTGCCGATGATAGGAGGCATTCTGTGCTACACATTGTTATCTCTTGTTTCATTTTTCACTTCGGTTTACTCTCCTAAATGACTCATTTAGCCTTCTATAAATTTGTTCTAGCTCAATGTTGTGGTCTTTGAGGCATTCTTGATCTATTGATTCTTTAATTTAGTCATAAACTCAAATATATTGTTCGCTAATTTTGAGCAAGTACTTTTTACGTCACCAGTTCCATATCTCCAGATTTCTTCACGATTAGTATCTTCTACTCCAAGTAATAAAACGTCAGACCATTGCATTAGCCCAATTTGAACAAAGCCTAATTTATTCCAATTTTCAACTTCGTTATAATACTTTTCAATTTCAATAATTAGTTGCTCGTAGCTAAATATATAGTCTAAACAAGCGTGATATTCATTATCTTGTGTGGTTCGAACATGGAAATTTGATTTAGCCATATTTCATCTCCAGTTTTTTCGTTAACCAAGATTATCTCGCCACCACTTAGCCAGCTTTCTCCTATTTGGTAGTGATTCATATAAATTTTAAACAAATTGGATAATAGGTCACTATTAAGAAGATTGACTATGTTTTCTTCATCGTTAACTGTTTGTCTTTGTCTAATAAGTTCAAGTCCTTTTCTGTTCATTTAATTAAAGGGTCTTCTTGTTTTTCTTCTTTAATAAGAGATAACTAATTACACTTTGTATCCGTTAATAAACGCTTGTGATACGTCTTTTTTCTGCTTTGGTAGTATCACAAAAGGCAAATATAAATGCAATTCCCATAAGTTGTTGGCATTTAAATTAAAATAATTCATAAAATTACACCCACAAAATTTATCGGACTTACTGCAATACCATGCATTACCCATTCTCCTTACGCAATACTTCCAATGGAGGGTTGCTCACCACATCACGACTATTAAACATACCAATGATTACCGTGATCAATACCAATCCAAAACCTATCGACAATAAGATCCACCAAGAGATATCAAAATCTAGTTTTAACTGCACTTTGGTCAATATAAAGCTGGCAATCAAAGCGATACCTACACCTGTTAATGCAGAAAGAACCCCGAGAAAAGTATATTCTGTCGCATTGATTTTGATGATTTGTGCACGGGATGCGCCTATCGTTCTGAGTAAAATACTTTCTTTGAGTCGTTGGTATTTGCTCAGTGTGAGCGAACTTATCAAGACAATCAATCCTGTCAATAAGCTGAAAATAGCCATAAACTGTATGATAAAAGATACCTTTTTGAGTATGTCATTTACGGATTGTAAGATGGTGGTAAGATCAATAACGGATACATTTGGAAATACTTTTACAACAGCTCCACGATAATTGGCCATTGTCGCATTATCTGGTGTTTTGGTCACCAAGACCTGAAACTGTGGTGCTTGTTCCAAAATGCCATTAGGAAAAACGATAAAAAATCTCGTAGATAAATTTCTGAACTCTATCTCCCGAAGACTACCTACATAAGTCACCATTCTGGTACCTTGCACATTAAAAACGATCTCGTCACCTAACTCTACATCCAATGCTTCCGCAAAGGTAGTTCCTAGAGAAACAAAGATGCTATCGGATGGATTTCGGTAAGGTTTAACGCTGCCTTCGACTAGCGTTTCATCTTCTGATATAGTATCTCTGTAAGTCACTCTTGCTTCACGATTTACAGCCCATCTTTCAGCTGTCATGGTGGAATCTGCAAGCCACTGTGCTTTAGTTTTTCCTTTCCAACCATCGATTTTCATAGTGACCACCGGCACTTGTTGTAGGATAGGTAGCTTGTAGCTTTCTGTCAAAGATTTTAATTCCGACATTTGATTAGTCTCTATGCCGTAAAGGATCATATTGGGTTGTTTACCGCTATCCATCAGAGAGACATTATTGAGTAAGATGCTCTGAAGTATCAGTAAAGTGGTCAATACCGCAGTGCCCATTCCCAAAGTGACCATGATGGTTTGTGTCTGATTATCAGGTCTGAACAGGTTAGAAAGTCCTTGTTTTACGACAAAACCTGCACTCGAAGAAATACTATTTTTTAATATTTTGATCACCAAAAAGGCAAATCCACTAAGTAATAAATAGGAAACCACTATACCAACCACAAATCCCAAAGCCGCCAAAATAGAAGATGTCAATACCCAAAGGTAGATCGTCAAAACTAAAATAATGGCTACATATAATCCTATTTTGAGCCAATCTCTTTGGTCAGAAGTTTCGTCAGTCGCAACTCTTAATGTTCTCAAAGGACTGATATTGCGAATAGAAATCAAAGGTATCAATGAAAACAATGTCGTCACAGAAATCCCTACTATCAGACCTTCTAAAATTGCTCTTGGAGAAACAGCCATCTGAATACTGACGGGTAGAAAATCAACCATCAATAATGGTAAAGCACTCTGTATAATAACACCGAATCCAATACCGATCCATACACCTATGGTACCTAAAAACGTAATTTGGATGAAATACACCAAAAATGCATCCCATGGTTTCATACCTAAACAACGAAGTAAGGCAATTGAATTTGTTTTGGATTTTACATAAATAAGTACACTCGATGCTACGCCAAGACAACCCAAAAGCAAGGCTACAATAGCTACCAAATTGAGAAAATAATTCAAAAAACTAAAAGCTCTATTCAGATTTTCTTTACGATCTTCTATTGTCTCCAGCCTTACATTCTCAGAGCGAAATTGGTTTTTTCGTTTTGCCTTCCACTCATCTATATTGAGATTTGCAGGCACTTTGAAATAATAAGCATAATTGATCAAACTGCCCGGTTGTATGAGACCTGTGCTATCGATATCCGTCATATTGATGTAAATGACAGGTGCCACAGAGGACATCGCACCTACACTACCTATTGCTCCTGAGAGTTTTCCTTTGATCTCGAAGGTCGTTTTGCCTACTTTGATAGAATCACCTTTTTGGAGACCATGTTGCAGCATCAAGCTTTCATCTACCAATGCCGACCTGCCTGTTTTGTATGTCTGAGCGGCTTCCGAAGATATTGTTTTTATTTTGCCATAAAATGGAAAATCGCCTTCGAGTGCCTTTAGTCTAACAAATTGTGTTTCATCTGTTTTGGGAATGTAAGACATGGACATCATCTCCATTTCTTTTGCCTTTTCGCCTGGTAATGAATCGAGTATGTTCATCATGGTACTATCCATCGGTCTATTGCTCGTGGCAGATAGATCGGCACCCAATAGCGTTGCAGCTTCTTTATTAATCTCTTTCCGAAGATTATAATTAAATGAATTGATGGCTACCAATGCCGCTACACCCAAAATAATGGATGACATGAATAGCAATAGTTTTGACCTATTTTTCCTACTGTCTCTGATGGCAATATTCCACAAAAACTTAAATTTGTTCATTGGATTAGTTTGTAGTGTCTTGTACAAGATTTTTTGCATCTGCTACTACATGACCCGACTTGAGCTGTATGGTTCTAGCTGTTTTGGCGGCTAGCTCAGGATTGTGCGTAACGATGATCAATGTCGTACCAAAATCTTTATTCAGATCAAACATCAATGATTCTACTGTAGCTCCAGTATCTCCATCTAGATTTCCTGTGGGTTCGTCAGCAAAAAGGATTTTGGGTTTGTTGATAAAAGCTCTGGCTAATCCTACTCTTTGTTGTTCTCCACCTGAAAGTTGTGTCGGGTAATGTGTCATTCTATCTTTCAACCCTACTCTTTCTAGTAGTTTTTTAGCATCATCTTCTGCGCCTTTGATACCTTGGAGTTCGAGTGGCAGCATGACATTTTCTAATGCTGTAAGGCTGGGTAGTAATTGGAAATTTTGAAATATGAAGCCTATAAATTTGTTTCTCAATTGTGCTCGTTGGTCTTCAGACAAAGGTTTTACGGCATTTCCAAGCAATTTAATATCCCCTGAAGTAGGATTATCCAATGCAGCACAAAGTCCCATGAGTGTCGTCTTTCCTGAACCAGATGGACCTGTGATGGCTACGGTTTCGCCTTCATGGATGACCATATTGATATCCTGCAAGACGGTAAGCATTTTACTGCCACTTTGGTAAGACATAACAAGATTTTCTACTTCGAGAATAGGAGACATATTTTAGATTTTAATTTTTTGTAAAACTCTTTTAGTGGCATATTGGTTAGTAAATATAAATCGGAGCAAAAAATGACACCAAATATAACTTTATACCATCTAAAAAATTCTTTGAAAACGTTTTTGATAGTAATCATCTTTGGTTTTATTGTCCAAGGATGTAAGTCTAAACAAGAAGCAGACCAACAAGTTGGGAATAATGCAGAAATTCAAGACCAAAATGCGGATTCCAACCATATAACTATTCAAAAATCCGACACAAAATACATTCTCTTTTTTGGGAATAGCCTTACAGCAGGCTACGGACTAGATGAAAATGAATCCTTCCCGGCACTCATTCAGCAACGAATGGATAGTTTGAAAATGCCTTATACTGCTATTAATGCTGGTCTTAGCGGTGAGACGACTTCTGGCGGTAAAAACCGAATAGATTGGGTACTCAAACAAAAAGTAGATGTATTCGTCTTAGAGCTTGGCGCAAATGACGTACTCCGTGGCCTTGATCTCAAAGAAACAGAAAGTAATCTTAGAGCCATTTTAGATAAGGTCAAAGCTTCAAATCCTAATGTAAAACTAGTTCTTGCAGATATGGAAGCTCCACCGAATATGGGCAACGATTATACCAGACAATTCGCATCTATTTACCCAAAGCTAGCCAAAGAATATAATGCCGCATTAATACCATTTTTATTAGCCAATGTTGCGACTATCCCATCACTCAATCTTGAAGATGGTAAACATCCCAATGTAAAGGGTCAATATATCGTAAGAGAAAATGTTTGGAAGGTGCTGGAAGGAATATTGTAGGAATTCAAAAAACACTTCAAATAAAAACCATTATGAAGCCATTTATTATTTACTTTTTGCTTATTTTTTTTTGCTTGTAAACCAACTCCCAATACAAACCCATCAATGGACAAAAGCAAAGTTTCATTCGATTGGATGTTAGGTTCATGGCAGCGGTCCAATGATAAAGTAGGCCAAAAAACGTATGAATCATGGTCCAAGTTAACTGATACATTATACTTAGGTCTAGGGTATACTTTGAAAGAGCAGGACACGATTTGGAGAGAGCATGTAAGGTTCTTTAAAAAAGATACCTCATGGTATTTTTCAGTAAAAGGAAAAGGCGATACTTTATCTACTGATTTTATGCTGTCCAAAATTACAACTCAAAGTTTTGTCTGTGAAAACCCAAACAACGAATTCCCCAAAATGATATCCTATAATCTAAAAGGAGACTCTCTTTTTGCTAAAATAACAGGCGGCGGACCAGACGTTGAATTTAAGTTTGGGAAGGAGAGATAATAGTCCATAATTATTGCCCTTCGAACGAACTTCCCATCCTCTGCTTTCTATCGGTTGGACTCTATCCATTTTAAAGATATGTTTTCATTCATGGGTTTTTATTCATAAACATCAAAATTATGAAATCATTGATAACCATAAAAATCCATTAAAGAAACTATAAACAAATTCATACTCTTGCTGTTTAGCTTTTTTTATGGAAGCAAAGGACATAGATAGAATCATAGAAATGGCGTGGGAAGATCGCACACCTTTCGAAGCCATCGAAATACAATTTGGTATCTCGGAGTCGCAAGTCATTGCCATCATGCGCAAAGAATTGAAAAGATCAAGCTTCAATCTTTGGAGAGCTCGCGTACATAGTGGAATAAGCCAAAAACATAGTAAAAAACGAAATCCTGAAATCTCTCGTTTCAAATGTGCTTTGCAACGTACCATATCCATGAATAAGATCAGTAAACGATAGTGGTAAACGTCACTCAAACTCCAAGTATTAATGTCAAAGAAGCCATTTCCATCGTTTGGTTCAAAAGAGATCTTCGATTGTATGACCATGAGCCGCTTTTTCTAGCACAGCAATCACATCTTCCCGTTTTATTGTTTTATTGTTTTGAGCCATCGGTCATGCAGTATGATGACAGCGATGTTCGTCATTGGAGATTTGTGTACGAATCCATCGTGGACCTAAACCAAAGACTTTCGGCCTTCGGTACGCAAATCCAAGTTTGCCACCAAGAAGTGATGGATGTACTTGATTTGCTGAAGAATCATTATGATATCAAACACATCTTTTCAAATCAAGAAACAGGAAATAAAGTCACCTACGATAGAGACTTGGTCATACAGAAATTCTGTTCTGATCACGATATTACCTGGAAAGAATCATTGACAAACGGCATAGTTCGCAAGCTGAAATCCAGAAAAAATTGGGAGTTACGATGGAAAGAAACCATGTCAAAACCAATTATAAAACCTGATCTCACAAACATCAACTTTCTTTCTTTAATTCCATCTGTCAAAGAAACCATCGTAGGAATAGAAGTACCATCCGAACTGACAACTCGAAATGAAAACTTCCAGAAAGGTGGAGAGACCATCGCATGGAAATATTTGCGTAGTTTCCTCCAAGACAGATATCCTACCTATTCTAAACACATCTCCAAACCTGAGCTGAGTCGCAGGAGTTGTAGCAGACTTTCACCATTTCTCACGTATGGTAATATCAGTATGCGCGCAGTCTATCAAGCGACCCTGGAGCGATACGCTACAGCATCTAACAAACGCGCTCTTTCTAATTTTATATCCAGATTACATTGGCATTGTCACTTTATACAAAAGTTTGAGGATGAATGTACTATGGAGTTTCGCCCAGTAAATAAAGCGTACGACGCCATGGTCAAACCACGCAACGAAGGATACATCCTAGCTTGGCAAAGTGGACAGACAGGTATTCCGATCATAGATGCTTGTATGCGTTGTCTCGTAACAACAGGATATATAAACTTCCGAATGCGTGCCATGGTAGTTTCCTTTTTTGTCTTTAATTTGTGGCAAGATTGGCGAGATTTACACTTCTTGGCCAGGCAGTTTCTAGACTATGAACCGGGCATTCACTATCCACAACTGCACATGCAGTCAGGAGTGACAGGTGTCAATACCATTCGTATTTACAATCCCATCAAAAACTCCATATATCATGACGAAAATGGTGTTTTTATCCGCAAATGGGTACCAGAATTGGCTCAAATTCCTCTATCTTTTATCCACGAACCATGGAAACTAAGTGTCATGGAACAACAGATCTATGGCTTCGAGTTAGGTAAAGATTATCCTGAACCCATAGTAGATGTAGAAACAAGTCGTCAGAAAGCAGCTGATATCGTTTGGAGTTTCCGTAAATCCGAAGATGTCAAGCAAGAAGGCAAGCGCATCTTAGCCAAACATACCAATACCAAAGGGCAGTTTACTGTACATAAAAAAGGGCAGTAGGACTTCAAAGGTCTTTTATATGAATGCTCAAAATTTAAAACTTCTAGCAACTTGTGCTTGGTGACTGTTGATAAGTTTTAAGCATTTACTTAATCTCTGATATATGGCTATGTGCGTCTTATTGACCAAATAACTGCGGTGTAGGCGGATAAAGTCTTGATGATCTCTTATTTTTTCTATCCAGTATTTAAGCGTCTTAGAAGTCAAGATATGCTGACCATGTGTAAGTAAGACGGATGTGTAATTGCTCTCCGCTTCCATCATGATGATGTCTGATAGTCTGATATACTTAGCTATACCTCCTTCTTTGATGACTAAGGTGTCTTTATCCTTATTTCTGAGTTCAGCGATCTGATTTTGCAGATCATAGTACTTTTCTTTCCAATGCTCTATTTCAGCAAGGTTGGCAGCATAGTTGCTGATGGGTATGATATTATGGTGTGTGTTGGTGTTCATGATTACTTAAATAACGTGAATAATGGATATAGGATTTCATCTAAGCTCTAAGACAAATTTCAAAAGTTATTATATTGACTTTGTGTCTAATCAATGGAAGCATTTATTTCCCAATCTCGTTTCTTACGAAAGATTTAACCAGACTCAACATCGGATATTTGTTCCCCTAATGATGCTTATGCAAACTCGATTTAAAGGCAAATGTACAGGAATCTTTTATGCTGATTCTACAACACTTCCTGTGTGTCACATAAAGCGGGAAAAGCAAAATAAAGTGTTTAAAGGTATAGCCGAGAAGTCAAAAAGTACGATGGGTTGGTACTTTGGATTAAAACTTCATTTGAACATAAATGACAAAGGAGAAATTCTAAGTTTTTGTTTTTCAATGGATAACGTAGACGACCGGGATCAAAAAGTAATGAAAGTCATGACAAAAGATATCTACGGTAAACTATTTGGCGATCGAGGATATATAGATCAAAAGCTTGCAGAGTACCTGTGGAATGATGGAGTAGAACTGATTTATAAAGTACGCAAGAATATGAAAAAATGAACATTTCCGATACAGATAAGCTCCTACTGAGAAAGAGAGCTGTAATTGAATCTGTGAACGACGAGTTAAAAAATATGTGCTCAATTCAACACTCCCGACATAGATCCTTGCAAGGCTTTTTCAATAATGCTATTTCAGCAATGATAGCATATCCAACTTTTGAAAAAAAGCCAAGTATTAGAATAAAGCATGAATTACAAGAAGGATTTACTTTGCTTTTATCCGCTGCTTAAACATTATTCACGTTAAAAATATTTCTAGCTTGTATCGAAGGCAACACAATGACATATTAGAAATGGATTTTTATTCACCCACTTCACAAAACATCCTTCCATTTATAGTGTTCTTTATCCCTAAACAAATAAGAAGTGTTTTGCAAAACGTAAAAAAATCTGATCTCCCAACCAAAATTTGCATCGTTTGCGAAAGGCCATTCACTTGGCGTAAAAAATGGGAAAAGGTGTGGCATGAAGTCAAATACTGTAGCGATAAGTGTAGAATGCTTAAAAATAAGATATCATGAAAGTCGGTCTAGTATTTCCACACCAACTTTTTGAAGAAAATCCTTTAATAGGCAAATGTGATACCATTTACCTTATAGAAGATTTTTTGTTTTTCAGACAGTATCGCTTCCACCAACAAAAGATCGCTTTCCATCGGGCTAGTATGAAGTTTTATGCCGAATTTCTGCAGGGTCAAGGTATAGAAGTCATTTACATAGATGCTCCATCTGAGCTTGGTGACATTCGCTTACTACTTCCCTATCTTAATGCCAATAATGTAGATGAAGTCATCTGTATAGACACCACCGATGATTGGCTCGAAAAAAGGATATCCAACGTTTGTCAGGAACAAAAATTAGCCATGACGAAACTCCCTTCTCCCTTATTTCTCAATACACCAGAAGAGATAAATGCTTATTTTGCCCATAAAAAACGGTTTTTCCAAACAGATTTCTACAAACAACAGCGGCAGAAAAGAAATATCTTGCTCGATGCAGTGGGAAATCCTAAAGGTGGAAAATGGACTTTTGATGATGAAAACAGACTCAAATATCCCAAGGATAAAACACCACCAAAAACTGCACCGATCACCCAAAATAATTACTACCAAGAAGCCATAACCTACACAGAAACTCATTTTGCTGACCATTATGGAAAAATAAATCAGGACTTTTTATTTCCTACGACCTTCGAAGAAAGCAAAGCTTGGTTGAATATATTTTTTGATGAGCGGTTTGCGGAATTTGGTGCTTACGAAGATGCTATTGTAGCGAAAGAAATAGTCTTGCATCATAGTTTACTCACGCCGATACTCAATGTGGGACTATTGACCCCACAATATATCATAGACGAGACACTGAAATATGCTGAGGAACGTAATATTCCCATCAACTCTACAGAAGGTTTTATCAGACAGATCATTGGATGGAGAGAGTTTATCCGAGCTGTATATCAACTTAAAGGCACCCAAGAGCGCAACCGCAATTATTGGGGGTTTAACCGAAAAATACCTGAATCATTCTGGAAAGGCACCACAGGCATCGAACCTTTAGATCTGGTAATCCAAAAAGTGTTGGACACTGGATACTGTCACCACATAGAACGATTGATGGTCGTAGGCAATTTTATGCTTTTGTGCGAGTTTGATCCTGATGAAGTGTATCTTTGGTTTATGGAGTTGTTTATCGATGCATATGATTGGGTCATGGTACCCAATGTCTATGGTATGAGTCAGTTTGCAGATGGCGGCTTGATGTCTACCAAACCTTATATCAGTGGCAGCAATTACCTGATGAAGATGAGCGATTTTAAGAAAGGTCCTTGGCAAGAAACATGGGATGCGTTATTTTGGAGATTTATGCACGTTCACCGGGATTTCTTTTTGCAAAATCCACGTTTAGGAATGTTGGTAAGTAGTTTTGACAAGATGCCGTTAGAAAAACAAAATGCACTTTTAGCAAAGGCAGATAAATTTATAAATACCTTATAATGAACATATTACTCACAGGTGTCACAGGTTATATTGGTCAGCGACTTTTACCTGTATTACTCGAGCAAGGCCACCATGTGGTTTGTTGTGTGCGAGATGCCCGAAGATTTAAGTATCACAATTACAACAAAAATGACATCACCGTCATAGAAGTTGATTTCTTGAATCCCGAGACACTAAAAGCTATTCCTGAAAATATAGATGTGGCATATTATCTCATACATTCCATGTCCACGCTGTCAGGTGATTTCGAAAATATGGAAGAAGTTTGTGCCCAAAATTTTAAAGAAAGACTGGATCAAACTCGCGCCAAACAAGTCGTTTACCTCAGTGGTATTGTCAATGAAGTGGAGCTGTCGCGCCATCTGACATCTAGAAAACATGTGGAGGATATTTTGTCTGACGCAGCATTTGCGTTGACGACCTTACGCGCAGGCATTATCGTCGGTTCGGGTAGTGCATCCTTTGAGATCATCCGAGATTTGGTAGAAAAATTGCCTGCCATGATCACCCCAAAATGGCTGAAAACGAGATGTCAACCTATAGGAATACGGAATGTCATTCAGTTTTTGGATGGTGTCAAAGACAAATCAGCAACCTACGGACAAAATTATGATATTGGTGGTCCGGATATTCTTACTTACAAAGAAATGCTGCTCAAGTTTGCCAAAATCAGAAATCTGAAACGATACATTTGGGTAGTACCCGTAATGACGCCCAAAATATCTTCCTACTGGTTGTATTTTGTGACTTCCACATCTTATGCATTAGCAAGAAACCTGGTCAATAGTATGAAAGTTGAGGTCGTCTGCAAGCCTAATCATCTGGCAGAATTACTCGGTATAACACTACTAGATTATGAAACATCTATCAAACTGGCCTTTGATAAAATAGAACAAAATCAAGTCATCTCTAGTTGGAAAGATGCACTCACCAGCGAAACACTCAACAAAGGAATTTCGCAGTATATCGAAGTCCCTGTCAATGGATGCTTTACAGATATTCGCAAAGAAAAGGTGATAGACCTAGTCACCACGATGAACAAAATATGGTCGATAGGTGGACAAAATGGTTGGTATTATGGTGACTTTTTATGGGGATTAAGAGGCTTTATTGATCAGCTATTTGGTGGTGTCGGCATGCGACGTGGCCGGAAGAGTCCCACAGAAATCCATTCGGGCGATGCCTTGGACTTTTGGCGTGTACTTTTGGCAGTTAAAGAAGAAAAAAGATTACTACTGTATGCAGAAATGAAGTTGCCCGGAGAAGCTTGGTTGGAGTTCAAAATAGATGAAAAAAACATCCTGACTCAGACGGCTACTTTTCGACCTTTAGGGGTATTAGGAAGATTATACTGGTATGCAGTGCTACCGTTTCACGGATTTATTTTTAATGGGATGATTAAGAAGATGGTGGGTAGGTAATGTATTATTGAAATTGAAAACAAGTTTGCAAAAAAGCAGTAAAAACCGAAACATCTGGAGTATCATTTTACAAATTTAAATATCATATTTATTTCAGCTGCTCAAGAAGATAGTAAAATAAAGAAATTAGCATGGTCCTTAAAACCATGCCAACTTCTTTATTTATTTAGTTAAATAAACTAATCATAATATTCACCAGCCAATCCTTAAGGACATGTTATCTTTTTGGAAGATAATTTTCCTTTATTATTTACTTTGATTCTATAACAAAATCCATTGGACGATTTGAGTATCACGCCTCTGAGACTATTGTCTACGTAGACATCTGAACTTATCTGCATAGAACCCACACCGGAGACAGATTGACATGCATCCCCTACCCCATCATTGTTTGCATCTGCTTGGTTTGCATTGCTTATTAAGGGGCAATTATCACAAGCATCGCCCACACCATCATTATCTGCATCATCTTGGTCATCATTAGGGTCATTAGGGCAGTTATCATCTTCATCAAAGATTTCGTCTTCGTCAAGATCAGAACAATAGATACCTAAGATATCCAATAAACTAGAGCATTCTTCTCCATTATCATATATCTGAACTTGACCCAATATTCGATTCTTAGTAACCAATGATGCTATTTTACAACAAGCGTTAAGATTTGGGTTATCATAAATATTGACATCTGACCCAACAATTTTAAGATTATCTAGTGCCGAAATATCATTTAAAACAGGGTTTTGATATAAATAAAAGACATTTTTGACTGTATTCAAACTATTTAGTCCTTCCAAGCTGGTTAAGACTAAGTTGTCTACGATAGCCAATTGATCCAATTGAGTAATAGGTGGTAGACCTGCTAAAGAAGTTAAGGCCCCATTTCCTGAAACTGTGATTGAATTTATTTTTGCTGTGGAAGGCAGATTAAGATTTGTTAAATCTTCACAACCACTTATGGACATATTCTTTACCAACGATAAGGAACTTAGACCTGATAAGCTAGTTAAATTGGGAAGAAAAATGATAAAAAATTCATTACTTACAGTATCCAAGTTAGATAGGAAATTCAAATTTGTATTTTGCAATCCATACATTTGGATTTTATCACATTTGGTAACTGCGTTAAATGAATTGGGTCCCGAAACTTGTAAATTTTGCGTCGGAAGCCCGTATGTTTCCAATTTTAATGATTTCAGTTTTTGTATTTGTGTAAAAGCATTTTGAACGTTTACTTCTTGACCGATTGTAATTGTATCTGTTTTGGTTAAAGCATTGAAACTATTTATTGACATTATGCCATTATTACCGTAAATCTCAATTTTATTGTTTACAGTAGTCAGACTATTAAACCCATTTAGATTTGTAATAAAAGCATTAGAAATAAACAAGCTTTTTACCACCTCTTGAAGGTTTGGAAAGATATTACCTTGAGATAGTGATGTACTGATGATCGTTAGATTGCCATTGATTTTAACGATGTTGTTAAATGCGTTTAGGTTAGAAACATTGCCCTGTATGAAAACATTTCCATTTATTTCGGTACAATTAGGAAAGTTAGTAGCAAATAAGTCAACTTCAGTCTGACTATTGAAGACTGAATTTCCACTTAAGCAAGTTTGGCCCTCAATATATGTGGTACATAATACGATGCATGCAATGATTATTTGAGTATACTTTTGCATTTTACAGGTTGGTTGTCGATTTAAAAATTTATGTACAATATAACAAGTGCATCCATAGTATATAAAGTTGCCTTGGTTTCAAAATAAATAAGAAATAAACCCAAAAATATTACAAATAAAATTAGGTGAATCATTATTCGGTTTTCAAAATTTAAAATTTGAGTCCACTCCAAAAAGTCAAAAATGGATAAATGCCACTAAGGCTCCAAGACTCTAAGGCCCTTAAATAATTAACTATCAATTGTTTGACATTTGTATTTTTTTGTGTTTTTGTGCCTTTGTGGCAAGATTTTAGTTTTCGGAGTGTACTCAAACTTATAGGTTCCGATGATGCTGAGTCCCAAATATTAATACTTTATCCTACGCCTTCCATCACATTACGAATCACCTGAGTCACCTTGCTGCTCTCTGTCAAAAATCCATCATGACCCAAATCAGAATGAATCACATCCAATCTAGCATGGGGTATATGACGGTACAAAAACTGCTGCTCTCCCAATGGGAAAAGGATGTCTGTTTCTATACCCAAAATAGTTGTTTTAGCACTGATTTTGGATAAAGCCGCAGGGATTCCGCCTCTATTTCTACCTATATTGTGACTATCCATAGCTTTGGATAGCGTCCAATAAGAAAAGGCATTAAATCTTTTGAGTAATTTTTCTCCCTGATATCGTTGATAAGATTGTACTCTGAAATGGTCGGTTTTGTCTGTATCGTCTGCCTGAGTCTTGTTGTACCCCTGAGATGATCTATAACTCAGTAATGCAATAGACCTTGCGGCAAGCAATCCAGCAGAGCCTGCATCAGGACGTTTCTCTTGCCACGTACCATCAGCTTCTATGGCCAATCTTTGACTTTCATTGAAGCCAATACCCCAAGGTGAATGTTTGGCATTGGTCGCGATCAACAATAAATATTCAAAAACAGAAGGCGCAAGCACTGCCCACTCGAGTGCTTGCTGTCCTCCCATAGATGCCCCTGTCAATAATCGTATCTTGTCGATACCTAAGTGGATTCTTAATAACTCATAACTATTCGCAATATCGCGAACTGTAATCAAAGGGAAATCATGATAATATGGCGCACCAGTCCTAGGGTCCACTGATAAAGGTTGTGTAGAACCATATGGGGAACCTAAACAATTGGCACATACAATAAAGTGTTTTCCAATGTCTATGACACAGTCTTTGCCTACTACTCCAGGCCACCAATCTACCGGGTCACTACTTCCCGTCAGCGCATGTACTACCCATACAACATTATCTTTCGCTTCATTGAGTTTGCCATAGGTGTGATATGCTAAAGTAAACTCAGGTAAATATGCTCCTGCTTCCAACTGAAACGGGTGTGGATAATGAAAGTACTTCAATGTTTGCTGTTTGAGTGCCTCATCCGAATTATGGTCAGAAATAGGTGATCCTTGGATTTCCATGGTAGATATTCGGGTTTTAATTTAAAATTGGATTTGGAGTAGCCTTAGTGGTGGCCGCACTATTTTGTCTGGCTTTGACAGCAGCAAAAGCCTGAATCAATCCTTCTTTGATATCATCTATGTGCTCTATGCCTACAGACAGCCTTAAAGTGGTGGGTTCAACACCTGCAGCTTTCTGTTCTGCTGCAGACAATTGTTGATGTGTGGTCGCTGATGGCTGAATAATCAATGTTTTAGCATCACCAACATTGGCCAAATGACTCACTAATTGCAAATTATCGATAAAAGCTGATGCATCATCCTTTTCTCCTTTGATGGTAAAACTTAAAACACCACCATAACCATTTCTTAAGTATTTCTTCGCCAGTTTGTGGTAAGGGCTGCTTTCCAATCCTGGATAATTAACACTTTCCACCTGTGGGTGTACCGAAAGCCAATGTGCAATTTCAAAAGCATTTTCTACAGTTCGTTGTACTCTCAACGAAAGGGTTTCTAATCCTTGGATCAATTGGAATGCATTAAATGGACTCAACGAAGGTCCAAAATCTCTCAATCCTTCTACTCGGGCTCGGATGGCAAAAGCAATATTGGGTAAGCCTAGTGGATTATTGACCCCAAAAATATCAGAAAACACCAAACCATGATAACCTTCTGATGGCTCCGAAAACTGAGGAAATTTACCATTGCCCCAATTATAATTGCCACCGTCTATGATGATGCCTCCTATACTAGTGCCATGACCACCTATCCATTTTGTAGCAGAAGCGGTGACAATATTAGCGCCGTGCTCTAAGGGCCTGAATAAATATCCCGCAGCCCCAAAAGTATTGTCAACAACTAAAGGAATATCATATTTTTTGGCAAGATCGGCTATGGCCTTAAAGTCAGGTATATTAAATCTTGGATTACCTATAGTTTCTAAATAAATAGCCTTGGTATTGGAATCAATAAGCGTCTCAAATTGTTCAGGCGCATCTCCCTGTGCAAATCTCACATCTATACCTAAACGTTTAAAGGCCACCTTAAACTGATTGTAAGTGCCACCATAAAGATATGATGTGCTTACAAAATTATCGCCGGACTGCAAGATATTATTTAAAGCCAGAAACTGTGCGGCCTGACCTGATGATGTAGCAACTGCAGCCGCACCACCTTCGAGAGCAGCTATTCTTTGCTCAAATACATCTGTAGTAGGATTCATAATCCTGGTGTAGATATTCCCGAATTCTCTCAATGCAAAAAGATTAGCTCCATGCTCTGCATTTTTGAAGACATAGGATGATGTTTGGTAAATGGGAACAGCCCTGGACCCTGTACTTGGGTCCGCAACTTGACCAGCATGAAGCTGTAAAGTTTCGAATTTGTATGACTTAGTGTTAGACATGGATAAAATATTTAAAGTTTGAAAAATAAATTTTACAAATAGAAATAGTTGCGCAGAGATCCCTGGTTGGGAATCCACAACTTACATGATAAAAAACAGCCTTATTTTATAAAAAAAAATTACATCATGTACGCTGCGCTTCCGTTGTTACAACAACAGCAACACATAGAAATAGAAGGAGTGGTGAAAAAGTCGTTGCCCAGCGACGGTGAGTCATTTCTTAGATTTAGATTTTGAAAAGAATTCATGGTTTAAAAAGTTCAAAAATTTATATGTCCCAATATCGGGAAGGAATTGGCACCTTACTTTTTGTAGGTTGCCTGAGGGTCGCTGAGCCTTTTCTCTCGCCTCATCTGTATAAATAATTCAGAACAAAACTGTGAAGAGTTTACACTGACTATTTCGCGTACAAAGATACCGGTATATTTTTCAATAAATCAATAGGTAGCTTTAAATAATTTTTAAATTTATTTAATTTTAATGTATATAATGTTGTCATTAAATAATCTATTCACTATAAATAGATTAAAAAATATTACATTTTTGAAAAATAATGAAATTAATCTGCTATAAATATCCCAAAATCGGGTATAAAGCAAAAAGTAAAGGAGAGCAAAGTGATAAGAATAAATCTCACTTTGCGCTCCTTTAAATATAAAAAAATCTAAGCACTAATGCCTAATTAGCCATCACATCCGTAAATTTTAAACTGAATTTCCTAAAAAAGAATAATCATTAAAAATTCAACCAAAATCCAGTTTATTTGGCTTCAACGTCAAAAGTAACTTCAATATCTGTTTCACCACCTGCATTAGAGATATTACCACCAGAAACGCCACTAGCTGATTTGTTCGGTTCGTGCCTTAAAGTGACTTTCAATTTACCAGTACCTGCTTGAGTTGCTGTGACTCTAGTTACTATGCCTAGTGGATTATTATTGCTATCCTTGTCTTCGTACGTCACATTAAACTTTCCAGCTAAACCCCCAGAAACTTCAAAGAAAAATTGATGTTCTAAGGCTTCGTTCTGTATTTCTGTAGCAATGTTTTCTGCTGGAGTTACAGATTCATTTAAAACAGAAAGAACACCAGTATACGTTTGATTGACTTTAAAATTACCTACAGTAGATACAATTGGGTCATTGCCACCTTCTCCGTCAAGATCCTTAAAAGTCATCACTACGGGTTCACTTCCTGGAGATGCAAGTGTATACACCAAAGTGGTAATCAATTCTTCTTCGTTGTCATGATCGTGATCCTTATCACATGATACTAATGTTAAAAATAAAAAGGTAAAACTCAAAAATAAAAACTTTTTCATGTTGTAAAATTTAAAAAAAATTAAAAAATTAAAAACTCATATTTAAACTTAAAGAAATATTCCTACCCAATTCATCAGCAAAATACCTCAATCTATTCAGGTAATCTCTATAGGTAACATTGAATAGGTTATCTACTCTCGAAATAAAATTCACTTCATTTTTAGTTTTTGTTTTCCACTTGATTTTGACCCATGCATTGCACAAAAAATAATCATCAGGGGGAAGTAAAAAATCCTCAACTGGATTAACTCTATTTTGCATGGCTGTATAACTCAGTTCGGTTGCAAATTTTATTTCTTCATACCATGAAGATTCTTCTAAGATATAGGATAAATTTGACATCGCATTCAGAGGAGGTATTCTGATCAAGCCCTGACCCAAACTGAGGTTTTGTCCATAAGTATATTGAATGCTATTGCTCCAATGAAGATGTTCAATAATTTCAAAATTAGACTTTGCACTGACTCCAAACATATCCACATCTGCTCCTACATATTTATAAAGAGGAAATGCCCCTCTGATAGTCAATCTAAATTCGTTTGAAGGTTGGAGATATATAAAATTTGTAAATCTATTGTAAAATACAGAAAGATTTAAATAATGATGGTGTGTAAGATGACCATTCCACTCATGCACCACTTTGAAAGCATGTTCTGGATTCAAATTTTCATTTCCTTCTTCTATACCACTCACTCCTTGGTGCAGCCCTAAGCTATATAATTCATTAATTTCTGGCGGCCTACCAGTATAGGAAACGTCTAAGGTAGTATAGATATATTTATTGATATTTTTCCTAAAACCCACATTACCAGCTATATTAAAGTATTGATGCAAAGCCCCGCCACCTCTATTTTCTGAGCGATAAACATGATAGTTTCTATATTCTGCTCTCATCCCTATTTCTAAAAACATAGACTTCCATTTATCTTTATGAATCAAATAGGATGCAAGTTGATGGTTAAGATAGTTAGGAATTAGTGGATTGATACCTGTACCTGGTTGATTAGTATTACTGATGATCTTATATTGGATACCCATGGATGTTGATTGATCTACATGGGTCCCCTGCCGTGTAGCCTGGATATCCAAAAACTGGCTTAAAAGTGCCATATCTAAGCTTGGTCTACTGCTTCTCCCACCTCTACGGACATCATACTCTTCCCTAAGATTCGCCTGAAATCCTGCGTCCAAATTGATACTTAAAGATTCTGAAAAAGCATATTTTTGGTTAAACTTTAGTAAATGATGACTTACTAATTGTCTAGGTGCATGGATCATATAATCAAAAGTGTCTCTAGTAAAAAAGGGCTTATCACGTCCTATTGCAGCTTGCAGATCTGTTAAATTTCCGATATGTGACCCTCGCAATATTCCGATTTCGTTTTGATAAAAACTGTAATACAACTTTCGATATGCCCTTGATGTCTGATCATTGCTCCATAGTAAAGATGCAGATTTTTCATTATTTCCCGTATTGGTCAAATAATAATCTGGAGTTTGCCTATCACCACCTTTAGCAAAGCCAGCCGACCATTTAGTATTACCCCATTTGGTGGACTTACGCAATGTGGTATTTAAACCATAGCTCCTTCCATTGCTCTGTCCGGAAAGTTTGACATCTCCATGCCAGTGAGGATCATAATTTAAGTCCTTCGATTCTATGACAATCAAGCCGCCCAATGTAGACAGTCCATATTTAACGGCACTACTACCTTTATAAACAGAAAGTTTATCAGCTGTATTGGGATCTATTTCAGGAGCATGATCATTTCCCCATTGTTGGCCTTCCTGAGGTATTCCATGATTCAAGATAGTGATTCTCTGACCATAAAGTCCATTGATGATCGGTTTAGTGAGATTAGGTCCTGACTTCAAAATACTCACACCGGGTATGGCGGCAAGCATCTCTGTAAGATTACGTCCTGACATTTCTACCATCATATCTTTAGAAATCACTGACTTGAATAGGCCTGTTTTATTTTGAGAGCCTTTGGCTTCAATCATTACTTCTTCTAGTAATCCTTCTTGATGCTCCAAGACTACATTTAAAACGGTGTCTTGCTTCATTTGCAAAAATACTTTGACTGGCCTATTACCTAGATGGGAAAAAACAATATGGTACTTCCCTGGACAAATCTTTTCAAAAATAAAATCCCCATTGTCTTCAGTAAATGTTTCTTTTTGGAGTTCTTCAATAAATACACTTACATATTCGAGCTTTAAATAGTCATTTGCGTCCTTTACCTGACCCCTTAAGACCAGGTTACAATCTTGACCATGGATATAAAAATTCAGACATAAATTTATACCTAAAATCATCACATATCTAAAAATCATAGAAACCATACTGCAAAATTACAACTTTAATGCAACATTGTTGCAATTATTGATACTTATTTTTAAAATTTGTTGCAGTGGTATGATCGATCAAAAAGATTTAAAAACTGATATTCCCAAGTAGTTTACCAACCACACTGACAAAATTTAAATGGATGATTAATGTATGATTTACGATCAAATTTCTTTAAGCACGTTTAGTTTTGACAAGAATAGCATACTTTTCTTTACTTTTACATAAAATTTGACAAATGCGTTTTCTTTTACTTGTATTAGCTTGTTTTAATCCATGGGTACTTCAAGGTCAAAGCACCCTGACCCTTAATGTAAATATGAAAACTGCTATTGATTTTGATCCTTTAAAGCATACTGTTTATGTCTCTGGTTCATCCGCGGATAATACTAAAGGGATAGGTAATAATCCTGTTTGGCCTATGCCTGGCACTGTAGCTAGTTACAAAATGTCAGATCCTGAAAATGATAGAATATATACCCTTGACATACCTAATGTTGTCTATGGAGAATATCGGTATAAATTTTTTATCATCGTAAACAATATGGCAACTTGGGATTTGGGAGAATGGCAGGGCAGCCCTAGTCGAAGACTTACGTTTAGCAATGGCCAACTTTCTTTTACCAACAGATGGGGAACTTTAGACGACAATCCACCAAATCTATTTGGAAAACTACTCATCAATGAAGTCATGGCTACCAATGGAGTAATCACAGATGAAGACAATGATTATGAAGATTGGATAGAAATCTATAATGGTACCGACTTACCCATAAACCTGTTAGGATATAGTTTGACAGATGATAAAAAAGATAAAATGAAATGGTCGTTTCCTTCACTAAGTCTGCAATCAGGTGCTTTCAGTTTAGTTTGGGCTTCGGATAAGGACAAAAGAGAAAATATCCTGCATTCCAATTTTAAAATTAATCATGATAATGAGACCATTTTTTTATTTTCGCCAGAAGGTATACTGATAGACTCTATGCCTATGGTAGCCCAAAGAAAAGATGTTTCTTTCGGTAGATTGCCTGATGGAAGCGAAACCTGGAGATACCTCACATCACAGACAGCCGGAAATAGCAATACAGGGCCCGGTTACACGAGCTTACTTAACAACGTAAATACTTCTCATCCAGATGGCTTTTACAATGAAGCCATTCAGCTTACACTTACATCATCCGAACCTGATGTAACCATACGGTACACCCTTGATGGTTCTGATCCTACGGTGGCTTCTCCAGTCTATACTACTCCCATTCTGGTCAAGAGCAAGATAGGTGAACCCAATAAAATCTCGATGATTCCTACCAATGACAATCCAGACCCTGGACCACCATATTACGAAGGATGGCAGCCACCACTAGGTGAAGTATTTAAACTAAACACGATAAAAGCAAGAGCTTTTCGCAGCGATGCTCCACCCGGACCGGTAAGTGTGTCTTCATATTTGATTCATAATCAAGCCAAACAAAAATATAAACTCCCTATTTTTTCATTAACTACAGATGCTGATCATCTTTTTAGTAAAGATACTGGCATTTATGTTGAAGGCAATAATAGCAACTTTAAACAAGACTGGGAACGACCTGCTCATATCTCTTTTTTTGAAAAAGAAGGCCAATTTGCATTTAAAGATCATGTATCTATCCAACTCAATGGGAATACAACGACAAGCCGCCCGCGTAAGTCAATCAGAATCATGTATAAAGATCATATCGGAAAAAATGTGCTGAACTACCAGCTTTTTCCTGACAAGTCTACTGACCAGTATAAGCAGTTTATCTTGCGTAATTCTGGAAACGACTGGGATATCTCCCTGTTCAGAGATGCACTATTCCAGGCATTGTCAAAAGATATGAATATTGAAACGCAATTTTATAAACCATCTCTTCTTTTTATTAACGGAGAATACTGGGGCATACATAATATTAGAGATAAGTTTAATGATCACTACTTTCAATACAAGTATGGTATCCAAGAAGAAGAAATTTGTATTGCCGACAATAATGGTGCCTTTAAGTGGGGAAATCCACAAGGTTTGGATCACTACAATAACATGATCCAATACATTAAAAATAACAACCTACAATCTACCATCCACTACAACAAAGTCAACCAATGGATAAGTATAGAGAGTTTTGTAGATTTTCAATTGACCAATATTTATGTAAAAAATACAGATTGGCCGGGAAACAATAATATGTATTGGCGCTACCTAAGTAATGATCTCAATCTGGCTGCTGGAGCCAAAGATGGAAGGTGGCGTTGGGTGGCTTTCGATACAGATTTTGGATTTAATTTGCCCTTCTTTTATGTACCGGGACTTTCTGATGGTGCCAATCATAACACGTTGAAAATGGCACTAGAACCCAACGGTCCTCAATGGCCCAATCCTGCTTGGTCTACCTTAATATTGCGAAAGCTCATGGACAATGCCACTTTTAAAAACTATTTTATCAATCGGTATTGCGACCTGCTCAATTCTCGATATGCTGTCTCACATGTTCATATGATGATCGACTCCTTTGCCCTAGAGATTGATACAGAAATACAAGAACACATCAATAGATGGCGTAGACCAATTTCCATATCTTCTTGGATATCCAATGTAAAAGATCTTAAAATTTTTGCATTAGGCCGAACTGAATCACAGTTTGACCACCTGAAATCGACCTTAGGCCTTGACCAATCCTACCTTTTAAACATCAATACTACAGGTCCAAATCAAGGCTTTGTTAAAATAAACACGATAGATTTGAATCCTAAAACCATAGGTGTTTCTGATAATCCTTATCCCTGGATAGGGCGATACTTTGCCAATATTCCTATAACACTGGAAGCTAAGCCAGCTAATGGTTATGAATTTAGTCATTGGTCAGGTATTTCTAATTCAAAAGATCAAAAAATTACTTTATCTCTATCTGGTACAAGCAACATTACTGCCCATTTCCAAAAAATAGAAAATGTACAAATCATTCATTATTGGTACTTTGACACCAAAATTGCAAATGATTTGCCTTTACTCGAAGTGAATTCAAGTTACGCAGCCACTTCTTCTTCAAAATTGACATTTAATTCAGCTTATAAAGGCTATCCGTTTTCAGATGGCCATCCATTGTATCGTAAGGCATCCATGGAAAGAAGGAATGCCCCTACAGATATCAATTATCAAGCCAGTATCCATGAGAATAAGCCTTATAATGCTACTGAAATGAGGGGTATCCAAATCAAACAACCATTCGAAGCGGATCAAGAAAATCAAATTATCTTGTGGGCACCTACTACAGGATTCAAAGATATTAAATTGATATTTGCCGCCAAAGATGAAGGTGCTGTAGATTCGCTTATAGTAGACTATCATACTGGCAATGCTATCTGGTCTCCTATTTTATCACCTTCGTCCAAAGTGGCATTAAGTAGTGAGTACAGTTTATTTACCATAGATCTCAAATCTGCACAAGATGCCAAGAATAATAAAAATCTAAATTTCAGAATTAGATTTAAAGGCCAAGACTTGAAGACTGAGAATGGTAAAAGGGTTACTTTCAATAATATATCGGTACTTGGTAGTCCTGCAACTAATGCTGTTGATGAAAACGCTGATCATCGCATAAAAGTATATCCTAACCCAACAAAAAGTGTGCTTTTTCTAGACGGAATAGAATCCATGTATGGTTACGATGTTCAAGTTATAGACCATGTAGGAAATGTAATCTCCGAATTATCCAATGCCACTTCAATAAATACAGAAGGTCTGATTTCAGGTGTTTATTTCTTACACATCGTCACTCATTCAGGTACAAAAATAGTGGAGAAGTTTATTAAGACGGAGTAGATTATAAGACCATGTAAAAATTAGAGATAACAGTTTCTACCATTATCATTATGGTACAACTTAAATCGTAAACTCCAAATCTGCCAATTTTACATTTTCACAGTCGTGGTCTTCACATAACTCAGCTTTTAATCGAAATTTAGTACCCGCAGGAGTAGATTAACTATAGAAGAAGAAAATTTTAAAAAATTGGTTGATGCCAAGCATTTTCGCTTACGAATTTATAATACTGATAACGATTTTTAGAGTTTAAATTTCAGTACTCTGTACGAGGATAAAGAATTAACAAATTTCCTAAATAACAAAGTTCAAAGTAATAGGATTACCGTTAATTAATAGCTACAAACATGATAAATAGTTCAGATTTTACCTTCCTAATTACGCTACAGTGTTAAGTTTTGTTGTACTCGTAAGTATTACAACAAATATCATTTTAAACCCTACAGAAATAAAACATTAAACGAGTTCTTAGCGTTCTGTTATAGTAATTGTCTTAATATGAATAACAGAGTTTTATTTCTAATAGTTTTTGTAATAATCACACAAACCTCCTACTCCCAATTTGGCCTAAGAGCCAAATACAACAACCAGTCCTATTCGAAATGGGACAACAGTATTTTCAACTCCAATAGTAATACAAATCAAATATTTAACACAGGATATGAAGTGGGACTTGACTATTGGTTTAGGCTCAAAAAAAGACGGGTCGAATTTATGCCTGAGATAGCCTACAGCACTTCCAAAACTACGCTGAATGGTTTACACAATATAGATCATATCACGCTGACCGGATATCATTTTAATTTCCATAGCCAAATCTATGCCTTAGATATGGAAGGCGACTGTGACTGTCCCACATTCTCTAAGCAAGGCCCATCGATAAATAAAGGACTGTTTTTTCATTTTACGCCAGGTGTGGGATATTTGACGAGTAACACCAATCCAACTGATAATGCAACATTGCAAAGTGACGAAGTCAAGAGTGTCATCTTTCGTGCAGGCATTGGGATAGGACTCGATATTGGTATCAATGATTTGATCACTATAACGCCCATAGTCTCATATTATTTTCATTCCGGTGTTCCTTGGGAAAATATACCCAATGCCGTGGCCACTACTGTCAACGCTACGGCCAATCCAAAAAACTTACAGTTTACAATTAGAGTAGGTTTCAGACCAGATTATACCAAAGGAAAAATACGTAGAAGGTAATAGCATAAACGGACCATAAATGATGAAGTCACCGATCACATTGAGTGATGAGTTTAAAGGTATTCTGGACCAAATGGAATACACCTCCGACCCGCTTTTCATTACAGGACGTGCGGGCACCGGAAAATCGACATTACTCCAAGTTTTTCGCAATACTTCTAAGAAACGCGTAGTGACTTTGGCTCCCACAGGGATAGCTGCGCTCAATGTAAAAGGTCAAACCATACATTCATTTTTTGGATTTCCACCTAGAATCTTGAATAGATCAGAAATCGAAAGAAGAAAAAATTACAAAATCTACGTCAATCTTGACATGATCATCATTGACGAAATATCCATGGTCAGAGCAGATATTATAGACAATATTGATTATTTTTTGCGCATTAACAGAAATATAAACTTGCCTTTTGGTGGTGTACAGATGATATTTTTTGGTGACCTATTCCAATTGCCTCCCGTGGTCTCCACACCATTTGAAAAAGAGTATTTCCGTACGACCTACCCTACTCCGTACTTCTTTTCAGCGCATGTGATGCGGTCGGTAGATCTGAAAATGATCGAGTTGCTCCATGTATATAGACAGGAAGAAAGAAACTTTATCAATCTGCTAGACAATATACGACTCAACAATATGGACTATGAAGACTTTATGTATCTCAATGAAAGACACCAACCGTTGCCAGAAGACAAGGCATTTTACATCACGCTATCGTCCCGAAATGATATTGCCAATAATATCAATGAAGCTGAAATCAAAGCGATACCTTTTCCTGCTATATCATTTCAGGCAAGTGTTGCAGGCGAATTCAACCCGCAGCTCTACCCTACTGAGTTTAATTTATTTCTCAAAATAGGAGCTCAAGTCATGTTTGTAAAAAACGACCTACAAAAGCAGTTTGTCAATGGTAGTATAGGTATCATTACAGATCTCAGCGAAGATAATATCAAGATCAAAATACTTGACGATCGCGAAGATGAAAAAATCATTGATCTAGAAAAACAAGAATGGGAGATCATAAAATATGAGAACGATCCCGAAAAGCCAGGAATGATCACCACAAAAACCATCGGTACTTTCAAGCAATACCCAATCAAATTAGCATGGGCTATCACGATTCACAAAAGTCAAGGTAAAACTTTTGAAAGAGTCATTATAGATATGGGTGGCGGAGCTTTCGAAAGTGGACAAACTTATGTAGCCCTGAGCAGATGTCGCACACTACAAGGCATCGTGCTTAAACAACCTTTGCGTAATCGAGACATCATTGTAGACGAACGCATCACTGAGTATTATGAGCAAATCAAATACCTCAGTTAAAGTTTGCTTTTTGGCGTTTTATACTTTTTCATTCTCGTGGAAAAAACCAGGTTTGCAAACATACCACTATTATTAATTTCAGGACCATTGACGACATCATCCCAGCTATTGTTGCCCGCAGCACTATAACCGAGTTCGATACCCAAAGCAGGCGTCATCACAGCTTTTTCGTCTTGTTTTTGTTTAAATAAATAATCATATCTGACCAAAAACCTATTGGATACATTGCCACTATATAATGAATGTGATGTCCTTTGATCTAAGGCCGCACCAAAATCAGGTAATGCCCTGACATTATCAACAAGACTTAGCTCATTGCCATCTATTCCTAATTGATACAACAATGAAACTTTATGGCTTTTATTGGCCCAAATATCGTAACCCAATTTTAGTCCAGCTCCAAACTTCGAAAGGCTAACACTAGTTCCAGACCTCATAAAATCAGAAGTAGAACCTGCTTCAAAATTCAAACCTGTGTATAATTTATCAAAAAAGACAGCACCTAAACCATAGTTAAAAAGAATCAAACTACTTGAAAGATCAGAACCATAATTATTTGCCCGAAGCGAACCTTTAAGCGCTGAAGGGTCAAAATATTGATACCCTAATCCACCTTCATAGTTCCAAGCTACTTTCCTTAATATTTTATCTGTGGGAACATTTCCATTGTTTTGTCCATAAGAACTCAAGGTCGTTATGGCTAACATTATTACAGCACAAAAAAACTTTTTCATAAGATTTTATTGATTGGATTAATAAATTACTACAAATAGTAAACGTTCTAAAATATAAACAATTGATGGATAATTGTCTTTTATGAAAATTTTAACTTTATCGTCTAAAGCAAATACATATGGATAATCATAATACAACATACAAAACAAACAATTTCAGTATAAAACATATATTTTATTTATAACATATTAATAATTATATATTCATTTAATACTATATATCAACTATTTATAAATACATAATAATAAATATATTAAAAACGTTAAAATAAATGACTTTACACATACAATATATAGTTAATATGTTATATCTTTGCACTGTGTAAGTTTTGGTTATTAAATTGTAAAATTCGTAGTTGCTCGTGAAAAGTCACGAGCACTATTTTTTGAACTTCATTGTCCCGTAAAAAGGATTTAAAAATATATAGTAATTCATTTACAAATAGTCATATTAAACTATATGAAAATATTTGGCATGATAATTGAATTACTAAGAGTATGAGTTTTGGTTATTAAATTGAGTAATGCCCGTGGTTTCGTCTCCACGGGCTATTTTTTTTATATCCATTTATGAATTTGTGGAATTGTGGATTCCAAGAGCTATCGGGAGTGAAATTTCCTTAATCTTAGTCTTTTCTTTAGTCTCTATCTTAGACTTAATCTTAGAAAAGTGACAGTTGAGTTGTGATAGTTCCTTCTGCATCACCAAAATCATCTATTAAATCACTATCTCTTTCTTTCACACTATTGATTTTGGGAGAAACCCGATACGCTTTCATATCCTGTTCAGCATATGGCAACAATAATTGTATGGCATCTTGTGGTTTGATCTCCTGATCTAACCAAATACGTTCATTGGCTTTGGTCAGTATGGCTGGCATTCTATCATGAATGGCTTCCATAAGTTTATTTGCTCCGACTGTGATTACGGTAAAAGAATGCAGTATCTCATCTGATGTTGGATCTTTCCAACTATCCCAAAGACCAGCAACTCCAAAGATATCCTGATCTATAGTTATCATTCTGTAAGGCACTTTTTGCTTTCCTACCTTTTTCCATTCATAAAATCCATCCATGGGTATGATACACCGATGAGATTTGAGTAAATTTTTAAATGCGGTCTTTTCAGTTAATGACTCGCTTCTAGCATTGATCATTTTTGCCCCAATAGCGCTTTCTTTAGCCCAAAATGGGATAAGTCCCCATCTTAAGATCCTTATGTGCTGCGCATCGTCCTGTGTGATTACAGGCATCATTTGGGTAGGTGCTACGTTATAATTGGGTAATGGGTTGTATCTTTCTAGTTCTTCAGAATAGAAAGTCGCTTTAAACCGTGCTTCAATTTCTTTCTCAGTCTTAGTTAAGGAGGAGCGACCACACATTTACAAATAAACTTTAAAATTATCTTGATCTTACAAAACAATCTACACCCTTACTTTTCAAACTCGCAGCCGCTGATTTAGCACTACTTTCTGATGCATAAGAGAGTGCTACCACTGAATGATAACCAGATGAAGTAAATACAACGATTTTGGCATCTTTATAACCCATTGACTTTAGTTTTTTAACCATTTTTTCCGCATTATCTTTCAAAAGATAACTACCGGCCATAACCATATATGAGCCACCATCACCTGACACTATATTTTTTACAGGTTTTGGGGCTTTAGCATTTTTTGCTACATCATTACTACTTTGAGCCTCTTTCGCCTTTTTTACTTCTTGTTTCTTTTCTATTTCTTGCACTTTATCGTCAAGTGCTTCGTAGTCCAATGTTCCATCGATTATTTGCTCATTTGTCAGTGCATCACCACCGATTAAAGTAGTATCAATCTCTGTACTCGAAGCGGTAGTATCTACTACTTCGACTTCTTTGATCGTTTGGACTTCTTCTCTTTTTTGATAGGATCGGACTATAGCTGTAATCCAAAAGTACAGTATCAAAATGATAAAAGCATATAATAAAATACGGACTAATCTTCCCATTGCACTGAAAATAAGGCGAAAGGTAAAAAAATAAAATAACTCTACAAATTATTGCAATCACAATATAAGAATACTATGCATGCATAAAGTAGTGCACATAAAAAAGAGGTACCTACGACCGCATAAGTACCTCTTTTAAATTATAAATCTTCAGAACATTATCTTATCACAGTGACATCTCCCGTCTCCACGATATTATCATCTAGTTCATTGGACATTTCAAATATGTATATGTAAACTCCCGGAACTACGTCTTGTCCTCCCTTATCTCCTTCTTTTGACCATTTTCCGTTCCATACAGCAGGATTTTGCGTTGCACTAAAGTTTTCACTGATGAAAACTAGATTACCCCAACGGTCGTAAACTCTCATTTTCTTTACAAATAATGTTGGATCTTGAGCTGTAATTTTAAATTGATTATTGCTAGTATATGGGTTTATGATATTCGGGAACCAATATTCATACAAATCAACTACTACGTAAGATAACTTGGCAGTAACACGACATCCATTATTGTAATAAATGAAAACTTCATATTCATTTGGTCCTTTAGGAGGGATATTGGTCACCGAACTACAAGTGGTCAAGTTTCCTGAACACACTCTCTTCCCATTCCATAACCATACTACAGAATCCACCACGTTTATAAAGGCTTGCATACCTGATAAATCTAGTGTATGGGTTGCTTGCTTACCTAAATTGACGATGGCTGCTCCTTTTATAGTAAAGGAAGGCTGAACTGGTATCGTTATGGCAAAAGTTTGGGTAGCCTCACATCCATTGACATCTTTCACCACAAAAGTATGATTTCCAGATGTTATTCCTGCTGCAGGTGATCCGGTAACTAATCTACCATCCACCGTAGTGGTGTAAGGCGGTGTACCACCTTCTATAGTAAAGTTGAAACTACCAGTCAAATCACTGTAACATCGTGGATTGACTACTTCCCAAATAATCCTAGGCAATTCATTTACTTTGATCGATATCTTTCGCTCAAATGGACAAGTTTCATCTATATACCTGTATGTAATCTCATGAGTACCTACTCCTGCTACTGCTGGATCAAAAAGACCGTTTGCACCTACACCTTTTCCACTCCAAGTACCTTTACCATCAGGTGTATTTCCTGTCACAGTAGCTGTGATAGTGATTTTGCCCACATTAGGTACTAAACAAGTACTCAACTGAGAAGCTTGTAAGGTAATATTTACCGGCGGACATCTCTTCGCTTCACAGGTAAGTGTAGCAGCTGGTATAGGACACTCGCAGGTAGATAAAGAAGCTAAATCTATCACTGCTTTATCGCCTTCCATAAGACCTGTCACTGCAAAAGTTCTTGCAGTTTGTCTGCCTCTGGATACCCCATCGATTTCTACATCAAACTCCGTAGCACATGTTATGGCAGTCCAACTGAAGGTCACTGAGTTTAAGGTAGATGTGCACGTGATGACTGGAGGTGCAGGAATCGCTTCCACTACTACCGGCTTGGTAAACTTAGTAGATGTACATCCATTTAAGGATGTAGTCACTCCGATAGTATAAGTGCCCGGTTGTGGGAATGTATAACTTACTGATGTAGATGTCAAATCTAATCTAGTAGCTCCTCCATCATCCCAAGTGAGCATTCTACCGCCCGTATTGGTACCTGTATAATTAACTAAGAGCGGATCTGTGATACATATTTTATCCTCAGCCGTAAATGATGCCTGCGGTACAGGTCTCAATGTAATCAATATAGAATCCTTCCACTCACAAAGTCTTTGCTTGTAGGATAAGACAATGATATGATTTCCCACACCAGCAGTTTGTGGATTGAATGTTGCAGGTGTTGTACTATTGTTGATAGCGGCATTGGATATCGGACTGATACTACTCCATCTTACTGTTGGCACTTCACCAGGTATATTATCTTTAATAGTAAAGTTGAGTGGAATTGGTGCCAATGAACTGGTCAAACATTCTGTAATTGTTAATGCAGGGAATGAAATAATAGCATCAGGACAACTTGTCGCTTTACATACTACGGTGGATGAAGTATTGGGACAACCATTACTTGCGATTGCTGTCACTGTGATTCTTACTTCTGTTCCTTCAGGTATGCTGGAAACATCATATGAAGTATTGGTAACCGTACCTGTATATAATACCGCACCTCCTACTATTTGAACGGTGATGGTATAGCCGCTAACATTAGCAACCGCATCCCATCCAAAAGTGACACCATCTATTCTTCTATCAGTACAAGATACTGTAGGAGTGGTAAGAACTGGATTTACTGTAACTCTCTTAGTTGTAACTATAGATGTACATCCATCTTTAGAGACCGTCAGTGTAATGGTTTTTTGTCCTGGGTTGGTCCATCTGACGTTGTGAGGTCCTGTTCCATTAAAAGTACCTATGACATCCGGACCAAAATTCCAAGTGTACAATGCCCCAGTCGTACCGCCTGTATAGGTCACGGTCACAGGATCTAGTACACAGCCTCCGGGTCCTACAGTAAAATCTGAAGATGGTGTTTCAGACACTTTTACAGTTTCAGTATCATCTATACTACATCTGTTATTGTCCCATGAGTATGTATATCTTATGATATGGTTGCCCGCACCTAAAGCAGCAGGATTAAATACCGTCGCAGCTGTTCCATTGACAGTAAAGGTACCATTAGCTCCAGCGATCGTCGGATTGACAGTAACTAAAGAAGCATTGAGGTTTATCGGACTGCCAGGTAAACAAATATCAAGAATACTATTTATAGTTACTGAAGGTATAGGATCACAATTTTGTGCAGTACATTCCTGTGGAAGCGACGTAACATTGCCACAAGGAGGAGGTATAACAGCAGTTACCGTAATGGTTACGCTTTGGCCTAATGCAAGTCCTGTCACTTCAAATCTATTTTGACCAGGTACTAATGTTCCTGTTATTCCGATAGGGTCTATGATATTTACAGTGTATGATGTTGCTCCCGGCACATCATCCCATGTAAATGAAACACTACTCGATGTGGTACTACCACAACTCACTTGTGGTGGAGCCGGTGATTCAGCAACATTTATCGTTTTAGTGATTGGGTCTCCGACACAACCATTTTCTGAAACAAATAGACTTACCGTCTTGGTGCCTGCGCTTGCCCATCTTACATTATGTGGACCTGGGCCATTGTTTGTAGGCAAATCAGGATTTCCACCATCAAAACCCCAATTGTACACCACTGGTACAGCGGTATGCGTACTGGTAGCCACAATTGGCGTCGCATTGCCTTTACAGATGTCTCCTATCATACTAAAGTCAGGATCTATCATATCTACATAAACCACTGGCAAACAGGTTTCAGGACCATCTCCACAAAGATTTCGTGCTTTTACGCAGATAATACCACCTGTAGGTCCATTCCATCTTACGATGAGTGTTCCTGTACTATCATCTTTTATTTTAGTAGCTGTAGCTGGTACTGTCCACAAATATATCAAATTAGGATTAGGGGTCAATACATTGTAAGTGGCCGTATTGGCATCTTCGCATATTTTTAGCGGCCAATTATTATCAGCTATAGGAGCTAGAGGTAATCTTCCTGTAAGGTCTATCGTTCTGTTAAAATTAAACGAACATGATTTACCAAACTTAAATACCTGAATTTCTAGCGAATAGGTACCTACCGCTGTTACAAAAATATTGGTAGGGTCTGCATTGTTATCAGCAATGACATTTCCTGCACTATTTCTCCAAATGTATTTAATAGAATCTCTTTCTGCATTAATGAAAGCTAAGCCCATATTAAAGGTCATATCAAAACCACCTTGAACACATACATCATTGATCGTACCACCCATATTCAATATTCTGGTCGTAATGTTTACTATAGAATCACAACCATTTTTAGTTTTGATATCTAACACGTAAGGAAAATCTGTAACCTCGGTCCTAAAAGTAGTGTCTCGATAAGTATATGGTATTTCATTTTGGCAAATTGCGATATCCTGTTTACCAACACCTGTTCTCACTTCTGTGATTCGCATCGCTTGATTGTAAGTACAACCACAAGCATTTTCATACACGCTACTGTAATTATAATTACCACTTCTGACCATCTGCAGAGTAATTTCGCCGCCGAACCATGCCCATTGGTTTTTATGTTTGTCTAATAATGGCATATTATTATTGGCAGGATCTATTGCACCTGTCCAAGGAAAGTCAGCAGTACAAATTTTAAAATCCATGTAATCATCTTCAATATTTTCAAAGGTAAATGTCTTACAGAAATCAGGCGAATCTCCGTCACAAGGGTGATATGTACTCAAGCATACAGTATAAGTACCGGCTTCAGCAAATATATGCTCTAAAGTAATACCTTCTGGTCCTTCGATAGTATATTCAGATACGCCACCTGGTCCACTTACTGACCAATTGTAAACCGCTCCAGTGATCTGTTCGATCGGAGGTATTGAATTAGGCTCAGGTATAGCTGTCATGGTCACCGGATTGAGTGAAGGGCATAATGGCTGACAAGGAAAATTCAGTCTGATGTCTTCGATATCAGGGACAGAACAGTTGTTCCAGTCTCCTGTAACATTGGCGTAATAACTACATACAGAACCAGCCCAACCATCTATCCAGAATATGTAAGTTGTACATGGTGTTAATAAGTCTGATGAAATCGTGACTGTCTGTCCATTTCCTGTGGCACCACCATCACATACTATAAAAGGCCCACCAGGACTACAGGCATCCATTACACCATACTGCACTCCGGTACCGGCACAGTTAAATATGGTAAATTCTATATTATAATCGCCTGAACCCGCCACAAATCCATAAAACGATGTGTTGTGATACACCCCATTACAGTGTGGAGATGGACTCCAAGGACCAATTTCTGAAGGATTTTGTCCACATGGAAACTGTCCTATGACTCGAAGGTCACAGAGCGGATTTTCGTACGCACCATCACAGTCATTACCATAGGAAAATGGATTTTCCTCACAATTGGGTGGAGGGCATGGGAAGAGAATCGCATCTAAAGTATTTTCACAAGGATCCAATTCTATACACTCAGCTACATTGGCATCACATCCTATTGTACTGTTAGGATCTATCATGATGAGGTAAGTCAAAGGCGGAACAGTCAAACTTCCAGGGGCAAAAGTAAAATTACCATTAGCATCAGTCGTCGCTGTGATGGGAGTAGTACTTTTATCACAGTTAGGAAAAGCAGCAATAGAAACATTAGCCAAACCGATGTCACCACCACCAAAAGTACCATCTATATCTAAATCTACAAAAACAGTACCTGTGACTGGAGGTGGCTCGAATGCGGGTAGCACTTGACCATTGAAAGCTCCTTCTCCTGCTTCAGATGAACTCACCGTAATAAATATGGTTGATCCGGGATCAGGACACTCGATAATAGCCGCATCTGGCTCACAATTACCACTACCACAACCGGGGCCTATAGATACATTAAATCCAGGCACGTTGACTCTCAATCTGGTCAAGCCTTCCGGAGGCACTGTGTAGGTAAAATAAACAGCAGACTCATTATCTGGTCCAGCACAAGGACCGCCTGTAGGAGCACACACTGTAGTCCCAGATAAAGGCAATGCTGAAAATCCTGTTCCTACATTGATGGCGCTACCACAACTACCATTGGCAGGTGCAGGAGTTACTGTGATGTTGATATTATCTGTACCTGTACATCCATTGGCATCTGTGACGGTTACTACCCAGGCACCGTTATGAGTGGCCACTACCGCTGATCCTACGCTATATGGATTTCCTGACCCTGTACCACTTGGCAAAGTCCAGTTGTATGTAAAAGGTGCAGTACCTGTAGGAGAGACTACATTGAGATCAAAAGCTTCGCCAGCACAAATAGTAAAGTTTGATGGTGAACCTTCATATTGAATTTCTGGAGTAGGTGCTGGCAATACGGTAAGCAATATCTCAGCCACTCCTGCGCATTCGGTTGCAGGGTTTTCTACCCTAGCAAATACCGTAGTGGCATTGGCAAAATTTCCAGTAGTACCTATTTGATTTGTATTATTTTCAGCTCCTGCTTGAGTAGAGTGGAACGTCACTGTAAAAGCTGTACCATTATCTACATCAGCAGTTACGTTGGAATTTGTAGTAGGAAATCCTGGAGGAAGCTGAGCTTCAGTAAGGGTAAACATAGCTTGGTTTGATCCTGCCGGCATCTCACACTCTCTGAGTTCTGTATCATTGGCCACAGGCAATGGGAGCACAGTAAGTAATACCGTAGCTACATCAAAACAAGTTGTAGTAGGATTATAAATTCTAGCAAAAACAGTAGTACCATTAGGATAAGGTCCACTAAAGGTTTCAGAAGTATTATTCTGCGCATCACCCAAAGTTGGATGGTATGTGATAGTCAGACCACCATTGCCATTATCAATATCTGCTGTTACGTTGGAGTTGCCCGCAGGAAATGCCGGTGCCAACTGTGCATCCGTAAGGGTAAAATCTGCCGAGCCTGCATTATTAGGATCTGCACAAGACCTGAGTTCTGTATTACTTTTAGCAGGAAGTGCTATCACTTCTAGAGTAACTTGAGCTACTGCATGACAGCCTGTGGCATCATTTTCCACTCTAGCCCACACGATAGTACCATTAGTATACAAACCGCTAGAGATAGCTCCAGTACCTGCATTTGCAGCTGCTTGTGATGCATGATAGGTTACAGTAACACCTCCAGCTCCATTATCTACATCTGTACCATCATTTTGGTTGGTCGGATAGTTGTCCGCTTCATTGGCATCTTCTAGAACAAAATCACCTTGATTGCTACCTGTAGCAATGGCACACGCTTTCAATGTGGTATTACTAACTGTGGGTAGAGGATCTATGGACATCACTATATTAGCGGTATTCGTACATCCATTGGCATCAGTCACAGTAAGATTGAAAGTTCCATTGTGACTGGCTATACTAGCACTTGCTATAACCAGTGGATTGGTATTGCTTGTACCTCCTGGAAAAGCCCACGCGTATGTTGCCCCAGAACCGACAGTAAAGGTAGGAGTAAGCGTAAAAGGATCACCCACACATACATTTTCATCGTTATTGGCTGTACCTGAAGTTTCCGTATCATTGATAGTGAACTCAGGAAGTGGATTTACAGTCAATGTTGTGTTAAATGTTGTAGTACACATATTGGCATCCGTAACGGTCACTGTGTAGGTACCTGTATGCGTTGAATTTACAGGATTTATATTCACTGGGTTTCCTGTGTCTGCATATCCATTAGGACCAGCCCAACTATAGGTAAGACCCGTTAGAGTTGGGTCAGACATCACCGTTTGTAAGCTCACATTTCCTCCTTCGCACAAGATACCATCATTGTTGGTAGATCCACTTGTTTCTGTACGGGTAATACTAGCTACCTGCAATGTGGTAATCGTAATATTGGCCGTAAACGTAGCAGCGGCAGTACCATTGGTATTTTGCACTCTTATTTTATAGACTCCCGCAGTACAGTATATGAGGGGATCAGTAGCACCGCCCGCTGGTGTGGTACATGGCCCGATCTCTTGCATGACTGCATTGGCACCACTGATCGTGATGACAGCCCTTTGGTTTCCCGTTAAGGTGACCAAAAAGTAAAAGTCACCATAAACACCACCATTATTGAAATTTTGATTGGTTAAAGCTCCAGTCATCGTAAAGTTGTCCATTGGATTAAGACAATTAAAATTGAATAATGTCATATCCATCGTAGATGTTATGGATTCTTGCTTTCCATCAGGATGATTGTAGCAGAAGTCATAACTCATCATAGCGCTGGTGGGCGATGCAGCACTAACATTACTAATCACTAAAAGTGAAATTGCAAAAAAGAAACTTTGTAAAAACTTATTCATTCTCTTGGTTTAATTTGAATTTGAATAATACAATAATAGAAGCCAAAACGATGACTTCAACATCTAAAAATACTATTCGTACGGAGGGAACCGCTTGTCTGACCTTGAATATTAATTCAATAATCGGTGTAAAATTAATACTTAGATACATTAAACCAAAGATTTGTTAACATTTATATAACAAGGTTAGCAGGTTGTTAAAGTTATAAAAACAACAATAAATCTAAAATTCAAAATAATATTTTAAAAATCACTCAATTTTAGCTGAATAGATTGTCAGTGCATTCATTTTGATAAAAAATCAGAATTAAATTTTTGTTAATTTTTTTATTATTTTTTTTATTTCATGCTACTTGAATCCAGTTTCAACTATCTATTGATTCCATATCCTGATTTAAATCATGGCTTTTCGGAAAGATGTAATCAGGATATCAGGTAAAACGTGTACATCCCAACAAAGCTTAAAATGAATCTTATTGTAAAAATATAAAAACCAAAAAATATAATTACTTCTTAATCTACATAGATCATAAAAATTTTAAGACATTTGCAGCTTCATTGTCAAAACATAATATAATGTCTGTAGCCAAGAAAGATGTAAAAAGAATCACCACTCACGTACTTCATGCGATGAAGGAACAGGGTGAGAAAATTTCTATGCTTACGGCATATGATTTTAGCATGGCAAAAATACTGGATGCAGCCGGTATTGATATCCTATTGGTAGGAGATTCGGCTTCCAATGTGATGGCCGGGCATGAGACTACGTTGCCTATTACATTGGAACAAATGATCTACCATGCCCAATCTGTGATCAGAGCTGTAGAAAGAGCTTTTGTAGTAGTGGACTTACCATTCGGATCCTATCAAGGGAATAGCACCAAAGCGCTTAATTCTGCTGTAGCCATAATGAAAGAATCGGGCGCTCATGCCGTAAAACTAGAAGGTGGCGCTGAAATAGAAGAATCGGTAAGACGGATTCTCTCTGCAGGCGTACCTGTTATGGGCCACTTGGGATTGACACCGCAGAGTATTTATAAGTTTGGCACTTACAGTGTCAGGGCAAAGGAAGGTGCAGAAGCACAAAAACTTATGGAAGATGCACTATTGCTACAAGAAGCTGGATGTTTTGCCATTGTTTTGGAAAAAATACCCGCGACTTTGGGCAAAAAAGTGTCAGAAGCACTTCACATTCCTGTAATCGGGATCGGTGCTGGAAATGGAACTGATGGTCAAGTTTTGGTAGTACACGATGTGCTAGGTATTACAAAGGATTTTAATCCTAGATTTTTAAGAAGATATCTCAATCTATATGACACGATCAAAGGTGCCGTGGAGACCTACATATCTGATGTAAAATCAGGCAATTTCCCATCCGAAGAAGAGCAATATTGATGGGTTTGTGGATCCCGCTTGTTGCGGGACTTCGCTTCGCTTCGGTTGTGGAGTTGTGTTTTCGATTTTTGAATTTTAATTTTAATTTTAATAAATAAAATATGTCAAAAAAAGTTAAAATTGGATTAGCATTACTACTTTTAGTAGGTATGATAACTTATTTATTGGTGGGTAAAGCGATCTTCAGTCCCAACATAAAAGGACAAGAAGAAAAAACTATATTTATCCCATCCAATGCTACTCTGAATGATGTAAAAAGGATACTTCAGGAAAATGATGTTCTCATCCAACAGGCTTCATTTGATGTGGTAGCTGGATACATGAATTATGGCAATAATATCAGACCCGGAAAATATACCTTTAAGCCCGACTACAACAACAGACAAATAGTAGGCAAGCTCAGATCAGGTGATCAGGGCCCACAGAAAGTGGTAATCAATAATATCAGATTGATGCAAGATCTAGCAGGTAAGGTATCAAAGTATATAGAAACGGATTCTCTCACCATATTGGCTTATCTACAAAATCCCGAAACTGCTGTAGCGCTGGGTTTTAGCCAGGATAATTTTATGTCCATGTTCATACCCAATACTTATGAAATGTTCTGGACCACTACACCTGAAAAATTTGTAAAGCGCATGAAAACCGAATATGATAAATTTTGGACAGAAGAACGAAAAGCCAAAATTGCAAAAAACAATGTAGATCCAACTCAAGCTTATATCCTAGCATCTATAGTTGAAAAAGAAAGCAATTACGATCCTGAACGTCCTACCATTGCTGGTGTCTACATCAATAGATTAAAAGCCGGGGAAAAGCTGCAAGCAGATCCGACCGTGGTATATGCTATGGGAGACTTTACTATACAAAGAGTCCTTTACTCACACCTGAAGACCGACTCACCATACAACACTTATATGTATGCTGGCTTACCTCCAGGGCCGATTTGTATGCCTTCACTAGCCAGTCTAGAAGCAGTGGTTAATGCTGAAGACCATAAATATATGTTTTTCTGTGCCAAAGCGGATAATAGTGGGATTCATGCTTTTGCAGAGACTTATGAAGAACACCAAAAAAATGCAGACGCCTTTGCCCAATGGCTCAATAGTTTGAATATCAAGTAAGTATCAGAATACAAAACCTGCCCGGAATTGGAAAAATTGTGATGTAGAAAGATTGAAGGTCACAAGATGCAAATCTGGTCTATTAGGTAACGATTCTGTAGTCAATTGTTTAGTTTCAAAATCTACCATAATTTCTTCGTATCTACTCCTTTGATGTAAGTTATAAGATAATTGTAATGGAATTCTTACTTCAGCATTTAAAAAAATTCTTTTTGATATCATGTAATCTACCCCAAATAAACCTGCGATGCCTATTGTTGCTCCTATATTTCTATTTACTAAGGTAGATCTGCGATCAAAAAGACTGAATCTTACTTCTTCGGCAATGATGTCACCATTTTCATAGTCATAAACGTCATTTACTGAACTATAATTGATAGCGGCCAAGTAGTCATAACCATAATAAATTCCAAATTTCTTTTGCAGGTGATGATGCTCCTTTCCTTTGGTAAAACCTACAAAATATGAACTTGATCTGGTGTACCCATTAAAAATATTTGTTGGATAATTAAAGTTGCTTATTATATTATAATTGTTAGAGTTAAAATTAACGTCTAAAGTCATTCTTTTCACTTGACTATCCGGCAAATAATGTCGATAGACTAAGCCTACTGTATTGATTCTTAATTGGTTATTTCCATTGCAATTAAATAAATTGCCTACGAAACTAATGAAAGGATCCACATTGATCATGATAGCTTTTTTTCCGACATAAGGATGCTGGACTTTGAGCGTATCTTCAACAAGGAAAATAGAATTTGCCAAGCCCACCGTACTGCAAAACAAGAGATATCCTATGATAAAAATCAAGTTCTTCATAATTTTTATTTTGTAAGAATTTTAAGAAAAGTAAAACCCAATAATGTCTAAAATTAAAGCTACAAAGCCTATATCCGTATGCTAAATACTAAATGGCTTTAAAACAAAATGGATCAGCCGTACCAAAAAAGGTAACATGCTGATCCATTTATTGTCCTATTTCGTTACTCCTGATGAGCAGCTTCTATACCATTGTCCAATATATCTTTATAAAGAATCGCATCTGTATATTCTCTTTTGAATTCGTATCTAAGTACATCGAAAGTGGTGACTAAGCCTACCAAGAAATTGTCTTCCTTAACAACAGGCAGCGCATGGAATCTATTGTCCAAAAACAATTCAGCAGCAGTACCCACCTTATCATCTGGGTCAAGCTTTACCAATTTTTTACTCATGATGTCTTTTATCATGGTAGCATCATAGGCATCGTGGGCTATTTGTTTGTTCCACAAGTCATGTGTAGTGACTAGGCCTACAAGCTTACCTTCATCAACTATCGGAATGTGATGTATCCTCTTACCTTTAAATATTTCTACAGCATGAGCCACTGTACTTTCTGGTCCTAGAGTGATCAAATCTTTGATCATGATCGTCTCTACTTTTTCATTCATCATAAGGCTTAATGTTTTAAGATTTTATTGTTGAAATGGTTAAGATTAAAATTGGATGCAAGATATGCAAAAAACAATTATTAATGTAAAATTATTTTATAACAATTTTAACTCCTGTATTTCTTAAGGAATCAATGACATTTTGATCAGGTACATAAGGATAAGATGATATACAATCTGTAAAATACATAGTTTCAATGTTGTAAGGATCGTTAAAAACAATGGTATTTGCATCATAGTTTTCATTATACTTATTTAGAAAATTATTCTCAAATGGCTTTATTCTTTCAAAGGTATATCGTAATGGTAAAACAAATAATAATATAAAGGCGACGGACCTAAAATATAAATTATTATACAATTTACGACGGAAATAAACAAAAACATAAGCCGATAATATATATAATGCAGGAGCTGTGAATAAAATATAACCAGGCATTTTAGTTTTTACAAAAGAGAAAAAAATTAACGGTATAAAAATCCAAGTCCAAAGTGTCAAAAGTTTAAAATTATAGGAAGATGACCATTTTTTGAATAAAAAAACACAAAGAACCACCATAGGAAGGTATAAATATTCTCCAAATTTGATACGCAAATGTTGTAAATTATACAAAAAGTAACTATGATCCGTACCCAATACTTCACTAAGATGTCTTGTATTATATTCAAATTCGTACTGAGCTTCTATAGGAAACGTTTGCAAAATATAATACTGCCAAGGAAATGAAATAATAAATATCATGGCAGAAATGATACATAAAGTTTGCAAAATAAATGCAAAACTTCTTTTATAGTGAAAATTTAATAGAACCCAAATAGGGATAATAATCAATGCTGGAAGCCATTTGGTCAAAACAGCCAAGCCTATAGCAAAACCTACAAAAAATGAAAATATAAAACTATGTCTTTTTGATCCTAAAATACAAAACCAGGCGGCGAGCGTTATGAAAAATAAAAAAGTTAAATCTACGTGATCTGTACTTGCCCTACCCGATCCGATTTCAAGCACAAAACCATTTACAGTAAAAAGAAAAGCAGAAATTGTACCCACACTTTTGCTAAATAGTTCTTTTGCTATACCAAAAATAATTAAAATCAAAAGCGAAGAAAATATTATTGAAACTAATCTTACTGCCACCACATTGGGTCCAAAAATGGATATCGACTTTGACATCAGCCATAAAGCTAGTGGTTGTTTATGTAGCCAAATATGATTTCCTGACCAATCTTTATAGTCGTAAGGTAAAATGGGATTCTTATACAGCATCGGTTTAAAAGGTTGTTCGACCATGTTTTTGGCCACTAAAGCGTGATATCTTTCATCCCAGTCGTGTAGTCTGCCGTCCAATGCACAGTATACTCTAAGCCCAATACCCAAAACCAAGGTAATGTATAGTGCCAAAGTGAACTTTTCTTTCAAAAAAAAATAAAGTACAACAGATGATAAACCCAAAACACCACCAATTAATAATATCCCTATATTCATGATTTCCAATAATCTGCATTAATGTTGAATGGCTAAATCTGGTTGTATCTCTTTCTGATACACTCTGATGTAATCTACTTCCATAAAATTGGGAAATATGGGATTCTTCTCTTTATGTTTTGAACACACTGACTGTCCTGCAATGACCTGCACCGGTTCTCCATAAATAGGAAATGACGGTTCTGTAAGATATGCACCTGGTTTAATATTACAGGTATTGATGGGCCTGCCTTTAAGGTCATAATATTTGGACACATATCTGATCATGATGCCATCGATATAAAACTTAATCATATGTGGCTCGTATTCTACTGCAAATGTGTGGAAATCCTTGGAAAAATCGATACCAAAATCTATAATGCCTGTATTACTAGAATAACAAGGCTTTCCTTTTGCTGCTCTTTTACGATCCGGGCACGTAGGTGTAATCCACTTATGAATGGAGAATTCTGGTTTATTGGGTCCTTGACAAATAAATTCAAAAATATCAATCTCCGTATTCCATCCAAAAATCCAAAAAGCTGGCCACTGTTGTTTGCCCGGTGGTAATTTACATCTGATCTCGTATTTTCCATAAGTTGTAAACTTAGTTTTGGAATGTACCATACCCGAAGTATATTCATAAGTTTTACCAAACCATTCCGCCTTTTGTCTTTCCGACTTAAGGATTAGCCTTCCATCTTTCACGATGCAATTGGTATCACGGTATATATTTGCTGATACGTGTGTGCGGCAAAAAGAACACGAGTCCTTAACATTTCCAGGTCCGTAAGGATAATAAGTGTACCATTTTGTTGTATCCAAAACATTTCCATCAAAGTCATCATGAAAAACCATTTTATATGGTTCAGATATACAAGATTCAGCTTGTTCGACATTGACTTTAAGCTTTTTGAACTGAGCTAAAGAAGTCATCTGAGTGACCATTAGACACCCTAATATCAGTAAATGTTTTATCACTTTTCTTTACTTTTTATTCTTTTGATAATGATTGCTAAGGCCAATCTGATCTTATGGAACTCTATGGGAGTCACCAAATATTCTGCGATAGCAGCGAGTGCCATTTCTTGACCTGCTTTCTGCCAAGCTTTTTCTACTGCTGTTATTTCAGTCTCAGAGACGTATTGCATCAAGTCTATTGGTTCATCCTTGGTATATAAATAAGCCAAATGAGAGTAAATCGTAGTCTCTGCAATATCCCGAATTTTAGCGATTTCCGCAGGTGACTTGCCTTGCCTGTAGAGATTGAAAGTTTCCAGATACGTTTTGCCTTGGACTTTAATTTCATCAGCCTGAGAAGTGACAAAACCTTGAACAATCGAGATGATATCTTTACCGTATTGTTCCATTTTTACTTTTCCGATACCTTCTACATTGAGCAAGTCAGCTAGCGTCAGTGGCTTGGATGCCGCTATATTTTCAAAAACCTTATCGGCAAAGATCACATAAGCGGGTACTTGCTTATTTCTGGCTTGTTCGGTCCGCCATTCCTTGAGTTTTTGAATGAGTTGATCTTCGAGTATGATTTTCTTTTGTTTAGGTTTGGGTGCTGCCTCAGCCACCTGATCAGTATAAGTCAAGTCCACCAAATGGACCTTTTTGCCCTCAAAAAGCACCGCTTTGGAAAGTGGTGTAGTCTTGAGTTTAAAATGATCTGTATAGTCTATCCTGACATATCCTTGATTGATCAGCTGCGTGATGTATATTTTCCAGTTGATATAAGAAATATCTTTGCCTGCACCAAAAGTCTTGATTTGGTCATACCCACCTTCTCGAACTTCGGCTCGAAAAGATCCCCTTAAAACATCAATCAACAGATTAAGTCCTACATTCTCGCCACATCTGAGGACTGCAGATAAGGCCTTTTGAGCAATCTCAGACGCTTCCCTGCTTTTGGGTGGAAGCAGACAATTGTCGCAATGTCCACAAGGTTGGGTACGGTATTCTCCGAAATAATTAAGTACAATATTGGTTCTGCATTCATTGGCTGAAGCATATTCCCACATACGATCTAGCTTCGCGTATTGGACTGTTTTAAAATCTTCCAAAGCATTGCTGTCATCTACAAACTTTTTAAGCATCAGATAATCTGCCCAACTATAAAAAAGAAGTGCTTTGGCAGGGCGGCCATCCCTACCCGCTCGGCCTATTTCCTGATAGTATCCTTCCAGATTTTTGGGCATAGAGTAGTGGATGATCCATCTTATATTGCTTTTATCTATACCCATACCAAATGCGATGGTAGCACAAATAAATTGAATCTTATCATCCTGAAAATCTTTCTGAACTCGATTGCGGTCTTCCGCATCCATGCCGGCATGATAAAAATCGCAGTTCCAGCCCATTTGTCTAAGCTTAATGGAGAGCTTTTCGGTTTCTTTACGACTCAGACAATAAATGATACCACATTGATCTTTGAGCTTGGTAAGAAATTCCATGACTTGCCTGAATCTCTGCTCAGCAGGTCTGCTTTCTACAGTTATATTTTTGCGCTCAAATGACGAAACAAAAACTTTAGGCTGTATGAGATGTAACTGTTTACAAATGTCTTCCTGTGTGGCTCCATCCGCTGTTGCTGTCAAGGCTATAAAAGGAACCTGTCGAAATCGATCTCTCAAGACATTTAATTGTACGTAGTCAGGTCTGAAATCATTGCCCCATACGGATACACAATGAGCTTCGTCAATAGCAAAAAGCGCAAGTTTTAGTCTTGATAGCAGTTCTGAAAAACCAGAAGTATTAGCCCGTTCTGGACTTACATAAAGCAATTTTATATTTCCTGATAACAAATTACGCTCTACATCCATCATCTCATTTCTGGACATATTGCTATGAATTGCGGCTACTTGTACACCAGAAAGTTTTAAGGCATTGACCTGATCATTCATCAGAGCGATCAAAGGAGATATGACGATGGCCACGCCTTCCATAAGCAACGCTGGCAATTGAAAACACAAAGATTTTCCACCACCTGTAGGCATGATAATCAAAGCGTCCTGGCCTGACAATACATGATCCATGATGTCACTCTGGGGTTCTCTGAAAGATGTGTAACCCCAGATTTCCTTGAGAATTGTATATTTGCGTTCGTTTTTCAATTTTTATTTTTTTAACGATATCTTGTTTGATCGTCCAAAAGTAAACAAATTATGTCAATCACAAAAACGAATAATATCTTACCCGCGTCTTTCTATTTGAGAACGGACGTAGTCCAGTGCGCCAAAGACTTACTTGGCAAAACCATCAGAACTAACATCGAAGGCCAAATCACTGAAGGAATCATAGTGGAAACAGAAGCTTATCGAGGACCTGATGATCGTGGCTGTCATGCTTACAATCATAGAATGACACCACGTACAAAAACGATGTATCTGCCTGGTGGTCATGCCTATGTATATATATGCTATGGAATGCATCCGATGATGAATGTCGTTACAAGCCTTGAAGGTGATGCTCATGCGGTTTTGATCAGAGCCATAAAACCCATCACGGGGCATGATATCATGGTACAAAGGCGATGCATGGATAAGATGTCACCAACCATAACCAATGGGCCAGGAAAGCTCGCAATAGCTTTAGGTATCGAAAAATCGTTGGATGCTTGTGAGCTCAATGACTCTTCACCCATTATCATATTGGATGGAGGAGAAATACAAGAAGATAATATCTACTGCGGACCTAGAGTTGGCATGACCAAACATGTAGGAGATTGTGCACATCGCCCATGGAGGTTTTATATTAAAGATAATCCGTGGGTTAGCAAACCTTTGGTAGTGGATTATACTGGCAAGTGGTAGATGGTAACTCCTACTCTTACTTCAAAACATTACTGCTGATTACCAACTAAACGATTTCTCCTGCCCATAATCTTTTTAGAAACTCTTGCCAAGGTAATATTAAAATATTCCCAACCAATCTCGGAAACCGCTCATGAGAAATCACGATAGCTTGCTTTACGGTATAATCTTCCATAAAATGCTTGAGACCAGTTAAATGGCTGTTTTGAACATTAGTTGTAGACTTCACTTCGATGGCTACTTCATTTTCACCCAAAACAAAGTCAACTTTGACTTTAGCTTTTGTGCGCCAAAACGTGATATCATAGTTTTTCATAGAGTAATGTGCATAAGCCTTTAACTCCATAAAAATAAAGTGTTCGAAAGCATAACCATAAAATTCAGTACCTTGAACAATATCCCTTCTCTTTAGCAAATAATTTACAACGCCTATATCAAAAAAATAAAATTTAGGCGAGCTGGTTAATTGGCGTTTGGGACGTTTTTGATATACTTGGACAAAGTTGCCGATCATTGTGTCTTCCAAAATTTGAAAATATTCTCTCACGGTAGGACTGCTAATTCCACAATCTGATGCAATATTTGAATAGTTGACAGACTCACCATTGGAGAAGGCAGCTTTATGAAGGAAATTGGTAAAACCTGCAAGATTTCTAATTCTTGCTTCTGCCGCAATCTCATCTTCAAGATAACTTTTGATATAATTGGATAATAACAATTCTGGTTCTTCATCTAAATAATGTCTTGGGAGCAACCCAGCATTTAAAGCTCTATTTAAGTTGAAATCAGGTATTTCAGCTGATGTCAGCGGGTATAATTCATATCTTAGCGCTCTCCCTCCTAAAAGGTTTTGTTGACTTCTTATTATTTTTCTTGGACTAGAACCTGATAAAATAAATCGTTTATTTTTATTTTCGATCAACGCATGTACTTCATTTAACAGAATAGGAATCTTTTGTATTTCGTCTATTATGATAAGATCTGAAGAAGATGCAGCAACAATTTCCCTAATCCTTTGAGGCCTTGATAATAAATCTTGGTACACATCACTTTCCAATAAGTCGAGTCTTAGCGCTTCTGGAAACAAAGATTTGATCAGTGTACTTTTGCCTGTTTGACGAGCGCCCCAAAGGAAAACACTATGTCTATTTGCTTTCTTAAATTCCTGAAGTCGATGATAGATCATTACTTTTTAGTGCAAAAGTAATCATTTTTGATTATGTACTTTAAATTAATCGGGAAAATTTAAAGTGACACTTTAGATTTGTCGGGAAAATTTAAAGTAGTGCCTTGCTTTCGGTAATTCTATTTCTTATAATTTTCTATTTAAACACTAAAGTTATGTACATTTTTAATGGCACACTTACCTCTTTGCCATCGTATTTAGCAGGTGATATTTTAACAATTTCATTAATTTTACTTTGAAAAAATGCATCATAATAAATAGTTTGTGATTCCAAATTAAGGTCTAAAGTGAAATCTAAAATTGGAGATTCTGATATAGTTTGTTTGCTTATAAAAGTCTTATAATTTTTCTTTATGTAATTTATAACTTCACTTTCATTTAGTATCTTAGCTGCTATAAATTTTGGCGAAGACATAGGATAAACCCAATATTGTGACACTAAATCATCAGGTAAAATCTGGATGTAAATTTCATCTAAAATAATATCTTCCTCATTTGGGAAATTATGGAATAAATAACTTTCGTCCATATTGGAATCATCTGCCTTAATTAACTTACCATTTTTCCAATGATAGTATTTTACTAGTGATTCGCCATTATCTGAAAATTCTTCGTACTTGATTAATTTATTTCCAAAGTACTGTTTTTCCAAAATCTTACCTGAATTTTTGTAAGTTCTGTTAAATGAAATGTTTTCGTCATTAATATCTGGATCAATTATATTATAAATAGTACCATTTCCATCTTTATAGGAAATGTTACCCAAAGAATCGTACCCTATTACACTTTCAACTTCTTGGCCATAAGGCAAGGAAAAACTTAAGGTGCCATTTTTGTGATAAAATCTTTCTTCTGTTTTATTTGACGAAACCTCTTTAATTATAATGTTTTGATAATTGTAGGTTGTTTTATATAGTACTCTGTCTTTAACTTGCGCTATAGTTTTATATTTCAGAAAACCTGTATTTGCATATTTATAGATAGATTGTTCATGAATGGAGTCATAAATGAAGTAATTATAGTGACCATAAAGGAACGAAGAATTTTTAATTTGGACTAAATTATCCACTCTATTAAATTTAAACTCTTCAACTTTATTAATATAGGGTAACTTGTATATAAATTTTGAAGGTTTCTTTTGTAATTTATAAAAATTGCCATCAGGTTGAATTATAAAATCCTGAGCAAAAAACCAATTTTTTAAGTATTCATTTATTTCATCTTTATTTAGATTGTAATATTTTGACAGAATTTCACCCAACTGGGCTCTCGAATTTACAGAAGTATAACCATTTCTAAATGTCTCGCTCCCATAAAAAGAGAACCATTTATCAAATTCCGAAATTAATATTTTAAAGTCTTCACAATTGCAATTATTCAAAAACTTTAATATGTTTTTAAAATTATAAAATTTTTCTTTTTTGAATGCATGGTTATAAAAATCTTTTAATGTATAAATTTGTGTATATGCCAATTGGTCTGCTGACAGTTTTTCAGGACTATTCAATAATTGAAAATATAAATAATCACCAGGCAGTTTATTATAATATTGATAAGGATTTAAAGTAACTAAGGCTTGGCTGTTAATACCAATTGAAGATAAAGTAAATAATATCAATAGACAGATATTTTTAAAACTAATAATCATCATTTAGTTCTAAATTAAATCCGACAAAAATATTCATAAAACCTTCACATTTCTTTTCATCTAATCAAGCAAAATCCCTACCCTTCCTTCAATATATTCCTACTGATTACCAATTTTTGAATCTCAGATGTACCTTCTCCTATGGTACACAACTTGGAATCCCTGAAAAATTTCTCTACCGGGAAGTCTTTGGTATAGCCATACCCACCAAAAATCTGGATGGCGTCTGTAGCTATCTGAACACATATCTCAGAAGCATAATACTTAGCCATAGCAGACATTGTTGTAACGGGTTGATGTGTATTCTTAAGATGCGCTGACTTTCTGATCAGCAATTCTGCTGCCTGAATTTTAGTCGCCATATCTGCCAATTTGAAAGAAATAGCTTGGAAATTGGCTATTGGCTGACCGAATTGCTCACGTTCTTTAGCGTATTTTACGGATGCTTCATAGGCACCTTTTGCTATACCAAGTGACAATGCAGCGATACTAATACGACCACCGTCCAGGATTTTCATGGATTGGATAAAGCCTTCTCCTACATTACCTAATATCTGTGACTTATGTACTCTACAATTATCAAAAATCATTTCAGCGGTTTCTGAAGCTCGCATGCCCAATTTATTTTCCTTTTTACCGGCTGTGAGTCCTGTCGTACCTCTTTCTACTATAAAAGCAGTAATACCACGGCTATCCAATAAATCACCTGTGCGGGCTAAAACTACAGCTACATCACCTGATTTGCCATGAGTAATCCAATTTTTGGCGCCATTGATCACCCAATGATCACCATCTTGAACAGCTACACATTTCATACGCATAGCATCAGACCCGGTATTGGCTTCGGTAAGTCCCCAAGCACCAATCCATTCTCCAGATGCTAATTTGGGCAAATACTTTTGTTTTTGTTCTTCGTTTCCGAAAGCTAAAATATGGCCCGTACACAGACTATTATGCGCTGCGAGACTTAAACCTACAGATCCACAAACTTTTGCAATTTCAACAATCACACTTACATATTCCTGATATCCAAGTCCAGAACCTCCATATTCTTCAGGAACCAACACTCCCATAAAACCCAGATCACCCAATGCTCTCATGGTATCTACCGGAAAATACTGGACTTCATCCCACTCCATGACGTGTGGTAAAATGTGTTGCTGTGCAAATGCCTTTGCAGATTCTTCGATCATTTGCAAGTTGTCAACAGTTTCTAGATGCATATATATTTTAACTTTATTGATTAATTAACGAGACAAAAAGGTAAATGTTTTGTTCTTAGATGTCAAAATGAAAAATATTTCAGATCGATGGAAATGATATCTCGTATTCATGATAACATTGAATAAAATTATCAAAGACAATACCGTTGATTAAAATCAAAATATTACCTCGAAGCCTTCAAGTTATCATTAATTTGTTCTACGGATAAATTAGTATATCTCACAATCCGCTCTATCGGAATTTTGTCTGCATACATAGCGAGTACTATTTCTGCTTTCCCTTCTGCCTTGCCCTCCGCTATTCCTTCTGCCTTTCCTTCCGCTTTAATTCTATTGTATGTGGTCATCATATTTTCTTTTATGGGTTTAGGTATGGATGTTATCAATGCTGAATTAAAGAAAACAGAAAATCTTAAACCTCATGAACAAGTTAAAAACTACTTGACAGTCTTCAAGATATCATTAATTTGTTCTAAGGATAAATTGGTATATTTTACAATCCGCTCTATCGGAATTTTCTCTGCATACATAGCGAGTACTATTTCCGCTTTTCCTTCTGCTTTTCCTTCTGCCTTTCCTTCTGCTTTAATTCTATTGTATGTGGTCATCATATTTTCTTTTATGGGTTTAGGTATGGATGTTATCACTTTTTGAATCTCATTTTCGGAGAATTCCGAAACGGAAAATAGGTAAACAAATATCTGCTTTATAAAGTTCTCTTGTTCCATTTCTATGGGTAATACTTCAAGTATTTTTTGCAATTCATCAGCAAGTTTAATAATATCAAATCCTTTTTTCTGAGCTAAAATAGCAGCAGCCATAAATCCATTTCTAATTTGAGCTATTTGTAATTCATCTAAGGAATTGAGAGAAATAAAAATATAGTCAAACCAAGGAATATAATTCCCAAAACCTCCTAACTCTTTTGGGAAGAGATCAATTATCTTTGGTTGTTTCCATTTTTTCTTTCCTTGATAATACAAAACTGGTATGATGGGTTTTAATACCCTTTTTTCTCTAATACATTTGTACCAATGTGCAAAAATATAATAAGCCAATTGTATAACAGCATATTTATCAGGTCTTGACTTATGTTCCAATATTATCGATAAATTTAATGGAATTCCATCCTTAGATTGAACCTCAAAAACGATATCAGAGAAGTATTCTCTTAGATCATCTTGTATATACGATTCCTGCTTGATCTCCAATGTGGAAAGGTCTAAATCAGCAATACAAGACTCAGGTAAAAACTTTTCAAAAAAAGCCGCCGCCCTATCCTTGTCAGAAAATGAAGCTTTAACAAATTTGTCATGTATTTGGTGATTTCTTTTACTCATTACATTATCTATCTGGATCTATTTATGGCAATTTTACTATGCCGTCCGACTGAGTTTATAAAACTCACTAACGATCACTTCTGTAATATATTTAGTTTTACCTTCTTTGTCCTGATAAGTCCTGTTACTTAGTTTGCCTTGGACGGCAATTTCATTCCCTTTGATCAAAGACTCTGACATCAACTTTGCTGTCTTGCCCCAAGCCACTAAATTGTGCCATTCTGTTTGTTTGACTTTTTCACCTTTATTATTGGTATAAAATTCACTTACGGCGATGGCGATGGATGCTTTTTGAGATCCTTTATCAAAAGTAGTCAAAATGATATCTTTACCAATATTGCCAATAAGTTGGATTGAATTTTTTAATGTATTTGTCATTTTATATTGATTGTGAACAGTTATAGAAAAAATTACGAATAATATTTTAAATTAGATTAGAATGGAACAGCTTCTGCGGTATGGTTAGTGATCTTTGCGATTTTATAGAATTCTGTGACCACTATTTCTGTAACATATCTGGTAGTCCCATTGGTGTCAGTATACGTTCTATTGGATAATTTGCCATGTATGGCTACTTCTGTTCCTTTCTTAAAACATAGCGCTATTTCTTCTGCCTTTTTGCCCCAAGCGATGACTTTGTGCCATGCAGTTTGTTTTACTTTTTCTCCCTTTTTGTCGGTGAAAGATTCATTAGTGGCAACTATGGCTATTGCTTTTTTATTGCCATTTTCAAAAGAAGTGAGCACTACATCTTTACCCACATGACCAACGATTTGAACTGAATTTTTTACATTGTGTAACATAATATTTAAAAATTTGTGATCGTGATGCATGGTATTTATTTGTTGACATCACCATCGGGTTTAACAAAATTTTGATCTTTCGATCGATTGACGGTGCAAAGATGTGGATAGTGGTTTTTGCTATCCGTTTTTTATACATTTAAATACGTTTACAAACGTATCTATCCGTTTACAAAATAATTAATAAAACATAAACAATTGATTAACTGATCTTTACGAGTATACATTTTTTTTTAAAAAAATATCGAAATCATGAAATTTTACCTTTCTAAATCTCACCCACTAGTATTCTTCAAAAATTTGGTAACCACAAATTACCTATTTTCAAAACATTTGAGTATGTTTGAGCGCTCACAGCTAGAACTTAAACATATGACAACGCCCATAATAAAATATGCTTTCATCCTGATGGTCATCCTCAAAAGCACCATTTTGTCCTATGGCCAACATAATGGCAATACAGATTGGCTTACCGATTTAGAATATTTAAAGACAGAATTATCCTTGCACCATGCTGACTTATTTTTTCAATACCCAAAAGAGTCTTACGAAAATGACATAGAATATCTTAAAACGAAAATACACGTGTACACAGATGAACAAATGTTTTTTGCTATCCAAAAGCTATTGGTTAAAATCGGGGATTCTCATACTACTAGTTCTCTCTTAGTTCGGTTACCACAAATATTTCTACCCATATACACTTATCTATATGATGATGGGTTGTTTGTTACTTCAGTTTTGGATGCTGACAAAGATATATTAGGACAAAAACTTACAGCCATCAATGATTTTCCTATAAAAACTATTATTGATAGTGTAAGATTGTTATATGTTGCCGAAAATGAATCTTGGCATAAAAGACTATTACCTCAGCGCTTAACCAATTATTACATTCTTAAGCATTTTGGATTCGTAGATACTGAAAAAATCATGATAACTACTGAGGATTATTATGGAATTGAAAAGAAGTTTAAGATCAAAGCGGAAGAAATCCTTGATTCCGGTGATTTGGAATATGATTATATAAGATTCAGCTCCAAAAAGCTAAGAAGGCCTTATACTCGAGAGATTTTTGGTAACAAATACATCTCGCAAGATAGTATGCTGTTCGTTATGTACAATAAATGTACTGGCCGAGAACAGCAACATTACAGTATGATTACAGACTCTATGAGCATTGAAAATTCTTTAAACGATCATTGTGTAAAACGAAATAGAATCACTCTAAAGGATCCCAAAAAACAAAAGCCGATCAAGGTACTACCCTACTTTAGGCATTTCAGAGATTCAGTATTCAATTACATTACTAATAATCAGGTAAAGATTTTGGTCATAGATCTGAGCAGAAATACCGGTGGAGCCGCTTCCCAAGGTAGTGCGATGATCCAACACATCTCCAAAATTATTGATTTAAAGAAAACAAAGGTTTATGTGATTGTAAGTCGTCGTACTTTCTCTGCCGGATTGATTCATGCTATGGAAGCTAAAAGACTGCTTCAAGCCACTATCATAGGAGAACCTACGGGAGGAAAGCCAATGTTTTTTGGTGGTACTAGTGAACTCTATTTGCCTACTTCGTGTCTAGGTATATCTTACTCCAGAGCTAAAAGAAAGACAAGTAATGATGATGAAATATTAGAAGCAAATACACTTACTCCAGATGTTGTTTTTCCAGTAAAATTTTCAGATGTGATGTTTGGAACAGATTTGGTGTACGAATGGATTTTAGCTCAGAAAAAGAAGAATAACGATTTAAAACCATAAAAACCTTACCCTTTCTTTTTCAATACATCAAAGGTAACATTGTATTTGAGAATAAAATTTTGATTTCCTGAAATAGGTCTCAACTCAGCCCACGGAGAACTTCTATCTGTGTAAAAGTTTTCATTCCAAACCAAATAGAGATCATGACCATCACTAAAATTGTATCGTAATCTCAGATTATTAAATACCTGTTCATTAGCACTATTGAGCTGCACCACATAATTAATAGATAAATGTAGATTGAGTGCATAGTTAATTCTGATTCTACCTATATGAATGGTTTCTTTACTTCTATCAAAATTTAAATGATTAAGACTATACAGCCCTTGTATCTCCCAATGAGTACCCAAATTCCAGATGGGGTTGTAGGTAAAATTGACTCTTCTTCCATCAAAAAAGGTACCTGCGGACACTGTAAAAGCGTTTCTAAAAGTTTTGGCACGTGGTTGTAAGTAGTCGAAGGAAAGTTGTGCAAATTGATAATCTCCTGATGAAATAGTTGTTTTGTTCCCAAAAGTTAACGGTGTTGCCAAATATTCGTAATTGTAGGTAGCGGCCCAACTTGTTTGAACACCATTTAATTTTGTTAGACTAAGATTTGATGACAACTCAACTGTTTCCCAAGCATTATTGGTGACACCTCGATAAGTATCTAGATTCAATATACTCCAACTTTTGTACTGATATCTACTACTTTTGTCCTTGGCAAAGCGGCCCCAGCTTAGATTGCCTTTCCATTGATGAAAGTCTGACCTATCCAAAAATCCAGATTGGGGATTGAATTCTCGTCCAGAAAATGTGTATGCCATATCTCCAAAAAACCCATCCGTTTTACGAAGTTCGTATCTGAGATTAACTCTTGACGCATTTGATTGTATAGAATTAGCACTTTCAAAAGTATTAGCTACAGCTCCAATAAAATAATGATCTCCATTAGGATTAATGAGCAAATCTAGGCCCACTCCAGTGCTTATATTTTTTTCTTCCCTACGATTAGTGACCATAAAACCGACAAAGGATTGTTGATTGTAAATTTTTCGTCTCATCCTTAGCGTAGTAAAATTTTCACTACCCCTAAGTACGTTGTCTTGTAAATCTCTAACTGGAGCTGATTGCATGCTTAAAAGTCCAATATCTGTTTTTGAATTTAATTTGCCAGTCAATCGAGCGCCACCATATACCGTGGTGAGCTGTCCATCGTTAATACCAATCCTTCTACTATAAAACATCTGTGTACGGCCACCCAGATTGAAATCAAATAGGCCTGCGGCTTCCTGAAAAAACTGTCTCTTTTCTGGAAAAAACAATGAAAATCTAGTTAAATTCAATAATTGATCATCTGCTTCTACCTGCGCAAAATCAGGATTGAGTGATACATCAAGTGTCAAGTACGGATTGAGCCCAGCCTTGATATCCAAGCCCACCTGAGCTGTTTGTTTAATAATTTTATCAAAACCAGTACTAGTACTATTGATAGCATTAGCTCTGTTGGTCGATGCTGCCAGATATGGAGTAGCTAAAAAAAGTTTTTTGGGTTTGATATCCGTGAGCCAAGCAGGTTTTTTAACAGATGGTTTGCTCATCCCATCCAATATATTTTGCGGAATAGGTGGGAAAATATGCATTTCTTGGGGATTCTGTATGGTTCGCGCAGCACTGATGGCAACTAAAACCTGGCCAGCTCTATTTTTCCTGAGCCTGAGATTGTAGAGGGGAATTTTCAATTCGAAAAACCACCCGTCTTTATTAACTACAGATTTGGTGTCCCAAAACATATTGAAATCCTGATTAAAAGCTGATACGCCCAGATCTACACCATCATTGCCTATAGCAGCGTCATACCGACTTCCCATAGGATAGACTGAAAATATTAATGCATTTTGTTTATCAAAAGTATTATCTATATGAAAGGTAGTCCAATCGTCTCCACGCCAACCATCACGCACTAAGTTTCTGATGACGAGACTAGAACTATCTTTGGTATAACATCTTCCTGCCACATAAAAATGATGATCATCATATCCAACCAACATCTCCGTTTTTTCCGACGGCAAGCCACCCCAAATGGGTCTAGAAGCAATGAAATCCATCTTAGAAGCGTGATCCCAAGCCGTTTCATTACTTAAACCATCAAAGATGACAGGACTATCGAACTTCCTGATCTGAAGGGTATCATTCAGATAGTTTAAGTCTTGGCTATAGATAGGAAATGAAATAAAAAAGTATAATAAAATACTGATCAACTGCCTCATGATTCGAATTTCGCTCCATATTAAATAAATAATGTAGAGAATTGTTTTTAATCAAATTTTAAATCAATGAATGCTTCAAGTTTCTTTCAAAAATTAAGTTTTAAGCCGAGACCATTAGATGAAGTTACTCCAAAATTTAAAACTACTGGTTCTCTATTTCGACATTGACCATCATAAATGCTAGCTGTTCTGAAAAAACCTCTCCTGCTGCTCATTTCAAATAATATGGCACCTGTTGCAAAAGACAGTGCTGAAAGCGTTCCTAAAGAAGGCTGTCTTTTTTGTTCGTCCCTAGAGTCAATAAATTCAATACATAAAATACTCAAACCAATCGCACCTAATGCATAAGCCACATATTGCTTATTATTACTTTTGTTAAAAACTGGTACTGCGTCAGGGCAAGTTCTGGCTAAAAAGTTTCGCACTTCTTTTTTTGAAATCCCTTTGCCTTCCAACTCAAATGTTGGGTTTATATAATGTCCTACTACTTTAAGTTCTTCAAACTGGGCAAAAGAAGGAAAAGATACCAATATAGAAAAAATAAGACTCAAAAGTAATCGTTGATTATTTCTCTTTAATAAAACTACTCCAGAAAGTAGTTTGATAATGTCTAAATTACTAGTCATTATATTTAAATTTTTATGGATATTTAAAAATCGATTTATTCATATGTATATGATCAATGGAACTAAATGTCTACATATGCTACAAATATAATATAATATAATATAATATAATATAGCAAGCAAGAGTTAACAGACTATCAATAATTTAATTTCAGTCCAAATTTTTTAAGATGACAATTGTGATTACTTTTTTACTGATTTGAATAGGAAAGAAGATTACAAAACTTATCGCTCAGCTCAAACTATGCTTAAGAAAAAGAATAATAATAAGAAAGCCACTCTTTAATGAATGCTTTATCAGGTGGTCAAAGTGTTGTTTTATTTTAGCATACCCAATATTTCTGAAATCGCCCTGTCTAGCTGGGGATCAACCTGATTGAGTCTGTCTTTAAAATCCATGCCAACATAAATATCTGGCGCAACACCGACATGCTCAAGATTTTTGCCATCCAAAGTGTAGCAGCCCCAAGAAGGCAATCTGTAGAATGATCCATCGACCAGACTTTTTCCTGATGTAAAGATGATCCATCTGTAAGTTTCTGTGCCAATTACTTTGCCCAAACCAAGTCTCTTAAATCCTTCAGTTGTCATCTCTGCATCACTGAGAGATTGTTCATTTGTGAGCAGAATGATCGGTTTTCCCGCAGGTGTAAAATTGGGCTGCACAGTAAGTTCACCTTCACGATATTTCCACTTTAGATATGGTTTTTGACTTAAAAACTGGAGCACATTATCATGGACATTTCCACCATTATTGTATCTGATGTCCAGGATCAATGCGTCTCTGTCATATATTTCAGTGGTCATGTCGATCAGAAATTTATTCAATTCACCTTGACCCATATCTTTCATATGAGCATACGCGATTTTTTTATTGGACTTCAGATCTACTATTTTCTGATTATTGGCGATCCATTCGTTATATCTTAGTGTATTGATCGCATTGAAAGAAACTGGAGCTATTTTTATGGTAAAACTGGAGTCTTTGCGACTAAAAGTGAGTTGCAGCTCCTGATCCAATGATGGTTTGATAAAATATGACTCTCTGTTTTGTTTGATGTCCACTGGTAGACCGTTAATAGCAGATAGCATGTCTCCTGCTCTTAATTGAATGTCTTTTTTATCGATAGGACTGTATGTGATGATACTTTTGACTTTATATGGCTGATCATCATCCCACTCGATACCTGTACCTAGCGTTGACGATTTATAGTAAATATTTTCTTCATCCCCAAAGCTGGAAAAACCCGTATGAGAAGAGTTCAGATCACCCAACATTTCGGTGATCAACACCCTCAGGTCTGAACGTGTATTAACAAAAGTCAGAAATTGTTTGTAATGTTCTCCAACCTGATTCCAATCGAGTCCGTGAAAAGTTTCATTGTAAAAATTTTCCTGCACATTGGCCCATGTTTCATCAAACATTTGGTCAAACTCAGCTTTCAGATTGCGGCGGAAAGTGTGGTCGATATTTACTTTTTCTGTTTTTTTACCATCAATGTTTAAAGTATGGATATTGCCGCCGATCAGCGCATAATATTTATCTGAAGACTGCACTATAAATGAACTGGTTGATTTGGCACCTTCAATTTTTTCTGTTTTTGGCTTTTCAAAAGGCTCGAATGTAGTCATCCATAAGTGGTTTTCATTTTCACTATGATTAGATGAATAAATGACGATGGTTTTATCTTCCTTTCGCAATACATAGCTTCTGCCTTGTGTACCAAAATTGGGACTAACCAGCTCTACCCTATCCAAAATATTATTGAAGTCAATAGTATAATTTTCAGTTTTTGGCTTTGTTTTTAATGAATCTGTTTTCGTAATTGCTGATTTGCTTTTTTCCACAAAAAGGCTGTCATATTTATTTGATCTAAAATCTTGTGAATATTTTTCCAAAGGTAGTCTATACACCCTGGCATCTGATAGTCCAAATGGATATGCAGCTTTAACCCTATTAGATGTGAAATAAATATATTTACCATCAGGAGACCAAAACGGACTGTTTTCAGTAATTCCTGTTTTAGTGAGATTGATCAGTTTTTTATTTTCTAGATGATATAGAAAGATATCTTCTTCAAAATTTCGCCTTGCTGAAAACATAACATACTCCTCGTTGGGTGAAAAATAAGGAGTGGAATTCTGAAAACCCCAAAGTTCTTCCTTAATCAGTGTGATAACAGAATCCCTTTCAAGGTAAATAATCTTTACATCATTTCTACCACTTAGAAAGACGGCCTTTGTACGCGATTTGTTCAATGACAATTCTCTGTTGTTTTGATTTTCATTGGTCAATTGTTTTTCAAGCGAAATAGTATCAGCACGCATAGAAAACAGGTTGGTGTACCCTTTTATATTGGTTTGGGCATAGAGCAGGCTTTTATTATCCGATTTCCATTTGACCTCAGTTACCCTGGACAAAGGACTGGTTTTGAGCTTCTGTATGAATTTCCCCTTTATATCTGATACAAATAATTCGCCTCTAGAAATAAAGGCCATTTTTTTGCCATCTGCACTGATATCAAAATATGAAATATTATTTTGAACCGTAAAGTCCTTTTCCTTCTCAGATGTCGCATTGGTAAATGTTACTATAGGGATTTTTAAAGTTATTCGTGATTTGACATCATATTTAAATATTTGAAAATCTTTCTCAAAAACAACAAAACGACCATCAGCACTGACTACAGGATGTTTGATAGATGTTTTAAAATCAGTTAGGTGACTGGTTTTTCCTTTATCTAGGGTACATAGATTGTATTGTCCATTTTTTTCATCTGACACAAAAAACACATTGCCTTGTCTATCTATAGTAGGCCACATATCCTTACCTTCGTATTTTGTATATTTTTTGAAATTATTGGTTTTGGGTTGGTAGGATTGAATTTCAGGATTGTAAGAACCTTTATACCCTTTTCGATAAGCCTGCCCTTTGCTTTCTGATGTTTCGCTGAAAAAGATTTCTCCATCAGGATGCAAAGCTACATTATGCACGGTATGGAAAAAGTGATGAAAAAGTCTTTTGGGTGTACCTCCAGAAACTGGAACTACATAAGCTGAGTTTCTGTTTTCTCTGGATGAAGTAAAATAAATTTCTTTCGAATCCCAACTCCAATTATCTACATGGTCGTATGCTTCATGAAAAGTCAGTTGCTTCACTTCTCCTCCATCAGCTGGTAAGATGTAAACATCCTGATTGTCATATTGAGACCCTGTAAAAGCGATCCATTTGCCATCAGGAGAGTACTTGGCCCTTGTTTCTTCTCCTTGCATTGCCGTAAGTCTTGTGGCCAATCCACCTTCAATACTGACTTTCCAAAGATCTCCTTCATATGTGAACACCATTTGATTGCCATCAGGGCTTACACATGGAAAAGATGTGAAATAGACTTGCTTCTGTTGAGTATGAGCAAAAACAGCTAAACAAATTCCGAAAAAAGTTAAAAATATTGTCTTCATGATTGTTTTAAAACAGATTTTATAAAAAATGTAAAATATTTTGAATGTGTCTTTTCTCAAAGATTGCAAAGTTCAAATAAGCATTTACAGTACTTTGATATTAATATAATCCTTCTCCTTTATTATCATTTTCACTGAAAAAAAAGTACGCCATTCCCAAAGCTGTAAATATGCCAATAAGTAAAAAAATGCTTCCACTATTTGAATACCTGTACCACCTTAACATAGCAGCAATCAAAAAAATTGCACCAAAAATAGGGGCATAATTATTGGATTTTTTATTAGTATTTAAATTGTCTATTTGCTTATCTTTGTTTTGGTCATCAGTCTTATAATAGCTATCAATAGCTTCCATGACCTTCTCATACTCGTATCCTTGCGAGACCAACATAAGGCTATTTTCTGATTTTGACTTCCAAGGCTGAATTTTGGATTTTATTTCATCGATATGTTCATTACTTTGCAAACTCAAAAAGTTTTATAGATACAAAAGTAACTAATTTCATATTAATTAAAAATTATCCACATATAAATTTTTATAACTTATCTTTGCCTTTCCTTAAAATTATTTTTGCCATATATAAATCAAAATCAGCATATGAATTTTAAATCCAATCTATTTTTTGCACTTATCATGTTGTTTCTCATTCCACTGACTTCTAATGCTCAGTTTTGGAAAAAGAAAAAACCTGAACCTGCTAAAACGCCTACTCCAGCAGAACCTAAGAAAAAAGATGAAAAAATCAAACCTTACGCCGATGTCATTACCAAAGATGCAGTGACTTCAGCAGGTATGATTACGACACATAAGGTTAAAGACAAAAATTATTTTGAGTTGTCCAATGAAATTCTAGAAAAAGAAATATTAATCACATCTAGGATTTCTGGCTTTGTTAAAAATCTAAATTTCGGTGGCGCCGGTGTAGAATCTAGACCACAACAAGTGATCAGATGGCAAAAAAAGGATGATAAAATCTTATTAAGATCAGTCTCTTACAACAGTATTGCCAATTTTGAAGATCCGATTTATCAGTCTGTTCGTAATAATAATTTTGAACCTGTAGTCATGATTTTTGATATCCAGGCTTACAATAAAGATACGACTGGATATATTATAGATGTGGAAGCATTGTTCAATACCGATGTGGAAATGATCGGAGCCATGGATAAAGATCAAAAAAAAGCTTTCGAGATCAAAAGTGTGGACTCAAAAAGAAGTTTCATTCAAGAAATGCGTACTTTTCCTGAAAATATTTATGTAAAACATGTCCTTACCTATACGGGGAGCAATCTCCCTGACAACCAAATCACAGGAACGCTATCTGTGGAGATGACGCAAAATATGGTACTGCTTCCTGAAGTAAAGATGCAACCTAGATATTTTGACCCGAGAGTCAGTTATTTTTCTATCCAACAAACGGATTACAGCTCAGATGATCAGAAGGCTTCATCAAATAGACTAATCACCAGATGGAAACTAGAACCCAAACCAGAAGATCGTGAAAAATACTTTCGTGGTGAACTCGTAGAACCCGTAAAGCCAATCGTTTATTATATAGATCCTGCCACTCCAGAAAAATGGAGACCCTATCTCATGCAAGGTGTCAATGATTGGAAAGGTGCATTTGAAGCTGCAGGATTTAAAAATGCTATCATGGCCAAACTACCACCTACCAAAGAAGAAGATCCGAATTGGTCGCCAGAAGATGTAAGATATTCGGTGATCAGATATGTGAGTACCGACATCCAAAATGCTATGGGACCACATGTACACGACCCACGCACAGGGGAGATTATAGAAAGCGATATTATTTGGTATCACAATGTGATGAATTTACTACGAACATGGTTTGTTACCCAAACGGCTGCTATTAATCCTGAAGCCCGTACACCAAAACTGAAAGAAGAAGTCATGGGCAGATTGATTAGATTTGTGTCAGCGCATGAGGTTGGTCATACCTTGGGATTACCGCATAATATGGGAGCAAGTTCGGCCTACGCAGTAGATTCTTTGAGATCTGCACATTTTACCCAAAAAATGGGTACGGCTCCTTCCATCATGGATTATGCCAGATTTAATTATGTGGCGCAACCAGAAGATGGTGCTGTAGGACTCATGCCTGATATCGGACTGTATGACATTTGGTCTATCCAATATGGCTACAGACTCATCAAAGATGCCACGCCAGAATCTGAAAGGCCGATCATCAACAATTGGATAAAAGAAAAAGCGGACAACCCGGTTTATAGATTCGGACGTCAACGAGGATTACCTACAGACCCTACCGCACAGACAGAAGATATAGGAGATAACTCGATCAAAGCTTCAGAATATGGTATTAAAAACTTACAGCGAATTGTTCCCAATCTGGTAAAATGGATGGGTGAAGACACCAAGGGATTTGAAGAGTTGAAGGAGTTTTACGATTCGGCTATCGGCCAATTTAATAGATATATGGGTCACGTCACTGCTAATATCGGTGGTGTGTCAGAATATTACAAAACATATGATGAAAATAGTCCGGTCTATTTCCATACTGATAAAGCAAGACAAAAAGATGCCCTTCGTTTTCTCAATGATCAACTCTTTACCACGCCACTTTGGATAGCTGATAAAAATATCTTGAGCAGAATAGAAGAGCATGGCAATACCGAAAGAATCAGAAGTTTACAAGAACGTACACTCAATCTTTTACTGATGAAAGATAGATTGCTCAGAATACAAGAAAATGAAGCCTTAAATGGTGACAAAGCCTATAAGCTCACAGAAATGATGGATGACCTGACCAATGCCATTTTTACGGAAGTAAAATCTAAAAAATCAATCGACATCTATCGTAGGAATTTACAAAGAACGTATGTAGATGCGCTAGGCAAAGCACTCGAACAAAAAGACAATGCTTCCAAAAACTCTGACATCACCGCCACCGTAAGAGCACAAATCAAAAAGATAGATTCGATGTTGGCAGCATATACCCAAGTAGATGTATCATCTGCATATCACAAAGATGATCTTAGAAGCAGGATTAAGAATATCCTGGATCCAAAATAGATTTGAATTAGAAAATATCGGAGTAGGTGGTGAGACATTTATTTCGATATTTTTTTTTGAATTATTTATTTATCAATACGCAACGATTCAATCCCGAAGAGATGAAAATAATAAAGAAATGGGTTTTATGCGAGCCGCATTGGATATTTTCTACCATCTTTAGCATCCCTTCGGGATTGAAAAAGGTATTTTATCTTTGATTAAAATTCCATTTGAATTTGGAAATAACATTCAAATCACATATATAAAAATATAATTTATTTTTGAAATGAGTTAATTTCAAAATTTCATTTCCATAGCTTATCTACAATCCACTAAAGAACGCGTACTTTTGCAGTCAAAATTGCCCAATGGCATGGTCAAACAAGTAGAAATTAAGGTTTTCCCGGACAAAGTCCTAGACAATGAATATATTAAAACGCTCATTCATCAGCAAATGAAGCGTGAAGTATCTCATATTCAAGATATCATTTTAGCAAAAAGATCTATTGATGCGCGCGGCAAAAGACCCATATACCTACTCCGGTACGATGTCTATTTGGATGAAGAATACACCAATCCAACTTCGATTACTTCGACATTTGCAGATGTAAGCCAAGCAGAAGAAGTGATCATCATTGGTGCTGGACCTGCTGGATACTTTGCTGCATTAGAATGTTTAGAATCTGGACTAAAACCCATAGTACTAGAAAGAGGAAAAGACGTCAGAGAGCGCCGAAGGGATCTGAAAGCCATCCAACAAGATGGTGTTGTACATCCTGACTCCAACTATTGTTTTGGCGAAGGTGGTGCCGGTACTTATTCAGATGGAAAACTATATACCCGATCACACAAGCGTGGCAAGATTGAAAAGGTCTTGAAATTATTGGTGGAGCATGGTGCTACACCGGATATTCTTGTGGACGCACATCCGCATATAGGGAGTAATAAACTGCCACAGATCATATCAGCAATTCGGGATACCATAGAAAAGTACGGTGGAAAAGTACTTTTTCACCACAAAGTCACCGATTTCATTATAGAAAACAATCAAATCCATGGTGTTCGATGTGGTGATCTGACGTTTACTGCACAAAATGTAATCTTGGCAACAGGACACTCTGCTAGGGATATTTATTTCTTGATGAATCAGAAAGGAGTGTATATGGAGGCTAAACCTTTTGCCTTGGGACTTCGCATCGAGCACCCACAATCTTATATTGATCAAGTACAATATCACCAAAATCAACGAGAAGAAAACCTTCCTGCTGCCAGCTATGCCGTAGTGGCGCAGGTAGAAGACCAAGGTGTGTTTTCTTTTTGTATGTGTCCCGGTGGTTTGGTCGTACCCGCAGCAACGGCACCCGGTGAGATCGTTGTTAATGGTATGTCACTGAGCAGACGAGATAGTCCATTTGCCAATAGTGGATTTGTCACGTCCATTGAACTCGATGAGTTGGAAAAACATGGCTATTCGGGAGTATTTGCATCATTGGATTTTCAAGCCGTGGTAGAAAAAGCTATGTTTGACGCCGGTGATGGTAGCCAAAAAGCTCCCGCACAACGTGTTGAAGATTTTGTCAATGGTAAAATATCACCGGAATTAAATCCTACTTCGTATATACCTGGTTTGATTTCTGCCCCACTACATCAGCTATTACCATCATTTGTGTATCAACGTTTACGTAAAGGGCTGATAGATATCAATAAAAAAATGAAGGGCTATCTCACCAATGAAGCCAATATCATTGGTACCGAGAGTCGCACGTCAGCACCTATCAAAATCCCTCGTGACGCTGTGACCTACGAGCACGTGCAAATCAAAGGACTTTATCCTTGTGGCGAAGGTGCTGGATATGCAGGAGGTATCATTTCGGCAGCCATGGATGGGCAGAATGTGGTGAAGGCGATGAAAGAAAATGTTATTTTCGGTGCAACTCATCCTGATATTGAATAATGTGAAAGTCCAACACCATGTCTATGATAATAAATTCATTTAAAAAATTATTTATTGTTTTTCTATTAGGCATTAGTACCGCAGGATATACACAATGTCCTGTTGAGATATACCTGAGTACCCAAAACCAAGTAGACAGTTTCAGCCATCAGTATCCTGGCTGTCATCAGGTAAATGATTTGTTTATCTCTATGTCAGGAAATATCACCAATCTTAAAGGACTAAAAGTACTCCATGGACATCAAAATAGCATTGGAATTCTGGCTTATGGCAAAGAGATCAACTTCGAAGGACTGGAAAATATAGATAGTATTGAATATTTAGGTATCACCGAAAGTAGAAACACGACTGGTTTTTCGAGACTAAAATATATAGATTATTTATATTTCAAAAATGAATCCAATTTTGATCTGAGTGGGTTTTCAATACTAGAGCATATCAATAATTGTGTTTTAATCGGGGTTGCTGCCCTCAACGGTCCATCATACGACTTGCTTGCATTTCCAAATATTAAGTTTATTAATTCCTTAAGCTTAACAGGCAATTTCCAATTACCTGGCGTTGAAAAAGTAGATAGCATCTCCTGGTTGATTATAAAATCCAATTATGTTTTAAAAAATTTGGAGGCCTTATCAGCAAGAAAAAATTTAGAGCACTTAGTTTTAAGTTCAGTATGGACAGATTTCTCATTTACAGGAACAGAATTGATTAAGGATTTGAAAATTTTAAGTATTTCGAATGGTAAAAAAATTATGACATTGGATGGACTCAAAAATATAGAAAATATTGAATTCTTGTCATTAGACAATATCACTGAGTTTGTACCACAAAATTTGAAAGAACTCTCCGCCATAAAGGGAATTAAAGGACTATATATCAATAAGGTAAATGGTTTACAATCACTTGAAGGCTTCCCGGCTTCAGATACTTTGCATGAACTTTTTTTGAAAAAGAATAAACATTTGTCCAACATCTCAGCTTTGGAAAAAGTAAAAAATATAGGTTTTAAAAACTTCAGGTGGGAACTAGAAAATGGCATAGAAATCACTGACAATCCTTTACTTTCAGAATGTAGTGTAAGACCTGTGTGCGAAATGCTAAAAAACTTTCCCGACTCTCTGAAATTAATTAATAATAATGGTCTAAACTGTGGTAAAGAAGAAGATATCCTATCTAAATGTATTAGTACTGCTTTATTAGATTCTGTAAATGACATACACTTTTACCCAAATCCCACCTTTGATCAAATAACACCTTCTGAAGAAATCATCGTTCATCGTATCTTCAATGGACAAGGTATTTGTGTATCTGATTTCTATACCCACAACCATACAATCGATCTATCAGATTTACCTACTGGGATATATTATTTACACTATACTAAAAATAAAGGTAATGTGACAAGAATACATAAAGTGATCAAACTATAATTCACGTCTTTTTATCAAGCCTTAACCCACATTGCTCAGGAAAGCATATAAATTAGTAATTTGAAAAAAGTTATCCACAAAATTCGTTTAATTTGGGGCTATTTTGCGATATTTTGATGTCTTCAATTTTGTAAGTGATTGATAATCAGATGTAGCATTTTTTGAAAAT